>JAJEIT010000080.1 GCA_022827945.1 Dehalococcoidia bacterium | reverse complement strand
TTCGCCGGCGGCGCGGCGGCTGGCGAAGGAGCTCGGCGTGGACCTCGCGACCGTTGCGGCGACCGGTCCGCGCGGTCGCGTGACCGAGGACGATGTGCGCACCGCGCACGAGGCGGCGGCAGCCGCTCCCGCGGCTGCTCCCGCAGGCGCCCCGGCACCAGCCTCGCCGCTGGCGCGGAAACGGGCAGAGGCGCTGGGCGTGGACCTGTCGACGGTGACGGGGACCGGCCCCGGCGGGCGCATCACGAAGGAGGACGTGGAGGCGGCAGCGGCGGGCGGCGCGCCCGCGGCCGCACCGGCGGCAGCCGCTGCTCCCGCAATGGGGCGCGAGGATGAGGTGATGGCCGTGCGCGGCATGCGCAAGGTCATCGCCGAGCGCATGTACGCGAGCCTGCAGGAGACGGCGCAGCTAACCATGGACATGGACGTTGCCATGGACGACTGCGTGAAGCTGCGCAGCCAGCTCATCGAGGAGTGGGCCGGCGACAGCGTGCGGCCCTCGTACACGGACATCGTGATGAAGGCGGCGGCGAAGGCGCTCCTCGACCACCCGCGCATGAACGCGCAGTTCCTCGGCACGGAGATGAACCTGCGGGGCGAGGTCCACGTGGGCATGGCCGTCGCGCTCGACGAGGGCCTGGTCGTGCCGGTGGTGCGGCACGTCGACCAGCTCGGGCTCAAGGAGATCGCGCAGGAGTCCTCGCGACTGGCGGGACTCGCGCGCGAGGGCAAGCTCGGGCTCGACGACATGGCGGGCGGCACGTTCACCGTGTCGACGCTGGGTATGTTCGGCGTCGACTCGTTTACCCCCATCCTGAACCCGCCCGAGGTTGGCATCCTCGGAGTGAACCGGCTTCGCGACGACGTGCGCTGGGAGGGTGAGCGTCCCGTCCGGCAGAAGGCGATGACCCTGAGCCTGACGTGGGACCACCGCGCGCTCGACGGCGCGCCGGCGGCGCAATTCCTGGCATCGGTGCGCGACTACCTCGAAGCGCCGTTCCGGCTGCTGGTCTAGGGAGAGGCACGATGGCGGAAACAACGTTCGATGTCGTAGTGGTGGGAGGCGGCCCGGGCGGCTACGTAGCCGCGATTCGCGCGTCCCAGCTGGGCCTGGAGACGGCGCTCGTGGAACGCGAGCACCTGGGGGGCATCTGCCTGAACTGGGGCTGCATTCCGACCAAGACGCTCCTGCACACGGCCGACCTCTACCGCGAGATGCAGGATGCGGAGCGCTACGGCCTGACGGCCGAAGCCTCGTTCGACCTGGACAAGGTCGTGAGCCGCTCGCGCTCGGTGGCGCGCCAGCTCAACAGCGGCGTCAAGTTCCTGATGCGGAAGAACCAGATCCAGGTGTTCGACGGCGCTGCGAGGCTGACCGGCGGAGGCGGGATCGTCGTCGAGAAGGACGGCGAGACCGTGGCCGAGCTGGGCGCCGACAACATCATCCTCGCGACGGGCGCGCGGCCCCGCTCGCTGCCGGGCCTGGAGCCCGACGGCGAGCTGATCTGGACGTACAAGGAAGCGATGGTCCCCACGATGATGCCGGAGTCACTGCTGGTCATCGGGTCGGGCGCGATCGGCGTCGAGTTCGCGAGCTTCTACCGGTCGCTCGGGGCGGAGGTGACGGTGGTGGAGGTGCTGCCGCGCATCCTGCCGGTGGAGGACGAGGAGATCTCCGCCTTCGCCCGCGAGGAGTTCGAGAAGCAGGGCATCACGATGCACACGAACGCCACGGTGGAGTCGCTCGAGAAGGGCGACGACAGCGTGACGGCGACGATCGCAACCGAGGACGGGACAGTCGAGGCGACTTTCGACCGCGCAATCCTGGCGGTGGGCGTGACCGGCAACGTCGAGGGCCTCGGGCTCGAGGCGACGGCGGCCACGGTCGACCGCGGGGCGATCGTCGTGAACGAGTGGCTGGAGACGGGCGAGCCGGGGCTGTACGCCATCGGCGACGTCGCGGGACCTCCGCTGCTGGCGCACAAGGCGATGCACGAAGGCGTGATCTGCGTCGAGCGCATCGCGGGGCTGCCCTCGGCGCGCCCGGTGGAGCGCCGTCGCATCCCCGGCTGCACCTACTGCCACCCGCAGGTCGCGAGCGTCGGCCTGACCGAGGCTGCGGCGCAGGAAGCCGGCTTCAACGTTCGAGTCGGACGTTTCCCGCTGGTCGGGAACGGCAAGGCGATCGCCGTCGGCGACACCGGCGGCATGGTGAAGACCGTGTTCGACGCGGATACGGACGAGCTGCTCGGGGCGCACATGGTGGGCCCGGACGTGACAGAGATGATCCAGGGGTTCGTCGTGGCCATGGGCCTGGAGACGACCGAGGCGGAGCTGATGGAGACCGTGTTCCCGCACCCGACCATCTCGGAGGCGATGCACGAGTCGGTGCTCGACGCTTACGACCGGGTGCTGCACGTCTAGCCCTTCCGGTGGCGCCGGGGGCCTTCCGGCGGCTGTACAGTAGGGGCAGGACGCGATCGCGGAGGCGGTCATGGGCGCGCTGATCGACCACCTGAAGGCCCTGGCTGCGGAGGGCTCCAGCATCGAGGACGTGACGGCCGCGGCGGAGGCTGAGTTGGCCGGCGGCGCACTGCTGACGTCGGAGTTGGAGGATCCGCAGGGGGCGATCGCGGGGGCGGCCGTGGAGGCGGAGGCGCTGCACCGGGAGGTGCAGGGAGCAATCCAGCGGTTTCCGGCCAGCCAGAGCGCCGGCTTCCATCGCACCGACCTCGACCCGCGCGCGATGGCGGTCATCGCGACGATGGCGTACGCGCGCCGGGGCGGGGTCTACCTGCCGAAGGATCTCGAGGAGATGGTGGCCGAGGGGCGGGTGTCGGAGGAGTGGCACGCGCGCGAGTCGGTACGCATCCGCGTGCTGCTGACGATCCTGCCGATGTTCATCGCGTCCATTGAGCGGGGAGAGCTGGTTCCGGCGACGTTCGCGGTGGGGATCACCGAGGTCGCGCAGCGGCTGGGGCGGGTGCGAATCCCACAGGTTGCGGCGACGTGACGCGGGGCGGCGTTGCGGCGGCGGGGGTCGCGGCCTGAGAATGCGCCCGTGACCTGGCTCAAGGCGGAAGACAGCAGCGCACCGTTCGATGCGGCGCTGGGCCTGCGGCCCGAGCTTCGCGACCTGTACGCGGCCTTCTACGGAAAGCTCTGGGATGAGGAACTCCTGCCCGCGAGCCTGCTCGAGCTGTGCCGGCTGCGCGTCGCGCAGCTGCACGACTGCGAGGCCGAGCTGGCCGTTCGCCACGCCGGCGCAGGCGTGAGCGACGCGCAGTTCGCGGCGCTCCCGGACTGGTCCGGCAGCGGCCTGTTCAGCGAGCAGGAGCGAGCGGCGCTGACGCTGGCCGAGAAGATGCCCTGGCAGCACCACGACCTGACCGACGAGGAGTACGCGGACCTGAACGCGCACTTCGGCGAGTCGGGGGTGGTGGCGCTGACGATTGGTGTGGCGCTGTTCGATGCGAACTGCCGCCTGCGCCTGGCGCTGGGCACCGAGCCCGCGCCGGTCGAGGCGCCGGCGCCGGCCTCGAGCGAGGGGCCGATCTACTGATGTCCCGAAGGAGGACGCGATGTCGACCAGACCACGAGTGAGTTCGGCGATACCGGGCGAGGAGGCCAGCTTCGGCACGGCGCTGGCGCACCAGCCGGGCCTGGCGGGCGCCTTCGGGATGCTCTACGGGACGTTCTGGAGCAAGGGCGCCCTCGACCACCGAACCAAGGAGGTCACGCGGATGCGAAACGCCCGCGTGACGGACTGCGGCTACTGAAAGAACGTTCGCTTCGCCGTGGCGCGTGAGCAAGGACTGACCGAAGACCAGGTAACGGAGATCGAGGACGGCTACGAGGAGTCGGACCTGTCCTCGCGGGACAAGGCGGCAATCGCCCTGACGGACGCGATCATCGGGGATCCGAGACAGGTGACGCCGGAGGTGCAGGCGCGGCTGCGGGAGCACTTCAGCGACCCCGAGATCGTCGAGATGGCGCTGGGCGTGGGGCTCTTCATGAGCCTCTCCAAGGTGCTCATCACGCTGGGAATGGAGCCCGAGGAGATGGGCACGGAGATCGTGCCCACGCCGGGTTCGTACTAGCGCTCGAAGGGGCGGAACGAACGTGTTTCGCGTACCATCGGGGTACCTGTCCACAGGCGTCCGCGTGACCCACACGGGCGAAGAATCCAAGGAGTCAAGGCATGGTTGTTGAAGCACGAGTGAAGGGCACACCCCAGGAGAAAGCGCCGGAGCCCCTGCTGGGCACCGAGCTGATCCCCAAGGAGCGCTACACCTCGGAAGAGTTCATGAAGCTCGAGTGGGAGCGCATGTGGACGAAGGTCTGGAACGTTGCCGGACGGGAGCAGGACATCCCCAACGTGGGTGACTACTTCACGACCGAGCTCGGCCCCGAGTCGTTCCTGATCGTGCGCGAGGCGGAGGACAAGGTCCGCGCGTTCTACAACGTCTGCCCGCACCGCGGGAACCAGATCCGCAACCCGGGCATGGGCCACGCGGAGTCGTTCCAGTGCGCCTATCACTTCTTCGAGTTCAACCTCGACGGCTCGAAGAAATTCGTCCCGGACGAGGACACCTTCACCCAGGGCGTCCCCCAGGAGACGGCGCTCGTGGAGGTGCCCTGCGACACCTGGGCGGGCTGGGTCTGGTTCAACATGAACCCGGACGCGGAGCCGCTCGAGGAGTTCCTGGGCGTGCTGCCGGAGCACATCGACCCGTACCATTTCGAGAAGATGTACATCGTCCAGGACAAGACGATCGAGTGGGACACCAACTGGAAGGCCTCTGTCGATGCCTTCAACGAGGTCTACCACGTGCAGGGCATCCACCCGCAGCTGTTGGAGTCGCTGGACGACATCCACGTGCAGATCGACCTGTACGAGCGCCACAACCGCTACCTGGTGCCGTTCGGACTGCTGAGCCCGCGTTACCCGAACAAAGACGAGATCACGGACGCGCTGCAGGGCATGCTGGTGCGCGCGGGGATCAATCCCGATGAGTTCGATGGGGCGCCGGAAGAGGTCCGCACGAAGATGCAGAAGGCCGCCCGCGAGAGCACGGAGGCTCGCGGGATCGACGTCTCAGAGCTCAACGACGACCAGATGACGGACGACTACCACTACTACATCTTCCCGAGCATCACGCTGAACACCCACCACACGGGGGTGATGGTGTTCCGGCAGCGTCCGCACCCGACGGACCCCAACAAGATGTACTTCGACCTGCAGAACTACGCGCGCATTCCGGACGGGGCGGACCCGCCGCCACGACCGGCGCACACAACGTTCAAGCACGGCGAGATCTCCATCGGGCTCGTCCTCGACCAGGACTCCTACAACCTGCCGCGCGTGCAGAAGGGGATGAACTCGCGGGCCTACAAGGGCCTGCTCATCAACTACCGCGAGCGGCGCATCCGCCACATGCACAAGACGATCGACGACTACATCTACGGGCCGGACCGCTAGGACCGGCGCGGGACCAGACCGGCGAGCCGCGGCCCATGGTCGCGGCTCGCTTGCCTCACGCGAGGAGCACGAGCGGATGAGCGAGCAGACCGACAGCGAGACCCCCTTCACGCCGGTGGGGCCGGCAAACATGCTGAAGCCGGGCGAGAGCGCGATCATCGAGTTCGGAGAGGACTCGATCGTGCTCGTGCACCTGGTGGAGGGGTACTACGCCATCGAGAACCGCTGCTCGCACGACGACGGGCCGCTCGGCCAGGGCAGGCTGGTCGGCTACGAGATCGACTGCCCCCGCCACGGCGCCAAGTTCGACGTACGCGACGGCGCGGCGAAGTCGCTGCCGGCGTTCCGGCCGGTAGCCTCCTTCCCCGTGCGCTACAACGAGGACACGGACGAGATCGAGGTCCAGTACAAGAAGCCCGAGCCGCCCTCATACGAGGATCCGCGGGGGTTCAACTTCAACTTCACCTAGGAGCGAGGCCATGACGCACTCAGGAGACTGGCGGGAGGCCTACAAGGAACGGCTCTGCAGCGTCGAGGAGGCCATGGCGCTGATCGGCGAGGGCGACCTCGTCACGATGGGCGTGCTGACGCCCGGACAGCTCGGCGCGGCGCTGGCGGATCGCGCGGAGCAGCTGAACCGCCTGGACGTTCGCGCGCTGGCGCCGACGGAGCCGCGCCTCTTCGGGCCGGGACAGAACGGCGAACGCGAGATCGAGCTGTTCATCGGGGAGCCGCTGCGAGCCGCGCACGACGCGAAGATCGCCACGTACCTGCCGAACACGTTCATGCTCGGGATGAAGGCGCACGACGCGGGCCGGGAGGAAGCGCGCCTGCCCGACGTGCAGATCACCTCGGTCAGCGAGCCGAACGAGCAGGGGTACGTGCAGTTCGGCGTGCACATGTGGACGCGGAAGTCGTACACGAAGCGCTGCGCGAAGACGATCGGGATGATCGACCCCAACATCACGCCCGGCCACGGTGACCTCTGGGTCCACGTGAGCGAGTTCGCCGCGCTGATCGAGGGCGTGATCGCGCCCGTGAACGTCGACGCGGTGCGGGAGCGGGTGGAGACGCAGGCGCCGGAGGAGAACCGCGCCGAGCTGCTGGAGCTGCTCGGGATGGCCAGCCTGGACCAGATCGCGCTGGCGGAAGGCATGTACCACATGCTCCCGCCCAAGATCGTGCGGCAGGCGTTCGGGCTGGCGGAGGTCGACGACGAGGCCCAGGCGATCGCGCACAACCTGGCGCCCTTGATCCGCGACGGGGACACGATCCAGGTGGGCGTGGGCACACCGAGCGCGCTCATGTTCAAGGCGGGCGCCTTCGACAACGCTCACCACCTGGGGGTTCACACGGAGCTGGGCTCTCCGGGGCTCGCGCAGCTGTGGGCGCGCGGCAACATCGACAACTCGCGCAAGACTATTCACAAGGACCGCTGCGTGGCGGTTGCGTGGACCGGGTGCGACGGCGTGGACCTCGGCATCATCCGCGACAACCCGGCGTTCGAGGTGTACGACCCGAACTACCTGCTGAACCCCGCGCTGATGTCGCAGAACAGCCAGATGACCTCGATCAACAGCGCCGTGGCGGTCGACCTGCTGGGGCAGATCGCGAGCGAGGACCGCTACGGCGGCCAGATGATCAACGGGACGGGCGGGCAGCCGGACACGCACATCAGCGCGGCGCTCTGCCCGGACGGACGCGCCATCACGGTGCTGCGCTCGACCGCGCTCGAGGGTTCGCTCTCGAAGATCGTGGCGAAGCACGAAGCAGGGACGCTCGTGACGATCCCGCGCTACCTGGCGGACACGATCGTGACCGAGTACGGCGTCGCCCGGCTGCTCGACAAGAACCACCGCCAGCGCGCGGCCGAGCTGATCAGCGTCGCGCATCCCGACTTCCGGGGCGAGTTGCAGAAGCAGGCGAGCGAGCTGTGGGGCGAGCTCGGCATCTAGCGAGGCAGCCGGCCTAGGAACGTTCGAAGACACTCCCGAGCGCGCGGGCGCGCTCGCGCCGGGCCTCTCGCAGCGCTTCGAGGCGGCGGTCGATGCGGCGCGACTGGCGCGCCTCGTAGCGGATCCAGCTCACGGCGATCGCGGCGAGGGCAACCAAGAACACCAGGCTTCCTCCGACCCAGAGGACGAGGATGGCAAGGCGCTGGTCCATCATGGGCGAAGGGCCCCAGGCGGGCGTGTTGGCCGCGAACGTCTCGTGCACGGGCGTGTTGAGGCTGAGGAACATGCCGCCGAACAGCCCCTTGTGGGTCATCTCGACGGCGACGTAGAGGACGCGCAGGGGGTGGCTCATCCGCCAGGGGACGGGATCGGCGCAGAGAGCGGGCCACCAGAAGAGCAGGGAGACGGCGAGCAGGGAGAGCTGCTGCACGTCGCGCACGAAGACGTTTTCCGCGGCATCCTCGGTGATGCCCATGAACTGCCAGGCGTAGGTGACGACGGCGAACAGGAGCCACGAGACGATGGGCATGGCCACGATGCGGGCGGTTCGCCCGCGGTACAGGCGGCGCAGCCGGGCACGTCCGCGGGGGCCGCTCACGCGGAAGGCGAGGGTGAGGGGCGAGCCAAGGAGGAGGAGGGGTGGGGCGATCATCGTGAGGAGCAGCATCCCGGCGAAGTCGGTCCAGAGGAGCTGGTTGCCGTAGTGCTCGAGGGGCGACTGCGTGGCGACGAAGATCAGCGCCAACCCCAGCAGGAAGGCGACCAGCTGCCAGACACGGGGAGGGACGCGGGGGCGTTCCGCGCGCACGCGGAACCACGCAACTCCGTAGAACCCAGCGGTGGCAAGGAGCAGGCCGTACCAGGGCGCATCGAAGGCGAATTGCGCGATGACCTCGCCGAAGCCCGGGACGGCGTCGCTCATGACTGACCCCCCACCAGCGTACGGGACCGATCAATAGTCGCTGGCATCGGTCCAGGCTCCGCGGACGGGATTCTGTGCGGAGAGACGGCTGCGTTCCTCCAGCAGTTCGAGGATGGCCAGCGCCTCGCGGGCGCTCAGCACCTCGCCCGCTTCCTCGCGTAGCTGGGCGACCTCGGCGTCGATGGCGGCGAGCTGTTCCTCGAGCGCCTCGGGCGAGAGCGCTTGCTCGCCGCCCTCGCCGCCGCCGGCCTGTGCGCCGTCGGGACCGGGGGCAGGCTGGGTTTCGGGGGGTTCCTCGCCTTCGCCGGAGTCGCCCTCGGGAGGCTCGGCGGCCGTCTGCTGCTCGGGCGGCGGAGGGGGGTGGAGGAGGCGCCAGACGACCTCGAAGTCGCGGCGCAGGACATCGTCCTCGGGGGCGAGCAGCAGGCCCTCGGTGAACGCTTCGAGCGCCTCCTCGAGCTCCCCGAGGGCGAAGAGATGGTGGCCGAGGCTGGAGTAGGCAGCAGCCGCGATCTCCGCGTCTCGGTCGTTGAGGGCGCGACGAGCAACGCGGACCGCCTCTTCGTAGCGGCCGGCCTGATCGAGGACGGCCGCCAGGTTCAGGGCGATGCGGCCGTCCCGCGGACCCTCCGCCTGGGCCTCGTAGAGGAGCTCGATGGCGGTGTCGAGGTCGCCGTCGTCGACGGCCTCGAGGGCGCGCTCGTTGAGGTTGTAGGCGGCCGTCGCGCAGGCGGAGAGGGCCAGCGCAAGCCCAACGACAGCGGCCAGGGCCGAAGCGCTCCGCCAGCGCACGAAGGCCTGCCACTCGACTGCCGTTCCCAGCAGCACAAGCACGAACGCGGCAACGGCGAACCAGTGAAATCGCTCGATCGGAAGCGAGATGGTCGTCGCGCCGTAGGTAGCCTGGTCGAGTCCGGCGACGTGCGCACGTACCGCTCCGGGGAGGGCCACGAGATCCGCGCCGAGGTAGCGACCGTCGCCCGCCCGGGCGATGGCGCGAAGACCAGCCTCGTCAAGGCGGGTGATCACGGGCTCGCCATCATCGTTCGTGAGCGGTTCCATTTCACGCGTCACGGGATTGCGGATGGGAACAGGTCCACCGGAAGACGTGCCGACGCCTGCGACGAGTACATCGATGCCCTCGGCAGCCAGCGCCACGGCGCTGGCGGAGGGGTCCCCGCCAAGGCTCTCGCCATCGGAGACGAGCAGGACGAGGCGACCCCCGCTTGTCTCCTCGTCGAAGAGCTCACGGGCGAGGTCGAGGCCGGAGGCGGCGCTCGTCCCGCGTTCGAGGAGCAACGTTCCTCCCTCGACGGTCTCGACGACGGTGGCGGCCGCCTGCAGGTCGCTCGTCAATGGGAAGCGCAGGCGGGCGTCTCCGGCGAACACAACCAGCGCAACTCGGTCGCCACGGAGGCGGGTGAAGGTATCGGCGAGGGCGGTGCGGGCGGCGGCCAGGCGTGAGGGTGCGACATCGGTCGCGCCCATGCTGCGGGAGACATCGAGGACCGCGACGACCTGCGCGCCGCCGCTCTGGACGGTGGCGCTGCGCTCGCCCCACCGGGGCTGGGCGGCGGCCAGGGCGGCGAGCACGACCGCGAGGGCGAGCACGATGGTGGCGACGCGGCGCGGTCTCGGCGGTTGGCGCGTGAGGGCGGTCGCGGCGGTGAAGGCCCGGTTCGCCACCACCCAGGCGAGCGGGAGGAGCACGAGCGCGCCGGGGACCAGCAGAAGCCAGAGCGGTCGGCCGAAGCTGAGGTCGCTCATGCGGGCGTCCTCCTCAGCCAGGTGCGGCCGAGCCCGAGCTCGCCGAGCAGGAGCACCGCGCCCGCGGCGATCAGCCAGAGGCCGAGCTCGCTGTGGCGCGCGAAGGTCTCGTCCCCCACGCGGCTCGTCTCCAGCGAGGCGATCTCGTCGTAGACCTCGGCGAGGTCCTCCGGCGTCGCCGCCTCGAAGTACCTGCCTCCGGTGTGGTCGGCGATAAATGCGAGCAGGTCCGCATCGATGGTCGTCGGGGAGAAGCCCGAGGGCCGGTCCCGGTCTTCGACGACGCCGATGGTGTACACGCGGATGCGGAGGGCGGCCGCGATCTCGGCGGCTTCGTCGGGGCTGATCGAGTCGGCGTTGTGACGCCCGTCCGTCAGGAGGATCACGATGCGGCTGGAAGCGCCGGACTCCTCCAGCATGGAGAGCGCGCCGGCGATGCCCACGCCGATGCCGGTGCCGTCGGGGAGGAGGTCGGAGCCGAGGTCGGCGACGATGGTGTCGAGGGCGTCGTAGTCGAGGGTGAGGGGCGCGAGGGGAAGCGCCTCGCGCTGGAAGGCGACGAGGCCAACGCGGTCGTTCTCGCGGGAGGCGATGAAGCCGCGAAGGACCTCCTTCACGGAGTCAAGACGGGTGTTGTTGTTGCTGAACGGATTCGTGGCCATGCTGCTGGACACATCGACGGCAAGGGCGATGTCGACGCCTTCGGCGGGGACGAGCGTCTCCGCCTCACCGATCCGGGGACGGGCGAGGCCGACCACGAGCAGCACGATGGCGGCGATACGCAGGAGCGGCAGCAGTCGCCGGGCGCGGACGCGCCAGCCGGTGGGGGCGTCGCCGAGGCCGAGGGCGAAGGGCACGGCGATGACGGGTGGGGTCCGGCGCCAGCGTGCGATGGCGAGGGGTACGGCGGCGAGCGCGAGGAGCAGCAGCCAGGGGTCGGCGAAGTGCATCAGCCGGTCCCCCCGATGATCTCGCGGGCAATCCGGAGGTCGGCCACGCGGCGTTCCACCGCGGGGCGGTAGCCGGCATAGACGACGGCGTCGCACTCGCGCAGCAGCTCGCGGGCCATGCGTTCTTCCCAGCCATCGACCCCGGCGCCGGACATGCGTGCTTCCAGCTCGGCGGCCGTGAGGGACCGGGCGGGGAATTCGTAGCGCTCCCCGAGCACCCGCCGGACGGCGCTGGAGATAGCGCGATAGGCGCCGGCGGCGTCGGTTTCGAGCAGCGCTTCGGCGTCGGCCAGGACCTCGTCGGCGCCGGGCGGCGGCTCGGGGGCGACCTCCTCCGCATCGACGGGCCGGCGTCGCCACCAGCGGCGGGCGAGCACGGCGGCAATGGCGGCGATCACGACCGCGACGAACCCGCCGAGGGCGATCGCGGGCCAGAGCCAGACCGACTGCGCGCCGTCGATGGGGACGGGCGGGGGGAGGGGGGAGAGCGCCAGCGGCTCATCGGGCGAGAGGGTGGAGGGCACCTCAACGGTGAGGGTGGGGAGCGTGGCGGGGAGGGAGCCGGCATCGGTGGTGACGACCACCGCGGGGCGGAAGGTGACCGTGCCGGGGGCGAAGGGCGCCACCAGCACCTCGATCTCGTGGTGCAGTCCCGCTTCGACCACCGTCGCGGATTGCGAGAGAACCCGTACGACGCGGACGTCGCCCCAGGAGCCGGCGGCCGGGTCGACTTCGACGACGGCGTCGGCGGGGGCGTCGAGCTTGATCGTGACGACGACCGGCTCGCCGATGGCGGCGAAGGACCGCGAAACGGTGGCCTCGGGATCTTGCGCGGCGGCGAGCGCGGGAACCGCCAGCACGGCGGCGAGCACGCAGAGGAAGGCGAGGCGTCTCACGCGACGGCCCGGGCGCGGCGGCGGAAGAAGGCGAGAAGCGCACGCACGTAGTCCTCACCCGTGACGATGGCGATCTCGTCGATGCCGAGCTCGCCGAAGAGGCGTTCGCGCTCGGCGTCCATCTCGCGGACGCGGGCAGCGTAGGCCTCGCGCACGGCCTCGTCGTCGCTGTCGACCTCGTAGGCGGGGCCGCCCTCAGCATCCTCGACCCGCACGACTCCGGCGGCTGGAAGCTGCCCGTCGAGGGGCTCGCGGATGCGAACGGCGATGATGTCGAAGCGGCGGGCGGCGGCGCGGAGGGCGCGCGCGTACCCCTCGGTGAGGAAGTCGGAGATGATGAAGAGCGTGGCGCGACGTCGCTGAACGCCCGTCAGGTATTCGAGAGCGGCGCCGAGGTCGGTGCCCCGCGTCTCGGGCCGGGCCGAGAGCACCTCGCGCACGAGGCGCAGCACATGGACGCTGCCGCCGGCCGGCCGCAGGTAGCGCTCGGGGGCGCTGGCGAAGAGCAGGAGCCCGGCGCGGTCGTTGTTGCGGATGGCGGCGAGCGCAAAGACGGCGCACAGCTCGGCCGCGAGACTGGCCTTCGAGCGCTCGGCCGCGCCCGCGGTCTGCGAAGCGCTCACGTCGACGGCGAAGAGCACGGTCAGGTCGCGGTCCTCACGGTAGCGCCGCACGAGGGGCTGGCCCGTGCGGGCGTACGACTTCCAGTCGATGGAGCGCACATCGTCGCCGACGACGTAGGGGCGGAGCTCGTCGAACTCGATGCCACGGCCGCGAAAGACGGCGTGGTACTCACCCAGGAAGAGGTCGTCGACGAGGCGGCGGGCGCGGATCTCGATGGCGCGCACGCGACGCAGGAGCTCAGTGGTCGCGTCGCCCGCAGCCGCTTCGTCGGACGCGGGCCGGGAGGGGTCGCGCCGGGGGCGCCAGAGCCGCGGCCACCACGCAGGCATCGCGGCCCTCAGGGCACCTCGATGGCTTCGAGGACGCGGTCGATGATGTCGTCGGTCGTGATCTCCTCGGCGTCCGCCTCGTAGGTGGTGACGATGCGGTGGCGGAGCACGTCGTGGGCGAGCGCCTTCACGTCATCGGGCATCGTGTAGGCGCGGCCTTCGAGGAGGGCGCGGGCGCGGGCGGTGCGGGCGAGGGCAATGGTCGCGCGCGGAGAGGCGCCGTAGGCGATGAGCGTACGCAGCTCGGGGAGACGGTAGGCAGCAGGTCGGCGGGTGGCCTGCACGATCTGGACGCAGTAGTCCTTGAGGGCCTCGTCGAGGGCGACGCTGTTAAGGGCATCGCGGGCGGCGAGCAGCTCGTCGCGCGTGGCGATCGCGCGAACGGGCGGCGGGGCTCCTCCATCGAGCCCGAGCTCCAGCACCTCGCGCTCCTCCTGGCGGGTGGGGTAGTCGACGCGGACCTTGAGGAGGAAGCGGTCGAGCTGCGCCTCGGGGAGGGGGTAGGTGCCCTCCTGCTCGATCGGGTTCTGCGTAGCCATGACGAAGAAGGGGTCGGGCAGGGGGAGGGTCTGGCCGCCGATGCTGACCTGGCGCTCCTGCATCGCCTCGAGCAACGCCGACTGGACCTTGGCGGGAGCGCGGTTGATCTCGTCGGCGAGGACGATGTTGGCGAAGATGGGCCCCTGGCGGATGGCGAAGTTCCCCTCGGCGGGATTCAGCACCTCGGTCCCGATGAGGTCAGCCGGCAGCAGGTCGGGAGTGAACTGGATGCGGACGCCAGAGACATCGAGCGCATTCGCGAGGCTGGTGACGGTCAGGCTCTTGGCGAGGCCGGGCACGCCCTCGACCAGCACGTGCCCGGAGACCAGCAGGCCGATCAGGAGCCGGTCGATAAGCGCGTCCTGTCCAACGACTGCGGCGTGAATCTCCTTGCGAACACGAGCGAGCGACTCCACGGCAGCGGACGCATTGGGAGAGAGCGGTGGTTGGGCAGCGAGAGCCATCGACAGACCATTGTAGCGACAACGACCGGCGAACCGGCCCAGGGGTGGCCTCGACTGGCTGGTAGGGGTTCATCCACCTACGTTGGCTTGACGAGCACGGCCGAGCAGGCAGGAGGACCGCGATGGTCGAAGATCCCACGCGAGGCGACTTCGTCCTGGGATTCGAGGGGCTGGCCATCATGCGCGCGTGGGGTCTCGACCCGGAGACGGTCAGGGAACGAGCGCAGAGCATTGCCGAGATCGTGGCGCGACGGGCAGAGACGCCGTGGAGAGACGCGATGGTCGAGCGGCAGCGCGGCGTGCGCGACGGATACGCTTCACAGGCCGAAGGCTATCCCGGGCCGGACAACCCCATCGTTCTTGCGGAGGAGCCCCTCGTACGAGAGCTGCTCGACGCCCTGCCGACGGGAGCCACCCTCGACGCGGCCTGTGGAGCAGGGCGGTACGCGCGCTACCTCGCGTCGCTCGGGCACTCAGTTACCGGCATCGACCTGACCCCTGAAATGCTCGCGGAGGCCAGGAACTTCGTCCCGGCGGCGCGCTTCGAACTCGGCGACCTTTCATCCCTCCCGCTGCCGGATGAGTCCTTCGACCATGCCGTCTGCGCTCTGGCACTCACGCATTGCATCGAACTCGGACCGCCCATCGGGGAACTCGCGCGTGTGGTGCGGTCGGGAGGGCGCATCGTCATCTCAGACGTGCACCCGGTCATGTCGATGCTCGGCGTGCATTCCAGGTACCCGCTTGGTGAGGGTGAATTCGGTTTCGTCCAGAATCACGTCCACCTCACCTCCAGCTACCTCGCGGCGTTTCGTGAGGCAGGCCTCTCCGTTCTCCAGTGCATCGAACCGCTCTGGGATGACGCGGAACTCGAAGCTCTCGGCTTCGCCGATGACGTTCCGGGACTGCTGGAGGCGGCGGTCAAAGGCCTCCCGATCGTGATCGTCTGGGAGCTGGAGAAGGCCTAGCCGTCGGAGGCGCCGGAGGTGGGGGTGCGGTAAGGCGCGCGGGCGTAGGCGAGCGCGTAGACGCGACCGGCGCCGTGCTCGCGGAGGACACGAGCGCACTCGCCGGCGGTCGCGCCGGTCGTGACGACGTCGTCGAGGACCGCGACCGTGGCGCCCTTGAGGTCGGGGCCGCGGTAGCGGAAGGCTCCGGCGACATTCTCGCGACGCTCGCCCGCGCTCAGGCCGACCTGGCTGGCGGTGGGGCGGATGCGGTCGAGGCGGCCGGGGGCGGGCGGCCACCCGAGGCGGTCGAACAGCACCTCGGCCTGGTTGAAGCCACGCGCTCGCCGCCGCCGTGGGTGGAGGGGAATGGGGAAGGTGGCGGAGGGCGAGAGCTGTGCGGCAACGGGATAGAGCGCATCGGCCATGTCCTCCGCGAGGTCGCGGATGCCGCTGAACTTGAGGCCATGCACGACGCGTCGGGCGGGACCAGTCATCTCGAAGGCGGCGCGGGCGCCGTCGAGGTCGCGCCATCCGAAGCAGTCGGGACAGCGACCCTTGTCGTCGCGCCGCACACCGCAGCGACCGCAGCGTCCGGGACCGCTCGCGGGCAGGAGCAGCGCGGAGCAGTCCTCGCAGAGGTTGTGGCCGAAGGCGGCGCAACCGACGCAGCGGGGCGGGTAGAGCAGGTCGAGGGCGCGGGAGAGCAGGGTAGCCACGGTCGGGCAGGATAACGCCGCCGGGGAGTGCGGGCGCTACGCGCTACAATCCCCGGGATGGCGATCACGGTGCTGTTCTTCGCCTCGCTGGCCGATGCCGTCGGAACGCGCGAGCTGTCGCTGGCGCACGTCGCCGGGGACACGGTGGCGTCCGTGCGCGACCGGCTGGTGGCGGCGCACCCCCAGATCTCCGAGTTCACGGAGACGCTGCTGTACGCAGTCGACGAGGAATACGCCGAAGAGGACGCGCCGGTGCCGGCGGGCGCGACACTCGCACTGATTCCGCCGGTATCGGGAGGCTAACGATGCTGATCCGCGTGACGCCGGAGCGTCTGAACCCGGAGGAAGCGATCGCGGCCGTGCGCCGCGACGACGCCGGTGCGGTCGACGTGTTCCTGGGCGTGGTTCGCAACACCAACAAGGGGCGGTCGGTCGACCACCTCGTGTACGACGCCTACCCTTCGATGGCGGAGAAGACGATGCGGGAGCTGGCGGAGCAGGCGGTCGAGCGCTTCGACCTGACGGACAGCGCCGTGCTGCACCGCACCGGGCGGCTGGAGATCGGCGAGACAAGCCTGCTGGTCGCGGTGAGCGCGGGGCACCGGGCCGCGACGTTCGAGGCGGGCCACTGGCTCGTGAACGAGGTGAAGCGGCGCGTGCCCGTGTGGAAGAAGGAAGTGTGGTCGGACGGGGAGGAGTGGATCGAGGGGCCCGAATCGCTGGGGATGGAGCGCGCGCCCGCCACGATGCGCGGCTCGTGACGAGTCACCCGCACGCCACCGGCCGCTTCTGCATGCAGTGTGGACGCGGCCTTACCGAGCGCGTCCCGCCGGGCGACACGATGACGCGGCTGGTGTGCGACGGCTGCGGATTCGTGCACTACCTGAACCCTCGGCCGGTGGCGGGGACGATCCCGGAGCGCGAGGACGGCAGCCTGCTGCTCGTCCGCCGCGCGATCGAGCCACGGCTGGGATCATGGGTGTTCCCGGGCGGGTTCATGGACGTGGGGGAAACGGCGGAGGAGGCGGCCGCGCGGGAGACGCGCGAGGAGGCGAACCTGGAGGTCGACGAGCTTTCGCTGCTGGGCGTCTACACGCGCACGCACGCGGGGGTGGTCGTGATCGTGTACGAGGCGCGGGCGCTGGGGGAGGGCTCGGCGGGCTCGGAGACGAGCGAGATCGGGTGGTTCGCGCCGGACGCCATCCCCTGGGACGAGCTCGCGTTCGACACGACGCACTGGGCGCTGGGGGCGTGGCTGGAGCGGCGGGGTCTGGAACGGCCGGCAGGCTAGCGGCGGCGGGGGCCTCCGGAGCGGGGCGGGAGGTTGTAGGGACGGGCGAGGATGGCCACGTGCTGGCTCAGCTTCGGGTCGAGGGCGCGCACCGCGACGCGGGGATGGGCCTCGCGGAGCTCGTCGAGGGAGAGGGCGGCGGTGATGATGGTGGGGAGGCGCGAGGAGGCGCGGTAGTTCGCGATCTGGAAGAGCTTCTCGACGGCCCAGGACGAGCTCGTGTGGGGGCCGAGGTCGTCAAGGACGAGCAGGCCTGCGTTGCGGATGCTCTCGAACAGTTCGTCGTAGCCCGGATCGCCACGGTTGGGGGCGAAGGAGGCGCGGAGGTGGTCGAGGAGGTCGGGGACGACGGCGAAGAAGGCGTCGCCGCCGTCGCGGAGGACGGCGTTCGCGACGGCCGCCGCGAGATGCGTCTTGCCGCAGCCGCTCTCGCCGAGCACCAGCATCCAGCCCTCGGGAGAGTCCGCGAAGCGGTGGGCGCTCTCCCAGGCGGTCTGGAGCGACTCGTTCTCCTGCGTCGCATAGTTGGGGAAGCGGGTGTGGAAATTGTGGAAGCCAAAGTCCTCGAGCCGCTCGCGGGTCATGCCGCCGACCTGCCGGTAGCGGGACAGGGGGGCGCCGCCTTCGAGGTCCAGCACCGTCCCTGAGGCGAGGCGGCGGGAAAGGCGTTCGTCGAGGGCATCGGTCAGGGAGTGGCAGGTGCAGACGGTGGGGAGGGCGGCGTTGTAGCGCGCGTTCACGAGCTGGAACAGCTTCTCGCGCGCCCACTCGCTCGAGGCGGCGGCGTCGATGTCGTCGAGAATGAGGAGGGGGGCGCTGCGGACCTGGTCGAAGAGCGTGTCGAAGCCGGGCTCCCCCTCGGCGGGCTCGTACGACGCGCGCAGGCCGTCGAGGAGGTCGGGCGTGAACATGAACAATGCGGGCTCGCCGCGGGCGATGCGCTCGTTGGCGATGGCGGCGGCAAGGTGGGTCTTGCCCGAGCCGCTGGGGCCCTTCAGGACGAGCCAGCCGTCGGGGGCGTCCGCGTAGGCGCCGACCTGGGTGGCGGCGGCGGTCGCCTCGCCCCGGAGGGCGTCGAAGGTGAAGCGCGTCAGGGCGCCGAGGTTGCTGATGCGCTCAAGGCGGGAGCGCCGCACCTCGCCGGTCTCATCGAGGATGCAGGTACACGGCTCGGCGCGGCCGAAGCGCGGGTCTTCGAGATCGCGCTCACGGCGGACGAAGCCGGCCCCGCCACAGCGGGGACAGGCGTCGTCGCCGGGCTCGTCAGCCGGGGCGGGAAGCGGATCCTGCGGCTCCGCTTCCGTCGCCAAGGTATCGGCGGCGGCGGAGCTCGACAGGATCTCGTCCAGACGTTTCATGGCGCTGGTTCCCCTCGGACCAGTTTTGGAGCATGCGCTCGATGTACTTCCAGTTGCGGATGTTCCGCTCGGCCGCTTCGCGGAAGGCGGACTCGACCAGGTGCTGCGGGTACTGCTCGGCGGCGACGAGGAGGCGCTCGGCGACGAGCGGCGTGATCGTGCCGACGTGTTCCTCGTACAGGTGGAAGATGTTGGGCCGTCGGGCGGGCTGGGGCTCGTAGGCGATGGCGCCGGGGCGAAGCTCGAAGTCGCCGCCCCGGGCGCGGGCCACCGCGCGGCGGGAGGCGGGGTTGTTCACGAAATAGACGGTCTCCTGGCTGCCGCTGCCGGCGAGGTCGAGCGCGAGCAGGGCGCCGAGCTCGGCACAGGCGGCGAGCCCGCGTTCGAGCGACTCGCGACCACCGGCGAGCGCCTCGAAGGTCGAGGCGGCGTCCGGCAGCGCCCAGACCTGGTCGGCGGTGACGAAGCGGGCATCGCCCTGCTGCTCCTGGACGAGGCGGGCGACCCAGAGGAAGGCGAGCAGGTCACCGGGTTCCCGCATGGCCGGCAGCACCGAGGCGAAGAACGTGTTGGGGATGGCCGTCGCCTTGCCGATGCCGGGGAAGCCCTCGAAGGGGGCGCTGTCGCTCACTGGTCGATCCCTTCGGGCGGAAGGTCCTCGTCCTCCGACTGGAGGACCCAGTCCTCGAACTTGGCGAGGCGCTGGCGGAAGCGGAGCTCGACCGTGCCCGTGGGGCCGTTGCGGTGCTTGGCGACGATGACCTGGGCGACGCCCTGGGGATACGCGCTCTCGGGCATCTCGGGATGCTCGGCCATCCACTGCTCCCTTGTGATGTAGAGCTCCTCGCGGCTGAGGAAGATGACGACATCGGCATCCTGCTCGATGGAGCCTGAGTCGCGGAGGTCGGAGAGCATGGGGATGCGGGGGTGGCGCTGCTCGATGGCGCGCGAGAGCTGGGCGAGGGCGATCACGGGCACGTTCAGCTCGCGGGCGAGGCCCTTGAGCGTGCGGGAGATGTAGCTGATCTCCTGGACGCGGTTCTCGCGGCCGTTCCAGCTCGCGTCGGACTGCATGAGCTGGAGGTAGTCGACGATGACCAGGTCGACACCGTGGGAGCTGGCGAGGCGGCGAACCTTGGAGCGCAACTCGGCGACGCTGAGCGTGGGAGAGTCGTCGAACCAGATGTTGGCGCCGGCGAGCTCGCCGGTGGCCCGGATGATGCGGCGCTCCTCCAGCTCGGTCTGGCCGCCGAGGCGGAGGCGGGTGCTGTCGACACCGGACTCGCCCGCGAGCAGGCGAACCGCGAGCTGCTCGGCCGACATTTCGAGCGAGAAGAAGGCGACGTTCGCGCCCTGGTTGATGGCGGCGTTGCGGGCGATGCCGAGGGCGAACGACGACTTTCCGACGCTGGGGCGGGCGCCAACGATGATGAGGTCCTCGCGCTTGAGGCCCCCGAGCAGGTGGTCGAGGTCGCTGAACCCGGCTTCGACGGCGGCGAGCTCGCGGCGCTCGGCGGCCTCGGCGTCCTCGTCGAGGTAGGCCTGGAGGATCTGGCCGATGTGGACGAAGTCGCGGAAGTTCTCGCCGCCGCGCAGGCGCTGAATCAGCTCCTCGGACCGGGAGAAGACGTCCTCGATCCCCGGAGGCGCCTCGTAGGCCATCTGAAGGATGCCGGTGGCGGCGTTGATGAGGCCGCGGTAGGTGCTGTCGCGCTTGACGATCTGGGCGTAGAACTCGACGCCGACGCTGGTGGGGAGCTGGCGGATGATATCGCCGAGGTAGCTCTGGCCGCCGACCTCCTCGAGGCGCTCGCGGCGGTCGAGCTCGTGGGCAATGGTGATCTGGTTGATCGACTCGTCGCGCTCCCAGAGCTCGTTGGCGGCCTCGTAGATCCAGCCGTTCTTCTCGCGGAAGAAGTCGGGGGACTTGAGGATGGACGAGACCTTCGAGATAGCCTCGGGATCGACGAGAAGAGCCGCGATCACGGCCTCCTCGGCTTCGACGTCGTGCGGTGGGAGGCGCTCCAGGAAGGGGAGGGTCATGCCGTCCGGAACGGCGGGGACGCGCCAGGGCGCGATGGCTGGTGGTGAGTGCCTGTCCCCGCGCTTCCGCCCCCTTCCCGCTAGCCGTCCGTGGTCTCTTCCGCGGGCGACTCGGCGTCTTCGGTAACGTCGTCGGTTGCAGCTTCCTCGGCGGCGGCGGCCGCGGCTGCTTCAGCAGCGGCGGCCTCGGCTTCGGCCGCGGCGAGCGCTTCCTCGGCCTCCCGCGCCCTGAGCTCCTCGACGATTTCCTTCGAGTCCTCGTCCGGATCCACGGTGACGGTGATCTCCGCGCTGACGTTGCGGGTGAAGCGGATGGTCACGGCCTTCGAGCCGAGCTCGCGGATGGGCTCGGCGAGGAGGATGCCGCGCGAATCGACCTCGATGCCGGTGCTTTCCTCGAGCTTCTGGGCGACGTCGCGGCTGGTCACGGAGCCGTAGAGGCGACCGGTCTCGCCGACGCGGGCCTCGAAACTGACGGTGTAGCCGTCGAGCCGCTCCTTGTGGACCTCGGCCTCTCCATCGAGCTTGGCCTGGCGGCGCGCTTCCTTCTCGGCGAGGGAGTTCGCGCGCTGCAGGTTGGGCGGCGTGACCGGGCCGGCAATGCCCCGGGGAAGCAGGAAGTTGCGGGCGAAGCCGTTCTTCACGACCTTCACCTCGCCGACCTGGGCGGTGCCCTCAACGTCCTCGAAAAACACGACTTTCATGGCTATGACCTCTGCGTCGTCCGCAGTCGGCCTGCGAGCGACGATAGTGAGGCGATCTTAGGTGCTCAACGCTCTACACCCCATCCGTGTGAAGCTTCCGGCGAGTGGCGCTGAAGGTTTCACTGGCCTCCCCGGCTTCTGTGAACACTTAACACGAGCCTAGTACATATGTTCGCGATGTCAAGCCCTTAAGGTAGGCGGATGGACGACGGGGCGGCCCTGATCCTGCTGCACGGCGGCGCCGGGACCGGCGCGGCCGAGGGGATGGTGGCGCGCGCCCGTCTGGCGGCGGCGGGGGTGAGCGCGCAGGCCGCGCGCGACGGCGGGTTCGGGAGCGTGGTGCTGGCGACCGACGACGCCAGCATCGCCGGCGGCGACGGCTACACGGTCGACCACGACCCGGCCGGGGAGGCGTTCTCGCTGCGGGAGCGGGTGCTGGGGCTGGTGGGGAAGCTGGGAGCGGAGGCGGTGGCGGTGATGGGGGCGGGAGCACTGCCCCTCCTGACGGCGGAGGACTTCGCCGCAGTGCGGGAAGCGCTCGCGAAGGGCGGAAACGTGGCGGTGACGAACAACTTCTACTCGTCGGACCTGACGGCATGCTCGCCCGCAACGGCACTGGCGCGGGTGGGGCCGTTCGAGCGGGACAACGTGCTCCCGCGACGGCTCCGGGAGGAGGCGGGGTGCAAGGTGACGGTGCTGCCGCGGTCGGTGCGGACGGCGTTCGACCTCGACACACCCGCCGACCTGGTGGTGCTCGCGCTCAGCGAGGCGACTCCTGAGGCTATTCGCGAAGCGCTGCCAGCGGAGGAGTCGCTGCCGCTTGCGCCGTACCGGGCGCTCATGCCGCTGCTCTGCGACCCCGACGCAGAGATCCTGGTGGCCGGTCGCGTGGCGAGCGCGACGTGGGCGCACCTCGAGCGGGAGACCGCCTGCCGCGTGCGGATCGTGAGCGAGGAGCGCGGCATGGCGAGCGCACCCGAGGGTCACACGGCTCGCTCGCTGGTGGGGAGGCTTCTGGAGGAGGTGGGGATGGAGCGGTTCGCGGACGAGCTGGCGTCACTCGCGGACGGGGCCGTGCTGGATACGCGCGTCCTCCTGGCGCACGCGGGGTCGCGGGCGAGCCGCGAGGACCGGTTCCAGGGCGACCTGCTGGCGCCCGAGAGGGTGTCGGACCCGTGGCTTCGCGACCTGACGGCGGCGTTGGCGGCGGCCGAGGTGCCGGTCCTGGCCGGGGGCCACTCACTCCTGAGCGGGGGTTTGATGGCGCTCGCCGACCAGGCCTGGCTCGAGAACGACCGGCGCCTTGGGATCGCGCCGCCCGCGGGCTAGGCGGGAGCGGACCAGCCCTGCGGTCGGGACATGAGGTGCGTCCGCACCTCCCAGCGCCCGTTGTGGAAGCGCAGGTGCTTCTCGATGGCCTTGCGCTGCTCGCGCGGGACGCGCCAGAGCTGTTCGGCGAGGGGCCTGTCGTAGTGCCAGCGGGTCTCGGCGACCCTGAAGCCAAGCGCCTGGTAGGCGCGGTGGGCGTGCTCGGCGAAGGTGTTGGTGGTGAGGACGAAGTCTGGGCCGGGGTACTCCGCCTCCAGCCACTCGATGAGCGCGGCCATCATGCGGCGGCAAACGCCTCGGCCTTCATGTTCGGGGGGAACATGAACTGCCCAGAGGTAGAGCCCGGCGCGGTCGTGCAGGTTGACGGAAACGCGACCGACGGCGGTGTCGCCTTCGCAGGCGACGAAGTGACGGTGGGGGCCGGCCTCGCGGGCGCGCCGCAGGTCGGCGCGGGCGCGAGCGGGGTCGCGCAGGTGGCCGAGGTCGAAGGCGTGGAAGGGGAAGCCGCGTTCGCCCCACTGCGCGAGCTGCGCCAGCAGATCCTCGTCCCATGGACGCAGCTCAAGGCCGTCGCCGGCGATGGCCTGGGGATAGGTGGCGGTGCTGGTCGCGCTCATGCCTGGCCGCCAAGGGTACCCCCATTGGCAAACCGTCAGCGAGTGCGGGGATCGCGAAGGGCGGCCCCGGGGCCGCCCTTCGGTTCGTTGCGCCGGTTCGAGCCTAGGCGTGAAGCGCCTCGGCCACCTCGGACAGGCCCAGCGACTCCAGCTTGGAGGCGGAGGGCTTGCAGCTGTCGGTGTCCCAGTCGCAGGCGTTGAGGAAGTCGACCTCAAGCCGCTCGGTGTCGAGGTTGACGCCCTCGAGCGGCCCGGTGTGCGTGGCCTCGTTGGTCTCGCCGGTGACGCGAGTGGGCACGGGGCGCTGGCGGGGGTTGCCGCCCTCGCGCACCTCGTAGGCCATGCGCAGGTTGGCGATGCGCTCGCCGACCTGCATGGCCTCGTCGATGTCCATGTCCCAGCCCGTGACGGCGTTGAACCAGTCGGGGATGTTCGCCGTGTTGGCGGTCATCATGATGAACTGGCACATGCCGCCGGCGTTCACGACGTGCATGTACTCGCTCGCCGCCTTGTGGTGCTCGCCGCGACCGTTGTAGTCCTTCGAGTCCTGGGGGGCGGGCGGGATGGTGCCGACGCGGCGGTTGCCCTCGTACTGGGTGTGGCGACCCGGGGTCGGGTCGAGCTTGTAGGTCGTGTGGAACTCCGGCTGGAGCTTCGGGTCGTGCATCGGCAGCTCCTGGCCGCCGATGTGCATGCCGTAGGCATCGGAGCCGGCGCCTATCTTCTCGGCGGCGACCTTGACCCCGTCGGCGAGGACGTCGCCGATGCCGCGGCGCTCGCCCATCATCTTCGTGAGCTCGACGATGGCCTCGGCGTTGCCCCAGGTGAGCTCGAGGCCGTCGGTGTCCTCCTTGGTGAGGATGCCGGCCTCGTAGCACTCGATGGCGAAGGAAGCGGTGACGCCCGCGCTGATCACGTCGAACCCGTACTCGTTGCAGAGGTGGTTCAGGTAGATCAGGGCGTCGGGGTCGTTCATCAGGTTCATCGTCCCGTAGGAGGCCATGGCCTCGTACTCGGGGCGGTGCGTGTGGTGCGGGTACGGGTACTTCTCGTTGGTGGACTCGACCGACTCGGCGCCGCAGGCGATCGGGCAGTGCCAGCAGCCGTACTTCTTCTCCATCTTGGGGTTGATCATGGAGCCGCCGTCGATCTGGCTGGAGACCTCCTGGGGGAAGTCGACCACGCCGACGCCTCCCCAGTTCTTGACCGGGGAGTCGCCGTTGAGGGCGCTGCCGGCGGTGATGCCGGTGGTGCCGAAGTTCGAGAAGAAGTCCTTGAGCGGCTTGACCATGTCGTCCAGGTTGGCGCGGAGCATCTTGATGGTCTCCGGCGTCTGGGAAATGATCTTGCGCTCTGCGACGGCAACGACGGCCTTCAGGTTCTTCGAGCCCATGACGGCGCCGACGCCGGAGCGGGCGGCGAGCCGGCCGTGGTCGTTGCAGACGCCGCTGATGAGGGAAAGCGTCTCGCCGGCCTGGCCGATGTTGGCGACGCTGGCGCGCTTGCCGTGACGACCCTTGAGCTCCATCTCGCTCTCGATGGCGCCGGTGCCCCAGAGGTCGCTGGCGTCGCGGAGCTCGACGTTGTCGTCCTCGATGAGGAGGTAGGTGGGGCGATCGGCCTTGCCGAAGAAGACCACGCCGTCCCAGCCCGCGAGCTTGAGGACGCCGCCAAAGTCGCCGCCGCAGTTGGCGTCGCCCCAGCCACCGGTGAGGGGGCTCTTGCAGACGACCTGCCAGCGCTGTCCGAAGAGGGGCGTGCCGGTGAGGAGGCCGGGGAGCATGCCGAGCATGTTCTCGGGCGCGAGGGGGTCGACGCCTGCAGGAACGCGATCCCAGAGCATGCGCGCGCCGATGCCGTAGCCGCCGAGATACTCGCGATAGAGCGACTCGTCGGGATGCTCGATGTTGATTTCGCCGCTCGTCAGGTCGACGACGAGCATCTTGCCGTTGTAGCCGGTTTCGATGGCTCCGTTTCCGTTGGAATCAGCCATGAATGGGTACCCCTTCTCCGCGTGCGTGAGCGGGTCGATAGTGTGGGGCGGATGTTACGGGATGGGGAACGCGGCGCAATATGCTCTGGCCGGCATAACGCTAGATAGCGCCCGCGAGGAAGGCCTGGAGCGCCTCGTTCGTGACCTCGGGCGCTTCCTCGGGGAAGAAGTGGCCGGCGTTCACGCGGCGGACGCGCAGGTCGGGGAAGTAGCGGCTGAACTGGTCGACGAAGGGGTTGCCGCGAGGGATGGCGTGCTCGCGATCGGCCCCCTCGGTGCCGATGCGTCCCGCCATGTACTGGCCGAACATCCAGAGGACGGGGGCCTCGAACGTCTTGTGGCGGTCCTCGGGGCCGTAGTCGTGGGAGTCGCCGAAGTTGGGATGCTGCTCGAGACCCTCGGGGTGGAGCCACATTTCGGCGACATCGCGCTCGCTCAGGGACTCGTACCGCTCGCCGTGGGGGGCGGAGGCGTCCTCGACAACGCGGTGGAAGGGGAGGCCGTAGCGGTAGTAGGAGATGGCGTGGAAGTGGCTGAGGGGATCGGCGAAGGCGCGTGCGTACTCCTCGATGTCCTCGGGAGTGGCCCATGGGCTGGCGTCGGGGTTGGGCCGGGCGCTGGGCCAGGGAGACTGGGGACGGCCGGGGAGCGGCGGCTCGGAGCCCCCGGTGAAGATGCTCTCGATGAAGCCGCGGTGGTGGGCAGCGAAGAACTCCTCCGGGAGGGGCTCGGCCTTGAACCAGTAACCGTGCGCGCCGGCCGGCGCCCAGACCGTGCAGAGCGTATCGAGCATGGCCAGGCGAGTGACGCGCTCGGGCCAATCGATGGCGAGCTTGAAGGCGATGATGCCGCCCCAGTCGTGGGCGACGACGGCGGCGCGCTCGATGTCCAGGGCGTCCATGAAGTTGACGATGTCCCGCGCGAGCATCGTGCGGTTGATGCGGACGCCCGGCTTGTCGGTGCCGCCGAAGCCGCGGGTGTCGGGAGCGAAGAGGGCGTAGTCGCCGGCGAGGGCGGGGAACTGCTTGCGCCACTCGTAGGAGGTCTCGGGGAAGCCGTGCAGGAAGATGACGGGCTCACCGGTTCCCTGCTGGAGGTAGTGCATGCGCAGGTCGGCGGTCTGGACGTGCAAGGATTCCATGGCGGCCTCCGTGGCGGGTGAGTGCGGGAAGGATCCTAGAGCAGGCGTCGCGCGAGCGTACGCGGCGGCGCTGGTCTTACCAGCGCTTCGACTCTTCGGCGTAAACGTGCGTCGGCAGCCGGTAGCTGATGCCTTCCTCGTCGTAGTTGGTGACATCGAAGAGCTGGGAGAAGTTGGCGAAGTCGCTGTCACGGGCGCGGGAGGGGAAGAGCCGGTGCATGAGGGCTTCGTACTTTTCGTTCACGCGGAACCAGGCGAGCACCCCAAAGGAGGTGCCGAAGCGGGCCGGCTCGGGCGGGTAGTTGAGCTGGTGCGCGAGCTCCTTGCCGATGAGGGCGCGGGAGACGTGGTAGACGTACCCGGAGAGGTTGCGCCGCTCCTCGGACGAGGTGATCCCGGCAACGAGAGGGGCTGAGTTGACCAGCGAGTTGGCAAGCACAACCGATTCGATGCTCGGGGGCGGCTCGCAGAGGAGGCCGATACGGAAGAGCTCGAGGGCGCTCTCTTCGTCCTCGTACAGGATCGAGTCGGGGATGCCCATGAGGTGGCCGGAGTAACGCCAGATCTGCATGAAGCTCCTGGCTTCTTCCTCGCTGTACCGCGCGCCCAGGCTCCGCATGTGCTTGAGCAGGCGCGCGGAGAAGGCAGTAATGGCGAATCCCACGTGGGCCGCACTGAGAGGCACACCCCATGCGTCGTGCTCCCAGTCGGCGGACTGGGCCAGCAGGCGTCTGACCTGGGCATGAACCAGGCGCACTCGTACGGAGAGCTTCCAGCCGTCGCCCTGGCGCATCATGCCGCCCGGGAAGAAGAGCTCGATCATCTGCCGGTTGTTCTGTTGCAGCCGCCTGACGCCCTGGTCGCGAAGCCGTCCGGTGATGAAGAACGACTTCGCGATGTTTGTCGAGAAACCCTCGACGAGGACGCCTCCGAGCATGCCGGCGAGCAACAACTTCGAGTTCTTGTGGAAGAGGCGGACGCCGGCGTTGAAGGATTCGAGGTCCACCCAATCCGGAGGGGTCTCGATGCTCCGGAAGAAACTCTGGACCGTTGCAGGGGCGTCGCGGAGAACGTCCCATTCTTCGTCCATGCCTGCCTTGAGGAAGCGAAAGCCCTCGTCCGCGTCGATGGTGGCGAGCTCGGCCATCATCGCGTCGGCCTCAGGATCCCCGATCGTCGTGTGGGCGACGTAGTTCTCGGCCAACTCCGGATTGACGTGACGGGCCTGCTCATAGCCCTCGAGGTAGTCGCTAGGCATCGTCATTTGCCGGCCGACCCCTGGGCGGGACTCTCCTCGGCCTCAATGCGCAGGTCCGGGAGCCAGTTGAGCCACGAGGGAAGGTACCAGTTGCGTCCGCCCAACAGCTCCATGCTGGCCGGCACGAGAACGGAGCGGACGAGAGTCGCGTCGAGGAAGATGGCGACCGCAAGCCCGAAGCCGACCTGCTGATTGATGATGGTTTTGCCGGAGGCGAAGGCGCCGAACACGACGACCATGATGAGCGCGGCGCCGGTAATGAGCCCGGCGGTCGAGCGCAGTCCGTAGGCCACTGCCCCCGCGTTGTCCCCGGTTTCGTCGTAGCGCTCACGGATGCGGCTGAGGAGGAAGACGTGGTAGTCCATGGAGAGGCCGAAGAGGATGGAGAAGAGGAAGAGGGGAATCCAGGCGTCGATGGCCTCTGCATGCTGGAAACCGAAGATGCCGCCGCTCTTCTGGAACACGAGGACCAGCAACCCGTAGGCGGCGCCAACCGAGAGCAGGTTCATGATGATGGCCTTGATGGGGATCACGATGGAGCGGAAGACCAGCATGAGGATGAGGAAGCTGATGCCGAGCACGAACGCGAACACGATAGGCGTGTAGGTATCGACCACGTCGAAGATGTCGACGGTGAGGGCCGTCCGGCCACCGACGTAGACCTCGGCCCCGACGCCAGCAAAGGCGGCGGGAATGTACTCGCCGCGAAGGTCCTCGACGGCCTCGACGGCGGGCCGGGCGCTGGGCTCGCCGGGAGGGGCCACAGAGAGATAGGCAAGGTCGCCGGCGGGATTGATGACGAGGCCCGACGGCAAGATCTGGTAGCCACCCTGCCGCAGGACGGCGAGGTCGTCGGCGCTGAGCAGTTGCTCCGGCAGCAGCACGGTGTAGCGGTCGTCTGCCGCGATCGACTCCTGTAGGGCGTTGATCGCGTCCCTGACGGCGGGCGAGTTGACGGCGCCATCGATCACGATCTCGGCGGGCGTGACCAGGCCGAAGGAGAACTCTTCCTCCAGCACGAAGAAGGCCTCGCGAGTCTGGGCGCCCTCGGGGAAAACGTCGACGCCGTTCAGACCGGTGTCGATCTCGAAGTAGAAGTAGGCAGCGACGAGCAAGGGAGCGGCGACGACGATCACACTGACGACGGGGTACCTGACCACGATGCGGGTGATGGCCTCCCAGAAGCCATCGCCGGAGGCCTCATTCCCGGCCGCTTCCAGCCGCCTCCGCACGAAGGGGAGGGAGAGCCGGTTGACGTTGGAACCGAGCAGGGCAAGCAGGGCGGGAAGCAGGGTCAGTGTCGCGGCCAGGGCGACGAGGACGACGATGATGGCGCCCAGGCCGATCGACTGGAAGAAGGAGGCGGGAACGATGAGCATGCCGATGAGCGCCACGACCACGGTCAGGCCGCTGAAGAGAACGGTGCGGCCAGCGGTCGCGCCCGCTCGCTCGGCGGCCTGGATCTTGTCCAGGCCGCGGTCCATCTCCTCGCGGAAGCGGGAGATGATGATGAGCGAGTAGTCGATGCCGACAGCCAGCCCGATCATCGTGATCATCAGGGTGATGAAGAAGATCAGGTCCATGACCTGGCCCACGAGGGCCGCTATCCCCAGCGCGATGGCGATGGACACCAGGGCCAGACCGAGGGGCACCAGGGCAGCAACCACGGCGCCGAAGAGGAACAGCAGCACCAGCATGGCGATGGGAACGCCGAAGACCTCCCCTCGCTCCAGGTCCTCCTGCGCCAGCTCGTTTGATTCGTGGGCGATGCTGGCGGTCCCCACCGTGAGGACGCGGAAGTCGTCCCCGGCGTCCGCGTGCTCGACGACTTCGACCAAGTCGGTGACGTTGTCTGTCGCCTCCTCAAGGGTTCCCGCGAGCACGAGCGGGAGGATGGTGGTCCTGCGGTCGGCGGAGACCAGGGCTTCGTCGGTCCCCTGGTAGTAGTGCCGCGCCGTCGCCACGACATCAGACCCCAGGCCCCGTATTTCCTCGTAGACGGACTCGACCTTCTCGCGGAACGCGGCGTCGTCCACGGTGAGGGAGCCGGACTGGACGACGACGACCTCGGTGACGGGCTCGGGACCGCGGAGACGGTCCTCGAGCAGGTCGGCTGCCCGGGTCGCTTCAACACTGGTCGTGAGGGTGAACTCGGTGGTGGTAGCGCTCCCGAGCAGCTCCCGAACCAGCACGAGACCGACGAGAACGGCCAATCCCCAGAGGGCGACCGTCCACCAGGGCCTGCGGGCGCAGATACGAGCCAGGGTGTCGGTCACGAGCCGGCGACCTCCCTGGCGTAGAGATTCAAGGAAACCAGCGTGGCACGCGGCCGATGTTCAACACGGAAGAGACGAACATTCATTGCTGCACTGCCAAAGCCCGTAACACGATCGCGCCACCCCTTCAGGGGCGAGCCGCATCACTCAGCTTACACCGATTCTTAACCTGACCATCAACTTGAAGGGAACGCTTCGGCCGACAGGCACAGCGGTTCCCCGGCGTGTCACGGGAGCAAGGCGAAAGCACCCGTGCGCGCAGCCTAGCGCTTGGTGTACTGCGGGGCCTTGCGTGCGCGCTTGAGGCCCGGCTTCTTGCGCTCCTTCACGCGGGCATCGCGGGTGAGGAGGCTGGGGGCGCGCTTGAGCGTGACCTTGAGCGCCGGGTCGGCCTCGACCAGGGCGCGGGCGATGCCAAGACGGATGGCGCCGGCCCAGCCGGAAACACCGCCACCCTCGCACTTCACCTGGGCGCTGAACTTTCCCTCGGCGCCGACGCGCTTGAGGGGAAGCATGATCTCGTCGCGGTGCATGTCGCGGTCGAACACTTCGTCGAGAGGCTTGCCGTTGACGATGATGGCGCCGCCGCCCGGGTACAGGCGCACGCGCGCGATGGCCGTCTTGCGGCGTCCAGTGCCGTAGTAGTACTGCTCGGCCATTACTTCTCCTCGGACTCGTCTTCCGGCTCGACCTCGGCTTCCGCTTCGGCTGCGGGCTCGGCCTCGGCAACGGGCTCGTCTTCGGGGGCGTCATCCTCCTCGGGGAGGCCTTCGTCTTCAACTTCGGCCATTGCGGCCGCGTCCGCTTCGGCCGCGGCCCGGGCTTCCTCGAGCTCGGCGAGCCAGGCGGCCACCTTCTCGGCGCGGGTCGGCCGTGGGGTCGGGGTCTCGGGCACGGAGAGGGGGCGCAGCCGGGGAGGCGCGGCCGGGTTCTCGATGCTCGCCTGGAGCGCATCAGCCTCGGCCTGGGCGGCCGCCTCGGCAGCGCGCTCTGAACCGGTGATCTGGGCCTGGTGGGGATGGTCGGGGCCCGCGTAGACCTTCAGGTGGCGGCGCATGCGCTTGCCCAGCGGCCCCTTCGGGAGCATTCCCCAGACAGAGCGCTCAAGCACACGCTCCGGCTGCCGCGCCATCTGCTCGGCGAAGGTGCGCTTGCGCAGGTTGCCGGGGTAGCCGGAGTGGCGGTAGTAGACCTTCTGCTCGGCCTTGCGCCCGCTCAGGCGGACCTTGCCGGCATTGACGATGATGACGAAGTCGCCGTCGTCGAGGTGGGGCTCGTAGGTTGGCTTGTGCTTGCCGCGGATGAGGGCGGCGACTTCGCTGGCGACGCGCCCGAGGGGGCGGTCGGCGGCGTCGACGACGTGCCAGCTCTTGGCGATCTCGGAGGCCTTGCGGCGCACGGTCGATGTCATGTTGCGTACCCCTCGTCGTACCAGACGCGCTGCAGGCTGAGGCCGTGCGGAGGCGCCGGCGGGCCCACGGTGGCGGGCGCGGCGGCGGCGACGGCGTTCTCGAACTCCCCGGCGCTGATGGCGCCGCGTCCGACCCGCACGAGGCCGCCAACAATGCGGCGGACCATCTGCGGGAGGAAGGCGTCGGCTTCAATGTCGAATGCGAGCAGGCACCCCGCCTGCGAGAAGTTGGCCTCGGCGACCGTACGCACGGGCGAACGGCCCTCCTCGAGGGGCCCGGCGCAGGCGCTGAAGTCGCGGCGGCCGAGCAGCGTGCGAGCGGCGTCCTTCATGGCGGCGAGCTCAAGGGGGCTGCCAATGCGCCAGGCGGTACGGCGCTGCAGGGGCAGCCGGACAGCGGAGGTGAGAAGCGAGTAGCGGTACCAGCGGCGCCGCGCCCAGCGCCTGGGGTCGAAGCCTTCGGGCACCTCGCGCACGTCGCGAACGGCGACGTCCTCCGGAAGGTGGGCGTTCAGGGCCCGTTCAACGGTTCCCGGCTCGAGCGCCGTGTCGGCGGAAAAGGCGGCCACCTGCCCGATGGCGTGGACCCCGGCATCGGTGCGGCCGGCCAGCTCGACCCGCGTGGCGCCGCCGAAGAGGCGTTCGGCCGCGGTCTCGAGCTCGCCCTGCACGGTGCGGGCGTGGAGCTGGCGCTGGGAGCCGGCGAACTCCTGTCCGTCGTAGCTGACGGTGGCGGCGAAGCGGGTGGTATCGGACACGGTTACCGTTCCTCGTCCTCCGCTTCGGAAGCGTCATTGGCCTCAGGTTCCTCGACCTCCGCAGTGTCATCGGACTCCGCGGTGGCTTCGGCAGCTTCGACCTCGTCGCCGGCGTCGTCGGTACCCACGGCCGCTTCCGGCTCGTCGACCTCGACAGTCTCTTCGGTTTGGGCCTCGGTCTCGGTCGTTGCGTCGGTCTCCCCGGCAGGCGGGGCCTCGGCGACCTCGATGGCTTCCTGGTAGTCGACAGTCTCGATGACCGCCATCCGGGCGCCGTCGCCCTTGCGGGGCTCAAGGCGCGTGATGCGCAGGTAGCCGCCGGGGCGATCGGCCATGCGAGGGGCTATGTCCTCGAAGACCTTCTCGACGACGTAACGGTCGTAGATGTAGCTCAGGGCCTGGCGGCGAGCGTGAAGGTCGCCACGGCGGCCGAGCGTGATCATCTTCTCGGCGATGGGGCGTATCTCACGCGCCTTGGCATCGGTCGTGGTGATGCGCTCGTAGCGGAGCAGGTCCGTGACGAGGTTGCGGTAGAGGGCCTTCCGATGGGCGCTGTCGCGCCCGAGGTGGCGGCCCGCCTTGCGATGTCGCATGGCTACTCCTCGTCGTCCGCGCCGAGGAGGTCGTCGTCGCCGACTTCGCGGAGCGCCTCGCGCAGGGCCTTGCCGAGGGCGCCGAGGCTCTCCTCGTCATCCTCCTCGTCGAGGATGACGCTGGAAGGCGGGGGCGTCGGGGTGGCCGGGGCGGCGAGGTCGGGCACGATCTGGAGGCCCGGCGCGCTGCCATCGATGTAGTTCATCTCGATGAGACGGTCGCGCAGCTCGTCGTACGACTTGTGCCCGAAGTTGCGGAGGGCGAGGAGCTCGTCCTCCGTGCGCTCGAGTACCTGGCCGATGGTCATGAGGCCGCTCCGGCGCAAGCAGTTGTAGGCCCGAACGGAAAGTTGCAGCGCCTCGATGGGCGTGTGGTAACGCTCGGGGGAGATAGGGAGGCTGGTGGCGGGTGCGGGAGGGGCGGCCGCGGGGGCCCCCGGGGCGCCCATCGTGTTGAAGAGGGCGAACTGGTCGATCAGGATGTTGGCGGCCTGGCCGACGGCGTCCACCGGAGCGACCGTGCCGTCGGTCCACACCTCGAGCACCATGCGGTCAAAGTCGGTGGCCTGGCCAACGCGCACTTTCTCGACGTGGAAGTTGACCTTGCGCACGGGCGAGAAGACCGCATCGACCGGGATAACGCCAATGGGCATGCCCTCGACCTCGGTTGCGGGCGTGTAGCCGCTCTTGAGCTGGGCGTGGAACTCCGCGTTGATGCGGGCCTCGGGGCCATCCAGGGTGGCGAGGTGGAGGGAGGGGTTCACGACTTCGAAGTCGGCCGGAACCTGCAGGTCGCCGGCGGTGATCTGGCCCGCGCCCTCGGCGTCGAGCGTCAGGGTGCCGGGGCGGTTGCTGAGCGCCTTCAGCCGGATCTCCTTCACGTTGAGGAGGAACTCAGTGCAGTCCTCCTGCATGCCCTCGATGGTGGAGAACTCGTGCTGCACCTGGTCGATGCGCACGGAAGTGATGGCGGCGCCTTCGAGCGAGCTGAGCAGGATGCGGCGCAGGGCGTTCCCGAGGGTCGTGCCGTAGCCGGGATCGAGCGGCTCGGCGACGAGACGGGCGTAGCCGTCGTCCTCGTTCTCGATGGTCAGCTCCGGCACCGGCACAGGGGCCGGCGCGGGCGGCATGTCGAGCGGATCGAGAGGGGTTTCGAGTGTCATGGGACCTGCTGACCTGCCTAGCGAGAGTAGTACTCGATGACGACGTTCTCGTTGAACCGGTGGGTTTCACCCGGGACAACCTCGAGGGGACCGGCGACACGGGCGGTGAGGGCGCCCGGATCGACCACGAGCCAGGACGGGGGCGTCTTGGCGGCGATGGTCTCCTGGAGCACCTTGTAGTGCTCGCTGCGGGCGCCGCGCTGCGTGAAGCCGATGCTGTCGCCATCGCGCAACTGGGCGGAGGGGATGTCGGTCTTGCGTCCGTTCAGGGTGATGAGCCCGTGGCGGACGATCTGGCGCGCCTGGGCGCGCGAGTCGGCGAAGCCGGCGCGGTAGACCGCGTTGTCGAGGCGGCTTTCGAGGATGCGCACGAGGTTGAGGCCGGAGACGCCAGGGCGGCGCACGGCCTCCTTGTAGTAGCGCAGGAACTGCCGTTCGAGCACGCCGTAGGTGGCGCGAGCCCGCTGCTTCTCCCGGAGCTGGAGTCCACGGTCGCTCACCTTACGGCGGCGGGCGGGACGGGGCCCCGGGGGGTTGGGGCGGCGCTCGAAGGCGCACTTGGGCGAGTAACAGCGCTCGCCCTTCAGGTAGAGCTTGTCGCCGCGACGGCGGCAGATTCGGCAGACGGGGCCGGTGTAGCGTGCCATTGCTAGACGCGCCTCCGCTTCGGAGGGCGGCAGCCGTTGTGAGGGATGGGCGTGACATCGCGGATAGCGGTCACGTCCAGTCCAGTCGCCTGGAGGGCGCGGATGGCGGCCTCGCGGCCACTGCCGGCGCCGCGCACGAAGACCTCGATGGTCTGCATGCCGTGCTCCTGGGCGCGGCGGGCGGCGGCCTCGCCGGCGAGCTGGGCCGCGAACGGCGTGCTCTTGCGCGAGCCCTTGAAGCCGGTCTGGCCGGCGGTGGCCTGCGCCACGACGTTCCCGTTCGGGTCGGTCAGGGTGACGATCGTGTTGTTGAACGAGCTCTTGATGTAGGCGCGACCACGGGGCACGGATTTGCGCTCGCGGCGCCTGGATCGGCGGGTTCCCTCGGGCATTCGCTCGTTCTCCGGTTACTTCTTCGTGGCGGCGCGACGGCGGCCGGCCACGGTCTTGCGGGCGCCGCGGCGCTGGCGTGCATTGGTGCGCGTGCGCTGCCCATGTACAGGGAGGTTGCGGCGATGGCGCTGGCCGCGGTAGCAGTTGATCTCGACCAGACGCTGGATGTTCTGGCGCACCTCACGGCGAAGGTCACCCTCGACCGTGTAGTTCTTCTCGATGTAGTCGCGGATGCGCAGGAGCTCTTCGTCGGTGAGGTCGCGCGTGCGCGTTCCCGGGTCGACGCGGGTAGACGTCAGCAGCTGGCTCGCGCGCGTCGGGCCAATGCCATAGATGTAGCGCAGCGAGATCTCGATGCGCTTCTCGTTGGGGATGTCGACGCCGGAAATCCTCGCCATGACCTAGCCCTGCCGCTGCTTATGTTTCGGGTTCTCGCAGATCACCATGACCCGTCCGTGACGACGGATCACCTTGCATTTGTCACAACGCCGTTTGACCGAGGCCCGAACTTTCATGATCGCCTACCAACTCTCTGGTGTCCAGCTAATGACGCACTCAGGGAAGGGTCAGCACCTCCGGGCGCCGCCCCTTCCGGATCGCGATAGTGTGCTCGAAGTGACAACAAAGGCTACCGTCCTCGGTGGCCACGGTCCAACGATCGTCCAGCTCGCGCGTGTGGCGGCTACCGATGTTGACCATCGGCTCCAGGGCAAGGACCAGGCCGGGCTTGAGAGGCGGACCGCGGAAGCGGCGCCGGTAGTTCGGCACCTGTGGCTCCTCGTGCATCTCGCGGCCAACGCCGTGGCCGGTGTACTCGCGGACGATGGAGTATTCGGCGGGAATGGCGTCCTCGATGGCGGCGCTGACATCGTTCAGGTGCGTGCCCGTGCCCATCGCCTCGATGCCCGCCCAGAGCGCGCCCTCGGTAATGTCCATGAGGCGCCGCGCCTCGGGGCTGATCTCGCCGACGGCGACCGTGATCGCGGAATCGCCGACAAACCCCTTGTAGGTCGCGCCCAGGTCGAAGGTGACGATGTCGCCCTCCTCCAGGACGCGGTCGCGGGGGATGCCGTGGACGAGCTCCTCGTTGACGCTGGCGCAGAGGTTGGAGGGGTAGGGCGGCTTGCCGGCGGGGTCGTAGCCGCGGAAGGTCTCGGTGGCGCCATGGCGCTTGAATTGCTCCGTCACGAAGGCCTCGGCCTCGAGGAGGTTGAGGCCGGGGCGAACCATCTCGCGGATGCCGGCGAGGGTTTGACCGACGATGCGGCCCGCTTCGCGCATGACATCCAGTTCGGCTTCGGACTTGAGCTTGATCGGCACGAGGGGGTTACCTGAGCGCGTCCAGGAGGTCGGCGGTCACGGAGTCGAGGTCGCGCTCGCCGTCGATCTCGCGGAGCACGTCCGCCTCGCGGTAGTGCCCGATGAGGTCGGCGGGCGGCTTCATCTTCTCCAGGCGCGTGCGGACGACGTCGGGCTGGTCGTCGTTGCGCTGGTAGAGCTCGCCGTCGCACTTGTCGCACGCGCCTGCCGTGCGCGGGGGATCGTTGCGTTCGTGGTAGACGGCGCCGCAGGCGCGGCAGAGCCAGCGTCCGCCGAGGCGGGCGACGAGCTCCTCGTCCGGGACGTCGATCAGGAGGGCGTGGGCGATGGAGTCGCCGCGGCCTTCCAGAGCCTCGTCGAGGGCGGCCGCCTGCACCACGTTGCGGGGGAAGCCATCGAACATAGCGCCCTCGGCCGCGTCGGGACGGGCGATGCGCTCGAGCAGCATCTTGATGGTGACTTCGTCGGGCACCAGCTCGCCACGGTCCATGTAGCCCTTGGCAAGGGCGCCCAGCTCGGTGCCCTCCCGAATGTTCTCGCGGAACATGTCGCCGGTGGAGAGGTGGAGCAGGCCCGTCGAGGTGGTGAGGCGCTGGGCCTGGGTTCCCTTGCCCGCGCCGGGAGGACCGAGAAGCAAGACGAACATGGCTAGCGGATGAATCCTTCGTAGTTCCGCATGAGGAGCTGGGCCTCAAGCTGCTTCATGGTGTCGAGCACGACGGCAACGACGATGAGGAAGCCCGCGCTCGAGATGGTGAGGGCCTGGACATCGGTGATGAGGCCGATGAAGAACGGGGCAACCGCAACCGCCCCGAGGAAGAGCGCGCCTCCCCAGGTGATGCGGGTCACGACGCGTAAGAGGTAGGCCTCGGTGGGCGGCCCGGGACGGATGCCGGGGATGAAGGCGCCCTGCCGCTGGAGGTTCTTGGCGATGTTCTGCTGGTTGTACTGGACGATCGTATAGAAGAAGGCGAAGCCCACCACCAGGACGAACAGCACAAGCCAGTAGATGCCGGTGCCGCCGCCGCCGCGGCCACCCTGGAACTGGTTGACGAAGAAGTCCGCGACCGTCTCGACCCAGCCGCCCGCGCCGGAGAAGTACCCGGCGACCACTGCAGGGAGGATGACGATGGAGAAAGCGAAGATGAGCGGGATCATCCCGGCCATGTTCACGCGCAGGGGGATGAAACTCTGGCCCTGTTGACGGTACATCCGTCCTCCCCGGAAGGAGGATCTGGCGTACTGCACCGGCACTCTCCGCTGGGCTTCCTGGAAGAACACGATGACGAAGATGAGGGCGACGGCGAAGAGCAGGATCGCGGCGACGGCGATGATCGAGCTGGTCGAGATGTTGGGGACGAGGCCGGGGAGAACGGCGACGATGCCGCCGAAGATGATGAGCGAGACGCCGTTCCCGATGCCGTGCTCGGTGATGAGCTCGCCCAGCCAGACGAGGAACATCGTTCCCGCGCAGAGCGTGAAGAGCGTGGCGATGGTCCCGATGAAGTCGTTCTGGAAGCCGAAGTCGCGGATGACGGCGCTGCCGCTCTGGTTGTTGATGAAGATGATCTGGCCGTAGCCCTGCACGAACGCAAGGGGAACCGCCATCCAGTGCGTGTAGACCTGGATGCGGCGGCGGCCCTGCTCTCCCTCTTCCTGCAGCGCGCGCAGGCGCGAGGAGAGGGGGGTGACGATCTGCATGATGATCGAGGCGGTGATGTAGGGGTAGACGCCGAGGGCGGCGACGCTGAGGTTCTGGAGCGCGCCGCCGGAGAAGATGCTGAGGAAGTCGAGCACGGCGTTGCCGTCGAAGGCCTGCTCGAGGGCGTTGCGGTCCACGTTGGGGACGGGAACGTGGGCGACGAAGCGGAAGATGATGAGCATGCCGATGGTGAAGAGCAGCTTTCGCCGCACCTCTTCCTGGCGGAAGGCGTCGACCATGGCCTGGAGCAGGCGCGGGCGGTTGGTGCCCGGGACGGTGGTGGTCTCGCCCATGAACGACACGGTTCGGCGCTCCTACTCCTCGGCTGCGGTCTCGGTGGCGGCTTCGTCGGCAGGCTCGCCGATCAGGGTGACGGTGCCGCCGGCGCCCTCGATGCGGGCGCGGGCGGCGGCGCTGACCTTGTGGGCATGCACGCTGAGGGGCCGCGAAAGCTCGCCGCGGGCGAGAATCTTCACGGGTTCGCGCAGGTGGCGCAGCACGCCAACCGCGAGGAGCGCCTCGGGCGTGACCTCGGCGCCGTCCTCGAAACGCTCCTGGAGCGTGCCGGTATTGACGGGCTGGTAGGGAACGCGCCAGCGGTTGTTGAAGCCGCGGAGGGTGCTCATGCGGCGGATGAGCGGCATCTGGCCGCCCTCGAAACCGAGGCGGATCTTGCTGCCGCTGCGGGACTTCTGCCCCTTGAGGCCCTTGCCGGCGTAGGTGCCGCCGCCGGCGCTGTTGCCGCGGGCCAGGCGCTTGCGGTTGCGGGTCGCGCCGCGGGGCGGGGCGAGTTCGTTGGCGTGGATGCTCACGAGGCTTCCCCTGCTTCTCCGTCGTCCACATCGACGAGGTGACCGACCCTGGCGATCATGCCACGGAGGGCGGGGCTGTCGTCGTGTTCGACGGTCTGATTGAGGCGGCGCAGACCGAGCTTGCGGATCGTGTCCTTCTGGCGCTGGTTGTAGCCGATGGCGCTCTTGCGCCAGGTGATCGCGACTTTCGCCATTTATGTCGCCTCCGCCGCCGTCGCTTCGGCGATGATCTGGAGGCGGCGCTCGCGGGCGGCGTCGGGGTCGCGCAGCGTGGCGAGGCCCTTCACCGTCGCGCGGGCGACGTTGATCGGATTACGGCTGCCAAGCGACTTGGTCAGCACGTCGGCAACGCCGGCGGCCTCCATGATGGCGCGCACGGCTCCGCCGGCGATCACGCCGGTACCGGGGCTGGCGGGCTTCATCAGGATGCGGGCGGCGCCGAACTCGGCGACGTAGTCGTGCGGGAGGGTTCCGCCCTTGAGGGGCACGGAGAACATCTCCTTGCGGGCGATGGCGGCGCCCTTGCGGATCGCCTCGGGCACCTCGTTGGCGCGGCCCAGGCCGATGCCGACGTTGCCGTGGCCATCGCCCACGACCATCAGGGCCGTGAAGCTGAAGCGGCGTCCGCCCTTGACCACCTTGGCCACGCGGTTGATATAGATGACCTTCTCGTTGAGCTCGTCGCCCGAGTTCTCGAAGTTGCCCATCAGAATCCCAATCCGGCTTCGCGCGCGGCCTCGGCGAGAGCCTTCACGCGGCCGTGGTATTTGTAGCCGCCCCGGTCGAAGATGACCTCGGCGACGCCGTGCTCCTTCGCACGGTTGGCGATGGCGGCGCCGACGGCGGCGGCGCGCTCGACCTTCGGCCTGCCGGCGATCTCGCCGGCGATGTCGGCGTCGAGGTCGCTGGCGGCGGCGATGGTGTGGCCCTGATCATCGTCGATGACCTGGGCGTAGATGTGCGAGGCGCTGCGGAACACGTTGAGGCGCGGACGCCCGGCGGTCCCCGCGACGCTCTTGCGCACGCGCCGGTGGCGGCGGTGGCGGGCGTGGTAACGGTTGGCCTGGGCCATCAGACGCCCACCTTTCCGGCCTTGCCGGCCTTGCGGCGAACGCGCTCGCCGAGGTAGCGGATGCCCTTGCCCTTGTAGGGCTCGGGCGGACGAATCTTGCGGATGTCGGCGGCCACCTGGCCGACCTGCTCCTTGTCGATGCCGCTGACGTTGATGCGCGGTCCCTCGACGGCGAAGGCGATGCCCTCGGGAGGCTCGACGATGACGGGATGGGAGAAGCCGACGGCGAGCCGCAGGCTCGAGCCCTCAAGCTGGGCGCGGTAGCCGACGCCCTGGACCTCGAGGGTCTTGGTGAAGCCGTCGGTGACGCCCACGACCATGTTGTTCAGGAGCGAGCGGGAGAGGCCGTGCAGGGCGCGGTGGGCGCTGGCGTCGCTGGGGCGCGTGACCACGACCTGGTTGTCCTCGACGGCGAATCGCATCTCGTCGGGGAAGGTGCGCTGCAGCTCGCCCTTCGGGCCCTTCACGGTGATGGCGTTGCCATCGCCCACGGTGATCTGGACCCCGGAAGCGAGAGGAACGGGTTGCTTGCCGACGCGAGACATGGCGGCTCCTACCAGACGTAGCAGAGCAGCTCGCCGCCAACTTGCTGGCGGCGGGCCTCCTGCCCCGTCATGACGCCCTTGGGCGTGGAGATGATGGCAACGCCGAGGCCGCCGTAGACGCGCGGGATCTCGCGGCGCTGCACGTAGACGCGCAGTCCGGGCTTGCTGACGCGCTGGAGCCCGTTGATGACGGGCTGCCGGCGTCCGCCGTAGCTGAGCTCGACCTTCATGGTGGCCTGGGGCTCGTCCGGTCCCTTCTGCACGTCGTAGTCACGGATGAAACCCTCGCTCTTGAGCACCTCGGCGATGGCGACCTTGACCTTGGAGGAAGGGATAGAGACGGCGTCGTGGCGCGAGCTGACGGCGTTGCGGATGCGGGTGAGCATGTCCGCGATCGGGTCACTCATGGTCATCGGTTCGTTGCCTCCGTGGCGTTCGGGCCGTCTACCAGCTCGACTTGGTGACGCCGGGCAGGTAACCCTTGTGGGCCATCTCGCGGAAGGTGATGCGCGAGAGGCCGAACCTGCGGATGTAGGCGCGCGAGCGACCGGTGACGATGCAGCGGTTCTTCAGGCGCGTGGGGCTGCTGTTGTTGGGGAGCTTGGCAAGCTCGAACTGGATGCGGGCGAGCTCCGTGGGGTTGCCCTGGGCGGCGCGGCGGGCAGCCTTCAGCTCCTCGCGGCGATGGCGATACTTCTGGTACAGGGCGCGGCGCTTCTCGTCGCGCGCAATCTGACTCTTCTTCGCCATGGTGTCCCCCTCTAGTTCCGGGCGAAGGGCATGCCGAGGAGCTCGAGCAGGCGCCGGCCCTCGTCATCCGTGCGGGCGGTGGTCACGATGGTGACCTGGAGACCGCGCACCTTGTCGACGCGGTCGTAGTCGATCTCGGGGAAGACGAGCTGCTCGCGCAGCCCGATGCTGTAGTTCCCGCGGCCGTCGAAGGCGTTGGGGCTGAGGCCCTGGAAGTCCCGGATGGCGGGCAGGGCGGCGCTGATGAGGCGGTCGAGGAACTCGTACATGCGCGTTCCCCGGAGCGTCACGGAGACGCCGACGGGATTGCCTTCGCGCAGGCGGAAGTTCGCGATGGAGCGCTTGGCCCGCTGGATGACGGGCTTCTGGCCGCTGATGGTCTGGAGATCCTCGGCGGCGCGGTCGAGGCTGTTGGCATCGGTGAGGGCCTCGCCCATGCCGATGTTGAGCACGACCTTGGAGAGCCGCGGCACCTCCATCGGGTTGTCGAAGCTGTAGTGCTCGCGCAGCTGGCGCACGACCTCGTCCTCGTAGCGGACGCGAAGGCGGGGAAGCGTTGCCTGGGTCATTCGACATCCTCCCCGGTGCGCTTGCTGACCCGCACCGTCGTGCCGTCGTCGCGGCGGCGGAAGGTGACGCGGGTGGGCTCGTCGGTGGTGGGGTCGAGCAGCATCACGTTGCTGATGTGCACGGGCCCCTCGCGCTCGATGATCGAGGACTGCTGCTGCATGGAGCGCGCCCGCTGGTGGCGCTTGATCATGTTGACGCCCTCGATGGTGACGCGCTGCTTCTTGCGGTCGACGGCGCGCACGACGCCGCGCGCGCCCTTGCTGCGGCCACTGATGACCACGACCCGATCGCCGCGACGAATCTTCGCCGGCATCACAGCACCTCCGGCGCGAGCGAGACGATCTTCATGAAGTTGTGATCGCGGAGCTCGCGGGCCACGGGGCCGAAGATGCGCGTTCCCCGGGGGTTCTCATTGTCCGGGGCGAGGAGCACGGCGGCGTTCTCATCGAAACGAATGTAGGAACCATCGGCGCGGCCGTACTCCTTGGCGGTGCGCACGATGACGGCGCGCACGACCTCGCCCTTCTTGACGGGGGAGTTCGGCTGGGCGGTCTTGACCGAGGCGACGATGATGTCGCCGGGGCGGGCGTAGCGGCGGCGGCTGCCGCCGAGCACGCGGATGCAGAGGATGGAGCGCGCACCCGAGTTGTCGGCGACCTTGAGGCGGGACTCCTGCTGGATCACGAGTCGTCCTCCTCCCCGTTCGCCGTCTCCCCGGCCTCCGCTTCCGCTTCAGCGGCGGCGGCGGCCGTGGGCGAGGCCTGCACCTCTTCCTCGATGCTGCGGCCAATGTCCTCGGGGGAAACCTCGGCAACATCGCCGCGCTCGAGGATCTCGATGACGCGCCAGCGCTTGCCCTTGGACATAGGGCGCGTCTCGAGGATGCGCACGATGTCACCGACGTTGCACTCGTTCTCGGCGTCGTGCGCCTTGAAGCGCTTGCTGCGGTTGATCACCTTGCGGTAGAGGGCGTGCTGCTTGCGGCGCGCGACGTTGACGACGACGGTCTTATCCATCTTGTCGCTGACGACGACGCCCTGGAGGATGCGAGCGCTCATTCGGAAGCCTCATCGAGCTGCGCGAGCTGGCGTTCGCGCTTGATCGTTCGGAGCCTGGCGATCGTCCGCTTGGCGTCGCGCAGGGCACGGTAGTTCTGCAGCTGGCGGGTGGCCTGCTGGAAGCGGAGGGTGAACAGGGCGCGGTACGCCTCGTTGATCTCGTTGTCGAGGCGGGCGTCGTCCCACTCGCGCACGGCCGTGGCTTTCTGGTTCGGCATGACTAGATCACCAACTCGTCGCGCTGGACGACCTTCGTGGGGATGGGGAGCTTGTGGGCGGCGAGGCGCAAGGCTTCGCGGGCGACTTCCTCGGGAACGCCGGCGATCTCGAAGAGGACGCGGTTGGGCTTGACGACGGCGACCCATTTCTCGGGATTGCCCTTGCCGGAGCCCATGCGCGTCTCGGCCGGCTTCGCGGTGACGGGCTTGTCCGGAAAGATGCGGATCCAGACCTTGCCGCCGCGGCGCATCTCGTGCGTCATCGCGCGGCGGGCAGCCTCGATCTGGCGGGAATCGATCCAGGCCGGCGCCTGCGCCTGGAGGCCGTACTCGCCAAAGGACACGACGTTGCCGCTCGTGGCCTTGCCCTTCATGCGGCCGCGGTGGTGCTTGCGGTGCTTGACGCGCCGGGGCTGCAGCATCAGGCGTCCTCCTGGCTCTGGCGGGCCACGGCTTCCTGCTGCTCAACGGAGATCGCGGTGTGCTGCGGTCCGCGCACAACCTCGACGGGCGGAGGCTCGGGGGCGGCGGCCTCTTCCGGCTCAGGCTCGGCGACGGGCGCCTCCTCCTCGAAGTCCATGGGCTCCTCGACCTCTTCCTCGACCTCGTCGGGGAGGATGTCGCCCTTGTAGATCCAGGTCTTCACGCCAATGCGGCCGAAGGTGGTGTGCGCCTCAGCGAGGCCGTAGTCGATGTCGGCGCGGAGGGTGTGGCGGGGAACCCGGCCGGCAGTCTCGGTCTCGCGGCGGGACATCTCGGTGCCGCCGAGGCGTCCGGCGACGGAGATGCGCACGCCCTGGGCGCCGCGCTGCATGGTGCGCTGCACCGCCTGCTTGACGGCGCGGCGGAAGGCCACGCGGCGCTCGAGCTGGTCGGCAACGGAGCGGGCGACGAGGAAGGCATCGAGCTCCGGGGTGCGGATCTCCTGGATGTTGACGCGGACGCGTCCACCGGTGAGCTCCTCGAGCGAACCGCGCAGCTCCTCGACGCGCGCGCCGCCCCGCCCGATGACGATGCCCGGCTTGGCCGTGTGCACCGTAACGGTGACGAGGTTCGCGTTGCGGTCGATCTCGATGCGGCTGATGCCGGCGTCCGGCAGCAGATCGAGGATGTGCGCGCGCAGCTCGATGTCGTCGGCGAGCCGGTCCTTGTAGTCCTTCTCGGCGAACCACTTGGATTCCCAGTCGTAGATGACGCCGAGGCGGAAGCCGTGCGGATGTACCTTCTGACCCACGTTCCTATCCCTCGCGCTCGTCGAGTACGACGGTGATGTGGTTGTGACGCCGGAGGCGCGGGGCCGCGCGTCCGCGCGAGCGCGCCTTGTAGCGCTTGACGGTGACGCCCTCGTCGGCGAAGGCGCGCTTGATGTAGAGGTTGTCGACATCGAGGTTGAGGTTGTTCTCGGCGTTGGAAGCAGCGCTGAGCACGACCTTGGAGACGTCGCGGGCGTGAGGCGAGGGCACGTAGCGCAGCAGGGCGAGCGCCTGATCGACGGAGAGCCCGGGCAGGCGCTCGAGGATGAGCCGCACCTTGCGGGCGGAGCCGTTGATGTTGCGCGCGCTCGCGTGCACTTCCATGGCTAGCCGATCCTCGTGCTGCGATCGCTCCTGCCCACGTGACCGCGGAAGGTGCGGGTGGGAGCGAATTCGCCCAGCTTGTGGCCGACCATGTTCTCCGTGACGAACACGGGGACGTGGCGGCGCCCGTTATGGACGGCGATGGTGAGCCCGATCATGTCGGGCAGGATGGTGGAGGCGCGTGACCAGGTGCGGATGACCTCGCGGCTGCGGGAGTTCCGAGCCTGCACGACCTGCTTGTAGAGCGAGGGGTGAACGAACGGGCCCTTCTTGGTGGAGCGTGACACGGACTACCTCCCCCGCCTGCGGACGATGAACTTGCCCGTGCGCTTGTTGCGCCGGGTGCGGTGACCAAGGGTGGGCTTGCCCCACGGGGTCTTGGGACCGGGCATGCCCACGGGAGCGCGTCCCTCGCCTCCACCGTGCGGGTGATCGACGGGGTTCATGACGGAGCCGCGGACCTGCGGGCGGCGGCGGCGGTGGCGGGAGCGCCCCGCCTTGCCGAGCTTGATCAGGGAGTGCTCGACGTTGCCGACCTGGCCGATCGTGGCCATGCACTCGATACGCACGCGGCGCATCTCCGAGCTGGGCAGACGGAGGAGGGCGTACTCGCCTTCCTTCGCCATGAGCTGGGCGGAAGCCCCGGCGGTACGGACCATCTGCCCGCCACGGCCCGGGGTCAGCTCGATGTTGTGGACCTGGGTGCCGGTGGGCATGTTCGCCAGAGGAAGGGCATTGCCCGTGCGCAGCTCGGCATCGGGGCCGCTCATCAGGCTGACGCCTACCTCCAGGCCGTTGGGGGCGAGGATGTAGCGCTTCTCCCCGTCGGCGTAGTGCAGAAGGGCGATGCGCGCCGTGCGGTTGGGGTCGTACTCGATGGCGGCGACCTTCGCGGGAATGCCGTGCTTCTCACGCTTCCAGTCGATGCGGCGATAGAGGCGCTTGTTGCCGCCGCCGCGATGGCGAACGCTGATGCGTCCCTGGTTGTTGCGACCGGCGTTGCGCTTCTTGAGCGACTCGACGAGCGACTTCTCGGGGCGCTTCTTCGTGATCTCCTCGAAGGTATGGCCGCTGGCGTTGCGGCGTCCGGGGGAAGTCGGGTTGAACTGCTTGATAGGCACGACTAGATCCCCTCGAAGAGCTCAATGGTGTCGCCGGGCTGGAGAGTGACGATCGCCTTCTTCCAGTCGGGCTGCTTCGTGACGTTGCGGCCGAAGCGGCGGTTCTTGCCCTTCACGACCATGGTGTTGACATCGCGCACGGTCACGTCGAAGGCAAGCTCGACGGCCTCGCGGATCTGCGGCTTGTTGGCGCGCAGGTCGACCTCGAACACGTACTTGTCCTGGCCGGCGAGCGACGTGCTCTTCTCCGTGATGAGGGGGCGCAGGAGGATGGCGTAGGGGTGCAGCTCGCGCGGCATCAGCTGGCCTCCCGGCGCCCGCGGGCGGGCTTGACGTTCGCGCCGCCCCAGAGCTCCTCGGCGCGGCGGACGGCGTCCTCGGTCATGACCACGTGGTGGGCATCGACAAGGTCGACGACGTTGAGCTGGGAGGAGGGCAGGGCGCGGACGTGGCCGATGTTGCGGGTCGCCTGCACCAGGCGCGCGTCGTGCTCGCCACTGACGATGAGGGCGCGGCGCTCGACGCCGAGGGCGTTGAGCGCGGCTGCCACTTCGCCGGTCTTCGTCTCGCCGTCGGCGATGGCGGGCACGACGATGAGTCCGCCGCTGGCAGCGTGACTGCTGAGGGCGGAGCGGATGGCGAGACGGCGCATCTGGCGAGGCAAGGACTTGCCGTGGCCGTGCGGCTTGGGGCCGAAGGCGATACCGCCGCCGATGCGGATGGAGGCGCGGTTCGAACCCTTGCGGGCGGCGCCCATGCCTTTCTGGCGGCGGATCTTGGCGGTCGAGCCGCGGACCTCGCCGCGGCTCTTGGTACTGTGCGTGCCGGCGTGGGCGTTCGCGCGCTGGGCGACGTACGCCTGGTGCAGGACGGCGCGGTTCGGCTCGATGCCGAACACTTCGTCGGCAACCTCGATCTCGCGGCGCTTGCGGCCCCGGCGGTCTACTACGGGCAGGTTCATGCCTTGCCTCGCGATCCCGCGACGGCGCGCGCGTGGCGGACACGAACGAGTCCGCCGGGCGGGCCCGGAACGGTGCCCGCGACGAAGATGACGCCGCGCTCATCGTTGCGGCCGATGACCTCAAGGTTGCGCACCGTGGTGCGGGCGGCGCCCATGTGACCGGCCATGCGCGTCCCCTTGAACACGCGTCCGGGAGTGGTGCCGGCGCCGATGGAGCCGGGGGCGCGGTGGCGGTCGCTCTGGCCGTGGGTCTTGGGGCCGCCGCGGAAGTGGTGGCGCTTGACGCCGCCCTGGAAGCCGCGGCCCTTGGAGGTCGCGGTCACGTCCACGAGCTCGCCCTGCTCGAAGATGTCGGCGCCGATCTGGTCGCCGAGGCTGACCTCGCCGGTGGCGCGAAACTCGGCCAGGTGGCGCAGGTTGGGCGCGCCCGAGGCGGCGAGGTGGCCGGAGGCGGGCTTGTTGAGCTTCTTCTTCTCGCCGTAGCCGAGCTGCACGGCCGCGTAACCGTCCTTCTCTTCGGTGCGGACCTGCGTCACCCAGCAGGGGCCGACCTCGAGGGCGGTTGCTCCGCGCAGACGCCCCTGGTCGTCGAAGACCTGGAGCATTCCGAGCTTGCGGCCGAGGAGTCCTTCGACAGTCATGGCTTACAGCTTGATCTCGATGTCGACGCCGCTCGCCAGCTGAAGGCGCATGAGCGTGTCGACGGTCTTGGAGGTTGGATCGAGGATGTCGATGAGCCGCTTGTGGGTGCGGATCTCGAACTGCTCCCGCGAGTCCTTGAAGATGTGCGGGCTGCGGATCACGGTGAACTTCTCGATGGAGGTCGGGAGCGGCACCGGACCGGCGACAGCCGCGCCGGTGCGCTCGGCGGCCTCGACGATCTGGCGCGCGGAATCGTCGATCAGCCGATGATCGTAGGCCTTGAGCTTGATGCGTATCTGCTGGCGCGCCATGGTCGTCCTTCCGGCCCTTACTCGAGCACCTTGGTGACGACGCCGGCGCCTACCGTGCGCCCGCCCTCACGTATCGCAAAGCGCAGACCCTCCTCAACCGCCACCGGCTGAATCAGCTCTACCTTCATCGTGATGTTGTCCCCCGGCATCACCATCTCC
>JAJEIT010000099.1 GCA_022827945.1 Dehalococcoidia bacterium | reverse complement strand
TGGCGGTCGCGGTGGCGGTGGCGGCGGGCTCCGTGGCGGGGGCCCGGGTGGGCGCGGCGGGGGGCGTCTCCGGGTCGGAGCCGCCGCAGGCGAGGGCCGCGAGCGCCAGGACGAGCGCCAAGGCGGCGGCCGCCGCCGCCCTGGTCATCGAGCCGCCTGGGGGTAGCTGCCGAAGACCTTGAGCATGCTCGTCATGCCGCGCAGCCCGTCGAGGGCGGCGGCGCACCCGGGGTCGCGCGCGTGGCCCTCGAAGTCGATGAGGAAGATGTACTCGCCGAAGGTCGCGCGCGTGGGACGGCTCTCCATCTTGGTGCAGTTGATGCCGCGGCTGGAGAACTCGGTGAGGGCGGCGGTGAGGAGCCCGGGGCTGTCGCCCGAGAACTCGAAGGCGATGGAGGTGCGGTCGCGGCCCGAGGGCTCCGGCTCGTGCCGGCCCACGACGACGAAGCGGGTGGCGTTGCTGTCCTGGTCCTGGATGGCCTCGGCGAGCACGTCGGCGCCGTAAATCTCGGCGGCGCGGACGGTGGAGATGGCGCCGGTGCCCCGGTGCGCGACGGCGAGCTCGACGGCCTGGGCGGTGGAGAGCGCGGCGGCGCGCTGGGCCTCGGGGCAGTGCTGCCCGAGAAAGACGCGGCACTGTCCCAGCGCCTGCGGGTGCGAGTAGATCAGGTCGATGTCGCCGATGGCCGTGCCCGGGGAGGCGACGAGGTTGTGGACGACGGGCACGAGCACCTCGCCCTGGATCTTGAGGGCGGTCTCGTGGATGAGGATGTCGAGGGTCTCGGGCACGGAGCCGTTGAGCGAGTTCTCGATGGCCATGACGCCGGTCTCGGCCTCGCCCGCCTCGACGGCGCGGGCGACGGCGCCGTGCGTCTGGCAGGGGAGCAGCTCGGAGCCGGGGAAGTAGCGCCGCGCGGCCTCTTCGCCGAAGGTGCCCGGCGGGCCGAGGAAGGCGACCTTCACGCCGGACCCTCCCGCCTCAGGTGTCGAACCCATGCGCGCCCCCGATGAGCGCTTCCTGGAGCATCCCCCTGCTCTCGGCGCGGGTTACGACGACGAGGGCGTCGCCGACGGTGAGGGTCGTGTCGGCGCCGGGGACGCGGGGCACGCCCCCGGAATCGACGATGAGGGCGATGAGCGATTCGGGGGGCAGCAGCACCTCGCGGGGCGTCCGTCCCACCACGGGCGAGGTCTCCGAAAGGCGCACCTCGACCAGCTCCAGCCCCTGGTGGAGCTGCATCACCGGGACCATCGAGGTGACGGGAAGCTCCTGCTCGATCTGGGAGAGGATCGCCTCCGTGGCGGAGACGGTCGTCTCGATGCCGCGCTTCTGGAAGAGGACCGCGTTCGTGGGGTTGTTGACGCGGGCGAGGACGCGGGGCACGCCCCGGTAGCGCGCGATCTCACAGACGACGAGGTTGTCCTCGTCGTCGCCGGTGACGGCCGCGACGAGATCGGCGCGGGCGATGCCGGCGCCGTCGAGCACGGACGCCTCGCAGGCGTCGCCCTGCTGGACCGTGCCCTCGAGCAGGTCGTTGATCTCGGCGGCGCGGGAGGCGCTGCGCTCGATGACGAGCATCTCGTGGTCGCCGCTGAGGAGCTCGCGCCCGAGGTAGTACCCGACCTTGCCGCCGCCGGCGATGATGACGTACACGGCTCAGGCCGGTCCCGACTCGGGCAGCATGGCGAGGATCGCCTCCGCGCCCGCGCTGGTGGGGCTGTAGGTCTGGAGCCCGAGGTGGCCGAAGATCTCGCCCCGCTCCGGATCCTTCGTGCGGCAAACGACGTTCTTCACGCCGAGGAGCTCGCGGGCGAGCTGGCTGGCGAAGTAGTTACGGTTATCGCCCTGGGTGACGGCGACGAAGGCGTCCGCATCGCGGGCGCCGGCGCGCTCCAGGACCTCGGCGTCCATGCCGTTGCCGACGGCCATGCGTCCGCCGAAACCGTCGGGCAGGCGGCGGAACTGGCCGGAGTCGAGGTCGAGCACGGTGACCTGGTGGCCGTCGCGGTCGAGGCTGGCGGCGATGGCGGCGCCGGTGCGCCCGCAGCCCATGATGACGACGTTCACCGGCGGGCCGCGGCCTTCCCGGCGGCGGGAGCGGGCAGCTCCAGCGGCTCGCGCACGATCCAGACGTTGCAGGAGGCGTGCTTGAGGACGTAGCCGGCGGTCGGGCCGACCTCGAACTGGCCGAGGAGGGGGGTCCAGCCGACGCCGAGCATGATCACGTCGACGCCGCGCGCCTCGGCCTCCTCCACGATGGCGGGGCCGGCGACGCGCGCCTGCAGCAGCTCGTCCTCGATGGTGGCGCCGTTGCCCTCGCCCTCGGCGAGGGCGCGGGCGCGGCGCAGCAACTCCTCGCCGCGCTGGGCTTCCAGGTCCAGGTCGGCGGTGACGGGCAGGCTGCGCTCGACTTCGATGACATGCAGGAGGGTGAGGGCGCCTTTCTCCTGGCGCGCCAGCGCGGCGCCCACGGCGACGGCCTCAAGGCTGGCCGAGTCATCCACCACGGGGGCCAGGATGGAACGGAATCTCGCCATTGCGAAACGTCCCTCCGCGACGAGCGAGAATACTGCCGCAGGGCTCCGCGCACAATGCGGCGCGCGCTGGCCCATCGGGTGGCGACCGAATACCCGCGGGGATGCTACCGTACGGCTGCGCGCGCGTATCCGGGTCCGGCGTGGCACGCTGGCGCTCGGATCGCCATAATGGGCGCGCTCGGGCCGCAGAGCGGTTCGAACCACGAGGGAGAGCGCAAATGGACAGCACCGATTTCTACCTGGCCCCGATGACGATGAGCTACTTCTTCCTCGAGGCGCTCGAGGAGAATGGCTACGCCTTCCCCAAGGGCTGGCGTTCGCACCAGCAGAACGTCGAGGCCCTGCTCGAGGACGGCAAGATCGTCCGCATCAACGTCGACGCTTCGAACCAGATCGTGGTCGAGGACATCACCGAGGAAGTCGCGAGCGCCTAGGCGCCCGCTCCCGTCGACCAAATCCACCAGCGGGAGGCGAATGCCTCCCGCTTTGCGTGCCCTGCCCCCACCGGCCCCGGGTTCCGTCTCCACCTCTCGCCACACCCAGACCTTATAAAGGCCTTATCAGCTTCCCTTCTGTAACCTTGTTGTAAAGTAAGACCCTGTCTCGTACAATGTAGCTACCATGGCGAAGAGCTTCTACGAGACCCTGGGGGTCTCCCGCAGCGCCTCCGACAAGGAGATTCGTTCCGCCTACCGGAAGCTCGCGCGCCGGTATCACCCCGACGTCAATCCGAACGACAACGGCGCCGAGGAGCGCTTCAAGGAGGTCCAGGGCGCCTACGACGTCCTCTCCGACGAGGACACGCGCAAGAAGTACGACAAGTACGGCGACCGCTGGGAGCAGGCCGACCAGTTCGAGGAGATGGAGCGCCAGCGCGCCCAGGCCGGCTTCGGCGGAGGCGGCTTCTCCTTCGACGGCGGCCTCGGCGACCTGGGGAGCGTGTTCGGGGGCCTCTTCGGGGGCGGGCCGCGAGGGCCGCGCCGGGGCCAGGACATCGAGTCCCCCACCGAGATCACGCTGGAGGAGGCGGCCGCCGGCACGACCCGCATGATCAACCTGCAGAGCAGCGAGCCTTGCGCCGTCTGCGGCGGGAGCGGCGCCATCGGCAACGCCCGCTGCCACACCTGCGGCGGCGCCGGCGAGGCGCTCAAGCCGCGCCGGCTCGAGGTGAAGGTGCCGCCCGGCGTCCGCACGGGCTCGCGCGTGCGCATCGCCGGCGAGGGTCGGCCGGGAGGCGGGGGCGGCCCGTCCGGCGACCTCTACCTGCTCGTCACCGTGCTCCCGCACGCCCGCTTCGAGCGCAGCGGCGACGACCTCACGGTCGAGGTGGCGGTGCCGTACCTCGACGCCGTGCTCGGCGGCGAGGTGGAGGCGCCCACGCTCACGGGCCGGGTGATGCTCACGATCCCGCCGCTCACCCAGAACGGGCGGCGCATCCGCCTGGGCGGCAAGGGCATGCCCGTGCTCGGCCAGGGCGACCGTCGCGGCGACCTGTTCGCCCTCGTGAACGTGGTCCTGCCCGAACACCTCAGCGAACGCGAGCAGGCCCTCTTCGAGGAGCTCCGCCAGAACACGACGACCGCGCGAGCGGCCAGCTAGGCCAGCCAACCAGGAAGGACGAACCGATGCCCCGCCGCCGACCACCCGACGAGCCCCTCCGCGACGACGAGCCCTGCTACGTCATCTCGATCGCGTCGCGGCTGGTGGGGCTGCACCAGCAGACGCTGCGCTACTACGAGCGCGCCGGGCTCATCCGGCCGCACCGCACGAGCGGCAACATCCGCATGTACTCGAACGCCGACATCCACCGCATCCGCCAGGCCCAGCGCCTCATCGAGGAGCTCGGCGTGAACCTCGCCGGCGTGGAGGTGGTGCTGCGCATGAGCGACCAGCTGCGCACGCTCCAGGCTGAGCTCGACGAGGTGAAGGCCGAGCTCGACACCATTCGCCGGACGCGGCTTCCGGCGCCCGCCATCGACAGCGAGGGCCGCCCCGCCCGCTAGCCAGACCCATACCGCCCGCTTCGGAAGACCCCGCGCCCGCGGGGCAGGAGGAATGACCCCGATGATGCGACAGGACCGATTCACCGAGCAGGCCCAGCAGGTGCTCGCCGCCTCGCAGGAGGCCGTGCGCACGCGCCGCCACAACCAGTGGGGCGTGCCCCACGTGCTCTTCGCCCTCGCCCAGCTGGACGGAGGGCTCGCCCTGCAGGTGCTCGAACAGCTCGACGTCGATGTCGACCGGCTGAAGGCGCGCGTCGACGAGGTGCTGAAGGAGCAGCCCCGCCTCCAGCAGGACGTCGTCCAGATCTACACGACGCCCGAAGTCGTGCGGATGATGGAGACGGCGAACGCGGAGGCGGAGCGGCTGAAGGACGACTACGTCGGCGTCGAGCACCTGCTCATCGCCATCGCCGACAACGAAGAGTCGGGCGCGGCCGGCCTGCTGGCCGGGTTCGGCGTGACCAAGGAAGGCATCTACCGCGCGCTGCGCGAGATTCGCGGCAGCGCGCGCGTGACCAGCCCGACGGCCGAGAGCAGCTACCAGAGCCTCGAGCGCTACAGCGCCGACCTCACGCAGCTCGCGAGCGAGGGCAAACTCGACCCCGTGATCGGCCGCGACACCGAGGTGCGGCGGGTGATGCAGATCCTGAACCGCCGCACGAAGAACAACCCCGTCGTCATCGGCGAGGCGGGCGTCGGCAAGACGGCGATCGTCGAGGGCCTCGCCCAGCGCATCGCCGAGGGCGACGTGCCCGAGAACCTGCAGGACAAGTCACTGCGGGCGCTCGACATGGGCGCGCTGCTGGCCGGGGCGAAGTTCCGGGGCGAGTTCGAGGAGCGCCTGAAGGCGGTGATGGAGGAGGTCCGCGAGAGCGACGGCGGCATCATCCTCTTCATCGACGAGCTGCACACCGTCATGGGCGCGGGCGGGGCGGAAGGCGCCATCGACGCGAGCAACCTGATGAAGCCGCCCCTGGCGCGGGGCGAGCTGCGCGCCATCGGCGCGACCACGCTCGACGAGTACCGGCGCATCGAGAAGGACCCGGCCCTCGAACGGCGCTTCGCCCCCGTGTACGTGGACGAGCCTTCCGAGGAGGACACGATCGCGATCCTGGAGGGGCTGCGCTCGCGCTACGAGGACCACCACAGGGTCGAGATCGGCGACGACGCGCTCGAGGCGGCCGTGCGGCTCTCCTCGCGCTACGTGACCGAGCGGCACCTGCCCGACAAGGCGATCGACCTGATCGATGAGGCCGCCAGCAAGCACGTCATCGACGCGCAGGAGACGGCCCCGGAGGTCCGCGCCATCGCGAAGCGGCTCGACGCCCTCGGCGAGGAGGCGGACGCGGCCGTCGCGCGGGAGGACCACGAGCGCGCGGCCCACATCAAGCAGGAGGTCCTGCAGTTGCAGGAGGAGTACGCGCGGCTGCGCGAGGAGGACGACGCCGAGCGCCCCTCGGAGCTGCGCGTCTCCGAGGAGGACATCGCCGCGCTCGTCGGGCAGATGACGGGCATCCCCGTCTCGCGGCTCGAGGAGACGGAGACGGAGAAGCTGCTGCGCATGGAGGAGACGCTGCACGAGCGCGTGGTGGGGCAGGACCGCGCCATCGAGGCGCTCAGCGACGCCGTCCGCCGGGCGCGGGCGGGACTCAAGGACCCGAAGCGCCCGATCGGCTCGTTCATCTTCCTGGGGCCCACGGGGGTGGGGAAGACGGAGCTGGCGAAGGCGCTCGCGCAGTGCCTCTTCGACGACGAGGAGGCGATGATCCGGCTCGACATGTCGGAGTACCAGGAGCGGCACACCGTGAGCCGCATGGTGGGCGCGCCTCCCGGCTACGTCGGCTACGACGAGGCAGGCGGGCTGACGGAGCTGGTCCGGCGACGTCCCTACCGCGTCATCCTCTTCGACGAGATCGAGAAGGCGCACCCGGACGTGTTCAACACGCTCCTGCAGATCCTCGACGACGGGCGGCTGACGGACGGCCACGGCCGCACGGTCGACTTCCGCAACACGGTCGTCATCATGACGAGCAACCTGGGCACGGGCGCGCAGGACCGGCTCACGCTCGGCTTCACGCAGCGCAGCGAGGAGAGCGGCGCCGGCGAGCAGGTGCGCGAGTCGGTGGAGCGCGCCCTGCGCGAGCACTTCCGCCCCGAGTTCCTGAACCGCATCGACGACACGATCGTGTTCGAGCCGCTCACGCAGCCCGAGCTGGCGGAGATCGTCGACCTGCTCGTGGCCGAGGTGCGCGAGCGGCTCTCGGAGCGCGACATCGACATCGAGCTGACGGAGGCCGCGCGCGAGGAGCTCGTGCGCGAGGGGTACGACCCCGAGCTGGGCGCGCGTCCCCTGCGGCGCACGGTCGAGCGGCGCGTCGAGAACGAGCTGGCGCGGCGCATCCTCGCGGGCGAGTTCGGGGAGGGCCAGCGCATCACGGTGGACTTCGCGGGCGGCGAGTACGCCTTCGCCGCCCACGCCCGCGACGGGGAGGCGGCGGTCGCGGGGTAGGGGCCGCGCCTTACCCGGGGGCGCTGGAGTAAACCGGCTCGGGGCGGACGCGGCGGAGCTGCGGGACGACCAGGGCGATCGCGGCGGAGAGCCCCAGCGTCGCCCAGCCGAGGAACACGAGCACGATCGGGAGGCCCGCCTGCTGGGCCACGGCGCTGATCGGGAAGGTCAGCAGCATGGCGACGCCGTTGGTGAGGGGCAACAGGCCCATCACGCGCCCACGCACCCCCTCGTCGACCGTTCGCTGGATGATGACAGCCGCGCTGATCGACGAGGCGCTGAGGGCGACCCCGAGGCCGACGTTCGTCGCGGCCGTGAGCCAGATGGAACGCGAATAGGCGAACACGATCGCGCTGACGGCGAAGGCCAAGGCGGCCAGCACGAGGGTCGAGCCGCGTCCGGCGACGTCCGGGCGCTGGGCGAAGAACATCGAACCGACGACGGCGCCACCACCCCAGCCGAACGCCATGAGCGCGAATCCCCTGCCGCCGACGTCGAGGATCTCGGTCGCCCAGATGATGCCGAGGTTGCCCACGCCGGGCATGCCGACGCCGTTCATGACGAACAGGAGACCGACAGCCGCGAGGATGATGACGTGGCTCCAGGTGTACCGGAGGCCTTCGCCGACGGCGCGGAACATCTGGCGGCCGGCCTCGCCGCGGCTGCTGTAGTTGAGCGCGGCGATGAGCGGGATGATGCCGATCCAGGTGACGAGCGAGCCCGCGTAGAGCGCACCCGGCCCGACGACGTCGTTGAGGACGGCCGCGAGCGGGATCGTGATCGGGATCATGAGCTGCTGGGCAGCAGAGTTGAGGCTGATCGCGTTCCCGAGGTCGTCCATGCCAACCGCGGCGGGGATGCTCGCCTGGCGGGCGGGGTGGTCGATCGCCTGCGTGGCCGCCGCGAGGAAGGTGAGCACCAGGACGCCGAAGAACGTCGCCTCCCCGAAGGGGCTGGTCAGCATGAGGAGGGCGACGAAGGCGCTCAGGACGAGCGTGGCCGACTCGCAGCCGAGGAGCACGAGGCGCCGCTCGAAGCGGTCGGCGATCGCGCCTCCGATCAGGCTGAAGAGCAGGGTGGCGACGCCCCGGGCGCCCATGAGGAAGCCCGTATAGATAATCTGGAGGTCGGGGTAGACCTCCTGAACCCAGAAGATCTGGGTGACGAAGTGGAGGGGCTGCACGAGCCCGACGAGGACCGTTCCCGCCAGCAGGTAGCGGAAGTTCCGGTGGCGGAACGCGCGAAAGGCCTGCAGGCGACCGTCGGGCATGAGCGCCGAGTCTACGCGCCGGTTGCGCCCCGCCCTTCCGGGGGCATGGCGGGGCGGCGCGCGATCGGCCAGAATCGGCGCGCTTTCGAAGCAGGAACGGGAGGTACGTCATGCTGCTTGAGGGGAAAGTCGCCGTCGTGACCGGAGGCGCGGTCGGGATCGGACGCGGGATCGCGGTGGCGCTGGCCGAGAACGGCGCGGACGTCGCCAGCCTCGACATCGACGCCGCCAGCAACGCGGAGACGGCCGCGCAGGTGCGGGCCACGGGCCGCGAGGGGATCGCGATCGACTGCGACGTCGCGGACAAGGTGCAGGTGCGCCGGGCCATGAACAGCGCCCTGCAGCGCCTGGGACGCATCGACGTGCTCGTGAACAACGCCGCCATCTACGCGGACACGACGCTCACGGGCGGCAGCTACGAATCGCAGACGGACGCCTACGAGCGCTCCATCGACATCTGCGCGATGGGCAGCTTCTACTGCGCGACCGCGGCCGTGCCCGCCATGCGGGCCGCGGGCGGGGGCGAGATCCTCAACGTCATCACGGAGCACATCAAGGAAGGCCACCTGATGACGGGCGGCGCCGCCAGCGGCTACGACTGCGCCAAGTGGGTGCAGTGGCGCCAGGTGGAGACGTGGGCGATCGAGCTGGCCGAGCACAACATCCGCGTGAACGGCCTCTGCATGGGCGCGACGGACACGCCGATGCTGCGCGCGGTCTCGGTGGCGGCGGCGGAGGCGGGGATGCGCGCCTCGGACGTCGGCCAGGCCGTCATCAACATCCTCTCGCACGGGTCGGACGGCCCCTCGGGGGAGACGTTCGTGTTCGGCACGTCCGGCACGCCGCGGGAGCAGAGCCTGAAGGAGATCGCGGCCCTCGCGCCGGCCTGAGGGAGCGCGGAAACGCGGTGCGAAAAGCGTTGACAGCGCGCGTAGGATGGTGCGCATAGCAGGCGCGTATCGCGCGCCCGTCTCGATGCGACCGCAAAGCTACGAGGGAGCAGCAGCATGGTCCTCCAATCCGTTACCCAGCAGACCCCAACCACGAAGGCGCCCGAGCCAACCCTGGGCACCGATCTCATCCCCAAGGAACGCTACATCTCGAAGGAGTTCATGGACCTCGAGTGGGAGCGCATGTGGACCAAGGTCTGGAACATCGCCGGGCGTGAGCAGGACATCCCCAACGTGGGCGACTACTTCACGACCGAGCTGGGCCCCGAGTCCTTCCTCATCGTGCGCGAGGCGCCGGAGAAGGTGCGCGCCTTCTACAACGTCTGCCCGCACCGCGGGAACCAGATCCGCAACGCCGGCATGGGCCACGCGGAGAGCTTCCAGTGCGCCTACCACTTCTTCGAGTTCAACCTGGACGGCTCCAAGAAGTTCGTCCCGGACGAGGACACCTTCACCCAGGGCGTGCCCCAGGAGACGGCGCTAACCGAGGTGCCCTGCGACACGTGGGGCGGCTGGGTCTGGTTCAACATGAACCCGGACGCCGAGCCCCTGATGGAGTTCCTGGGCGAGATCCCCGAGCACCTCGACCCGTACCACTTCGACCAGCAGTACATCGTGCAGGACCGCACGATCGAGTGGGACTGCAACTGGAAGGCTTCGGTGGACGCCTTCAACGAGGTGTACCACGTCCAGGGCATCCACCCGCAGATCCTCGAGAACATCGACGACATCCACGTGCAGATCGACCTGTACGAGCGCCACAACCGCTACCTGGTTCCGTTCGGGCTGCTGAGCCCGCGCTACCCGAACCAGAACGAGCTGACGCGCTCGCTGAAGGAGATGCTGCAGGCCGCGGGCGTCGATCCGGAGACGTTCGAGGGTGGTCCCGCGGACGTGCGCCCCGCCATCCAGAACAAGGTGAAGGAGTACGCGTCCGAGCACGGCATCGACCTGTCAGACCTGAACGATGACCAGCTCTCGGACGACTACCACTACTACATCTTCCCGAACATCACGCTGAACACGCACCACTCGGGCGTGATGTTGTTCCGGCAGCGGCCGCACGCGACCGACCCGAACAAGATGTACTACGACCTGCAGAACTTCGTGCGAATCCCGGAGGGCTCGGACCCGCCGCCGCGCCCGGTGCACAGCCAGCACAAGCACGGCGAGATCTCGCTGGGCCTGGGGCTCGACCAGGACTCGTACAACCTGCCGCGCGTGCAGAAGGGGATGAACTCGCGCTCGTTCAAGGGGTTGCTGATCAACTACCGCGAGCGCCGCATCCGCCACATGCACAAGGTCATCGACGACTACCTGGAGGGCCCGGACCGCTAGGCCCGCCAGCCACCGACACGCGGGAGGCCGCGCACGGTTTGTGCGCGGCCTATCTGTTGTAGGCTGCGCCCGCCACCACGAGGAGGACGGACATGCAGGAGTTCGAGGGGAAAGTCGCGGTTGTGACGGGCGGGGCGAGCGGCATCGGGCTCGCCATGGCAACGCGCTTCGCCGCCGAGGGGATGCGGCTCGTCCTCGCCGACATCGAGGAGGACGTGCTCGACCAGGCCGCCTCTGACCTGCGCGAGAACGGCGCCGAGGTGCTGACCGTCCAGACCGACTGCGGGGACGCCGCCTCCATGGACAACCTCGCCGCGGAGTCGCTGGCGCACTACGGGTCGGTGCACGTCGTCTGCAACAACGCGGGCGTGGGGGCGCGCGGGACCATGTGGGAGCTGGGCGTGAACGACTGGGAGTTCGTGCTGCGGGTCAACCTGTGGGGCGTGATCCACGGGGTGCGGGTGTTCGCCCCTCACCTGGTGGAGCAGGACGAAGGGCACATCGTGAACACCGGCTCGATGGCGGGGCTCGTCTCGGTCTCGGGGACGGGGCCGTACAACGTGAGCAAGCACGGTGTCGTCACCCTCTCGGAGACGCTCTACGGCGAGCTGCAGGACGCGGGCTCGAACGTCGGGGTGTCGGTGCTCTGCCCGGGCATCATCCGCACGAACCTGCGCAACTCCGAGCGCAACCGGCCCGAGCACCTGCGCGACCTCGACGCGGAAGCGGTGCGGTCGCGCACGGAGAACACGCCGGGCTTCAGCGACACGGTGCGGCTGCAGGCGCTGCCAGCGGAGTGGGCGGCGGAGTGCGTGTTCGAGGGGATCAAGGCGAACCGCTTCTACATCCTCACGCACGACGACCACGAGGGGCAGATCCCCCGGCGCCACGACGCGATCCAGAACGACGGCCAGCCTGCCGTCGTGCGCTCGACCGTCTTCGCCGGCGGCCCGATCGAGCGGTAGCGAACAGCGCTACGCCCGCGCGGCCTCCAGCGCGAGGTCGCGGATGACGGCGGCGATGCCGGGGTGGGTGCCGGCGGGCTCGGCGTAGCGGACGGCGTGGGCGCCGTTCGCGGCGACCTGGCCGACGTGCCAGCCCTCCGACGCGAAGAAGGGCACGACCACCGCGTTCCGCTCCCCAGCGAGGTCGGGGACGTCCGCGACGTTCGGATCCTGGTCGGTGAAGACAGCGTCGACCTGGGCGAAGCGTCCGGTCGCGCGCATGCGCTCGGCCTGCTCGTGGACGGCATTCGCCGAGCCGGAGTTGCGTCGCGTGCCGTGTCCGAGCACGAAAAGCGCGTCGTCCGGTGTCGCGCCCGCTTCCACGGCGCGCTCGACGACGATGCCGGCGAGGGCGGGGTGGACGCCGACGGGGTGGGTGCAGCGGATCGCGCGCCCTTCGCGGCGGGTAACGGGGCCGTCGAGGTCCATCTCGGCGGGGATGACCTCGCTCGTGAAGTAGCCCTCCGACATGAAGACGGGCACGACCGTCACCTCGCTCGCGGAGCACCCGTCGAGGGCGCGCGAGAGGGAGGGCTCCTCCTTCCAGAAGGCGACGAGCACCTCGTCCCAGTCGCCCTCCGCGGCCAACGCGCGGGCGTGGGCGCGAACGGCCTCGCTCGAGTGCGCGTTCAGGTGCGATCCGTGGCCTGCGAGGACGAGCGCGCGGGTCATACCGGTCACTCCAGCGCGTCGATGACGGCGCGCACGAGCTCGTCAAGTCCGGGCGCGGCGGCCTCTCCGTCGACGCGCCCGAAGCACTCGCGCACGGCGGTCGAAGTGCTGGGGCCGATGCTGATGAGGGCGGCATCGAGGCTCGCGGCGTCATCCCCGAGAGCCGCGCGCAGGTTTCGCGCGGTCGAGCTGCTGGTGAAGGTGATGGCGTCGGCTTCGCGGACGGCATCCAGTTGCTCGTCGGCGAGGGGCGTGGGGTGGTTCTCGTAGGCGGTGACGGATCGCACGGACAGCCCTCGCGCCTCCAGGGCGAGGCTCAGGTCGGGCGGGGAGAGGTTGGACTGGAAGACGGTGACGCGCTCGCCGACCTCGGCGGGGAGCTCGGCGAGCGCGGACGAGAAGGCCCCCTCCGGGATGAAGTCCGCGCGCAGGCCGTAGCCGGCCAGGGCGGCGGCGGTCGCTTCGCCGACGGCGGCGATCCGGTGTCGGGCGAGGGCGCGGGAGTCGAGGCCGGCCGCGGCCAGCGTTTCCATGGCGGCGTGGACGCCGTTCGCACTGCTGAAGGCCCACCAGCCGGCGGGGGCGGCCACGGCCTCGCAGAGCTCGGGCGAGCCCGCCCGCGAGACCAGCTCGATGGCGGGCGCCTCGGTCACGAGGGCGCCCTCTGTCTCGAGAAGCGCCACCAGCTCGCTCGCCTGGGGGCGGGAGCGCGTCACGGCCACGCGGCGTCCGGCGAGGGCGCCGGGCTCGAACCAGGCGAGCTCGCCCGCGAGTCCGGCGACGGGCCCCACGACGGTTACAAGGGGGGCGGACAGCCCCGCCTCGGCCACGCGCGCGGCGATGCCGGCGAGCGTACCCGTCACGACGCGCTGGTCGGGGCGGGTGCCCCACTGGACCGAGGCGGCGGGCGTGTCCGGCGCGCGGCCCTCGGCGACGAGGCGCTCGGCGCACTCGGCGAGGGTGGCGGCGCCCATGAGCAGCACCAGCGTGTCGACCTCGGCGGCGGCGCGCCAGCCGGTCACGCCGTCGTTCATGCTGCGGGCGTTGATGACCATGAAGGCGCCGGCAAGGCCGCGATGGGTGACGGGGATGCCGGCGTAGGCGAAGGCGCCGATGGCGGAGGTCACGCCCGGCACGACCGTGCAGGGCACGCCCGCTTCCTTGCAGGCGCGCAGCTCCTCGGAGCCGCGCCCGAACACGAAGGGGTCGCCGCCCTTGAGGCGGACGACGCGCTTCCCCTCTTTCGCGCGGGCGAGCATGAGCGCTTCGATCTCCGCCTGCGTCGCGAGGTGCGCGCCGACACGCTTGCCCACGGCGCACAGCTCGGCGTCCGGGCGCGCCTCGCGCAGCAGGGCGCGCGGAGCGAGGGCGTCGTACAGGACGACGTCGGCGGCACGCAGGGCCTCCAGCCCGGCAAGCGTGATGAGGTTGGGGTCGCCCGGGCCAGCGCCCACGAGGGTGACGTGGCCGCTGGCCGCGGATCGGTGATCTGTGGTCGGTGGTCGGTGGTCGGTGGGCACAGTGCTCAGGCTCCGGGCTCTATTATGGGCGCCGCCGGGTCGCCGGGGCTCGCAGGGAGCCACCGGCAGCATCCACCAAGAGCCAATGGCCAATAGCCAACAGCCCACCCAGCACTTCTTCGAGTCGCAGCGCCTGCGCCTCTCGTACTGGGCGTGGGGCGAGGAGGACGCGCAGCCGCTCATCCTCGTGCACGGCGGGCGCGACCACGCCCGCAGCTGGGACGGTATCGCGGAGGCGTTCGCCGCCGACCACTACGTGGTCGCGCCCGACCTTCGCGGCCACGGCGACTCCGACTGGTCGCCGGGCAGCGAGTACACGACGGCGCAGTACGCCGTCGACCTGCTGACGCTGGTCGAGCAGTTCGACCGGCCCGTGCGGGTGGTCTGCCACTCGTTCGGGGGGCAGGTGACGTTCATCGCGGCGGGCTCGTACCCCGACCGGTTCGCCTCGATCGTCGCGATCGAGGGCCGGGTGCCGGGGCTGTTCGAGGAGCCGGAGCCGATGAACCCGGAACGCTTCCGGGCGTATGTCGAGCAGCGCCGCTCGCTGGAGACGCGCCGGGTGCGGCGCTACCCGGACCTCGCGAGCGCCATCCAGCGGGTGCAGGAGATGAACCCGCGCCTCTCGCCCGAGCAGGCGCGGCACATCGCCGTCCACGCCGTGCGCGAGGAAGGGGACGAGCTCATCTGGAAGTTCGACAACTGGTCACGTCCGGGGGTGCGTCGCGACGAGTACACGCTGGCCGAGATGCGCGGCTTCATCGAGGCGATTACGTGCCCGGTGCTCTACGTCATCGGCGGCGAGGCGGGCGTGATGCGGGGGATGGAGCGCTGGGTGGAGGGGCTCGCGGGCGTGCGTCCGGTGAAGGTCGAGGGGGCGGGCCACTGGGTCCACCACGACCAGCCGGAGCGGCTCATCGCGCTGGCGCGTGAGCACTTCGGAGGCGGGCAGGGCTAGCTCTCGAACGCAGCCTTGAACTCCTCGAGGGAGTCGTACACCTCAAGGTTCTTGCCCTCACGCGCCTCGCGCAGCGCCTCGAGCGTCTCCTTGTTGGGAACGCCGCAGCGTGGGTAAGCACAGGGGGTGGAACGCTTCGAACGAGGCATGCTCTCCAACCTATCACGGAGATTTCCCACAAGCCCCTCCCCCCCACCGACCACTAGCCACCGGCCACCACTCCCCCGTACCCTCCCGCGGCAGGCGGAGGGCGCCCGTGAGCGACGCCGACCAGGGGACGCAGGACAGCGAGGCGGTGTTCGCCATGCTCGAAGAGCTGGGCGTGACGAACGCTCGCGCGCTCGGGCTCGACCACCCCGGCGTCGTCGCGCTTCTCGACGCCAACGAGCAGCTCGAGGCGGGGCAGCCGGGGCTGGCGATGCACACGCTCGAGGTCGAGCTCGGCGAGCCGGACACGCCCCAGCCCATGGAGATCGGGGCGGCGGCGTTCGTGCTGCGGGGGAAGGCGCACGAGGCCCAGGACCGCGCCTACCACGCCCGCATCGACTACGAGTACGCCCTCAAGATGCGCCCCAACATCCCCTACGCGAGCGAGGCGATCCGACGCATCGACAGGCGCGGGTAGGCGGCGCGCCCTCCGCTTGCCCTAGAATCGCGCGACCAGCGACGGGAGGCGGCAGCCATGGTGCGAGCCGAGATCATCGAGCGCAGCAAGAAGCTGCAGGAGACGGCGCCCGCCCTCGAGCGGCTGCGCGGGATGACGGAAGCGCTCCTGCAGGCGGGCGACGAGGCGCAGGAGATTCGCCACATTCCCGCCTGGGCCTCAAACGAGATCGCCGACCAAGGGCTCTACCGCTTTGCGCTGCCCGAAGAGCTGGGCGGCGAAGACCTGCCCGCGCGCGACCAGATCGAGATCGTCGAGCTGGCCTCGGCTATCGACGGGTCGGTCGGCTGGTGCGTCCACATCAACTCGGAGATCAACAGCCTGGTCCTGCGCCGCATGAGCATGGAGCTGGTGCACGACTACTACGATGACTGGCGCGTCCTGACGTGCGGGGGCGTGGGGCCGGGGCTCCAGCACGCGAAGGCGCGGCCGGTCGACGGCGGCTGGCGGCTCTGGTGCCAGGGCTCGTTCGGGAGCGGCTGCCACAACGCCACCTGGACGCTCGTGCACACGGGCTCGGTGGGCGTGCCGAAAGAAGGCGGCGGCTCCTCGGAGAAGGCGTTCCTGATCCCGCGCGAGGACTGGGAGATCGTCGATACCTGGAACACGGCGGGCTTGCGCGGCACGGGCAGCGCCGACGTGAAGGTCGACGGCGCCTTCATCCCCGACAGGGCGACCCTGCCGATGGACCTCTTCAGCAACTGCGATACGTTCGCGAGCCCCACGCTCCGCAACCCGATGCAGGCGCACTACAACAAGGGCGCGGTCGCCTTGGGCATCGCGCGCGGGGCGATCAACGACCTGGTCGAGCTGGCGATGGTGAAGACGCCGTGGATGTCGGGCACGCCGCTGTCCGACATGCCCGAGCTGCAGTACCGCCTGGGCGAGGCCGAGGCCACCCAGCGGGCCGCCAAGGCGTTCATGATCGACGCGCAGGAAGAGACGGAGCGGCACCTCGGCCCGCTGCCGAAGGACGGGGGCCGCTCGGCGCCGGACTGGGAAGTGACGCAGCGCTCCTACCTCTCCTGCGTACACGCCGCCCAGGCCTCGCGGCACATCGTCGACACGATCCACAACACGGCTGGCACGACGGCGAGCCGGATGGATTCGCCGCTGGAGCGGCGGCTGCGGGACTCGCACCAGGCGGCCGCGCACGCGGCCATCTCGTGGCGGCACTACCGCAACCTGGGCAGCACCTACCTGGGCAACGAAATGCCCGGCCTCTCCTCCGCGCGGGCGTAGGGAGCCGGGCTCAGGACTGTTTCGGGGGCTTCTGCCGGAAGAACTTGCCGACCGTCCCGGCGAGGAACGGGCGCAGCGGCCGCGGCAGGACCCTCCAGGCGATCGCCTCGCCGGCGACGCTGCCGACCTGCCGGATCTCGTCCTCGTGCTCGCGGACGTACTTCGCCGCCTGCTCGGCGGCGGGCCGGGCGGCCTCGATGGCGTCGTGGGCGATGCGCTCGGCCTCGGGGCGGGCGGCCTCGACGGTCTCCTTCGCGATCTTCGCGGCGCGGCGGGCGTGGAGCTCGACCTCCGGCTGGGCCTCGAGCGCGGCGTCGTGGGCCTTGCGCACGAGCCTCCCGAGGGTGCGCCCGATCTGGGCGGCGGCGTCGTGGTCGGGTTTGGGCGAGCGGTTGTCGGGCATGGCGCTAGAAACGTCTGCTAATCCACTCCCCGACCTTGAACAGCCAGCGTATGCGGGAGGGGTGTTCCTGCTCGTAGCGGCGGCGCCCTTCTTTCAGGGCAGGATCGATTCCAAGGCCGGGGGTCCCGCGCGGGGCTCGATGCGGGTTTATCGCTTTCTCGATCCCTCGGCTGGCCCTGGCTGCCGCGCCGCGCACCTCTTGATCTTGACCGAAGATCCCCATGTTTCCTCCCTGCCGGGAATGCCGGTCCGGCCCGCGCCGAGACTCAACGATACCCCTCAGCGGGTCGTCAGTGCTCGGAGACCGTCGCCCTAGTCGCCGCCTCCGCGGATGAAACGCACGATCCGGCGCAGCAACCCCAGCCGCGGACGGCGCTGCGACCCGCGGGCCAGGTCAACCTGGCGGGCGGCCGCCCTCACCGACTCCAGCTCCGAGTACTTGGCCTCCCGGAGCGTTCTCCACTCGTGCTCACTGGATGGAGGTTCGAAGTCCACCATCTGACACCCCTCCCCACTCTAGCGGACGCCGGGGAAGGACGAGCCGTCCGCTAGTCCCCGCCGCCACGGATAAGACCGACGGCCCACTGCACGACGCGGCGCAGCAACCCAAAGCGAGGTCCCTTCGGCACCCTGTGACCATCGTGCCTCATGCGATGCCGGAGCATTGGGTGCTTCCTGCCGCCAATCTCTCCTAGCGGCGGGGGACCTGCGTTGGTGGACATGCAACACCTCCCCTTCCACTGTAGCCGAAGGGGACACCGCGATAGAGCAGCGCTAGTCCCCGCCGCCGCGGATGGCGCGCACGATGCGGCGCAGCAGCCCGAAGCGGGGGGCTCGCGGGCGTCCTTCGAGCACGCGGCGATTCCCGGCCACCTCCATGGCGGCTTTCCGCTCGAGCTCAGCCTGCCGCCGCTTGGCGCGGGCGTTCAGCTCCGTCAGGCCGGTCGAAGGACCCTGGAAATTGGCCATGTCTGCAACCCCTTCCACTGTACCAGCGCGGGAGGCCGGCGGGCGCTAGTCCCCGCCGCCGCGGATGAGACGGACGACCCGCCGCAGCAAGCCGAAGCGCGGGCCGCGGGGCCGCTTCGGGGGGCGGTGGTCGCCGCCGTGCTGGCGCCGCATCTCGTCCTTCTGGGCCTGGGCCAGCATCTCCAGCTCGGGTCCGGGATTGGGCGGCATGAACCCGCCGCCGCCAAAGTCCGCCATGTCACGCCTCCATGCCCACTATAGAGCGCAGAGATTGACAGAACGGCGTACCATCGGGCCACGTCTCGAAACGACCCGCGGAGGAACAGATGGTTCAGGAGAAGATCGCCCACACCACGCCCACGGAGAAGGCCCCCGAGCCCTACATGGGGACCGACCTCATCCCCAAGGAGCGCTACACCTCGAAGGAGTTCATGGACCTCGAGTGGGAGCGCATGTGGACGAAGGTCTGGAACATGGCCGGCCGCGAGTCCGACATCCCCACCGTGGGCGACTATTTCACGACGGAGCTCGGCCCCGAGTCGCTCCTGATCGTGCGCGAGGCGGAGGACAAGATCCGCGCGTTCTATAACGTCTGTCCGCACCGCGGGAACCAGATCCGCAACCCCGGCATGGGGCACGCGGAATCGTTCCAGTGCGCCTACCACTTCTTCGAGTTCAATCTCGACGGCTCCAAGAAGTTCGTCCCGGACGAGGACACCTTCACCCAGGGCGTCCCCCAGGAGACGGCCCTCGTCGAGGTGCCCTGCGACACCTGGGGCGGCTTCATCTTCTTCAACCTGAACCCGGACGCCGAGCCGCTGCTCGAGTTCCTCGACCCGGTCGCCCAGCACCTGGACGCGTACCACATGGAAGAGTTCTCGATCGTCTCCGACAAGACGGTCGAGTGGGACACGAACTGGAAGGCCTCGGTGGACGCGTTCAACGAGGTCTACCACGTGCAGGGCATCCACCCGCAGCTGCTCGAGGGACTGGACGACATCCACGTGCAGATCGACCTCTACGAGCGCCACAACCGCTACCTGGTGCCGATGGGCATCGTGAGCCCGCGCTACCAGAACCCGGAGGAGGTCACGGACGGGCTCAAGGGGCGGCTGCGCAACGCGGGCGTCGACCCGCAGGAGTTCGAGGGCCGCAGCGCGGAGGTGCGCCCCTTCCTGCAGAAGCGCGCCCGCGAGGTCGCCGAGGAGGAGGGGATGGACGTCTCCGAGCTCAACGACGACCAGATGTCAGATGACTACCACTACTACATCTTCCCGAACCTGACGTTCAACACGCACCACCGCAGCTTCGGGTTCTTCCGGCAGCGACCGCACGCGACGGATCCGAACAAGATGTACTTCGACATCCAGAGCTACGCGCGCCTGCCCGAGGGCACGGACGTGCCGCGCCCGATCCACAGCCAGCACAAGCACGGCGAGATCTCGCTGGGGCTGGTGATGGACCAGGACTCGTACAACCTGCCGCGCGTGCAGAAGGGGATGAACTCGCGCTCCTACAAGGGGCTGCTCATCAACTACCGCGAGCGTCGCATCCGCCACATGAACAAGGTCATCGACGACTACCTGTACGGCCCCGACCGCTAGGAGGCGGCCCGGCGGCAAGCGGTACCCGAAACGAAGCGGCGGCGCCCCCGGGCGTCGCCGCTTCCTGATCCCGTGCGCCGAGTCGCGTACGGTTAGGCGGAGCCATCACCCAGCCGGGAGGGAAGGCCATGGAGATCGGATTCGCGGTTGGACCCTGGGACGTGTCGTTCGACGACATCAGCTTCTCGATCGACGCGGCCGAGAGGCACGGCTTCTCCTCGTACTACCTGGGCGACCACTTCTTCGTGGGCGAGCAGCTCGACTCGCTCGAGCCGTACCTGCTGTTCACGCTGATGGCGCGGGAGACGGAGCGCATCCGCTTCGGACCGCTGGTGACGCCGGTGATGTTCCGGCCGCCCTCGAACGTGGGGCGCCTGGCGGCGCAGATCGACATCCTCAGCGGCGGGCGCTTCGTGCTCGGGATGGGCGTCGGCTGGGGAGAGGCGGAGCACGTCACCTACGGCGTCGACTGGCCGCCACTGGGGGAGCGCTTCGACCGGCTGGACGAGTACATCCAGGTGATGCAGCGGATGTGGGGCCGGGGGCCCGCCTCGTTCGAGGGGCGGTACTACCAGCTCAGCGGGGCGGACGCGCTGCCGAAGCCGCCGCCGGGACACCCGCCGCTCCTCATCGGGGGCGCGGGCGAGAAACGCACCCTGAGGCTCGTCGCCGAGTACGCGGCCGAATGGAACAGCGTCGACCTGACGCCCGAGGTATTCCGCCGCAAGTGCGAGGTGCTGGCCGAGCACTGCGACGACGTGGGCCGCGACCCGGGGGAGATCCGCCGCTCGATGACGACGATCGGGTTCGTGGGGAGGACGGACAAGGAGGTGGAGGCGGCGACGCTCACGCAGATGCAGCGCACGCCCCCGCCCGGCAACCCCACGCCCGCCGAGTACCGCGAGGCGCTGCGCGCGGGGGGCGCGATCATGGGGACCGCGGACGAGGTGGTCGACCACCTCGGATGGCTCGCGGAGGAAGGGCTGGACGAGATCCAGTTCGTCTACTTCGACCTGACCAGCGACAGCCTGCCGGCATTCCTCGCGAACGAGGTGATGCGGCAGGTGTGGAACCTGTAGCGCGGGGAGGATCGGCATGAAGATCGGGATTGTCATCGGGCCGTGGGGGTACTCCCTTGAGGAGACGATCGCCACCATGCGGACGACCGAGGAGCGTGGCTTCAACTCCTGGCACATGGGCGACCACTTCTTCTCGGTGAACCAGATCGACTCCATCGAGCCGTACCTGCTCCTGGCGCTGGCGGCGCGCGAGACGGAACGCGTCCGCATCGGGCCGTTCGTGACGCCGGTCATGTTCCGGCCGCCCTCGAACGTGGGGCGGCTGGCGGCGCAGCTCGACCTCCTCAGCGGCGGGCGCTTCGTGATGGGGCTGGGAGTCGGCTGGCATCCGGGCGAGCACGAGACCTTCGGCGTCGATTACCCCTCGCTGCGGGAGCGCTTCGACCGGCTGGACGAGTACATCCAGGTGATGCAGGCGATGTGGGGCGAGGGGCCCGCCTCGTTCGAGGGGCGCTACTACCGCCTGCGCGAGGCCGACACCCGACCGAAGCCCGCGCCCGGGCGCCCGACCGTGCTCATCGCGGGGGGTGGCGAGAAGCGCACCCTGCCACTCGTGGCGAAGCACGCGCACGAGTGGAACTGCGTCGACCTGACGCCCGACGGCTACCGGCACAAGCGCGAACTGCTCGCCGGCTACTGCGACGAGGTCGGGCGCGACCCGGGCGAGATCCGGCACACGATGATGACGATGGGCCTCATCGGGACGACGGAGGAGGAGTTGGAGGCGGAGGCGGCGCTGCAGATGCTGCGCCGGGCCCCACCCAGCCCCATGTCCGCGAAGGACTACCTCGCGCAGCAGCGCGGCAGGAGCGCCGTCATCATGGGGTCGCCCGACGAGATGGTGGACAAGATCGGGCGGCTCGGGGAGGCGGGCGTCGACGAGATCGTCTTCATCTGGTTCAGCCTCTCCTCCACAGCCGTGCCCGACTGGCTCGCGGACAACATCCTCCCGCAGGTGGGGGACCTGTAGGGGCGCAGGCATGGACATCGGGCTGGTGGTCGGGCCCTGGGGGGTGACGTTCGAGGAGGCGATCGCGTCGATGCGGGCGACGGAGAAGCACGGCTTCTCCTCCTACTACCTGGGCGACCACTTCTACACGGTCAACCAGATCGACTCGATCGACCCGTACCTGCTGTTCGCACTGGCGGCGCGGGAGACGGAGCGCATCCGCTTCGGGTCGCTGGTGACGCCGGTGATGTTCCGCCCGCCCTCGAACGTGGGGCGGCTGGCGGCGCAGCTCGACCTCCTCAGCGGCGGGCGCTTCGTGCTGGGGCTGGGGGTCGGCTGGAACGAAGGGGAGCACACCGCCTACGGCATCGACTACCCCTCGCTGGGGGAGCGGTTCGACCGGCTGGATGAGTACCTGGAGGTGCTGGGACGGATGTGGGGCGCGGGGCCCGCCTCGTTCGAGGGACGCTACTACCGCCTGCACGAGGCCGATACCCGACCGAAGCCGGTAGCGGGGCGGCCCTCGGTCCTGATCGCGGGCGGGGGCGAGAAGCGCACCCTGCCCCTCGTGGCCAAGTACGCCGACGCCTGGAACGCCGTCGACCTGCCGCTCGACGCCTACCGGCACAAGTGCGACCTGCTGGCCGGCTATTGCAACGAGCTCGGGCGCGAGCCCGGCGAGATCCGGCACACCATGACGACGATGGGCCTGATCGGGCCGACGGACGCGGAGGTGGAGGCGGCAACGCTGCTGCAGATGGAGCGCATGCCCCCGCCGCCCGGCATGTCGCCGGCCGGCTACCGGGAGATGGTGCGGGGCATCGGCGCGGTCATGGGGACGCCGGACGAGATCGTGGACAAGCTCGGGCAGCTCGCGGAGGCGGGCATCGACGAGGTCCAGTTCACCTACTTTGACCTGTCCTCGGACGCCGTGCCCGACTGGCTCGCGAGCAACGTGCTGCCGCAGGTGGCGGATCTATAGGGAAGCGGCTGCGGGGTCAGGGCTGGTTGACGGTTCGCTGGCTGCCCGCGCGCACGAGCTCGTGGCGCTTGATGCGCCACTGGCCGTCCTCGCCCCGGACCATGTCGTCCACGTAGGTGGCCCAGAGGGTCATGATCGCGTCGGGGTCTTCCTTCAGCACGTGCGTGGCCTGGACGTCGGTCCGGGTGTGGGCGGTGTCGCCGTCGATCTCGGCGACCTGGTTGCCCATCATGTGCTGCGTGGCGGGGAAGTTCTCGAGGGCGGTGATGACGTAGTCGAGGTAGGTATCGGCGCCCTTCATGTCCTCGGGGCCGTACCCCACGACAAGCACGTCGTCGGTGAAGCAGGAGCGGTAGCGGTCCATCTCGCGGGCGTCGACGGCGGTGCCGTACTTGACCATGACGTCCATGAGGGCGATGCGGTCGGCGAGGTACTGGGCGTCGGACATATGAGGGGCTCCCTTCAGGTTGGGGCGCGATTCTACCCCGAGCGGGGAGGCCCGCCGCCTCTCATCCCGCGGATCCAGCCGCGGTCGAGCGCCTCGAGGAAGATCAGCAGGGCGACGAAGATGGCCGTGATGGGCACGTCGCTCCACTGCATGCGCACGATCTGCGCCACGAGCAGGACGCCGAGGACCAGGATGAGCACCATCCGCAGGTAGCGCCAGAAGCCCGCGATCCTCGATTGGCGTTGCTGGGTCACGGTGGGAGTGTAGCCCTTCGCGCAAGGGCGTGATCTGCCAGAATCAGCGGATGGCGGAGAAGGCGTACGGATTCGTGCTGCGCGAGGGCGCCGAGGGGCGCGAGCTGCTCGTGTTCGAGCACGCGGGGATGCCCGAGGCGGGGCTGCAGGTGCCCGGCGGCACCGTCGACCCCGGCGAGACGCCGCTGGAGGCGGTCGCGCGCGAGGTGCTGGAGGAGAGCGGCCTGCCGCTCGAGGGGTGGGAGGAAGCGGCGGCCTTCGAGGCGGACGGCCGGCAGTGGCACTGCTTCGTCACGACGCCGGCCCTCGTCCTGCCCGACACCTGGCGCTGCGAACCGATGGGGCCGGAGCGCGCGCAGGGGCTGCGCTTCGAGTATCGCTGGACGCCGCTGGAGGGCGGGGACGCGCTCGCGGGAGCGCAGGAGGAGGCGCGGCGGGCGGTGGCGGGGTTCGTCGCCGGGAGCTGAGGTGCGGGGCTAGGCCGCCAGCGGCAGCTGCTCGACCGACCGGTTGGTGAGCGCCGGATCGCCGATCTCGTAGTCGACGCCGTGGGAGTCCATGAACTCGGCCAGCGCGATGAGGCCGAGCCGCTTGACCCGGCGGACGAGGAGGATGTGGGCCTCCCCGTTTCGCGCTTCGGCCTCGTCCCGCGTGGCGCCCGCAGTCACGACTCCCGTCTCCAGGGCCTTGGTCGTCCAGCGGCCCTCGTGCTCGACGCTTCTCACGGTCACCTTGAAATGAACCACCGCCTCGATCGCCTCAGTCATGAGCGCCCTCCTCACCCCGTCCCTGCAAATGTACACCTTTCATATCCATAAGAGCGACAGATTCGGTTAAGCACACCGAGTCTTCACGCCGGGATCGCCCGCTCTCCTATACTGGATCGTGGACTCACGGAGGAATCCCCACACCCATGAACGGTATCAAGACCGGCTTCCTGCTCGCGGCCCTGACGGCGCTGCTGCTCTTCATCGGCTACGCGCTGGGCGGATTCGGCGGGCTCATCATCTTCATCGTCATCGCGGCGATCATGAACTTCTCCGCCTTCTGGTGGAGTGACAAGTTCGCCCTGCGAATGGCGGGCGCGCGCGAGGTGACGGCCGACGAAGCGCCAGGGCTCCACGCGATGGTCGAGGAGGTCGCGTACCGCGCCTCCATGCCGATGCCGAAGGTCTGCATCATCGAGAGCGCCACCCCGAACGCCTTCGCCACGGGGCGGAGCCCGGAGAAGGGCGTGGTCGCGGTTACGACGGGCATCATGCGCCTGCTCGACGAGCACGAGCTGCGCGCCGTCATCGGCCACGAGATGGCGCACGTGAAGAACCGGGACACGCTCACGAGCTCGATCGTGGCGACGATCGCGGGGGCAATCTCGATGATCTCGTTCATGCTGATCTTCTTCGGGGGCCAGCGGAACGCCTTCGCCGCGATCGCGATCATGATCCTGGCGCCCATCGCCACGACCATCATCCAGTTCGCCATCAGCCGCACGCGCGAGTTCGCCGCCGACGAGACCGGCGCGCGCATCGTGCGCGACCCGCACGCGCTCGCGAGCGCGCTGCAGAAGCTGCACCGCGGCGTCGAGTTCGCGCCGATGCAGGAGACGCCCCAGCAGGAAGCGGTGGCGGCGCTCTACATCGTCCATCCGTTCGCCGGGGGCGGCATGTCGAAGCTGTTCAGCACGCATCCGCCGCTGGAGGATCGCATCGAGCGGCTGCGGACGATGTCGCTCTAGCCGTCCATCCCTGCCCCCGACCCTTCCGCCAACCGCGCGCGTTCGTGGGTCGACTGCCATCTGCCTCGTGACACGTCTAGAACAATAGTTCTATTCTGCCTCCTCCCCCAGGAGGTGGAGCCCCTTGGACGAGAGCCCGATCCGGCGGCCGCGCATGGACGCGCTGCCCGAAAACACCCGTTACCGGGACACCGGCTGCGACCTGTATCCCTCGTGCCTGAGCTGCCCCCTGCCGCGCTGCCGCTACGAGGAGCCGGGCGGCGCCCCGGCGATGCTGCGCACGGGTCGCGACGCCACGATCGTGCGACTCTCGAAGGAGCAAGGCCTGTCGGTCGACGAGCTGGCGGCGCGCTTCGGACTCTCGCGGCGCACCATCTTCCGGGTGCTGCGCGCGGCCCGGCAGCCGGAGGAGCTGCCGGCGACGGGGTAGCGCTAGTCCGACTTCAACAGCAGGCCTAGGAGCCTAGAAAACCACACCTAATGCCGTGATCTCCGAGTCAAATCCGGCACGACGGCCCCTGAGGACGGCTGACGGGCCGCTGTGTGCGCCAGCGTCTCTTATCGTCAAGCGGAGATGGCTTCCGTCCCCGCCCAGGGCACCCCTGTCGCAGTCGAATGCCTGTGAGACGCTCGCCCGTGGCCGCACAGCGGGCCGAGTCTCTTGACTCTTACTTGCCCACGAGCGTCAGATTTCGGGTACAGTGAGGCCACGAGGGGAGGAGTGAGTCTATGGCAGACCCTAAGGCGAATCGTCCCCGCCCCGTTCTCGCTGAAGGTACCGCACAGCAGTCTCAAGTGACTCGGCTAACGCCCGAGCGGCAGCGACAGTACCTGCATCATGTGTTCTCAGCAGTGGATCGATTTCATCGAGCCGTGCATGGAAACCAACCTGGAAAGCTGCCCGATCGCGGGGACTAAGCTCCGAGAGAGCGGCGACCAACGCGTCCATCAGGACAGCCAAGGGTACCTGCTCCGGTGGCACGTTTTCGTATGACGACGGCTGCACTTGGTCATTGTAAGTTCCTGACTGAGACACACCAACACCACCCAGCTACCCGGGGACGGGCCAGCCAGCGAGAAACCGGGTAGACGGACCGCATCGGGTAGGGACAAACCGCAAGCGCTCGAACATCCGTTCCCGTACGGGTAGACTTGCGGCATGGCCGCCGAGGAACGCGCGATCGACGGGGCCCTGCAGGACGACGAGGAGCTCCAGGCGGAGCAGACCCTGCGGCCGCAGCGGCTCGGCGAGTTTCCCGGGCAGGATCGCGTCAAGGAAGTCCTCATCATCGCCATCGAGGCGGCTCGGAAGCGCGGCGAGCCGCTCGACCACCACCTCTTCTACGGCCCGCCGGGCCTGGGCAAGACGACGCTCGCGCACATCCTCGCGGCGGAGATGGGCGCCCCCATCCGCACCACCAGCGGCCCCGCCATCGAGCGCCCCGGCGACCTCGCCGCCATCCTCACCAACCTGAAGGAGGGCGAGGTCCTCTTCATCGACGAGATCCACCGCCTCGCCCGGGCGGTCGAGGAGATCCTCTACCCGGCGATGGAGGACTTCGCCATCGACCTCGTCATCGGGAAGGGGCCGGGGGCGCGCTCCATCCGGCTGCAGCTCCCCAACTTCACGGTCATCGGGGCGACGACGCGCTACGCCATGATCAGCGCGCCCCTGCGCGACCGCTTCGGCTCCGTCTACCGGCTCGACTTCTACGACGCGGAGGCGCTCACGACGATCGTGCGGCGCTCGGCGGGCCTGCTCGGGGTCGACCTCGCGGACGAGGCCGCAGGCGAGATCGCGAGCCGCGCCCGGGGCACGCCCCGCGTCGCCAACCGCATCCTGCGGCGCGTGCGCGACTACGTGGAGGTGCGCGCGGGCGGTGTCGCCACGCTGCAGGCGACGCGCGAGGCGATCGACCTGCTGGAGGTGGACGCGCTCGGGCTCGACGTGAACGACCGCCGCCTCCTGCGCGCCATCATCGAGCAGTTCGAGGGCGGGCCCGTGGGCCTGGAGACGATCGCGGCGGCCATCAGCGAGGAGTCGGACACGGTCTTCGACGTGTACGAGCCGTTCCTGCTGAAGCACGGGCTGCTGCAGCGCACGCCGCGGGGCCGGATGGCCACGGCGGCGGCCTGGCGGCACCTCGGCATCGACCCGCCGGCGGCGCCCGGGGCGAGCCCGCAGGGCGAGCTGTGGGGCGAACCTGACGTGGACGAGAGGTTGTCCCTCAACACGCCCGCCGCCCATGATTAGCGCCGCCAAACGGCGGACGAGGGAAACAGACATCGTGTTCGAGCGAACGGTGCTGCCCAACGGGCTGCGGATCATCACGAGCGAGATGCCGCAGACGCGCTCGGCCACGGTCAGCGTGTACGTGGGCGCGGGCAGCCGCTACGAGGTCGATGAGGAGGCGGGCCTCTCCCACTTTCTCGAGCACACGCTCTTCAAGGGCGCCTCGCGCCGGCCGACCGCGCAGGAGATCGCGGAGGCGATCGAGTCGGTCGGCGGGCTCCACAACGCCGCCACCGACCGCGAGCTGACCGTCTACTACGCGAAGACGCCGGACTTCGCCGCCCTGGAGACGATCGACATCCTCTCCGACATGGTGACGGCGCCGGAGATGGACCCGATCGAGCTCGAGAAGGAACGCATGGTCATTCTCGAGGAGCTGTCCAGCGTGGAGGACAACCCGGGCGAGATCGCGGCCATCCTCGCCGACGAGACGCTCTGGCCCGACCAGCCCCTCGGCCGCAACATCGGCGGCGCGATGGAGACGGCGCGCTCGCTGCCCCTTTCGGCGGTCGAGCGCTATTTCCGGGCGCAGTACGTGCCCTCGAACATGGTCCTGTCGGTGGCGGGCAACATCACGCATGAGGCGGTGGTGGAGGCGGCCTCGCGCTGGCTGGGGCCCGCCCCCGAGGGCGAGGCCCACGCCTGGCACCCGGTCGAGCCGCGGGGCGAACGCCCCCGCGTGGGCATCCGCACGAAGGCGACGGAGCAGGCGCACCTCTGCCTGACTTACCCGGCCCTTCCCCTCGGCCACGACGACCAGTACGCCGCCGGGCTGGTGAGCGCCCTGCTGGGCGAGGGCATGTCGAGCCGCCTCTTCCTGGAGTTGCGCGAGGAACGCGCGCTCGTCTACGACGTGCATTCCTATATGAGCGAGTACCGCGATGCGGGCGCGTTCACGGTCTACGCGGGCTGCGACCCCTCGAACGCGCGCCTCACGCTGGAAGTCGCGCGCGAGGAGATCGAGCGCTTCCTCTGCGACGCCGACGACGAGGAGCTGGAGAAGGGGAAGCGCATGGTGGCGGGACGCATCCAGCTGCGCATGGAGGACACGCGCTCGGTGGCCGCCTGGCTCGGTGGCCAGGAGCTCGTCCTGGACGAGGTGCTCACGGTCGACGAGGTGGTGGCGATGATCGACGGGGTCACGCTCGACGACCTCCGCCGCGTGGGCGGCGATCTCCTGCGGCCGGAGGCGGCGACGATCGCCGCCGTGGGGCCGTTCGAGGACGACTCGGTCTTCGCCGGCGTCATCTGATGGCGAGCGGGGTCCTGCTCTCGGTACACGTGGTGCCCGTGCTGGAAGGCCGCATCGTCGCCTTCGTCCTGGACCCGCCCGGACCGAAGGGCCGCTGGCTCCCCTGGACCATGCTGCCCCAGGGCGCGAACCCGTACGAGATCGCCTCGACGATCGTGGACGAGTGGTGCGAGGGGGCGATGTCAGACCTGCGCCTCGCCGACGTCATCTCGCGGGAGGGCGACGGCGGCTGGGAGCTCGCCATCGTCTTCCGCGCCGAGCTGACGGCCCTGCCCGGGCGCGAGCGCGGCGCGCCGCACGTCTGCGACGCGCAGGACATGGCTGCCGTGCACGGCTTCAACGCGGTCGACCTGGAGCGCTGGCTGGGCGGCGGTGGGGCCACCACCCCGCCAACCGAGGGGGACTCCCCGAAGCTCCTGTTCTAGCGGCCGGCGCCTGGCGGCTAGGCCAGGACTATCGCGGCCACGACGCCGCCGATTACGCCGAGCGCCACGAGTCCCGCGAAGAGCGTGCCTCGGCCCACGCCGTGGGATGTCACGACCGTCTCGACCGAGGGCTCCGGGGGCTCTGCCTCGGCAGCCCGGTCCGCCAGCTCCCTGATGGCCCGTTGCATGGGCGCCGTCTTGAGGCCCTTTCCGACGTACATGATCTCCCGCAGCCGCTGCGCGGCCTCCTCCGGGGTGAGGTCCCTGGCGTCCTTCATACCCACCATGCTACCCGGGCAGCTGGTGACCGGACCCCCACTTCCACCCGGCGAGCGAAGCGAGCGCTCTCCTAGTACGCTACGCAGTCCAGCGCGGGCGCCCCGCCCGGCGCGGCAACATGCTCAGGAGAGACGCCATGTCCGATATCGCCAGCCGCGGGTACTCCAACCCCGATGTCCTCGTCAGCACCGACTGGGTCGCCGACAACCTCGACAACCCCGGGATCCGCATCGTCGAGTCCAACGAAGACCAGCTCCTCTACCCCGCCGGCCACATCCCCGGCGCCGTGCAGGTCGACTGGGCGGCGGACCTGAACGACCAGCTCCGCCGCGACTACCTGAACCGCGAAGGCTTCGAGGCGCTCATGTCGCGCAGCGGCATCGGGCCCGACACGACCGTCATCTTCTACGGCGACCGCAACAACTGGTGGGCCTGCTACGCCTACTGGGTGTTCCAGCTCTTCGGCCACAGCAACGCGAAGGTGATGGACGGCGGCCGCCAGAAGTGGGAGCAGGAGGGCCGCGACCTCGTGCGCGAGGTGCCCACCTACGACGCGACCGACTACTCCGCCCCCGAGCGCAACGACGCACCCGTCCGCGCCTTCCGCGAGGACGTGCTCGCGCACCTCGAGGCGGGCGGCCAGCTCGTGGACGTGCGCAGCCCGCAGGAGTACTCAGGCGAGCGCCTGCACATGCCCGACTTCCCCAACGAGGGCGCCCTTCGCGGCGGCCACATCCCGACGGCGAAGAGCATCCCCTGGGCGCGCGCGGCCAACCCCGAGGACGGCACTTTCAAGACCGCCGCCGAGCTGCAGGAGATCTACCTGAACGAGCAGGGGCTCTCGCCCGACGGCGACACGATCGCCTACTGCCGCATCGGTGAGCGCAGCAGCCACACGTGGTTCGTACTCACGCACCTGCTCGGCTTCGGGAACGTCCGCAACTACGACGGCTCCTGGACCGAGTGGGGCAACCTGGTGAACGTGCCCATCGAGAAGTGACCCACGAGGGCATCCCCCGGCCGCTCGCCGACCTGCTCGACGAATTTTCGTTCCTCGAGCGCGGCGAACGCGTCGACTACCTGATCGAGTACGCCGACCAGTTCGAGGCGGTGCCCGAGCGGGTCGCGACGCGCCCCTTCCCGGAGGAGCGGCGCGTGAAGCGCTGCGAATCGCAGGCGTACGTGTGGGCCGAGGACACGGACGAAGGCGCCCAGAAGTACTGGTTCGCCGTCGAGAACCCGCAGGGCATCTCCGCCATGTCCTTCTGCGCCATCCTCGACGACACCATCTCGGGGGCATCGCTCGACGAGGTGCTGCGCATCCCCGGCGACGTCGTCTTCGACATCTACGGGCGCGAGGTCTCGATGGGCAAGGGAGAGGGGCTGCTCGGCATCCTGACGTCGGTGCAGGCCTTCGCCCGCGAGGCGGCCGCTCGCCAGGACGGGTGACCCGATGCCGGAGATTCCCGACCTCGAGGCAATCCGCGGCTTCCTGAACGAGCGCCTGCCGGGCCAGACGGTCGACTCGGTCGAGGTCAAGATTCCCCACGTGGTGCGGACGGGCGCGACCATCCTCGCAGAGTCGCTCCCGGGCGACGCCTTCGGGGACACGAACCGGCACGGGAAGTTCCTGCTGTTCACGCTCGCCTCGGGGCGGGTGCTGGCCATCAACCCGATGCTCACGGGCCGCTTCCAGTACGCCCCGCCCGACGCCAAGCGCCAGGGCCGGACGTGCCTGCGCCTGTCGCTTTCGGGCGGGATGGAGCTGCGCTACGCCGACCTGCGCGTGATGGGACGCATCTACCTGCTGCCGCTGGAGGAGATCGAGGCGATCCCGAACTGGAGCGCGGGCGGCCCCGACCTGCTCGACCCCGCCCTCACGGAGGAGGTCTGGCTGGAGCGCATCGGCAAGTACCGGGGGCGCATCAAGAACATCCTCACCAAGGCCGAGTTCGTGCAGGGCATCGGCAACGCCTACAGCGACGAGATCCTGTGGGAGGCGCGGATCAACCCCTTCACCACCCGGAAGGACCTCGACGAGGGCGACCTGCGCCGGCTCTTCGCCTCCGCGCGCGAGGTGATGGCGTGGGCGACGCCCCTCGCCCGCGAGCGCATGGTGAAGGGCGAGTCGCTCGACTACCGCGAGCGGCGGGACTTCTTCCGCGTGCACCGCCTCGGCGGCGACGCCCTCTGCCCGCGGGACGGGGCGAAGATCACGGACATCGAGGCGAGCAAGAAGGTGACGAGCTTCTGCCGCACCTGCCAGCCGGGCGGCCCGGCGTTCTCCTAGGCACGACCGGCTGGGAGAGTGCCCCGCGTTTCCTGCACACTTGGTCCAGGCCGTTTACCAGTTGTACGAGACCAATGTATACTTCGGGCCAGACGGGGCAGGCCCCCCGTCCTCCAGGCGAGGAGACAGGGTGTGGCTGGCGCAGTGCAGGAGACAGTGCACTTCCGCGTGACGGTCCAGAGCATTGAGCACTCTGGCCATTGGACCACGACGGCGTTGGAGACGGGCGTCATCACCGCAGGGGCGACACGGGACGAAGCAGAGAGCAAGATCGGCGCAGCCCACGTCATGCTCGTCCGGCGCATCAAGCAAGAAGGGCTGGGAGCGCTTGATGCGTTCCTGACCGCGCGCGGCATCAACTACGAGCTTGGCGATCCACCTCACCGAGAGCCTGCGTCGGCGCTGGCCAACGAGTCCGTCGAGCAGCTCCCAATTGCCGCATAGCCGCGCGTTTACCGTTCTTTCCGCTGCACTCGAGGAACTCGGTTACCACGAGGACGGGGAGACGAACGGCGTCTACCTATACACGACGTACCGGAATGTTCACTGGGTACTCCTGGAAGACAACGAGAGCCTGACCATCGAACAGCAGATTGTGGCTCTCCTCAGGCAGGGAGTTGAGATGGCCGACCTCTACAGCGCCATCGTGCGCCTCAGCGAGGAGCCGGACGGATCGTGAGTCGGGGTCACCGCGTAAGGGCGGGGGCCTCTACACTGCCGCACGCCATGGAGCCCGAGTCCCGCTACGTCGTCTCACAACGGGTGAACCTGCACTACGTCGCCTGGGGGGAGGCGGACAGGCCTCCCCTGGTCCTGCTGCACGGAGGGCGCGACCACGCCCGCTCGTGGGACCGCACCGCCCTCGCGCTCATCGACCGCTACCAGGTGTTCGCGGTCGACTTGCGCGGCCATGGCGACTCCGACTGGGCGCTCGGCGGCAACTACTCGATCATCGACTACGCGCTCGACCTGCACGCCGTCGTCGGCGAGATCGGGCGCACGCCGGTGACGCTCGTGGCGCACTCGCTCGGGGGCAGCATCGCCCTGCAGTACGCGGGCACGGTGCCCGAGAACGTCCATGCGGTGGTCAGCATCGAGGGGCTGGGGCGGCTGCGAACCGGCTCGGAGCACCGCCCCGCGCACGAGCGCATGCGCGAGTGGCTCGCCGACATGCGCGACCTGGCCGGCCGCGAGCCCCGCATCTACGCCACCTTCGAGGACGCCGTAACGCGCATGCGCGAGGCGAACTCGCACCTCTCGCCGGATCTCGCCCGCCATCTGACCGTGCACGGCGTGCGGGAGGTGGAGGGCGGCTACGTCTGGAAGTTCGACAACCACGTGCGCTCGCGCTCGCCCTACGAGTTCAACATGGAGGACGCGCGCGACATCTGGAACCAGATCCGGGCGCCCATCCTCTTCATCCAGGGGGCGGAGAGCTGGGGGAAGCAGGAAGCGCCCGACTACAGCGCCTTCCACAACTTCCGCGCGGAGACGGTCGACGACGCCGGCCACTGGGTCCACCACGACCAGTTCGACCGGTTCCTGGAGCTAACCGAGGGGTTCCTGGCCGAGGTCGGTGGCTAGGGGAACGCGGCGCTGTGGGCGTCAGCCCAAGAGCGCATCGAGCGCGGCGAAGGCGCCGATCAGGACTCCGCCCTGGATGAGTAGCGCTCGATAGAGGACTGCTTCTGTCACGAGTCTTTCGGTGCCTTTCTCGACACCTTCCTCAACAACATCAACGGTAGCACGCGCCAGAGGCTCAGGCGCACCAGCATCCTGAAGCTTCGTAACGGCCTTCTGCGTGTCCAACGTGACCAGAGGGCTTCTCCTTGGGACAGCCTACCATTTCTGGCTACATACGTGTCAACTATACTCATCACTTTGAGAGTCCTGTCCAGCGACATCCCGGCGATGCACGCGATGCCCGTAGCGCGCCCTTTGCTATCCTCAACGCGATGTCCAACCGCCAGTCGCGACGCGAGCAGAGCCGCCAGGCGCGCCGTCAGGCGACCTCCTACCGGGGCGGGCGCTCGCGCGGGTCCTCCTCGGGAGGCGGGGACGGTGGCGGCAGTGGTGGCGGCGGGCGCGGCCCGAACTTCCTGAGCTGGCCTTTCCTCATCGGCGTGAGCCTCCTCGCCGCCGTGCTCCTGGCGCTCGTGATCGTGCTCGCCCTTCGCAACGGCGACGACGGGGGCAGCGAAATCGAGCTCTCCATCATCGACCAGGCGCTGGCAGACCTGCCCACCGAGATGCAGAACGGCACCAAACTGGGCAGCGACGACGCGCCCGTGAAGCTGGTCCAGTTCGAGGACTTCCAGTGCCCCTTCTGCCTCACCTACACGCTCAACTTCGAGCCGTTCCTGGTCGAGGAGTTCGTGAAGGCGGGACTCCTGCAGATCGAGTTCCGGCACTACCCCGTCGTCGGGCGCGAGTCGGTCACGGCCGCCGTGGCCGCTGAGTGTGCGGCTGAGCAGAACCGCATGTTCGAGTATGCGAACCGCCTCTTCGCGAAGCAGGCCGAGGACGGCTTCCGGCCGGACCAGGGTGTGTTCTCGGAAGAGAGCCTCGTCGAGCTGGCCGGCGATCTCGGGCTCGACACCGAGGAGTTCGCAGCCTGCCAGGCGCGGCCCGATGCGCTCAGCCCCGTCGCCAGGGGCCAGTCGGCCGCGCAGGCGTACGGCTTCCGGGGCACGCCCAGTTTCGTCATCAACGACCTGCCCCTCCAGAACTGGCCCCAGACGGTCGAGGGCTGGCGCGAGCTGATCGAGGAAGCGATCGCGGCCGGGACAGCCGAGGAAGAGGCCGAGGGCGAAGAAGGCGAGAGCGAGTCGGACGCCGGGGACGATGACGGCAGCTGACCCATCCCCGCCGTCGAGGGGCGCGCTCGCTCCCCGCATCTGGCTCCCGGTCGTTGGCGTGCTCACCGCGGCGGTGGTCGTGCTGGCGGTCCTGCTCATCCTCAACAGCGGCGACGACGGCCCCGTGACGGTCGTCTGCGAACCGGGAACGCCGGGCTGCGAGCTTCGCCAGTCGGTGCACTGGCACGCCGACGTCGCCCTCTACATCAACGGCGAGCGGTACGACTTCAACCAGGAGCGGTTCTTCTCGACCACGGACAAGGAGCTCAGCGAGAACGTCCACCTCCACGAGCCGTTCCTCGTCGTCCACGTCCACCGTGAGGGCACCACCTGGCGGGAGTTCTTTCACTCCCTCGGCTTCGAGTTGACGGACCAGTGCCTCACGACGCCCGAGGGTGACCAGTACTGCACCTCGGAGGCGGAGCGCCTCTCCTTCATCGTCAACGGCGTACGGGTCGACGGCCTTGCCTTCCAGGACATCACCGACATCGACCGCGCCCTCATCTCCTTCGGCGACGAGAGCGACGAGGAGCTGAGGCAGCAGTACGCCCAGGTCAACGACGAGGCGTGCATCCTCTCCGGGCTCTGCGTGGAGCGCATCCCCGAGGGCGGGCTCCCACCCGAAGCCTGCGGCGGCTATGAGTGCAACTAGCGCCTAGGGTGCGGATGGGTCGCTTCGCCCCTCGCCGAGGAACGTGAGCAGGAAGGTGGATCCGTAGCACTCCGCGACGCCGGTCGCCGCCCGGGCGACGCGGTCCCTGACCGCTGGTGGGGGGATTGGCGGCTGGGCCCCACTCTCAGCCAGGACCACGTAGGCCCGCTGCAGATCTTCCGAAGGACGATCCGACGATCCCGTAGCACCGGCAAAGAACAGCCCGATTGCCTCGAAGAGCGTGGTCGTTGCCTCGTGGTGCCCCTCCAACCCGTCCGGCGGGCGAACCTCACCCAGCGCCTCCGCGAGTCCAGCGGCGGGCTCGCCGAAGGCAACCATCGACAGCTCGCGGTCGGCGACGTCGTCCACATTGATCAACGCCTCGACCAGCGCGTCCTCGTACGCGGCGCCGGCCAGACAGATGCTGCGGGCATAAGCCACGTCGGCGGGTGGCACGACCACGTCGGGCGGCACCACCACGCCGAGGAAGCCAAGGAAGGAAGTGCCACCCGCGCAGCCGGGCGCCTCCCTCGACGCCTGTGCGAGCCGTTCCCAGGTTTCCGGTTCGAGACTCGGCAGTTCAGCGGCACTCAAGGCGGCGCCAAGGCGCTGGAGGAGAACCGCGGTGGGTTCTCCTTCCTCCATCGCTGCGGACACGTCCTCAATGAGTACGATCAGCCCCTCGTACTGGGCGACGACGGCGGCGTGATACTCCTCGACACCGGCGGGAGGCGTCGACGCCGAGAGGATGGCGGTGGCGCCCCTCGTGGCCTCGGCGATGAGCGCGAGAAGCTCTCCGACCGTGTCAACGCTTCCTGCCTCCTGCTGCAAGCGGAGCACGTCGGCGTTGGAGGCGTCGATCAGGTCTTCGGCGGCGCAGATGTCGGACAGGTACTGTCGCTCCACCTCGCCCGACGCTACGGGCTGCGAGTCGCCGCCGCAGGCAACGGCCACGCCGGCGAGGGCCGCGACCCCAACCAGCACGGGCAGGATCCGGACCGCGCGCGAGGGAAGCGTCACTCCCCTCATGCGAACGGCCTCGGGCAGCGCACGCTAGCCCCCGCCTGAAAGGAAGCCGTAGAGGAACCCGGAGTTGTAGCACTCGATGACGTGGTTGGCCGCCTGGCCGAACCGGTTCGCAACGTTCAGGGGAAGGCCCGGCATCCCGATGCCGCCTCCCAGCAGCTGCCGGAAGCGGGCCAGTTGCTCGTCGGAGACCTCACGCCCGGTATCGAGCGCTTCCATGATGCCGTCGAGGACCGCCGCCATCTCCCCGAAGCGGGCGGTCGCAGCGACGTGGTACTCGGCAATGTCCGGGGGCGGTGCGATGCCGGCCATGGACTCGGCCAGACCCCTGAGGGCCTCACGGAAGACCATCGCGAACACTTCCGGATCGCTCTCGTCCAGATCGGCGTTGGGACCCATGCCGGCAACCGCCTCCTGGATGGCGGCGTCGTAGTCGTCGCCGGCGAGGCAGACCTGACGAACGTAGTCTTCGGCCTCGGGATCGGGGTCGGCCCCCTGTCCCCCTTCCACGGGATCTCCCGTGTCGATCTCCCCCGAGTCGACCTGCCCGAGGAACGCGGGCAGGATGATCGAGCCTTCGCACTCGGGGACGCCCTCCGCAGCCGCAGCGAGGCGGTCAAGGGCGGCCTGTGGGATGACCGGGATCTCTTCCGCCGCCCCGAGCATCCCGCCCAGGAGCTCGAACGGGTCGCCCTCCATCTCCTCGCCCTCCTCCATGGAGGCGAAGAGGTTGACGAGCGCCTCGTACTGAGCCAGCGCCGCCGTGTGGTACTCGGCCACGTCGTCGGGCGGGGTGACGTCGCTCATGGCCTCGAGGAAGCCGGCCATTGGCTCGACGAACAGCTCGCCGAATGCCTCGGGGTCGTCGGGATCGACCCCTTCGGTCTCCATTCGAATCGCAGCCGTGAACATGGCCGTCTGGAGGTCGTTCCCGGCCAGGCAGAGCGCGCGCAGGTACTGCACGTCGACGGAGCCGGTCTCCTCGGCCGGAGCCGGGGCCTCGGTGGCGGGCGGCTCGGTGGCCGCGGGCGCTTCGGTCGCAGGCTGGGCCGCCTCCGCGGCGGGGGCCTCGGTCGGAGTCGCCGTTTCGTCCGGCGACTCATCGCCGCCGCCGCAGGCGACCGCAATGGTGGCAACAAGGCCGAGGACCAGCGGGAGGAGGGGCACGCGCAAGGGGTGGCTCAAGGCAGGAAGCATGGTTCCACCCTCGCAGAGCCGCCTGTGCCGCACAACCCGGCCGGCGCCGTTCTTCACACGTGGCTAACCGGGGGAAACGGGACGGGGAGGGCGCTGCTAGAGCTTCTCCACCTGGAGGAAGTCGAGCTCGACGGGGGTCTCGCGCCCGAGCATGCTCACGAGCACGCGCACCTTGCCCTTCTCCGTGTTGATCTCGTCGACCGAGCCGACGAGGTCCTCGAAGGGGCCGGAGGCGATGCGCACGCTCTCGCCCACCTGGAAGCCGACGCGCACGCGCGGCTGCTCCATGCGCATGGCGCGCAGGATGTTGTTGACCTCATCCTGGGTGAGGGCGACGGGCTTGGGCGTGCCGCCCGACAGCTCGGACCCGGCGCTGACGAAGCCGGTGACGCCGCTGGTGTTGCGAATCATGTGCCAGAGGTTGTCCGACTCGGCGTCGCCCTCCTCCAGCGTGATCGTCTGCACGAGCACGTAGCCGGGGTAGAGCTTGCGCTTGACGGTCCGGCGCTGGCCTTCGCGAATCTCGATCTCGTCCTCGGTCGGGACGATCACGTGGAAGACGCGGTCGCCGGCGTCCATCTGGTCGACGGTCGCCTTGATGGCGTGGCGGACCTTGTACTCGTGGCCGCTGTAGGTGTTGACGAAGTACCAGGAGCGGCCGGAGGCGCTGATCTCCTCGTCGCTGATCTGGTCCTGTTCCTCGTGCTCCTCGCGGCGGGTGCGGCGGCGGGTAGGCTGCAGCCCAACCTCCTCCGGCCCGGCCTCGGGCAGCGATTCGTGGCTTGCGGTGTCGGTGTCGTGGAGTTCCACGTTGTCCTCACTCATGGCTACGTAAAGAAGAGTTGCTCGATGATCCAGCCGAACAGCAGGTCGAAGCCGCCCAGGATCAGGCCGACGATGATGGCGACGACGGCGACGACGAAGGTGAGGTAGCGCGTCTCGGCGAACGTCGGCCACGTCACCTTTCGCAGCTCGGAAATGACGTCGGCGACGGCCCGGGGCTGAAACCGCTTCAGGAACCCGAACGGGTTCCAGCTGCGCTCGCGCCGCGGCTGCAGGCGCGCGGTGGCGACCGGCGCGACGGCGTCACCGCCGCCGTCGGTCACCTCCTCGGTGCCGCGGTCGGGACGGCGCTCGCGGGCAGCGCGACGGGCGCGCGAACCACGGCGGCGTTGGGCGCGGGCCATCTCGCTACCTTGTCTCCCTGTGCAGCTGGTGTTGCCGGCAGCGGGGGCAGAACTTGCGGAGCTCCAGCCGGTCCGGATCGTTGCGCCGGTTCTTGGAGCTAGTATAGGTGCGCTCGCGGCACTCAGTGCAGCCGAGCGTCACGATCAGACGGTCGCCTTTTCCCTTGGCCATCGTGCGCCTCCTACTCGAGCACCTTGGTGACGACGCCGGCGCCTACCGTGCGCCCGCCCTCACGTATCGCAAAGCGCAGACCCTCCTCAACCGCCACCGGCTGAATCAGCTCTACCTTCATCGTGATGTTGTCCCCCGGCATCACCATCTCC
>JAJEIT010000033.1 GCA_022827945.1 Dehalococcoidia bacterium | reverse complement strand
TCGAACTCCTCCTTGAGCGCGCGCCGCCGCCCTGGGTCGGCAAGCTTCTCCCGGCGCTCTTCAACCGTTCCCAGCGTTGCCTCTCGCCAAACCAGGCTCGTGTCGAAGCCGTTGAAGTGCTCGAAGGTGAAGTCAGACGCGACAGGCACACTGAGGGCCTGTCCGAGGACGCGATTGCCTCTTGCGTTCGCCGCGTTGAGCCACTCGATCGTCTCCCGGTAGTTCCCCACCGCGTTGCCCTGCTGGTCCGTAAAGAACTCGACCACGTTGTGGAGCACGGGCCGTCCGCTGATCTCAGCGAGCTTTTCGTGCCTCGCCCAAGTCTCCGTGAATGGGCGGTTCGGCCCGTGGCCGTTGATCTGCGTCAACCCCGTGCGGCGCCTTGCTAGCACCTCCGAGAAGCCATGCGCTTGCTCCACCGACATGAGGTCGGAGAGCATTGATGTGCCGTCGTAGTCGCGCTGACCGCTGTCATTCCCTGCCCACTGTGCAGACCACCCGCAGGCTCCCGCCTCCAGTGCCTCGTCGAAGTCGTACAGTTCGAGGCTGCGGAAGGCGCGCTTGGCGAGTTCCTGCAGGTCGGCGGTCTGCTCGTCGGTCAGGGGAGCGGGGCAGAGCTTTCCCCGGGGGCTGCGCAGCTTGTCCGAGTCGGTCTGGATGGCGTTCGGGTCGCCCTCGAGGTCGATCTCCACGATGGGGAGGACCTCGGGATCACCGTTCCCGAGGAGGCCTATCGCGAGCTCCCGTCCCGCTATGAACTGCTCGACCAGCACGTGTTGGCCGAACTCGTTCACGATGGTGGCCACGGCATCCCGCAGGTCGCCCTCGTTCTCGACGATGCGGATGCCGTAGGAAACGGCCTCCATCTTCGGTTTCACGATGAGCGGATGCTCCGGCGTGCAGACGAGGTCCTCGAACTGGTCGTCGGGCGAGGCGAAGTTCCAGAACTTCGCCGTTGGCAGGCCGGCGGCCTCGAACATGATCTTCGCGATCACCTTGTCGAGCGCCATGCCGTGGGCCTGCGGTCCGGAGCCAACGTACGGGACCCCGAGCATCTCCAGCATCGCGGGCAGATGGGTGTAGCGGGAGACACCCTGGATGCCGTAGGCCATGTTGAAGACCATGCCCGGCCGCTCGCCGGAGATGACGCGCGGCATGAAGTCCTGGAGCCGCTCGATGACGTGCATGTTGCCATCAATGACGCGGACGGTGTGCCCCCCGGCCTCCAGGGCGCGGGCCACGCGCTCGACCGTGCGGGGGTTGTACCGCTCGCGGTTCTGCGGTCCGAAGACGTTGATGACGCCACTGGCATCGCGGTTGTGAACGACTGCTACGCGCATCCTGCGAGCTCCTCCGGTGCTGAGAGCGGATTTTCCCCGCCCGCGACGTGAAGGGGAACGGGGTTCCCCGGGTGTGGCGCCTTGCTCGTCCTGCTCCCGCTCATGTAATCAGCTCGATGGCGGCGGTGGCGATGCCGAGGAAGAGCAGGAAGCCAAACACATCGGTGGCCGTCGTGACGACGACGGCCGAGGCAACGGCGGGGTCGACGCCGACGCGGCGCAGAAAGAGGGGTACGGCTGCCCCGAACGAACCGGCGATGATCATGTTGCCCAGCATGGCAAGGCCAAGGACCAGCGCGAGGCCGGCGTTCTGCTGCCAGAGGTAGGCAATCGCCGCCACCAGCAGGCCCAGAAACAACCCGTGGAGGATGCCGAGCAGCGCCTCGCGCACGAGCAGGCGTCGGGCGGTCACCCCTACGAGCTCGCCGAGGGCGATGGCTCGCACGATGAGGGTCAGGGTCTGGGTGCCGCCGATGCCGCCCTGCCCCGCAACCACGGGGAGGAAGGCGGCGAGCACGACCACCTTCATCAGGGTCGACTCGAAGAGCGCGATGACGGCGGCGGCCAGGAATGTCGTCGCGAGGTTGACGGTCAGCCAGGGGAGCCGCGTCCGTACGGAGGTGAGCAGCGGCGCGTCGGCGGATTCGCCGGCAACGCTGGCGACCTGGAGCATCTGGCGCGTGTCTTGCTCGACGGTGGCGCTCAGGAGGGACTCGGCCGGGATGGCGCCGATGAGACGGCCTGCCTCGACGACGGGCAACTGCGTGAGGTTGTAGTGGCGGCGGAGCCGGGCGCACTCATGCGATGGTGTGTCCAGGGAGACGGAGGCCACGACGGGTGTGGCGATGGATGCGACCGGCGTACCGGCCTCGGCCAGCGCCAGGTCGACCATCGCGACCTCGCCTACCGGCTCGTCGCCCTCCCCGAGCACGAAGACGTGGGTGAACTTCAGTCGCTGGTCGCCCAGGGCCGAGACGCTCTCGATGGCGTCCTCGACGCGGGCATCCTCGGGCACCGTGGGCGACACGGCCGCCATAAGGGAGCCGGCCGTGTCGGGCGCGTGGGCAAGCAATTCCGCTTCCGCGTCGGGAAGCGGCTCGGTCAGGACCTGGGCAAGCATGCGGGCGGGCAGTCGCGGCAGCCGCCAGAGGGTCGCCAGCGCCTGCTGCGGATGGAGCTGACCAAGCGTGAAGGAGAGGGCGCGAACCCCGAGGCGGGTCCCCAGCCTGCCCGCCTCGACCGGGTTCATGTGGCGGAGCATCCAGGCGACGGTCTCGGGCGCCATGAGGCGCACGAGCGCCTCGCGGCTGGTTCCCGGCAGCCCCGCGATGATCAGGCCCATGTCGGCGGGGTGCAGCCTTCGTACCCGCTCCAGGGCGACCTGCTCGCGGCCCGCGGCGATCAGCTCGCGGACCTCCTCGGCGATGGCCGTTACCTCGCCCAGCGAGATGGCGCGCCCGGTTGGGGGGCCTTCGGGCGGGAGTTCGGTCGGGGCCGGTAGCGTGGCTTCGTCAGGCATGGTCAACACTCCGTCCGTCACTGTGGCCCGTCGCCGGCACAGTCCAGGCTGCGCCCGCGGGAGCCCTCACGGGAGAACCGGGTGGAGTGTAGTTACTGGACACGCGGGGTGATCGTGCCTCGCCGTCGCCGCCCCCGCGCCGAACCCTTGAGGGAAGCCTGGAGGTCGATTCCCTCGACCTCCAGGCCGATTCCCTCGGTGGCGGCTTCGAGCATCGCCTCACGCGCGGCCAGCGTCGTGGGAGGGATCGCCACATCCAGCCCCGGCCTGAGGCCAAGCTCGGCGTTAATCGCAATGCCGCCCTGCCGCGAGGGCCTCGCCCGGACGGCTACCTGTTCGACGGAGGCGACCGTGCGCGCGGCAAGCGCGAGGTACTCCTCCGCCGACCTCCTGGCCATGGTGACCAAGCCGTGGTCGTCCTCGACGATCGTGAGGGCGGGCGGTTCCCACCCCGCGAGGAGGGTCCTCAGGTTCGCGAGTACGACCGCGATGCCGGCCAGTCCGGCGACGATGGCGAGTACCCACGCGGCGGCCGCTTCCGAGCCGGTGAGCGCATCGACCGACTCGAGGTGCTGTCCAAACCAGTTGAAGGGGGAGACTGCGTACGGTCCGATGGACTCGCTGAGCACGAGCAGGACACCCACGGCGGCAAGGACGACTCCCGCCGCGGCGGCCATCACGAGCAGGCTGTTCGCGCTGGTCATGACGCTCTTCATGAGAGATCCCCCTTCCTGGTCTGGATACGACGGGCGCGCAGGGCGCCGGCTAGCTGAGCGCCCGTCCCTCGGGCTCGGCCGGGTGGTGGATATCGCCGACGTGGATGTTCACCTCGACGGTCTTGAGGTTGGTCATGATGCGGATGGACCCCACAACAGCGCTCCGGACCTCCTCCACGACCTTGGGGATGTTGTGGCCGTACTCGACGACGAGGTCGAAGTCGAAGGCCGCCTCCTTTTGCCCGTGCTCGGAGCTAACGCCCGAGTTGGCTCCTGCTGTCGAGCTGATCGCCCCAAGCAGTCCGGAGCGGCCCAGCGAGTGGACGCCCTCGACCTTCTCGGCGGCGATGGCTGCGATCTTGTCCAGTACCGAGTCTTCGATAACGAGTTCGCCAGCGGTTGTGTCAGCCATTGGATTGTCTCCTTCTCCTGCTTGCTTCCTGCTTGCTGGTTCGTCCCATGCGGTCGGTCAGATGACCTCGCGCATGAAGATCGCGTTGGGGATGATCCGGTCCTGGTCCGCGTCCGTCCGGATGCTGGTGGCGAGCATGCCGATCTCGGTGATGTAGGCCGCCTCGTCGCGGAATTGAACGACCTGGCCCTCGATGTAGTGCTCTTCCACGTAGCGCGTCGCCAGGAGGTTCTCGAGGAGCCCCCGGGCCCCGACGATCAGCCCGACGACGAGCAGCGCGAGCGCAGCGGCGAGGCTGATCCCAAGGACAACGATGGGGAGATCCACGGCGACGCCCGTTGCCTCGAAGGCGAGCGCGACTGTCACGGAGAGGGTGACCACGCGGAGGAGCACCGCCGCGACGCCGGGGGAGATGGCGCCGCTGCGCTCGGCCAGGCGCGACCCGATTGCGGCCAGCCGGTCGCTGAGCGCGACCCCGAGCACCAGGACGGCGAGCGCGATGAGGATCGTGGGCACGATTTCGGCCGTGCGCGCGATGACGCTGCCGAGCGTCTCCATCTGGGCGAAGCGGGCGGCCTGCGCCAGCGCGAGGATGAGCACGCCGACCTGCACCGCACGGAGAGCGACCATGCCGGTCGAGGCGCGGATACCCGCCTGCTGCAGGAGGTTGTCGAAGCTCCGCACGCCCGGGATGTCACCCAGGCGCAGGCGGACGGCCAGGCCCGGCGCGATGCGTCCGAGGATCCAGGCCAGGGCGATGCCGGCGCCCAGGAGCGCCACGATTCCGAGGAGGCGGGGTCCGTAGAGGGCGATCTCGACGCCCAGTGATTCGAAGCGAGAGACAAGGTCTTCCATGGTCGTCTCCTAGGCGTTGCCGCCCCGCGGCCGCGCGCCGAAGAGGCCGGCGACCTCTCGTGCGGCCCGCGCGGCGAAGGTCTGGCGCCTGAGGGCCCGGACGCTTTCGACGGCGGGCATGCCGTCGGGTTCGCGCGTGTCGCGAGCGACAAGCCGGGCGAGACTCAGGTAACGGGCGTGCTCCTCAACGAGGTTCGCGCACTCAGGGCACTCCGGCGCCGTGGTGGTTCCGTCCAGGAACGCACGCCCGACCTCATCGAGCTGGTCTCCTTCCAGGTGAAAGTGCTCGCTGGTCACTGTGGCCTCCCTTCGGGGGAGCGCGACTGGGAGCGCAGGGAAGCCCTGCCGCGTCCGAGCCGCATCTTGAAGGCGGCTTCGCTAATCTCCAGCATTCCGGCCGCTTCGGAGATGGAGAAGTCCTCGACATCGCGCAGGATGACGGCGGCCCGCTGCGCCAGCGGCAGGGCGTTGAGCTTGACCACGAGCGCGTCGACCGCGTCGCGAATCTCCACAATCTCCTCGGGGAGCGAGGAGCGGTCGGGCTCCTCCTCGGAGAGCATTTCGGGCTGTTCGCGGCGGACGGTATCCACCGCGAGGCGGACGCTGATGCGACGCACCCACGGGGCAAACCGTGAGGGCTCGCGGAGCGTATCGATGCGCTCATGCGCGCGCAGGAAGGTGTCCTGGGTGACGTCCTCCGCCAGGCCCGGGTCGCGGACGATGCGCAGGGCAGCCGCGTACACCAACCGCTCGTACCGCTGGATGACGACACTGGCGGCCGGCAAGTCACCACGCTGCCAGCGCCGGACGAGGGCTTCGTCTCGTTCGTTGGAAGCCCACTCGCTCACGGGCAGGGTCCGTATCCGTCTGGTGCGGGTGCCAATCACCTTCGCTCCCCTATGGCCAGGGGCCAGGCGGCAAAGCCGGCCCCAGCCCCTACTACGGCCACGACGATCGTAAGCGCCAGCTCATCCCCCGAGAGGAAGACGATCAGCGGAATGGCCGCAGCCAGAGCCGCTCCGGCCCCGGCCCACGTCGCGCGTGCCATCCAGTCGATCGGCAGGTTCACCAGCGTCTCCTGTCCTCTCTGACGGAGAACAGGGGGAAAAGTAACGCTCTGCGGCCCCAGGAGAGTGACGAAAGCAGCCCTGGCGGGGGCTACAGGCCAAGCAGCACCTCGAAGGTGGTACTGTCTACCCTCCAGTCAGGCCCACCAGACTGGACACAATCGAGAGCCCTTCAGGTGCATCCCTGTCCTCAAACGAGGCGCCTCATGTCTGGCAACGGACTGTGCTTGAAGTGAGCGTCGACGAGCAGGCATCTTGAGATGACCTATGCCTTCGGAGACACCGACCTGGCTGCCAGGCGGCTCGCGCTGCTTGCCGAGACCTTCGCCCCGTCCTCACGGACCTTCATGGTCGAGGCCGCCCACACGGGACTGCGGCTCGCCGCGGACCTCGGTTGCGGCCCCGGCTACTCGACCCACCTGCTGGCCGGCGCTCTGGAGCCCGCTCACACCGTAGGCCTGGACAACTCCGAGAGCTTCCTCGACCTCGCGCGCGCCACCGCCTCCGACAAGGTCTCGTTCTGCTGCCACGACATCACCACCGGTCCCTTCCCGTCCGGCCCGTATGACCTGCTCTTCAGCCGCTTCGAGCTGACCCATCTGCAGCACCCCGAGGCCGTGATCGAGTTGTGGGGAAGGCAGCTCGCCGTGGGTGGACGCCTGCTCATGGAGGAGGTCGAGTACATCGGAACGACCCATCCCGTGTTCACTTCGTACCTGGAAATCCAGCAGGCAATGCTGACCGAGCAGGGCAACTCCCTCTACATCGGCCCCGTGCTCGACGCAGTCCCCGACCCCGCCGCGCTGAAGCGCCGCTCCAGCAACGTCCAGACTGCCCCAATCCCCGCTGAGCGCGCCGCCGCGATGTTCCGCATGAACCTGGGCGTCTGGAGGCACAATGACTTCGTCCGGCGCACCCTCGACCCCTCGGACCTCGACGACCTCGAAAGCGCCCTGGCCGCCATCGAGTCCGGCCGCTCCGCCGTTAGCTCTGTGGAGTGGGGCCTCCGTCGCGTGGTCATGGATCGCGTAGATCCCTGACGGGCGACTTCGTGTGTCCGCGCTTCGGCGCGGAACAGGCGTGTCGGCCGTAACACCCGTCGACAACGCAGGGATCACGGGTTCGAGTCCAGGACCGGAAGCCCGCGCTCAAAAGCCGAGAGCGCCGTAGTCGCCGTCCAGGATCAGGCGGACGGAAACGTACAGCCCCAGCATCGGCATCAATATCCAGATGGCGTTCAGGCTGAAGATGTAGATGTAGAACTCTCGTCTCGTGATGCGGGTTTGCTTCTGTCCCACGAAGAAGCTCACCAGGTAGAGCGAGGACGCGTACACCCACTGCCAGAAGAGCATCGCCCCGAGAATGCCGGCGGCGACGGCCGGCAGAAGCCCGCCGGCATAGGTCACATAGAGAATCAAGGTCGGTGCAGGTGTGGCGAACCCGTTCGCAATGTCGATGTTGAACCCGTACGTATTGCGATCGGCATATGCCGAGTCGAACATCGAGTACGTCGCCCAGACGTCCGCCCAGACCGTCGGAGAGAGGATCCGGTTGAGCGGCACGCTCGTCGTGAGGAACTCCACGGCGGGAGTCTTGCCGGTGTCGTCCCGCCGCCTGCGCCAGAATTCCGCACGCTCCTCGATGTAGTCCCTTCGGAAGAACAGGCACATCTCCCAGTAGCAGATCACCAGACTGATCGAGAAGAACAGGGTGAGCAGGCCCTGGAAGACGTCGAGGTCACCGTGGAGGAGGTAGCGAACGCCAATGCCAGGCAGCGCCAAGAGTCCGACGGCCACGACGGTGATCACAGCGGCCGGCGCCCCCCACCGGTGCGTTCGCCCCCCTCCGACATCCGAGTCTGCGGGAGCGGAGTTGCTTCCATTCACGACTCGCGTCCTCGTCGCCCCGATCCAAGGCTGTATCTTACGGACGATTGGCCGACTACAGGCCGAACAGCACCTCGAAGGTGGTGCTGCCTACCGTCAAGGCAGGCCCACCAGCGGGCCTGCGCCGGCGCGCGGGATGCCCACGCATAGATGGACGGCGGCGAGAGGGGAGCCGCGCCTATGAGCAGCGGCCGGGTCATCATCGTCGGTGGCGGGTTCGCCGGGCTCAGCGCTGCCTACACGCTCATGAAGCGGGGCATCACCCCCCTCCTGCTCGAGGCCGGGGACCGTGTGGGCGGGCGTGGCAAGGGCGAGACGGTGGACGGGTTCTCCCTGGACATGGGTGCGTTCGTCTTCACCTCCACCTACGACACCGCCTTCCGCCTGTGCGAAGAGCTGGGGCTGACGCTCGTGCCTTCGCAGATGAAATTCGGCCACTACCGCAACGGCCGGTGGGTCACCACGACGCCGGATCAGTCGCTCTGGAATTTCGTGCGGCACGTGCGTACGGCCATCACCATGGGTTTCCTCTCCCCCTCGGGCATGCGCGCCGCGTCGAGGGTGATGCGGCAGATGTATCGCGAGGAGCCCTACCTGAGCTTCGCCAGCGACAGCCGCCTCGCCGAGTTGGACGACGAAGAGACCTACGGCGAGTATCTGGAGCGGCTCAGCGTGCCCGAGAGCCTGCGGATGACCCTCGGGGGACCTCTCAAGATGATCCTGGGCGACCCGGAGCTGGCAGGGCAGGCGCTGATGCGGGCGTACATAGGCGAAACCATGCTCAGCAGCGGCAGGGTGTTCATGCCCGAGCGGGGCATCGGCTCCCTGAGCGCGGCGCTGGCCGCCCGCTGCTCCGATGCGACTCGCGTTTCGACTCCCGTCACGAGAGTCGTTGTCGAGGGCGGTGCGGCGACCGGTGTCGTTGTCGACGGCGAGACTATCGAGGCCGATGCGGTCATCTGCGCCGTCCCCGGCACGAAGGTCTCGGGCCTCATCCCCGAGCTGCCGGAGGCGACCCGGCGGGCGCTCGGCGCTGTCAGCTACTCAACCGGTTGCCGGGTGGTGATAGGCCTCGACCACTCGCCGCTCCCATCCGGGTGGCACGGCGCGCTCTTCCCGGAAGACGGCGACACCCCGCTCCTGCTGGACCGGTCCGTCTTCCTGCCTGCCTGCGCGCCCCCCGGCAAGAGCCTTCTCGACCTGCTCATCGGCCGCGACCGCGCCAGGGAGCTCATCCCGCTCGCCGACGAGGAGATCAAGCGCGAGCTGTTGGGCGCTGCTCGCCGGAAGGCGCCACCGGGCTCTGCCCTTCCCGAGGACGACGAGGGTCTGTTTTACCGCGTGTACCGCTGGGAAGAGGCCCTGTGCATGGGGACGCCCGGGATGCTCGCCGCGCTGGCGAACGTTCCGGGGCAGCTCGCCGGACACATCGAAAGCCTCTTCCTGGCGGGCGACTACATGGGAATACCGTCGGTCAACGGCGCCCTCTCCAGCGGTGAGAGGGCCGCGAACCACGCCGCGGACCTGTTGGCGTCCCGCGCTAACTAGACCGGGCGTCACAAGAGCGGAGTGGATTGAGGCAATGGCGGACAAGGGGTCGGGGGAGTCGGCGAAGGCCTCGGAGTGGGCGATCCCACGGAACCCCGACGGATCGCCCGTGCTCCTCTCGGGCGGCAACCCCCAGGTTCCGAAGGGGGACGGCGACGCCCCGGTGCAGGCGTACATCGCGGCCATGCCGGACTGGAAGCGCGACGTGGGCCGCTGCCTCGATGCGCTCATCGAGGGCGCCGTGCCCGGTGTGCGCAAGGCCGTGCGCTGGAACTCGCCCTGGTATGGCGTGGCCGGGCAGGGCTGGTTCGCGAGCTATCACGTCTTCGCCCGGTACGTGAAGGTGACCTTCCTGAACGGGAGTTCCCTGAGTCCCGTTCCACCCGGCTCCGGCAAGGATCCCGACTCACGCTGGGTCGACGTCTATGAGGGTGAGCTGGACGAGGAGCAGATGGCCGCCTGGATCCGGCAGGCCGCCTCCCTGCCCGGCTGGGACGGCTTCTGACGAACCGCGCAGCGAAGGGGACTGGCCGGTCGCCCTCTTCAGCGCGCGGCGGGGCCTAATCGATAGGTGGTATCATCTGGCGTGCCCACATGCGGGCTCCGTAGTCCGGATATGCGTTCAGTAGCCCGACCCAGACCGAGCCCTCACTTCCGGAGGGAGCAGAGAACTCCACGGTCGTGCGGGCGGCTGAATCGGCGGGGTGTCCCGGATGGTTAGGGTGCTGCTACCGGCTGCCGTCGCCGCGTCTCCCCTGGTGGTCATCATCGTGATCCTGGCGTTTGTCCGGTGCGGTGAGGAACATGAACCCACGATAGGTCTGACGGCTGAGGCGGCATTGATGTCGCCCGATGGTGCTGCTCTCGGCACGGTTACCTTCCGGCAGACTGCCAGTGGGGTTCTGATCATGGCCGACGTGGAGGGACTGGCTCCGGGCGGCCACGCGTTCGTCATCCACGAGGTCGGCGCCTGCGCGCCCAACTTCGGCGCCGCCGGTGACCACTTCAACCCGACCGGTGAGGAACACGGCCTCGTCCACTCGGCCTGGAAGCGCGGCGACTCAGGAGGGCACGGCGGCGACCTGCTCAATATCTACGCCGCCGCCGACGGCTCAGCCCGTGCCGACTTCCTTACCGGTGGCATCACGCTGGACACGGGCCAGCGCCATTCCGTCTTCGACGACGACGGTTCCGCCATCATCGTGCACGAGCG
>JAJEIT010000002.1 GCA_022827945.1 Dehalococcoidia bacterium | reverse complement strand
GCCCGAGCCGTTGGGGCCGAGGAGGGCGGTCACGCGACCCTCGGCGAAGAGCAGGTCGGGCACGTCGACCACGGGGCGATCGCCGTAGCCGAATTCCACGCGGTCGAGTCGCGCTTCCATCAGCGGGGGCTCCGCTGCTGCACCACCGTGAGGACGGCGACGATGGCGAAGGCCATGGCGAGGAGGACGAGGCCGTAGGCGATCGCGCGCTCGGTGTCGGCGCGGCTGGTCTCGGTGACGATGGCGGTCGTAAGGACGCGCGTATCGCCGGCGAGGTTGCCGCCCACGGCCATGGAGGCGCCCACCTCGGAGACGACGGCGCCGAAGCCGGCCATGACGGCGGCGAGGAGGCCGAGGCGGGCTTCGCGGGCGAGCAGCCAGAGCGTCCGCAGCTTGCCCGCGCCGAGGACGGCGAGGAGGTCGGGCAGGCGGGCGGGGAGGGCCTGGATCGAGGCGGCCGTAAAGGCGATGACCAGGGGCGTGGCGATGAGGAACTGGGCGATGATCATCGCCTGCTTCGTGTAGATGAGCTCGAAGCCGCCGAAGGGGCCGCTTCGCACGAGCAGGAGCCAGATGACGAGGCCGGCGACGACAGGGGGCATGCCCATGCCCGTGCCGACGGCCGCGAGGATGAGGGTACGGGCGGGGAAGCGCGCGCGCCCGAGGAGATAGCCCAGGGGCACGCCCACGAGCATGGCGAGGGCGGTGGCGGAGCCGGAGACGAGCAGGGAGCGGCCGGCGATGGAGAAGAGCTCCCCATCGCCCCTGCCAATGAGGCGAAACGCCTCCACGAGGCCGTCCCAGATGGCTTCCATCAGCCGCCTCCAACGGGGGACTGGGCGGCGGGGGTGAAGAGCGAGCGGCCGAACTCCTCGGCGCGGAAGCGCCCGATGCGCGCCTGCGTCTCCGGTTCGAGGAGGAAGGCGGCGAAGGCCTCGGCCTGCTCCGCTGCGACGTCGTCGTGCTTGTCCGGGTTGACGACGTGGATGCGATAGACGTTCAGGAGACCGGCGTCCCCCTCAACGAGGACGGCGAGGTCGAGCACATCGCGCAGGGCGAGGTAGGTGGCGCGGTCGGTGAGGGTGTAGGCGCCGCGCTCGGAGGCGATGGTGAGGGTGGCGCCCATGCCCTGGCCGGTCTCCTCGCGGGAGAGGGAGGCGGGGTCGAGGCCGGCGACGGCCCAGAGGGCGAGCTCCTTCTTGTGGGTGCCGGAGTCGTCGCCGCGGGAGACGAAGCGACCGCCCGAGGCGATGGCGGCGAGGGCGGCGGGGAGGTCGGGAGCGGCTGCGGCTGCGGCAGGGTCGTCCGGGGGACCGACGATGACGAAGTCGTTGGTCATCACGAGGCGGCCGGAGACGAGATCGCCGCTGGCGATGTAGGGGGCTTCGGCCTCGGGCGCGTGGACGAGGACGGCGTCGGCGTTGCCCTCCCCAGCCATGCGCAGGGCGGCGCCCGTGCCCACGGCGATCACCTTGACGGTGATGCCGGTGCGCGCCTCGAAGCGGGGGACGATCTCGTCGAGGAGGCCGCTGTCGTAGGTGGAGGTGGTGGTCGCGAGAATGACCGTGCCGGGGTCGTCCTTGGAGCCCCCGCAGGCGGCGGCCAGGAGGAGTGCGCCGAGAAAGGCCAGTGCGAACAGGGGTCGGGCGAGGGGCACGGGGCGCTCCGGGCACGGTTATGCTGGCCGCAGCATAGCGGTGTGGAGGGGGAGGGGCTAGCGCGGCGGGCCGCGGAGGATGCGGCGGCGGAGGGGCTCGGGATCGTCGGGGGCGCCGTACATCTCCCACCAGGCGTCGTCGAGCCACCAGGTGGCGCCGGCCTCTTCCCAGCGGGCGGCCTCGGCGGCATCGACATCGGGGAGGCTGCGCTCGATGACGATGTCGTAGGGCTCGCTACCTCGTTCGCGCTCGACCCACCCGCTCATGGCGCGGAGGTCATCCAGGGCCTCCTCCGGGGTGGCATCGAACACCATCTCGCCCTCGGCGCCGAAGACGTTGGGAAGGAGGCCGTCGTAGCGGATGGCGCGACGCATCGACTTCCGGCGGGGCCACATGGCGGGGTCGCGGGGCCAGGCGCCGACGACCCAGATGGGGATGCGGGGCCGTTGGACGGGGGGTGGGAGAAAGGTGACCTCGCGCGTGCTGAAGTGCTCACCGTCGAAGGCGAAGGGTTCGCCGCTCCAGAGTCCCTCGAGGACGGCAAGGGCTTCGTCGAGCATGGCGGCGCGGGTGCGGCGGTCGAACTCGTCGCCGCCGAACCAGGGGCCCGCGTCGTCGGGCGCGCCGAGGCCGACCGAGAGCGTCAGGCGGCCGCCGGAGAGGCGGTCGACGGTGGCGGCCTGACGGGCGATCAGCCAGGGACGGTGCCAGGCGAGGGGCGTGAGCATGGTGCCGAGCCGCACCCGCTCCGTGCGCTGGGCGACGCCGGAGAGGAGCACCCAGGCGTCGGCGAACGCCATGACCGGTTCGTCGGGGGCGGCGGCATAGGGCGTGTCCCAGAAGAAGACCCCGTCCCAGCCGGCCGCTTCGGCATCGACGGCAAGCTGGATGAGGGTGGCGGGGTCGCCTCCGTAACCGGTGTTGGGCAGGGTGACACCGAAGCGCATCGGGGGAGTGTAGGGGAGGGGAAGCTACCTGCGCGCGACCGCTACCACCAGATCATCTCGTCGACATCCTCGGGGAGGTCGTCCCAGTCTGTCGTCCAGAGGCCGGAGCTGAGGTACTTCCAGCCGCCATCGGCGAGCAGGCAGACGATGTGCTGTTCGCCTTCGAGGCGCTCGGAGACCCTGATCGCGGCGCGCACGACGGAGCCGCTGCTGACACCGGCGAAGATGCCTTCCTTCTCGGCGAGGTCGCGGGTGAAGGCGAAGCTGGTCTGGCTGTCGACGACGATCTTCCCGTCGAGGACGGACTCGTCGAGGATCTCGGGGATGAAGCCCTCTTCGAGGGCGCGCAGACCCTGGACGTTGTCGCCGGGGTGAGGGGCGGCAGCGATTACACGGATGTCGGGCTTGCCCGCCTTGAGGCCACGGCCGGTGCCGGTCAGCGTTCCGCCCGTGCCCAGGCCGGCGACGAAAGCGGTCGTCTCGGGAAGGTCGCGCAGGATCTCGACGGCGGTGCCGTGCTCATGGGCGGCGGGGTTGGCCTCGTTCCCGTACTGGTAGGGGAAGTGGTAGCGGCCGGGGTCGGCGGCGACGATCTCCTTGGCCTTCGTAATGGCGCCGTTCGAGCCGAGCTCGCCGGGCGAGTAGATGATCTCGGCGCCGAGGGAGCGGAGCAGGAGCGAGCGCTCCTCGCTGACGTTCTCGGGCATGACGCAGACGACGTTGTAGCCGCGGAGCTTGCCGATGAGGGCGAGACCGATGCCGGTGTTGCCCGAGGTGGGCTCGAGGATAGTGTCTCCGGGCTTGAGCTCGCCGCGCTCCTCGGCCGCTTCGATCATCGCCTTGGCGATGCGGTCCTTCACCGAGCCGGTGGGGTTCTGGCCCTCGAGCTTGGCGTAGATGTGTACGTCGGGGCGAGGGGCGAACGAGCGCAGCTCGACGAGGGGGGTATCGCCGATGAGGTCGAGGATGGAGCGGTAGAGGGCCACGGCGGGGCGGGGACTAGCCCCCGGCGAGGGCGGGGAGGATGTCGAGGACATCGCCGTCGCTGACGGCGGTGCCGGCGCCGCCCATGTAGCGGATGTCCTCGTCGTTGAGGTAGACGTTGACGAAGCGCTGGAGCTGGCCGTCTTCGCCGTACATCTGGGCCTTGAAGCCGGGGTAGCTGGCCTCGATGTCGTCGACGACCTCGGCCACGGTCGCCCCCCGCGCCTCGATCTCCTTCTGCCCGCCAACGAGCTTCGAGAGGACGGCGGTGACGCGGATGCGGACGGTGGGCTCGGTGGCTGAGGTCACGGGCTGGTTCTCCTGTGCTGGCTTTCTGGTTCCGAGGCTAGACGGCGGCTTCCTCTTCCTCCGGGTGGGGGAAGGGGGCGCCGCAGAACTCCTCGTAGTCGATGAGCTCGCTGATCGTGGGGTTCTCGCCGCAGAGGGGGCAGTCCGGATCGCGGCGGATCTTGACGGTGCGGAACTCAAGGGAGAGCGCATCGTAGAGGAGGAGGCGGTTGACGAGGGGCTCGCCCTGTTCGAGGACGAGTTTGAGCACCTCGGTCGCCTGGATGCTGCCGATGGTGGCGCACATCGCGCCGAGCACGCCGGCCTCGGCGCAGCTCGGGACCATGCCGGGCGGGGGCGGGGCGGGGTAGAGGCAGCGGTAGCAGCCCTGGCCGGGCAGGTAGGTCGTGGCCTGGCCATCGAACATGAGGATGGAGCCGTCGACCAGCTTCTTCTTGCGGAGGTAGCAGGCGTCGTTCACCAGGTAGCGCGTGGCGAAGTTGTCGGCGCCGTTCACGACGATGTCGTACTGGTCGATGATCTCGAAGGCGTTATCGCTGGTAAGCGGCGCCTCGTGGAGGACGACGTCGATGTTGGGATTGTGGGAGAGCAGGGTCTCCTTCGCCGACTGGACCTTGGCGCGGCCGATGTCGGCGGTCTGGTGGAGGATCTGGCGCTGCAGGTTGGAACGGTCGACGACATCGAAGTCGATGAGGCCGATCTTGCCGATGCCGGCAAGGGCGAGGTAGAGGGCGACGGGGGAGCCGAGCCCGCCGGCGCCCACGACAAGGACCCTGGCCTCGATGATCCGGCGCTGCCCGACGCTGGCGACCTGGGGCATGATGAGATGGCGGCTGTAGCGCTCGACCATCTCGGGGGTGAGGACGACGTCGGCGCCGCCGGCGAGGGCGGGGATGAAGGCGACCTCGTCGCCGGCGGCGAGGGCGGTGGCTTCGCCGTCGAGGGTGTCGATCTCGACCTGGTTCACGTAAACGCCGATGTGGGTGGCGAGCTCGCCGTCGGCATCGCGCACCTGGGCGCCGAAGCCGGGGAACTGCGTGTCGAGGTCGTCCATGACCTCGCGCAGGTTGGCGCCAACGGCGCGCACCTGGACGCGGTTGCCCACGAGGTGGCGGAAGGGGGTGGGGACGTAGACGTTGACGGTCACTGGCTGCGCCTCGCTGTTGGGCCCGTCCTGGGGGCCATCGGATTGTGGAGCGGCTCCCGCCGCCGGGCTAGAGGTCGACACTGAGGTAACGCTCCCCGGTGTCGCAGAGGATGGTGACGATACGGGCATCCTCGCCGAGGCGCTCGGCCACGGTGAGGGATGCGATAACGTTGGCGGCGGCGGAGATGCCGACGAGGAGGCCCTCCTCGCGGGTGAGGCGGGCGGTCATGGCGAAGGCGTCCTTGTCCTCGATGCGGATGACCTCGTCGTAGACCTCACGGTCGAGGACGCCGGGCACGAAGCTGGCGCCGATGCCCTGGATGCCGCTGAGCCCCGGCCTTCCGCCGCTGAGGACGGGCGAGCGGGCGGGCTCGACGGCGACGATCTGGACGCGGTCGCCGAGCTCCTCGCGCAGCACCTGGCCGACGCCGGTGATGGTCCCGCCGGTGCCGACGGCGGCGACGAAGGCGTCGATCTCGCCGTCGGTAGCGGCGAGGATCTCGCGGGCGGTGGTGCGGCGGTGGACGTCGGGGTTGGCGGGGTTCTCGAACTGCTGGGGGACGAAGACGTCGGTTTCGGACTCGGCGAGCTGGCTGGCGGCGAAAACGGCGCCCGTCATGCCTTCGATGGCCGGGGTGAGGTGGACTTCGGCGCCGTAGCGCTCGAAGAGGCGCCTGCGCTCGACGGACATGTCCTCGGGCATCGTCAGGATCAGGCGGTAGCCCTTCACGGCAGCGACCATGGCGAGACCGATGCCGGTATTGCCGGAGGTCGGCTCGATGATGGTGGCCCCGGGGCGGAGGGCTCCGGAGCGCTCGGCGTCCTCGATCATGGCGAGGGCGATGCGGTCCTTGACGGAGCCGCCGGGGTTCAGGCTCTCGAGCTTGCCGTAGACGGCGGCGGAGCCTTCGGGCACGACGCGGTTGAGCCGCACCAGGGGGGTCGCCCCCACGAGGTCGAGAATGGAGTCGGCGACGCGGGGTCTTGATGGCGCGGTCATATCTGGTACCTCCCGGCGACTGCTTGCGGCTCCTTCGCGTGGAGATCGGCGATGGTGTACGAGGCGAGGATGGCGCTGGTCGACTCCTGGATGCGCTCCCATATCTCGCGCTGGCCGCACTGGTGGGGGTGGTCGGTGCGTTCAGGGGGCTCGTCGAGCCAGGCGACGGGGGCGAGGCTGCCCTCGAGGGCGACGATGGCCTCGTACACCGACATCTCGGCGGGGTCGCGGGCGAGCTCGTGGCCGCCGGCGGGGCCACGCTGGGATCGCACGAGGCCGGCCTTGCGCAGGGTCGTGAGGAGCTGGTCGAGGTACTGCTCGGGGACGTGGCGGCGAAGGGCGATCTCGGAGCACTGCAGGGGGCCCTGGCCGTAGTGATCGGCCAGCTCGATGAGGGCCCGCAGCCCGTAGTCGCCCCGTGTGGAACAGCGCATTTGCCCCTGCCCGCGGCGGCGGAACCGCCGCAAGAGTCGCCTCCTGCCTAAAGTCGAGTAAGTCTGTCAACAATCGTAGTCGGCGGCGGCGCGAGGGGCAACCGGGGAGGCCATGCAGAGCCAAGGGGCGGTCGCTGCTACCCTTGAACGGCAGCTTTCCGTGGGGTTGGACCGTTCGCTTACGTCGCGCGTGACCTTCCGTTCCTGAACCGGCTACGCGAACAGGTGCTGTTCGCGGCGGGTCCGATCGGGTCGACGATCCTCTCGCTGAAGCCGACGCCGGAAGACTACGGCGGGCTCGATGGCTGCAACGAGTACCTGACGGTGTCGAAGCCAGAGTTGCTGGAGGGCATCCAGCGCAGCTTCTACGAGGCCGGTTGCGATGCGGTCGACTCGGCCACGTTCGGGGCGAACCGCGTTGTCTTCGCGGAGTACGACATCGAGGACCGCGTGCGCGAGATCAACCAAGTGGCGGCGGAGCAGCTCGGGCGCGTGCGGGACGAGTTCTCGACGCCGGAGTGGCCCCGCTACAGCTTCGGCACGATCGGCCCGGGGACGAAGCTGCCCTCCCTGGGGCACATCGACTACGACGAGCTGGTCGAGAGCTACCAGGAGCAGGCGCGCGGGCTGATCGAGGGCGGGATCGACGTGCTCAAGGTCGAGACGTGCCAGGACCTGCTGCAGACGAAGTCGGCGCTGGGCGCGATCGAGGACGTGTTCGCGGAGATGGAGACGCGGCTGCCGGTGATCGCAAGCGTGACGATCGAGACGACGGGCACGATGCTGCTGGGCTCCGATATCGCCTGCGCGCTGACGACCCTGGAGGCGCTCGACACGGTCGACGTGATCGGCATCAACTGCGCGACGGGACCGGACCAGATGGTCGAGCACGTGCGCCACCTGGCGCAGAACTCGCGGCGGCCGGTGTTCATCGGGCCGAACGCGGGTCTGCCGGAGATCCGGGACGGGGAGACGCACTACCCGCTCACGCCGGAGGCGTTCGCACGCTACCAGCGCATCTTCGTGGAGGAGCTGGGGACGAGCATCGCGGCGGGGTGCTGCGGGACGACGCCGGAGCACTTCGAGGCGGCGATCGCAGAGGTGGGGCGGCCACGACCGAAGGCTCGGCCGGAGGCGATCGAGGCGGCCTGCAGCTCGCTCTACACGAGCGTGCCCTTCGAGCAGGACACGTCGTTCCTGGTTGTGGGGGAGCGGATGAACGCGACGGGATCGCGGGCGTTCCGCGAGCTGCTGCTGGAGGAGGACACGGAGGGGGTGGTGGCGCTGGCGCGCGACCAGGCCGCGGAGGGGGCGCACGTGCTCGACCTGATGGTCGACTACGTCGGACGCGAGGGGGCGCCGGACGTCGAGCGCTTCGCGCGGGAGCTGCGCACGCAGGCGACGCTGCCGCTGGTATTCGATTCGACCGAGGTTCCGGTGATCGAGACGGCGTTGAAGCTGTACGGCGGCAAGGGGATCGTGAACTCGATCAACCTGGAGGACGGGGAGCGGAAAATCACGCGGCTGCTGCCGCTGATCAAGCGGTTCGGGGCGGCGGCCGTGGCGCTGGTGATCGACGAGGAGGGGCAGGCTCGCGACGTCGACTGGAAGCTGCGGGTGGCGCACCGCATCCACGAGATCGCCGTCGACCGCTATGGGATGGAGCCGGGCGACCTGCTGTTCGATATGCTCACGTTCCCGCTGGGAGGCGGGCAGGAGGACCTGCGCGGCGACGCGATGGCGACGCTGGAGGCGATCCGGCGGGTGAAGGCGGAACTGCCGGGGACGCACACGATCCTGGGCGTGTCGAACGTCTCGTTCGGGCTGAAGCCGGCGGCGCGGCGGGTGCTGAACTCGGTGTTCCTGGCGGAGGCGGTAGAGGCGGGGCTGGACGCGGCGATCGTGAACGCGCGCCAGATCCGGCCACTGAGCCGCATCCCGGAGGCGCAGCTTGAGGCAGCGCGCGACCTGATCTACGACCGGCGGCGGGACGACTACGACCCGCTCATCCACTTCCTCTCCCTGTTCGAGGAGGTGGAGGCGGCGCCGAAGCGGGCGGAGGAGCAGGCCGCGCTTCCCGTGGACGAGCGGCTGAAGCAGCGCATCATCGACGGGGACCGGCGGGGGCTGGAGGGGGACCTGGACGAGGCACTGGAGGAGATGGAGGCGCTCACGATCATCAACGAGCACCTCCTGGACGGGATGAAGGTCGTGGGCGACCTGTTCGGGGCGGGGAAGATGCAGCTGCCCTTCGTGCTGCAGAGCGCGGAGACGATGAAGGCGGCGGTGAGCCACCTGGAACCGCACATGGAGCGGGTCGAGGGGTCGGGGAAGGGCCGGATCGTGCTGGCGACGGTGCGCGGGGACGTGCACGACATCGGCAAGAACCTGGTCGACATCATCCTCTCCAACAACGGCTACACCGTGGACAACCTCGGCATCAAGCAGCCGATCGCGACGATCATCGACAAGGCGCTGGAGGTGGATGCGGATGCGATCGGGCTGAGCGGGCTGCTGGTGAAGAGCACCGTCGTGATGCGCGAGGACCTGGAGGAGCTGAACGCGCGGGGGCTGGCGCGGTTCCCGGTGTTGCTGGGGGGCGCGGCGCTCAACCGGCGCTACGTCGAGCACGACCTGCGCGCGGTCTACGAGGGGGACGTTTACTACTGCCAGGACGCGTTCGAAGGGCTGGACACGCTGGGGCGGGTGGTGGCCGGGGAGGCGCCGGCGCCCGCGCGGACCGTCGCTGCGCCGGAAAGGACGGAGCCGGACGCACCAGCGCTGGAGGCGTCCGTGCGGTCGGCGGTGGCACGGGACGCGCCCGTACCGCAGCCGCCGTTCTGGGGGAGTCGGGTGGTGCGGGGGATCCCGCTGCGGGACGTGTTCCCGTACGTGAACGAGGTGGCGCTGTTCCGGGCGCAGTGGGGCTACCAGCGGGGCGACCGCTCAGAAGAGGCGTACGAGGCGCTATTGGAGGAGGAGGTGCGACCTGTGTTCCGCGCCTGGCAGGAGCGCGCGATCGGGGAGGGGTTGCTGACGCCGCAGGTGGTGTACGGATACTTCAAGTGCCGGGCGGAGGGGAACGACCTGCTCGTCTGGCCGGAGGTCGAGGGGGAGGCGCCGGCGGGGGAGCCGGTGCGCTTCGAGTTCCCGCGGCAGCCCTCGGGGCGGCGGCTCTGCATCGCCGACTTCTTCAAGGACGGCGCGAGCGGCGAGTACGACACGGTCGCATTCACGCTGGTGACGGTGGGGTCGCGGGCGACGGAACTCGCGCAGGAGTTGTTCGAGTCGGACGCGTACCGGGATTACCTGCACTTCCACGGCTTCGGGGTGGAAAGCGCGGAGGCGCTGGCCGAGCTCTGGCACAAGCGCGTGCGCGAGGAGCTGGGCATCGGGGGGCGGGACGCGACGGACGTGCGCGAGCTGTTCCGGCAGGGATACCAGGGGTCGCGCTACTCGTTCGGGTATCCGGCCTGCCCCGACCTTGAGCAGCAGGTGGGGATCGCGAAGCTGCTCGGGCCGGATCGCATCGGCGTGGAGCTGGGGGAGACGTTCCAGTGGGACCCGGAGCAATCGACGAGCGCGATCGTGGTGCACCACCCGGAGGCGCGCTACTTCACGGTGTAGCGAGGCTATCCCCGGGGAGCGGGCGGGGCGGGGTCGGGGACGAGGGGGATGCCGGTCCAGCGCAGGAAGTCCGCGTAGGCCCACCCCTGTTCGCCGTCCTCCGTCAGGACATGGACCCAGACGCAGTTCCCGTACAGGTCGTCCGCGACGCACGGCCCTTCGACGACATACCCGTCGGCGGGATGGGCAACCAGCTCGACGACGCGCTCGGGGGGCAGGCAGACGACGATCTCGGACTCGGTGGTGGCCTCGGCGCGGACGTTCAGGCAGGTGTCGACGACGACCTCGGCGGTCAGGGAGTCGTCGAAGGGGGGCAGTTGGACGGAGGGCAAGATGGTGGGGAAGAAAGAAGAAACGCCAATCCCGCCGGGAGCGCGGTACATTCGGTACTCTCGGCTCTCGGCCCCCCAGGAACCTATCCACATGTCTGGTGGTGCCTCAAAGTTCGCCGCGGCCAGCGTCTCGCCATCAAGGCTTGAGACAGCGTGGAAGCTCCCCACGAGGGAGGGATTATCCGGAGCGAGGCGCAGCCACCCGCTGTACAGGGCTTGAGAAGGGGTGCGACTCTGACCGTCAACCGTCACGATCTGCAAGCCCAGCACCGATTGCACGAGCAGCGCATCCCCTCCGGCGAACCATGGTGTGCCCCCGAACTGAACCGGGAGGGTGGCGCCCTGCACACGCAAGATCTCCTCACCCGTCATCGCATTGAAGAGGGAGAGCGTGGCCAGCACGGATGAACCCATGGGGTCGGTACCCGGGTCCAGTGCCCGGGTGGTGACTGCGATCCAGCGTCCGTTCGGCGACAGCCTGACTCCGGTGCCCGCGATGCCTGCATCAGCGCACGGGAACGCGACCTCGGAGACGAGCGCCGCCGACCAGTCGTAGCGGAGAACGCGGCACGCCTGCGATTCGATGGAGCCACCGGGCGAGGAGACAGTGGCAAAGCCCTCTCCAGAGGGGAACACGTGGATGTCGCCACCAGGATGGTCGAACGACACGGCTTCGGCGGTTTCGAGCCGGAGCACATGCAACTGCCCGCCGCCCGAAGCGAGCAGGGCGCCCTGTTCGGGGCGCCACGCAGAGATTGACCATCCAGCCGGCGTGTCGAACTCCGCTTCCGGTTCCATGGAGGGGCCGACCACCACGTACCGGCGCAAGGCGTTATCCCCATCCCCGTCCAGCCGTTCAAGGAGGACGCTGTCGCCATCGCTCCACGCTTCGCGACGGAGAGCTGTGGATTCCCACGAGAAGGTGCGGCCGGACTCTCGGTCATGGAGGGCGCCCTCCACAGCGACATGGCGGTTGCTTGGTGAAGCCGAGAGAGCAACCCCACCGACGCTCTGCCAGCCCTCGACTGCGCCGGTCTCAACGTCAAGGAAGAAGAGACCTGCGTCCTCCGTGATGAGTTCACCGGGGGCGTACTCGAGGCGCACAAACACTTCATCGGTCGCGACTTCGCGGATGCCGAGGGCGTTGGGGGTGGAGTCGATTGGGGGCTCGGGGGTAGGTTCAGGTGTCGGTTCCGGAGTGGGCTCGGGCGTTGGCTCCGGGGTGGCTTCGGGTGTGGGCGATGGGTCGGGGGTGGCGGCCGGGGTAGGGGTAGCGGTGGCCCCGGCGGCGGGGGTCGGGGACGGACCAGGGGAGAGGAGGACGTTCACGGGCTCGTCCGGGCGGGTGAGGAGGATGGCCATCACGATCGTGGGGACGGCCACGAGCACGGCGACGGTGGCGGCGGCAACACCGAGGAGGGGCTTGGGGAGGAGGGCCAGCGGCGCGAGGAAGGCGCGCAGGCGGGCGCCCACAAGCTGGGGGAGGCGGACGCGCTCGCGCTCCGGCTGCCACGTGGCGATCTGGCGGCGGTTCCGCAGCTCCAGCTTCCCGAGGATGTTGGAGACGTGGTACTTGACCGTGTAGGGACTGATGCCGAGCTTGATCGCGATCTCGGCATTCGTCGCGCCGGTGCGCACCTCATCGAGGATGCGCCACTCCGCGGGCGTGAGGATGTCGGGATGGGGCGGGCGGCCTCTTCCACGGCGGGTCATGGGGCAAGCCTAGGGGGAATCCAGGCGAATTACCCCGTCCGTTTTGGAATTTCCCCGCCCGCTCGGGAAATCCGCGTCTAGCCGTCTAGCTCGGCCACGATCTGGTCGCGGAGGCGGTACTTCTGGACCTTGGTGGCGGACATGGGCCAGTCGCCTGGGGCGACGAAGCGGACGTGGCGGGGCACCTTGAAGCTGGCGATGCGGCCGCGGCAGTGGTCGATGAGGTCGTCGGGGGCGATCTCGGCGCCGGGGACAAGCTCGACGAAGGCGGCGGGCACCTCGTCGTAGCGGTCGTCGGGGACGCCGACGACCTGGGCGATGTTCACAGCGGGATGGGTCTGAAGGTAGGACTCGATCTCGAGGGCGGCGACGTTCTCGCCGCCGACCTTGAGCATGTCCTTCACGCGGCCCATGAAGCTCACGCGGCCGTCCTCGTCGAGCGCGCCGAGGTCGCCGGTGTTGAACCAGCCGTCGGCGTCGAAGCACTCGGCGTTCTTCACGGGGTCCTTGTAGTAGCCCTCGAAGACGCAGTAGCCGCGCATCCAGATTTCGCCGCGCGTGTTGGGTTCGCCGACGGGGGCCCCGGACTCGGGGTCGCGTATCTGGAGCTCGATGCCGGGGAGGGGGCGGCCGGAGGTGACGGGGCGCTTCTCGGGCGGGTCGTCGGGGTGGCTGAAGCAGGCGACACCGCCGCACTCGGTGAGGCCGTAGGCGTTGGTGTGCTGGGCGGTGGGGAGGGCGGCGTGGATGCGGCGCAGGGCGTCGGGGGGCGCGACGTTGTTCATGAGGCGGATGCGGGAGAACGCGGCCGGGTCCCACTGGGGGTGGTTGAGGAGGGCAGTCGTGATCGGCGGGAACGTCGAGAAGCAGACAGTGGCGCGCTCGTCGCGGAGCTGGGAGATGCCGAGGTTCGCGTTGAAGTGGGTGAGGGTGATGTAGGCGGCGCCCGAGTCCATGCAGCCGATGAGGGGCAGGATGGCGCTCATGTGGAAGAGGGGTAGGGGATCCCAGAAGCGATCCTCGGCGGTGAGGCGGAAGCGGTCGCCACAGGCGTTGACGGAGGTGCGGACGAGGGCCTCATGCGTGAGGGGGCAGCCCTTGGGGTCGGCGGTCGTGCCGGACGTGTACATCATCATGGCGACGTCGCGGAGGCGGACGCGGGAGCGGAGGAGATGGACATGGTCGTCCGTGACGCCCTCGGCGGCTGCCTCGAAGGCGGCGCGGTCGAGCATCCCGGCCGGGGAGGCCTCACCAATCAGGATGACGCTCTCCAGCTTGGGGGCGCCGGGGAGGGAGAGGGCGGCGGGGTCGGGGACCTCGGCGAGGCCGGGGAGGCAGCGGTGCAGCAGCTCGACGAAGTCGACGTGCTCGTCGATCAGGTCGCTGGTGATGAGGAGCTTGAGGTCGGCGTTCTCGATAACGTAGGCGAGCTCGTGATCCTTGTAGCGAGCGTTGATGGGCACGACCCAGGCGCCGAGCATGGCGGCCCCGAGCATGACCTCGATGTAGTCCATGCAGTTGGGCATGAGGATGCCCAGGTGGTCGCCCGGGCCGAGGCCGAGGCCCGCGAGGGAGCGGGCCGA
>JAJEIT010000011.1 GCA_022827945.1 Dehalococcoidia bacterium | reverse complement strand
GGAGCATTGCCCGGTAGCCATGTTCGGATCGGATAAGCGCTGAAAGCATCTAAGTGCGAAGCCGACCTCAAGATGAGACTTCCCATCCCTTTATGGGAGTAAGACCACAGGAAGACTACCTGTTCGATAGGCGCCAGGTGTAAGCGCGGTAACGCGTTCAGCTAAGGCGTACTAATGGTCGAGGGCTTGACCTCAATTGAGGCTCGCCATGAATCGACGCGGTTTCATCGCTCCTCAGTGCGAAGGTCCAGAAGGGCCATCGGCGCGGGGTGGAGCAGTGGTAGCTCGTCGGGCTCATAACCCGAAGGTCGGGGGTTCGAATCCCTCCCCCGCTACCAAGACCACACCGAAGGGCCTCCCGATTCATCCCGGGAGGCCCTTCTGCTTGTCAGCGAAAGGCGGGGGCGCCGGCCTACTGCTCGAGCAGGTCCAGGATTCGGCGCCGCTCCGCGGGGTCGATGGGCTCGACCTGCGGCAGCTGCGGATCCATGGCGCGGAGGGTGTCCGCGATGATGCCGGCAACGACGAGGCGCATGTAGGGCTTGTTGTCGGCGGGGATGGCGAACCACGGGGCCCAGGGCCGGGAGGTGGCGTTCAGGGCGCACTCGTAGGCGTCGAGGTAGGCGTCCCAGTGGCTGCGGTCGCGCACGTCGGACATGGAGAACTTCCATTGCTTCTCACGTCCCTCGACACGCGAACGAAGCCGCTTCGCCTGCTCCTTCCGGGAGACGTTGAGCCAGAACTTGAGGACGGTGGTGCCGTTGCGGGCGAGGTGGGCTTCATGGTCGCGGATGGATGTGAGCCGCCCCTCCCAGAGGTCATCGAGGTCGTCGATCGGGGGCAGACGCTGGGGCTTGAGAAACTCGGGGTGGACGCGGACGACCAGCACCTCCTCGTAGTAGCTCCGGTTGAAGACGCCGAGGCGTCCGCGCTGGGGAAGGACCCGATTAGTGCGCCAGAGGAAGTCGTGGTCGAGGTCAAGGGAGGATGGTTCGGCAAAGGCGGTGACCTGGAGTCCGGCGGGGTTCACGCCGCGGAAGACTGTACGGACGGTGCTGTCCTTCCCGGCGGCGTCGAGGGCCTGGAAGATGAGGAGAAGGGAGCGGCTGTCCTCGACGAAGAGGCGGTACTGGAGGTCGTCGATCTCCTTGATGACCTCGCCGAGTTGCCTGCGGAGCTCCTTCTTGGCCGGAGGGTCGGCAGCCGGGCCGGTGGCGTGCGCGCGCACATCAAAGGAGCCATCGAAGGGGACGGACCAGCGGCTCTGTGGGGGCGTGAACACGAGGGCTCCTTAACTTCTACGGGGCGCAAGCCTACTGGGTCTGACCGGACACGTTAGCCCTCCGCGGCTTCGTTCAGCACAGGGAGGGTGACGTGGGACGGCCGGTCGCTGTCGTGGAACACCTGCTGGATGGCTACGCGCACGTCCTCGGGTCCGGCGAATTCGGGCCGGACCTTCGAGTTGGCGTTGCGGCTGAAGCGGGGGAAGTTGCTGCTGCTGATCTCGAGGCGGAGGGCGTGCCCCTGCTTGAAGGTGTAGGCGACGTCCCAGAGGTCGATGGTGAGCTTCGTGGGCCGGCCGGGATCGAGGAACTCGGCCTCCTCGAAGGAGTTACGGAAGCGGGCGCGGAGGATGCCGTCGGCGACGACGGCGCAGTAGCCGCCAGGCTCGACATCGACGAGCTTGCCGGTGAAGTCGGTGTCGGGCGCGCTGCTGGCGATCCAGAGGTCGACGGTGATGTTGCCGGCGATAGTGAGGGGATCGAGGAGGCGGGGCGAGGTGTAGACAAGCACGTCGTCGCGGGTCTCGACCTCCGCCTGGTCGCGGACGCCGCCGGGGCCGGTGACGGTCGCGAAGACGCGGCCGCCGATGGTGGGGACGGGGTCCTCGGGGTCGTAGCGGTAGCTGTCGGGCACCTGGGAGCCGGGGGGGTCGGTCGAGAGGGCGCCGTCGCCGAGGCGGGTGTTGGCGTGGCCGCCGCTGTGCAGGTAGTAGCGGGCGGGGGTGCTGGGAGGCGGCCAGGTGTCCGTCTCCTTCCACTCGTTCCTGTCGCCCATGAGGAACCAGCGGGCTCGGGGGCGAGACATGAGGGGGGTGTCCTCGTCCTTGAGCCAGTGATCGAACCATTGCAGGAGGATGTCGCTGACGACGGCGACGCCGCTGAGGGCGCGCCCGCCGAACTCGCGGTCGCCGGCCCGGGAGAGGTTGTAGCCCATGTAGGAGTTGTGGTCCCAGGGGCCGATGACGAAACGGTGCGTATCGCGGATGCGCTCGTCGGGGTGCTGCTGGAGGCCGAGGTTGAGGCCGAGGTGCCCCTTGAGGAACTGGTCGTACCAGCCGGCGATATGCATGACCGGCACCTGGATCAGGTCGGCGCGGGCGTCGAGCTTCTTCCAGTAGTCGTCGTAGCTGTCGTGGTCGATGAACTCGTGCCAGTACGGGAGGATGTCGCGCTCGCGCAGGACGGGGGTTTCACTGAGGGGCATGGTGCGCAGGAAGGCGGCGCGGTCGGCGGCGCCCTCGGCCATCTGGCGGCGGAGCTCGCGCTGGCGGTCGGGGTCGACGCCCATGCGCATCATGGCGGGAAGGGCGCGGCCCTGGGTGTAGCCGAGGTTGAAGCTGAGCTCGAGGGCGCCACCGCTGTAAACCCAACCATCGTGGAGGTTGGCGGCCGTGAGGTACGCCATGGCGGCCTCGAGGTGGGGGGGCGCGGCGGCGGCGGCCTGGAGGGTGGTGACGCCCATGTAGGAGGAGCCGTAGATGCCGACCTTGCCGTTGCTCCAGGGCTGGACGGCGGCCCACTCGACGGTGTCGTAACCGTCGTCGCGCTCGTCGCCGTAGAGGGTCATGACGCCCTCGGACTGGAAGCAGCCACGGCAGTCCTGGACGACCACGGCGTAGCCGTGCTCGGCGGCGACCACGGGGTTCACCATCTGGCTGCCGATGTTCTGGGCGACGGACTTGTCGTAGGGGATGCGGTGGACGAGGACGGGGTACTGCTCTCCGTCGTTGGGGCGGTAGATGTCGGCGGCGAGGCGGACGCCGTCGCGCATGGGGACCGTGACGTTGCGTTCGACGAGGACTTGCGCGGTCATCAGGCCTGGGTCCCTCCATCGATGACAAGCTGGATGCCGGTGACGAAGGAGGCCTCGTCGGAGGCGAGATAGAGGGCGCCGTAGGCGATGTCGATGGGCTGGCCGAGGCGTCCGATGGGGATGCGGTTGGCGATATCGAGGTGCCGCCCGTGAGTGCCTTCGCGCAGCATGGGCGTGTTGATCGACCCGGGATGGATGATGTTCACGCGGATCTTCTCGGCGGCGTACTGGAGGGCGGCGGAGCGGGTGATGAGCGCAAGCGCGGCCTTGGCCGCGGAGTAGGCGGCGCTGCTGGTCGCGCCGTGCATCGCGAGGGTAGAGCCGACGTTGATGATGGAGCCGCCGCCGGCGCGACGCATCTCGGGGATGGCGGCGCGCATGCCGAGGAATCCCGCCTTGCAGTTGACGTCGAAGAGGTCGTTCCAGTTTTCGGGGGTGATGTCCTCGATGCCCCCCTCACCACGCCAGATGGCGGCGTTGTTCACAAGGACGTCGAGCTTGCCGAACCGGTCGACGGCGTGGGCGACCGCTTCCTTCCAGCCGTCGGCCTGGGTCGTGTCGAGCTGCACGAACTCGGCGGAGCCGCCGGACTCGGCGATCTCGGCGGCGACCTTCGTGCCCTCGTCGACGCGCACGTCGGCAACGATGACGGAGGCGCCCTCGGCGCTGAAGAGCCGGGCCTCGGCTTCGCCCTGTCCGCGCGCAGAGCCCGTGACGAGCGCGACCTTTCCGTCCAGCCTTCCCACATGGCCCTCCAGCCGGTCTTCGGCGGGCGGTAGTCTAGCGCGCCAGGAGGTCCGCATGACCGGAACAGGGGAGCAGCCGCGAATCTGGCTGGGGGACGGGGGGCAACTTGGCGTCCCGGATCTGACGGCCGAGGGCTGGGAACGGTTAGAGACGGCCGACTACGCCGTCCTCTTCCGGAAGGAAGGGGCGTCGGCCTTCGCGGTACGCGTGCGGGGTTCCGCGGAGACGGACGACGTGCCCGACCGCTGGAAGCGGGTTCACAGCGTTCCGCCGGAGGCGGTCACCACGACCGCGAGGACGTTCGAGGGGTACGAGGCGGTCGAGCACGAGGCGCCGTGCGAGGAGTCGGACCTGCTGCGGACGCTGGTGGTGCGGACGGAGTCGCACCTGATCGACATCGGACAGCTCGCGGCGATCGAGAGCGACAACCGGGCGGAGTTCGAGGCGTTTCTGGCGCGGACGCAGCTGAAGCGGGCGGAGTAGCCGGCCGCGGGTCTAACCGGTCTCGAGCTCGCCGAAGACCTCGGCGTTGTGTTCGCCGAGGCGGGGAGCGGGGCGGCGGAACTCGACGGGCGTGGCGGTGAAGCGGTAGCCGGCGCGGGGGTAGCGGGCGGGATCGGGGGAGCCGGGGACGGGTCCCTCGACGAAGAAGCCGCGGTCGGCCCAGTGGGGGTCGTCGAGGTTCTCCTCGGGCCAGCGCACGATGCCCCAGGGGAGATGCATGGACTGCCCGCGCCGGTACAGCTCCTCGGCGGGCTGAGTGGCGACGAAGTCCCGGATGACCTCGCCGACGTGGCGGTTGGCCGCGGCGGCATCGCCCTCCCCGTCGTAGAGAGCGCGACTGTACACAGGGTCGTGGAGGTCCTGGGCGGCATCGTGCTCGTCGAGCCACTCGAGGAGGAGGGGGTAGAGGTGCTTCCGGCGGGGAACGCCTCCGCCCAGGATCTGCATGTAGTGGCCATCGCCGCTGAGGAACTGCGAGGGAGGGGTGGGATCGGGGGCGGAGTGGCGGCCGGTCTGGCGCTGGTTGATGCGGCCCCGGTACTCCCAGCTCTCGAAGGCGCCCTCGGTGGTGCAGGCGACGGCCTCGTGGATAGAGACATCGATGAGCTGGCCCCGGCCCGTGAGCGAGCGCTGGATGAGAGCGGCGACGATGCCGGCGACGGCGTACTCGCCCGCCATCCAGAAGGAGTGCTCGCCGTCGGCGCGGATAGGGGGCAGCTCGTGGTCGCTGTAGCCGGTGCTCATGGGCGGACCGCCGAGGGCCATGCTGACGAGGTCGGTCGTGATCCAGTCGCGGCGGGGACCGGTCAGGCCAAAGGGCGTGATCGCGCACCACACGAGACCGGGCGAATCGCCTGCGAGCGCCTCGTGGCCGAGACCGAGCGCATCGAGGGTGCCCGGGTCGGTGCTGTCAACGACGAGGTCGGCACGGGCAACGAGGGCGCGCCAGCGGGCAGCGTCCTCGGGCTCCGCGAGGTTGAGGGTGACACCACGCTTGTTCGTGTTGAGGTAGGCGAAGTGGAGGCTGGCATCCGGGTCGGGGCGGTCGTCGACGAAGGGACCGGTGTGACGGGTACGGGCGCCCTCGGGGGGTTCGACCCGGATCACCTCGACGCCGGCATCGGCGAGGAGCTTGCCGGCGACCTCCCCGCGGTCGCCGATTTCGAGGGCAGTGAGGCCGGTGAGGGGGCCGGGCATCAGACGGCCCCCTCGGCGACGAGCTTCTCGTACTCGGCCTCGCCGTAGCCCAGGATTCTCGTCGCTACCTCGCGGGTGTGCTCGCCGAGGAGCGGCGCTCCCCGGTCGAGGCGCCAGCGGGCCCCGGAGAAGCGCATGGGGAGGCCCTCGAAGCGGTGGTCGCCCAGCTCCGGGTGAGAGGCGACGGGGTAGAAGCCGCGGTCCGCGAGCTGGGGATCGCGCTCCATCCGGTCCTCCATCGTCTGGACCACGCCGGCGGGGACGCCGCGGCCCTGGAGCGCCTCCATGAGCTCGTGCGGCTCCCGCTCGGGCGTGCAGGAGGCGATGGCGGCGTCGAGGATGTCCTGGTTGGCGACGCGGGCTTCGTTGGTGGCGAAGCGTTCGTCGGCGGCGAGGGCGGGGAGGCCGAGCTCGGCGCAGAGGGCGCGCCAGGAGGCGTCGTCCTCGACGGCGATCGCGATCCAACGGTCGTCTCCGGCGCAGGGATAGATGCCGTGGGGCGCGAGGGCGGGGAAGCGAGAGCGGTTGCCGATACGCTCGGATGGGCGTCCGTTGACCTGGAAGTCGAGCATGTGGAGGCCCTGGATCAGCATCCCGGTCTCGACCTGCGAGAGGTCGACGTGCTGACCCTCGCCGGTCTGGGAGCGGTGGTAGAGCGCCATGAGGGCGGCGACGGCGGCGTAGTAGCCGGCGGTGTGGTCGAGGTAGGAGAAGCCCCAGCCGGCGGGGGGCTGATCGGGGAGGCCGGAGACGGCGGTGCAACCGGAGACGGCCTGGGCAGTGGGTCCCCAGGTGACGTAGGTGGTATCGCGACCGGCGTGCCCGTAGCCGGACACGGAGAGGTAGACGATGTCGGGACGGAGCTCACGGAGGCGCTCGTAGGGGAAGCCCATGCGGGCGAAGGCGCCGGGGCTGAAGTTCTCGACGACGAGGTCGGAAACGCTGATGAGGCGCTCGACGAGCTCCCGTCCGCCGGGGTGGCCAAGGTTGGCGGTGATGCTGAGCTTGTTGCGGTTGAAGTTGTTGTGCATGCCGCGGCGGTTGGGGCCGGGCTGACCGGGCTGGAGGCGAACCGTGTCGAGATGGTCCTCGTTCTCGACCTTAATCACCTCGGCGCCGAGGTCGGCGAGGATGCGGGTGGACTGGGGTCCGGCGACGATCCAGGAGAAGTCGCAGACACGAATGCCCTCAAGGGGGAGGGGTGCAGCGGAGGGGTCGGCTGGCGTAGTCATGGTCGTTACCGGGCTGGGGAATGGTACGCGCTCGAGGGGCGGCGCGGTTTGCCCGGCACGGGCGCGGCGCGTACGTTGACGTTCGCGAGAGCGTCAGAAGAGCCGCGCTCGCGTGGGTGGGGGATTGGCACGAGTGACTGGGCGCGGCGCGCGGACTCGTTCCGCACGGCCGGCTGGGGGAGGCCTCAGCCTGCAGACGTTTGCGGCCTTCCAGCTGCGTGATTTCCGGCTGCTGTGGCTGAACAACTTCAGCTATGCGCTGGTGCAGGGGATCCTGCGCTTTGCCTTCCCGTGGCTGCTGATCGAAGCGCTGCTGGCACGGGACTTCTTCCTGGGGGCGGTGAGCTTCGCGCTGGGCGTGCCGGTGCTCTTCCTCGCGCTTCCCGTCGGCGTGCTTTCCGACCGCTGGGACAGGCGGATGCTGATGTTCGTCAGCCAGTTCGTGGTGCTGGCCGCCTCCCTGTTGACGGCCGTTCTTATCTGGATGGGCGTGATGACGGTGGCGTGGGCGATGGTGATGGCCCTCTTCGCAGGCGTGGGCATCGCGGTGGGGCAGCCCGTCCGGCAGGCGCTTATTCCCGCCGTCGTTCCTTCCGAACGGCTCATGAACGCGATCACGCTGAACAGCCTCGGGCAGAACGTCTCGCAGATAGCGGGGCCCGCGCTCGGGGGGGCCGCGATCGCGCTCTGGGGAATCGGAGGAAGCTTCGGGCTGCAGGCGATCCTCGTCGGGGCGGGCGTGCTCTTCATCATTCCGCTGCGGATCCCGAGCCGGCCGCCAGCCGCTGCGCCCGTCGAGGTAGCAGTTGCGAGCCGCTCCCCCCTGCGCGTGATGCTGCACGACATCTTTGAGGGATTCCGCTTCATCGTCTTCAAGAACGCCCAGATCCGGGTGCTCTTCATCCTGCTGTTGCTCTCGGCGCTCGTGATCATGGGTCCGTGGCAGACCCTGCTCCCGCGCATCGGGCAGGAGCAGCTCGGACAGGGCGCCTTCTGGACGAGCATGCTCTTCGCGTTCATGGGCGTGGGCACGATCGTCAGTTCGCTCATCCTCGCCTCGATTCCACGCATCGCGAACGCGGGCGGCTGGTTCAGCTCCACGCTCGTCATCGGAGGGAGCCTGGCGGTCGGCATCGGGCTCTCGGACAGTTATCCGCTGACCGTCTTGTTCATGGTCCTCAGCGGCTTCAACGCCGGGTTCTTCATGAACCTGAACCTGACCCTGATCCAGTCGCATACGCCGGGCGACGTGATGGGGCGGGTGATGGCGATCTACACGCTGATGCTGCAGGGGGGTTCGCCGTTCGGCGGGTTGCTGGCGGGGGTCGGCGCCGAGTGGATCACGGCGGGCGGCTGGTTTGCGCTCTGTGGCGGGGCGATCGCGGCGGTGGCGCTGGTGTTCCTGATCACGCAACCGGGACTGCGGCGAATGCCCTCGCACCCGGAGACCCCCGCCGCCGCGTCGGCGGACGCCGGATCGGGGTAGCATCGGGCCGCGGCAGCGGAGGGGTTCCGGTGGCCATAGAGGGCGAGCAGCGGACCGGGAGAGGGGGCCGGATCAGCCTCCAGACGTTCGCGGCCTTCGAACTGCGGGACTACCGGCTGCTCTGGGCCAACAACTTCAGCTACGCGCTGGTGCAGGGCATCGAGCGTTTCGCATTCGCCTGGCTCGTGATCGACACGCTGCAGGCGGGGGACTTCTACCTGGGGCTTTCCGCCTTCGCGCTGGGCATCCCGGTCTTCTTCTTCTCGCTTCCGGCGGGCGTGCTGGCCGATCGCTGGAACCGGCGGATGCTGCTCGTCGTGAGCCAGGTGATCGTGCTGGTCGGGGCGGCGCTGGCGGCGGTCCTGATCTGGGTCGACCTCATGACCCTGCGGGTCGCGCTGGGGATGGCGCTGTTCGTGGGGACGGGGGTGGCGGTGGGCCAGCCGGTGCGGCAGGCGCTCATCCCGGCGGTGGTGCCCCCTCACCGGCTGATGAACGCGATCACGCTCAACAGCGCGGGGCAGACGGTCTCGCAGATGGTGGGGCCGGCGCTCGGCGGAGCCGCCATCGCGGTCGCGGGATTGGAGGGGAACTTCGCGCTGCAGGCCATCCTGATGGGCGCGGGGCTGATCTTCATCCTTCCGCTTGGCATCCCCGCGCGGGCGCTCGACCCGGTGGCGGCGGCCGGCTCGGGGCTGCGCGTGATGGCCGCCGACGTCGTCGACGGGTTCCGCTTCATCGTGAGCAACGACAACATCCGCTCGCTCTTCGTCCTGCTGCTGGTGACCTCGCTCGTTATCAACGGGCCGTGGGTGACGCTGCTGCCAAGGGTGGCGCAGCTGCAGCTCGACGCGGACGGCCCGGCGGCGAGCTGGCTGTTCGCCTATCTCGGCATCGGGCTGACGTGCAGCTCGCTCGCCCTGGCCTCGATCCGGGGATTGCGGAACGCGGGAGGGTGGTTCATCTGCGCGCTGATGACAAGCAGCACCTTCGCGATCGTCATCGGGTTCTCCCACAGCTACCTGCTGACGGCGCTCCTGCTCGCGCTGACGGGCCTGAGCGCGGGAGTCTTTACGAACCTGAACCTGACGCTGATCCAGTCGTACACCCCGCAACCGGTGATGGGGCGGGTGATGGCGATCTTCACGCTCATCATGCTGGGAGGTACGCCGGTGGGGGGTCTGCTGGGAGGGCTCGGGGCGGCATGGCTCGGGGCGGGGAACTGGTTCTCGCTCTGCGGGGTGGCGAGCGTGGCAGTGGGGGCGTTTTTCCTGCTGACAAATCCAGGGCTTCGGCGGATGCCGTCCCACCCGGATCCGCCCGTGGCGGCCCAGGCTGAGTCAGGCTCGGGGTAGCGGCCAGGGCGCAGACGGCGGCAGCGGTGCGCCCGTCGCGAGGTCCCGCACGCGATCGAGGTCACGTTCGACGAGTGAACCAAGAGCAGGAAGGTCGATGCCCCAGGCGGGGCCAGGCGCCACACGGATGGCGTCGAGGGCCCGCTCCAGGAGGACGCGCATGCCATGAGCGTTTCCGCGAGCAGCGTGGGTGTAGCCCGCTCCGAGCTGGGCGAGTCCCTTGAACAGGGCCTCGCATGCGGTGCCCTTGCTCTCAAGCCAGGCCGCCTCCCAGGCCTCGTGGGCGAGGAAGTAGCGGCCCGCATCGAAATGCGCGAGCGCGAGCGCATTGGCCTCAGCGGCGGAGAGCCCATCGAGGTTGTCGACGGCGAGGCGGTTGGGCGAGCCCGCGGGGAGGGGGCGCCCGAGTTCGTCGCGGGGGCGCTCGGGCTTATCGGGCGGCATGCGACCTTCGGCTGGCGACGTTCATTGCCGCGATCGTACCGCCTGGGATGGCCGTAGCGCCTTTCCGCGGAGTTGGCCCGCCGGCGGCTACGCTGGAAGCATGATCCAGCAGGCCCGTCCCGCGCTTCGAGGCCAGTTCCACCTGCTGCTGGCGCTCGTCTCTCCGGCCGCGTTGCTGGTACTCGTCCTGATCGCGGACACGACCCGGGAATACGTGGGCGGGGCGATCTTCGGGGTCTCGATGTTGTTGCTCTTCTCGACCAGCAGCGCCTATCACCTGATCGAACGGGGACAGGCGGTTCTGCAGCGGATGGACCGCTCCATGAGCTTCGTGCTGATCGCGGGTACCTACACGCCGTTTTGCCTGGTGCTGCTGGGGAACGGCTGGAGCATCCCCCTCCTTTCACTGGTGTGGGGGTTGGCGGCAATTGGAGTCGCCTTACGAGTCCTGAGCCCAACGCCTCCACCGTGGATCAACCTGGCGCTGTACCTGGGGCTGGGCTGGGTGGGCCTGACGGCGATCGCGCCGTTCGCCTCGGCGGCGTCCCCGACCATGCTGGGGCTGCTTGTGTCGGGCGGAGTGCTCTACACGATCGGGGGCGCGGTACACGCGCGCCGGCGGCCGGACCCATATCCAGGCGTGTTCGGCTACCACGAGCTCTTCCACCTGCTCACGGCACTGGCCGCGCTGACGTACTACTCGACAGTGGTCTACGCGTTCGTCTAGGGTCCGCGCGACCGGCGGATGGGCCGGGCAGGGGGTCGCGATGAGCACCGAGGAGCGGTTGGCGGAGCTGGAGGCGCGGCTGTCCGCGCTCGAGGACGAACGGGGCGTCGTCGCGAACATGTACCGCTATGCGCACAGCATCGACTACGGGCTGGAGGCGGAGTGGGTCGACTGCTTCACGGAGGACGGGGCGTTCGACATGCGCCGTCCGCCGGACTTCGACAAGGTAGGGAACCGCATTGACGGTCGTGAGGCGCTGGCGGCGTTCATCGCGACCCACACACGAGCCCCGGAGACATGGCACAAGCACATGATGGTGCAGCCACGGATCGCGCTCGATGGTGATACGGCGCAGGTCGAGAGCTTCTTCACGCGGCTGGACGAGGACGAGACGGAGGAGCCGTACGTGCTCGTGTTCGGGCGCTACCGGGACACGGTGCATCGTTGCGAGGACGGGCTCTGGCGCTTCAAGGAGCGGATCGTCGAGATCGAGGCGATCAAGGGGCGTCCGGCGCCCGACCGGAGCTAGGCGGGCGGGGCTAGAATCGCGAACGGAGGGCGGCATGGCCGAGACCTTCACGCCGTCGGAAGCGCCCTGGCGCGAGGACGATCCGTTCCTCGCGAATCCGTACGACTTCTACGCGTGGGGGCGGGAGCACAGCCCTCTGCGGGTGGACACGGCGCGGAGCGGGGCGTGGGGCGAAGAGGTGGGGCGCATCAACGAGCGGGTCGCGGTGCAGTTCGGGCGGGGGCACGGCGTCTGGTTCGTGTTCCGGCACGACCAGTGCGTCGAGATCTCGCGGGACCACGACCACTGGACGATGGAGCCCCGAGCGGGTCAGTACGACCTCGACCCCGAGACGGGCGAGCGGCTGCCGCGAACAGTGGGGTTGCTGAACAGCGATCCGCCGGAGCACACGCGGCTGCGGTCGCTGGTGGCGGAGGCGTTCACACCGAAGACGGTCGAGCGGCTGGCGCCGCGCATCCGGGAGATCGCGGAGGAGTTGCTGGACACCGTCCCGGGGGACGGGCGGTTCGACCTCGTCGAGGCGTTCAGCCACCCGCTGCCGGTGATCGTGATCGCGGAGATCCTGGGCGTCCCGAGCAGCGACCGGGCGAAGTTCAAGCAATGGTCGGACGAGGCGATCATCGCGATCGAGACGCGGGGACGGGGTCCGGGGCGGTACCCGCTGGGCGGGCGCGCGTTTCCGGCCTTGCGGTCGTACTTCACGGAGCTAATCGAGGCGCGGCGACGGGAGCCACGGGACGACCTCATCAGCGGGCTGGTGCGGGCGGAGGTGGAGGGGTCTCGGCTGACGGGGGACGAGCTGATCCACCTGCTGATCCTGCTGCTGGTGGCGGGGAACGAGACGACGCGCGACCTCATCGGGAACACGGTGCTGGCCCTGCTGGAGCACCCGGAGCAGATGGCCCTGCTGCGGTCGGACCTGTCGTTGGCGCCGAACGCGATCGAGGAGGTGCTACGCTACAGCGCGCCCGCGCAGTACATGTCGCGGCGGGCGAAGGCGGCCACGGCAGTGGGGGACGCCCGGATCGAGCCGGGGGAGGAGGCCGTGCTGTGGTTCGGTTCGGCGAACCGAGACGAGCAGGTCTTTCCGGGCGCGGACACCTTCGACATCCGCCGGGCGAACGCGAACCGGCACCTGACGTTCGGGATCGGGACGCACTTCTGCCTGGGGGCGCCGCTGGCGCGGCTGGAGGGAGCGGTCGCGATCGAGGCGCTGCTCTCGCGGTTCGCTGACGTTCAGCGCGCGGACGGCGCGGCCCTGCCGAGGATGCCGAGCCTGCAACACCGTGGGGTGCGTTCGCTGCCGCTGGCGGCGGAGCGCCGCTAGCCTGAGGGCCGTCGGGGCCAGACGCGGTCGACAGCGTCCTTCAGGCCGACGCTGATGAAGAGAAGCGCCACGAAGAGGAGGCGGCTGAGGTCACCGTCGACGAACCAGGCGACGACCACGAGGGCGACGACGGCGGCGGCAATGCCGGCAACCGTCTTGCGGGTCGAGACAAGGGCAACGAAACCGACGCCCAGCATGGCGAGCCCCGCCAGGGGGAAGAGCGCCCAGGCAACGCCGATGGCGGGGGCGGCCCCGCGTCCGCCGGCAAAGGAGAGCCACGGCGGGAACACGTGGCCGAGAACGACGAGGACGCCGGCGGTGAGCACGACCCACTCATCGCTGGTGATGGCGAGGACGACGGTGATCGCGATGGCGCCCTTGAGCAGGTCGAGGATGGTAGCCACGACCACGGCCCATATGCCGCCGAGGTGCTGGAGGTTCCCGGAGCCGACGTGGTGATCGCCGGTCGAGCGGAGGTCGACGCCGTAGCGGTAGCGGCCGATGAGCCAGGAGAAGGGAATGGAACCGGCAACAAGGGCCACGAGCAGCGCGAGGATGTCGATGACCATGCGAGCCTGGAGCGATGGTACGCCTCGCGACGGTCGAGCGCGCCGGAGTCGCCCGTTAACGGGCACTTAAGCCCCGGGGGCTAGCGTCCTGCACGACCGATGCCGGACCGGCGGGGACGGCAAATCTTCCGGGGGGTAACACCTCTACGTGAACTTCCAGAACAGCATCCCAGGTTTGAAGCAGCGGCGATGGCTGCTGCTCCTTGTCACCGGCCTTGCGGCCTTCGCGCTCCTCACGGTCGCATGCGGCGGCGACGACTCCGGAGACGGCGGCGGTGGGACAACCGCCACCGAAGCGCCGGCGGCGAGAGACTCCAGCGCTACGGACGAAAACCCGTACGAGAATCTCTCGGGTGAGATCCGCATCGACGGCTCCTCGACCGTGTTCCCCATCGCCGAGGCAATGGCCGAGGAGTTCGGCTATGTCTCCGACGTGCGCGTGAACGTCGCCTTCTCCGGCACCGGCGGCGGCTTCGAGAAGTTCTGCCGCGGCGAGACCCAGATCAGCGACGCCTCCCGCCCCATCAAGGACTCGGAGCGCGAGGCCTGCGCCGAGAACGGCATCGACGACATCGTCGAGATCCAGGTCGCCATCGACGCCCTCACCGTCATGATCCACCCGGATAACGACTTCGCGCAGTGCATGACGGTCGCCGAGCTCAACCAGGCCTTCCGCGCCGACGGCGCCAGGAAGTGGAGCGACATCCGCTCCGACTGGCCCGACGACGACATCATCGCCTACTACCCCGGCGCCGACTCGGGCACCTTCGACTACTTCAATGAGGCCATCATCGAGGAGTTCGAGGGCTCGACTCACCGCGGCGACGGCACCCCCTCCGAGGACGACAACATCCTCGCCCTCGGCATCGGCCGGGACAAGAACGCCATCGGGTACTTCGGATTCGCCTACTTCCTCGAGGCGGGCCAGAGCCTGCAGGCGGTGTCGATCGACGGCGGCGACGGCTGCGTGGAGCCAAGCTTCGAGGCGGCCCTCTCGGGCGAGTACACGCCGCTCTCGCGGCCGCTGTTCATCTACACCCGCGCCAGCCTCCTGAGCGAGCGCCCCGAGCTTGCCGGGTTCATCCGGTTCTTCCTGGAAAGCGTGGATGCGATCGTGCCGGAGGTCGGGTACGTGACCATGCCGGCCGACCTGCTGGCCGAGCAGCTCGCCAAGATCGCGCCGTACACCAACTAGATCCCGCGGGCCCTCCACCACCCCGACCGCAGGGGGCGCAGCAACCGGTGCTGGGCCCCCTGCTTCGCCCCGCGGAACCGGAGAGCCGCGAAGGTCGTAAGATGCGGCCTTGCGCCCGCCGGTGCGGGCCATTCGCAGAGCTACGGAGGAGGCGATGACCGGTCCTCTGAACGATGTCCGGGTGCTGGACCTGACGCAGCACATCGCAGGCCCCTACGCGACGAAGCTGTTCGCGGACTTCGGGGCCGACGTGATCAAGATCGAGCGTCCGGGGGGCGACCCCTCGCGGCGGCTGGGGCCCTACAAGGGCGGCGAGCCGCACCCGGAGAAGAGCGGGACGTTCTTCTACTTCAACACGAACAAGCGGTCGGTCGTGCTCGACCTGAAGGATGAGCGGGGCCGCGAGGCGTTCTGGCGGCTGCTGGAGAGCGCCGACCTCGTGGTCGAGAGCTTCCGGCCCGGTGTCATGGACGACCTCGGGGTCGGCTTCGACGCGATCCACGAGCGGAAGGCGGACGTGCCGCTGGTGTCGATCACGAACTTCGGGCAGGTGAGCCCCTACCGCGACTACAAGGGCTCGGACCTGGTGCTCTACGCCTTCGCCGGGGAGATGTTCTCGACGGGGCTGCTGGAGCGGGAGCCGGTGAAGATGTATGGGACCGCCGCACTGGTACAGTCCGGTTCGGCGGCGGCGACGGCGATGATGGGCGCTCTGATGGCGGGCCGCTACCAGGGCGTCGGCCAGCACGTCGACTTCTCGATCGCGGACAGCCACCTGGTGGGGGTCGACCGGCGGCACGCGACGGTGATGGGGTACCAATACTCGGGACGGAAGTCGCTGCGCTCACCGGGGGCGGCGATCGGCATGCTGAACGGGGTCTTCCCCTGCCAGGACGGCTGGGTCGACCTGCAGGGCGGGGGTCCGCGCTTCACGAACGCGCGCGAGTTCCTCGGTTATCCGGACTGGATGGAGGACGAGAAGTGGGACGACCCCGCCATCCAGATGAACCCGGAGGCGATCGAGGAGTTCAACGCGTTTTTCTACGTGTGGCTCCTGGAGCACACGAAGCGGGAGATCTGGGAGGCGGCGCGCAAGGTGCGCTTCCTCTGCGGACCGCTCTTTACGATCGACGAGGTGTTCGAAGACGAGAACTTCCGGGCGCGGGGGTTCTGGGAGCTGGCGGAGCACGAGGAGCTCGGGCAGGTGGAGATGCCCGGGCGTCCGTTCCTGATGTCGGAGACGCCGTGGGAGCTGCGCCGGCCGGCGCCGCTGCTGGGAGAGCACACGGCAGAGGTGCTGGGGGAGGCCGGCTACGACGCCGGAGCAATCGACGGGCTGGCCTCGGCCGGCGTGGCGGAGGTGCGCTGATGGCCAACCAACCACTTGAAGGGGTGCGCATCCTCGACCTGGGCGGCGTCTGGGCGGGCACGTTCTCGACCGTGCTGCTGGCCGACCTCGGCGCGGAGGTGCTGAAGCAGGAGAACCAGTTCGTGTGGCAGCCGAACACGCGCGCCGTGCCGGGGCCACGCATCCCGCCGGCCATGACGCAGGCGGGGGCCGGCTGGGTCACGGGGCTGCCGAACAGCGATCCGGGCGAGAGTCCGTGGAACTACCACCCGATGTTCGTGAGCCTCTACCGGAACAAGCGCAGTTTCACGCTCGATATCCGGCAGCCCGAGGGCAAGGAGATCCTGGGACGGCTGGCGGCGATGTCGGACGCGGTGTTGGAGAACAGCGCCGTGGGCACGATGGAGAAGCTCGGCATCTCCTATGAGTGGCTGCGGGAACAGCGGGACGACATCATCTTCCTGCGGGCGCCGGGCTACGGCGTGACCGGCGAGTACGCGAGCGCACGCACGATGGGCGCCCACCTCGAAGGGACGATGGGACACCAGATCCTGCGCGGCTACGAAGGCCTCGACCCGAACTCCAACAGCGGCATCTTCGCCGCGGACTACATCGCGGCGACGCAGATCGCGCTGGCGATCATGATGGCGATCTGGCACCGGAATAACACCGGCAAGGGTCAGTTTATCGAGATGGCGCAGGCGGAGAACGCGGCCGCGATGTTCGCGCAGGCCTACATGAACTACAGCCTGACGGGCGAGGTCGAAAACGCGATCGGGAACCGGTCGATCTACGCGGCGGACGGGCAGGCGCCGTCAGGAGTCTACCCGTGCCTCTCGCCGGGAGGGTCGGAGACGGGCGACGACCGCTGGATCGCGATCACCGTGACGAGCAATGCCACCTGGGACGCGCTCCGCACCGTGATGGGCGACCCCGAGTGGGCGCGCGCCCCCGAGCTTGCGACGGCCGCGGGCCGGGCTGCGGCGCAGGACATGCTCGACGAGAAGCTGGCGGAGTGGACCGCCGGCTTCGACGACGAGGAGCTGTTCGCGCGGCTGCAGGCGGCGGGCGTCGCGGCGGCGCCGGTGCTGGAGGCCTCGCGCGTGCTGGACGATCCGCACGTGCAGGCGCGGAATCTCTACATCCCCCAGGAGCTGCAGGACGACATCGGCGTCTACCGCTACCCGCGCCCGGTCTACGACTTCCCCGAGTCGGAGGGAGGGATCCGGCGTCCACCGGTCGCATTCGGGCAGGACAACGACTACGTCTACCAGGAGCTGCTGGGCATGAGCGACGAGGAATGCGCACGGCTGGAGGCGGAGGGACACATCGCCACGGCGTTCAGCGAGACGCTGTGAGCGACGCGGAGGTGCCGGCAATCAGCGGCGCGTGCGACGCGCGCTTCGAACGCGTGCGCGAGGCGTTCGCGCGCAACTTCGCGGAGTCGGGAGAGCTGGGGGCGTCGGTGGCGGTCGCGCTCCACGGCGAGCTGGTGGTCGACCTGTGGGCGGGGTCCGTCGACCGGCAGCGGACGCAGCCCTGGGAACGCGACACCGTCGTGCTCGTCTACTCGTCGACGAAGGGCGCGGTCGCGCTGGCGGCGCACATGCTCGCCGACCGCGGGCTGGTCGACTTCGAGGCGCCGGTGGCGGACGTCTGGCCGGAGTTCGCGCAGGCGGGCAAGGAAAGCCTGCCGCTTCGCTACCTGCTGACGCACCAGGCGGGCCTGCCCGCGATCGACGAGGAGCTGCCGCTGGGCGCGGAGCTCGAGTGGGACATCATGGCCGGGGCGCTGTCGCGGCAGGCGCCGCTCTGGGAGCCGGGCGAGAAGATGGGGTACCACGCGGCGACGTTCGGGTGGCTCGTCGGCGAGGTGATCCGGCGGGTGGATGGGCGGTCGGTGGGGACGTTCATCCGGGAGGAGATCGCGGAGCCGCTGGGGGTCGAGTTCCTGCTCGGGTTCGGCCCGGAGGAAGACTATCGCGTCTCGGACCTGCACCTGGCCCAGGTTCCCGCCGAGGAGCTGCCCAGCCTGGCGGCGGCGGCCCTGCTGGAGCCGACATCGATGGCCGCGCGTGCGTTCAACATCGCGCCGAGGGGGCCAAACAAGGGCCGCAACAGCCGCGCCAATCGCGCGTCGGAGCAGCCGGGCTCGAACGGGCACTCGAACGCCCGCGCGCTGGCGACGATCTACGGGGCGCTGGGGAACGGGGGCGACTGGCAGGGCCATCGCCTGCTGAGCGAGGAAGCCATCCGATTGGCGGGGACGGAGCAGGCGCAGGGGCGGGACATCGTCCTGCAGACGCCGGTGCGCCGGACGCTCGGCTTCATGATGCCGGTTTCGGGCGTACCGGACCCGCGGGGCGACAACGCCTTCGGTCACGCCGGGATGGGCGGCTCGGTGGGGTTCTGCGACCCGGATGTCGGGCTCGGGTTCGGCTACGCAATGAATCAGATGTGGACGAACACGCTCGACCAGGACGACCCTCGCGCTGCGCGGTTGATGCGGGCGGTCTACGAGTCGCTCGACTGAGCGGGGAGGTCGAGGGTTGGGAGGCCCCGGCCCGCGAGGACCGGGGGTATGGGGCCGAGGAGGTGGGGTTCGAGACCGGCGAGGGGGTCGGAAGGGGCGAGCGGCGCCTCGGCGAGGACCACGAGGGGCAGGGCGGGGTAGCGGTCGCGGAACCAGCGCAAGTTCTCCCACTCGGTCACGCCGGCGTCCTTCGGGAAGCCGCTGATGACGAGCATCTCGACGGGGAGGCCGCGGCGCTCGGCGGCCTCGAGCGTGAGGGTCGTGTGGTTGAGGGTTCCGAGCGAAGGTCGCGCGACGACCACGAGCGAGGCGTCGAGGGCGGCGGCGAAGTCCGCCATGTCGTGCTCGGCGGTGAGTGAGACGAGGAGGCCACCGGCGCCCTCGACCAATGTTATGTCGCTTTTTTTCGCGAGGGCGCGGCACTCGACGAGGGCGGCGGCGACATCGATGGGCTCATTGGCGCGCTCGGCGGCGATGGAGGGCGCGAGCGGTTCGGGGAGGGAGACGAGCGTGCGGATGTCGACGGCCTCGTCGCCGAGCGCCGCGCGGTAGAAGGCCTCGTCACCATCGGCGGCGGGGTCGACCGCGCCTGTCTGGAACGGCTTGACGAGGGCGACACGCTGGTGAGGGGCAAGGGTGGCGGCGAGCCAGGCGGCGACGACGGTTTTGCCGACGCCGGTATCCGTGCCGGTGACGAAGACGGTGCGGCCAGTCACGCGGGCGGGGAGACGGCGGCGAGGACGCGGTCGACGTCGTCGGCGGTGTGGGTGGCGATGAGATTGAAGCGGATGCGGGCCGTTCCCTCGGGGACGGTGGGGGGGCGGATGGCGCGGGAGAGGATGCCGGCGTCGCGCAGGCGGCGCTCGAGGGCAAGGGCGGCGTCGGCCGAGCCGAGGAGGAGGGGCACGATGGCGGTCTCGGAGCCGGAGGACGGGTAGCCGGCCGCGACAAGGCCGTCGCGCAGGCGAGTCGCGAGCGTATCGAGGTGGGCGCGGCGTTCGGGCTCCGTGGCGACGATGTCGAGAGCGGCGAGGGCGGCGCCGACGCTGGCGGGGGGCAGGGCGGTGTTGAAGATGAAGGGACGCGAGCGGTTCACGAGATAGTCGATGACGGTGGCGTCCGCGGCGACGAAACCGCCGGCCGAGGCGAGCGCTTTCGAGAGCGTGCCGACGATGACGATGCCCTCGGGGTCGAGGCCGAGGCGGGCGAGGGCGCCCTCGCCTTTGGGGCCGAGCACGCCGGTCGCGTGCGCCTCGTCGAGGACGAGGACGGCATCGTGGCAGCGGGCAAGCTCGACGAGCGCGGGGAGGGGCGCCACGTCGCCGTCCATGCTGAAGACGGTCTCGCTGACGATGAGGCGGCGGCGGGCAGGGGTGGTGGCGAGAAGGTCGGCGAGGTGGCCGGCATCGCAGTGGCGGTACACCTTCGCCTCGGCCCCGGAGAGGCGGCAGCCGTCGATGATGGAAGCGTGGTTGAGGGCGTCGCTGAAGATGACGTCACCGGGGCGGGCGAGGGCCGTGAGGACACCGAGGTTGGCGAGGTAGCCGGAGGAGTAGAGGAGGGCGGCCTCCTGGCCCTTGAGGGCAGCGAGGCGGCCTTCGAGTTCCTCGTGGAGGGGCGTCGAGCCGCAGAGGAGGCGCGAGGCGCTGACGCTGGCGCCGTAGGCGCGGACGGCTTCGGCGGCACCCTCGACAACGCGGCGATCGGTGGCGAGGCCCAGGTAGTTGTTGGAGGTGAGGTTGAGCAGCTCGCGACCGTCGATGCTGAGGGTCTCCCCCTGGCCGTCGCGGGGGGTGAGGACGGTGCGGCGCAGGGACTGGCGGTCGAGGTCGTCGAGCTCGTCGCGGAGCTCGCCGAGCCAGCCGCTAGCCGCGGGGGACTCGGTCGAGGCCATAGGCGACCGCCTCACAGATCTGTGCGAGCTCGTCCTCCTCGATGGAGAGGGGAGGCATGAGGACGATAACGTCCCCCAGGGGACGGATGAAGACCCCGCGATCGCGGGCGGCGAGACAGACGCGCCAGCCGGCCTCGCGGTCCGAGGGGAGGGGCTCGCGGGTGTCGCGGCCGGCGACCAGCTCGATGCCCGTCATCAGGCCCTGCTGGCGCACCTCGCCGACGAGGGGGTGGTCGGCGATGCGCTCGGCGAGGAGCGTCGAGAGCAGAGCTGCGCGTTCGCGGGTGCGGGCGAGCAGGTCGTCGGCTTCGAAGAGGTCGAGGCTGGCGAGGGCAGCGGCGCAGCAGATGGGGTTGCCGGCGTAGGTGTGGCCGTGGAAGAGCTTGCGGCCCTCCTCGCCGTGGAAGGCCTGGTAGACCTCCTCGGTGGTGACGGTGGCGGAGAGGGGCAGGTAGCCGCCCGTGATCCCCTTCCCCAGCACGGTGATGTCGGGCGTCACGCCCTCGAGGTCGCAGGCGAACATGGCGCCGGTCTTGCCGAAGCCGGTGGCGACCTCGTCGGCGATGAGGAGGGTGTCGAACTCGTCGCAGAGGGCGCGGACGGCGGCGATGTGGCCCTCGGGCGCGACGATCATGCCGCCCGCTCCCTGCACGCGGGGCTCGATGATGACGGCCGCGACCTCGTGGCCGTGCGCTTCAAGGAGGTCGCGGAGTGAGGCGACGCAGGCGTCGGTGCAGGCGGGTTCGGCGGCGCAGCTCTCGCAGCGGTAGCGGTAGGCGTTGCGGAAGCGGAGGGGCTCGAACAGGAGAGGCTCGTACACGTCGCGGAAGGGGCCCTCGCCGCCGGCGCTGACGGCGCCGAGGGTGTCGCCGTGGTAGGCCATGTCGAGGGCGGCAATGCGGTTGCGTTCGGGACGGCCCCGGTTCGCCTGGTACTGGACGGCCATCTTGAGGGCGACCTCGACGGCGGAGGCGCCGTTCTCGCTGAAGAAGACGCGGGAGCGGCCGGGGAGGTGGGGCAGAAGGCGGCGGCCGAGGTCGATGGCGGGCTCGTGGGTGATGCCGAGAAGGGTGCTGTGCTGGAGCTTCGCCGCCTGCTCCTGGATGGCCGCGACGATATGGGGGTGGCTGTGTCCGTGGACGTTCGCCCAGAGGGAGGCGACGCCGTCGACGTACTCGTTGCCGGCGGTGTCGATGAGACGGTTTCCCTCGGCGCGGGCGACGACGAGCCGGGGCTCGCGTTCGAAGCGCGCCATCTGGGTGAAGGGGTGCCAGAGGGGGTAGTCCCCGGGCGGCTGGTCGGCGGGCATCGGCGGATCGTACCGCGACTGCCGTGTGGCGCGAGGGCGGGGTATGCTTCGAGCCCATGGAACAGACCTTCGAAGCGCGCCTGGAGCGGCTGGTCGAGGCGAGCCTGGACGGGCGCGACCCTGGCCGCGAGGAGCTGGCCTGGCTGCTGCAGGCGCCGGATGAGCGCACGCTGGAGATCGTGTCCGCGGTGAGCCGCGTGCGCTTCGCGGCGTTCGGGCGGCGGGTGAAGCTGAACCTGCTGCTGAACATCAAGAGCGGGCTCTGCCCCGAGGACTGCCACTACTGCTCGCAGGCGCGGGACTCGACGGCGGCGATCCCCTCGTACGCGATGGTCGGCGAGGAGACGTTCTGCGCGGCGGCGGCGCGGGCGCGGGAGCTGGGCGCGACGCGGCTCTGCCTGGTGGCGAGCGGGCGCGGTCCGACCGAGCGGGAGGTGGACCACGTCGCGCGCGGCGTGGAGGCGGTGAAGGCGGCGGACGGCGCGATGGAGATCTGCGCCTGTTTGGGGCTGCTGGGCGAAGGGCAGGCGGAGCGGCTTGGCGAGGCGGGGGTCTACGCCTACAACCACAACCTGAACACGAGCGAGAGCTTTTACGAGGCGATCTGCGACACGCACACGTTCGCCGACCGGCAGGAGACCGTGGGACGCGCCAAGGAGGGCGGGCTCTCGCCCTGCTCGGGCGCACTCTTCGGGATGGGCGAGAGCGACGCGGACGTGCTCGACGCGGGCTACGCGCTGCGCGAGCTCGACCCGGACTCGGTGCCGGTGAACTTCCTCATCCCGATCGAGGGGACGCCGCTGGCGGGCCTGAACGAGCTCACGCCGCAGCGCTGCCTGCGCATCCTGGCGGTCTTCCGGCTGCTGTTCCCGCGGGCGGAAGTGCGCATCGCGGGCGGCCGCGAGGTGCACCTGCGGTCGCTGCAGCCGCTGGGGCTGTACCTGGCCAACTCGATCTTCATCGGGGACTACCTGACGACGAAGGGGCAGGCAGCAGAGGCGGACCTCGCGATGATCGCGGACGCCGGCTTCGAGGTCGAAGGCGGCGGTCCCGTGGCGGAGCGGAAGCTGGAGCCGATCGCGCTCAAGCAGGGCGTTCTGGACTAAGGCGCTCGCCACCTCGATGCGGCGGGCCGAGAGGAGCAACCCATGAAGGTCGCCGGATTCGAGACACAGGTGGTCGAGCTTCCCACAGAGCGGGTGACGCTGGGCGAGGTGCCGGGGCAGGTGACGCCCTGGTACACGACCCTGCGGCTGCGCACCGACGACGGGTTGGAGGGGATCGCGTACGCGGCCTACGTCTCGCGGGCGGTGGCGCCGGCGCTGAAGGCGACGCTGGACGGCCTCTGCGAGCAGGTGGTAGGGCGCGACCCGTTCGAGACGGACGCGATCGGGCGGGATCTGCGGATGCGGAACGGGGGCACGGCCCCGGCGGGGCTGGTGACGCGCGCGAGCTCGGCGATCGACGTGGCGCTGTGGGACATCAAGGGGAAGGCCGTGGGGATGCCCTGCTGGAAGCTGCTGGGCGGCAGCGAGGGCCGGGCGAACGCCTACGGGAGCGGCCACCTCTGGCGGCACTACAACCTGGAGGAGCTGCAGCAGTGGGGTCCGACGCTCGTCGAGGCCGGCTTCAAGGCGATGAAGCTGCGCTGTGGGGCGGAGTCCTCGGCGGCGGACGAGGTGGAGCGGATGCGCGTGCTGCGCGAGGCGGTGGGGGAGGACGTCGACATCATGATCGACATCAACCAGGGGTGGACGGTGCACCAGGCAACGACGATTGGGCGGCAGCTGAGCGAGCACCGGCTGTACTGGCTCGAGGATCCGACCCAGCACCAGGACTACGCGGGCATGGCGCGCATCGCGGCGGCGCTGGACACGCCCCTCTGCTCGGGCGAGTACCACTACGGACTGGTCCCCTTCCGGCACATGGTGGAGGCGCAGTCGATCGACATCATGATGGTCGACCTGTTCCGGGTAGGCGGCTTCACGGAGTACGTGAAGGCAACGCACCTGGCGGAAGCGTTCAACCTGCCGGTGGTGACGCACCTCGCGACGGAGCTGTTCGCGCACGCGGCGGCGGGCACGAACACGCTCCTGCTGGAGCACGTGCCCTGGGCCTTCCCCCTGTTCGAGGAAGTGCCGCGGGTGGAGGACGGGATGGTCGTGCTGGGGGACGAGCCCGGGCTGGGCCTGCGTTTCGACGAGGCCTACCTGCGAGCCAACGCCGTCGACGCCTAGCCAGCGGATGGGCGGGGAGGGGAGCGGCAGGAAGCGCGCCTGGCTGCTCTTCGACGGTGACTGTGGTTTCTGCAGCAGGCTGGCGGCGTGGGTCGGGGAACGGGACCGGGCAGGGCGGCTGCGGGTGGTCGCCTACCAGGAAGCGCCAAGCCCGCCGATGACGCCGGCGCTGCGGGAGGCCTGCGCGCAGGCGCTGCACGCCGTCACGCCGCGGGGCCAGGTGCTGCGCGGCGGGGACGCCACGATCTTCACGCTGGGGGCGCTGGGGTGGCGGGGGCTGGCGCGGGTGCTCTGGCTACGGCCGCTGCGGGACGTGGTGGGGTTCGGATACGGAGTCGTGGCCAGAAATCGGTCGCGGTTGTGAAGGTTGTGGCCGCCGGGGCATCGCTACCCGAACACCTGTCCGTAGAATAGGCGGGGCCGCGCAGGCCAAGGGGTGTTGGGCGCGTGACAACGCCGATCCGCAGGCAGTACCTGGAGCTGAAGCGACGGCATCCCGGCGCGATCCTCTTTTTCCGGCTGGGCGACTTCTACGAGACGTTCGACGACGACGCGGAACTCGTGGCGCGCGAGCTCGACATCGTCCTGACGACGAAGCCCATGGGGAAGGGCATCCGCGTGCCGCTGGCGGGCGTGCCGTACCACAGCATCGACGGCCACGTCGCGAAGCTGGTGAAGCGCGGGCATCGCGTGGCGATCTGCGAGCAGATGGCGGACCCGGCAAGCGTGAAGGGGATCGTGCCGCGCGAGGTCGTGCGCACGGTGACGGCGGGGACGGTCACGAGCGAGGCGGCGCTCTCGGCAGAGACGCCGAACGAGCTGGCGGCGCTGGTCGAGCGGGGCGGGGAGCGGGGCCTGGCGCTGGCCGACGTGACAACGGGCGAGGTGCGGGTGGCGGCGGGGGAGGGGGCGTCGGCGGAGCTCGCACGGGCGGCACCGGCGGAGCTGCTGGTGGAGGAGGCGGGCGCGGGATTGGGCGCGGCGGGCTGTGAGGTCGAGCGCCCACACCTGAGCGCGGCGGTAGCCTCGGCGCTAGTGGCGGAGCAGTACGGCGAGGCCGCGCCGGAGACGCTGGTGGGGAGCGAGGCGGCGGTGGCGGCGGTGGCGCAAGTGCTCGCGTACCTGGGCGAGGTGTACCCGGAGGCGGCGGGGGCGCTGGGGCGGGTGCGCACGCTCGCGAGCGAGGAGACGGTCTCGCTAGATGGGCGCACGCTGACGAACCTGGAGGCGCTGCCGGCGGGCGACGGGCGGCCTTCGCTCTTCGACGTGCTCAACCGCACGCGCTCGCCGATGGGGGCCCGGCTGCTGCGGCGCTGGCTGGCGCAGCCGCTCCGGGAAGCCGGCTCGCTGGGGGCGCGGCACGACGCCGTCGCGTGGGCGCTGGAGCGCCCGATCGAGCGGGAGCGCGCGCAGACGATCCTGAGGGGGATTCCCGACGTGGCGCGGCTCTGCGGGCGGCTGGGGGCGCGGGCGGCGTCGCCCCGCGACCTGGCGGCGCTGAGACATGGGCTGCGGGCGGCGCTCGACCTGGGAGCGCTGCTGGAGACGTCGGCGCCGTCGGCGCTGCTGACGGACGCGCAGGCGGCGCTCGCCGACGTGGTCGAGGCGCTGCTGGCGCTGGACGGGGCACTGGCCGAGGACCCGCCGCCGACGTTTGACGAGGGCGGGGTGATCGCACCCGGGCACGACCCCGAGATCGACACGCTGCGGGGGCGGACGCGGTCAGCCCGGGAGGCGCTGCTGGCGCTGGAGGCGGAGGAGCGGGAGCGGACGGGCATCCGCTCGCTGAAGGTGGGGCAGAACAAGGTGTTCGGCTACTACCTGGAGGTCTCGGTGGCGAACACGGAGCTCGTGCCGGAGCGCTTCCAGCGGCGGCAGACGCTCGTGGGGGCGGAGCGCTACGTGACGGAGGAGCTGAAGGAGCTGGAGAGCGGCATGACAACCTCGCGCGAGCGGCTGGCGGCGCGGGAGCGGCAGGCGTTCGAGGCGCTTGTCGAGCGGCTGGCCGGGCAACTGGAATCGCTGCAGCGGGCGGGCGAGGGACTGGCGACGATCGACGTGGCGCTTGGGCTGGCGGAGACGGCGGCGGAGCGGGGGTACGCCCGCCCAGAGTTCGGGGACGGGACACGGCTGAGCATCCGCGGGGGGCGGCACGCGGTGGTGGAGGCGGCGCTGGGGCCGGGGCGGTTCGTGGCGAACGACTGCCTGCTGGAGGGGGAGTCTCGCATCCTCCTGCTGACAGGTCCGAACATGAGTGGCAAATCGACCTACCTGCGGCAGGTGGCGCTCATCGCGCTCATGGCGCAGGCCGGCAGCTTCGTGCCGGCGGAGGTGGCGGAGCTGCCGCTGTTCGACCGCATCTTCACGCGCATCGGGGCGCACGACGACCTCGCCGCAGGCCACTCGACGTTCATGGTGGAGATGGTGGAGACGGCCCAGATCCTGCACCGGGCAACGGACCGATCGCTGGTGATCCTGGACGAGGTGGGGCGGGGTACGAGCACGTTCGACGGGATGGCGATCGCTCGGGCCGTGCTGGAGTTCCTCGACGCAAGTCCGAAGGGCCCGCCACGGACGCTCTTCGCAACGCACTACCACGAGCTGACGGCGGTGGCGGCGGAACTGGGGAGCGCGGACAACGCGCACGTCGCCGTCCACGACGAGGGCGGGGAGGTCGTGTTCGAGCACCGCATCGAGCCGGGGCCGAGCGACCGCTCGTACGGCATCCACGTCGCGCGGCTGGCGGGCCTGCCGGCATCGGTGGTGGAGCGGGCGCGGACGCTGCTGGGGGAGCTCGAGCGTGACCCGGCCGAGCGGATGGAGCGCGCACCGGCGCCGCCGGTCGTGCAGGCGGCCCTGTTCGGCAGAGGCGAGGAGAGCGAGATCGAGCAGGACCTGGCGGAACTCGACCTGGAGGCGATGACGCCGCTGGAGGCGATGGCGGCGCTCGGGGAACTGCGCAGGCGGGCGCGGGGGAACGGGTGAGCGGGGCGCGGCGCATCCGCCAGCTGCCTCCCGAGGTGGCAGCGCGCATCGCCGCCGGGGAGGTCATCGAGCGGCCGGTCTCGGTGGTGCGGGAGCTGCTCGACAACGCCATCGACGCGGGGGCGAAGCGCATCCGCGTGACCATCGTGGAGGGGGGGCTGCGGTCGATCGAGGTGAACGACGACGGCCGGGGTATCCCGCCGGACCAGATCGAGGTGGCGTTCGAGCGGCATGCGACGAGCAAGATCGCGGGGGCGGGAGACCTGCGGCGGGTCGAGACCCTCGGCTTCCGGGGCGAGGCGCTGGGAGCGATCGCGGCGGCGGCGGAGGTTGACATCGTGACGCGGGCGGACGGGGAGCCGGTGGGGGTGGCGGCGCTGCTCGTCGACCGCGAGGTGGTGCGCCGCAGCGCAAGGGCGGCACCGGTGGGAACGACGATCACGGTGCGGGAGCTGTTCGCGAAGGTGCCCGCGCGGCGGAACTTCCTGGGCTCGGCGGCAAGCGAGGGGCGGCAGATCACGACGCTGGTCTCGCACTACGCGCTGGCCTACCCCGACATCGCGTTCCGGCTGGAGGCGGGCAGGCGGCCGTTCCAGACGAGCGGCGACGGCAATCTGCGGCACGCAGTGGCGGCGGTGTACGGGGCGGAGCAGGGCGACGCGATGCTCGAGGTAGCGCACGAGGAGAACGGCATCGCCGTCTCGGGGCTGACGGGGCCGCCTTCATTGCACCGGGGGAACCGCACGGGCATCGCCCTCTTCGTGAACGGCCGCTGGGTGCAGAGCGCGGCCCTGCGCTTCGCGGTGAGCGACGCCTACCAGTCGGAGCTGCCGGGCGGGCGCTACCCGGTCGCGAGCGTGGCCCTGCATGTGCCGGCGGAAGCGGTGGATGTGAACGTACACCCGGCGAAGGCGGAGGTGCGTTTCCGCGACCAGCGGGGAGTGGCGCGGGTCCTGCGCCACGCGATCGTGAAGGCGCTGGAGGGAGCGGGGCCGGTCGCGTGGACGCTGGGGGACGCACCGGCATCGGAGGCGACAGCGGAAGCGCAACGTCCTTCCCTGCGGGAGCGGCTGCAGCCACCGGAAAGCAGCGACGCGCAGCAGGTCCTGGCTGGCGACCTCGGTCGGGCGGCGCCGTCGAGCGGGGAGGAGGGGTCGCGGACGCAGCGGGAGACGTTGCCGCTGCTGCGGGTGGTGGGGCAGGTGGCGACGACGTACGTGGTCGCGGAGGGGCCGGACGGGATGTACCTGATCGACCAGCACGCTGCGCACGAGCGGGTCGTGTTCGACCGGCTGAAAGCGCGCGAGGGCAGGGAGGAGGCGGTGCAGCCACTGCTGGAGCCGGTGCTGGTCGAGCTGGACCGGACGGCGGCGGCGGTGTTCGAGGAGCACGGGGCACACCTGGAGCGCCTGGGGCTCGCGCTGGAGCCGTTCGGGGATGCGGCCTGTCTCGTACGTGCGGCCCCGGCGGGGTTCGGAGACGGCGACATCGCCGGGGGGCTGCGGGCGATGCTGGAGAAGCTGGGGGACGAGCGACGCGTGGCGGACCCGTTCGACCGGGCGGCGGCCTCGGTGGCGTGTCACAGCAGCGTGCGGGCGGGAATGGCGCTCTCGCTGGAGGAGATGCGGCAGCTGGTCGAGGACCTCGGGGCAACCACCTCGCCGCGGACGTGCCCCCACGGGCGGCCCACGCTCGTACACGTCCGCCAGGAAGCGCTCGACCGGCAGTTCGGCCGGTGACGACGTTTGACCGGCCTCGCGGAGGGCCCCCACCATGAGCGCGGTGAGCGGCATCAGCGCCGGGCGCATTCTTCCCGTGGTCGCGAGCATCGGGTTCGTGTTGGCCCTGCCGATCCTGCTGTTCACCACGAACATCCGGTTCCTGGCGAGCGACACGGGGTACCTGGAGGGGGGCCTGCGGCGCCACGACGCAGCGGAGAACACGGGCATCGCGCTGAACGAGCTCGACTACGCCGTCGGCGCGATCGTGCGGTACTTCGAGGACGACGCGGACACGCTGCGCATCCTCGTGTTCACGGGCGGGCAGGAGACGGCGCTTTTCAGCGAGGACGAGACCCTGCACATGGAGGATGTGAAGGGCCTCATGCGCACGATCTTCCGGGCAAACGAGGTGGCGCTGGGGTTCGTGCTGGCTTACGTGGCGGCGACGGTTCTGTGGGCGGGGGAGCGGTCGGGACGGCACCTCGCCAAGGAGACGCTGGCGGCCGTGGGCGTGGGGGCGCTGGTGGGGGTGGTGATCGGGATTGTCGCGCTGGTGGGGTTCGACGGAGCCTGGAACCAGCTCCACGAGGTCCTGTTCACGAACGATCTGTGGCTGCTGGATCCGCGCACGGACCGGCTCATCCAGATGTTCCCGGAGACGTTCTGGGCGGAGGCGACGTTCATCGTGGTGGGAATGGCGCTGGCGGAGGCGGTCGTGCTGGTCGGGGGCGCGGGAGGGTACCTCTGGTTCACGCGCCCGCCGCGCGCGGAGCGGGAGGAAGCGACGGACGACGAATCCGAGGATGAGGAGGCGGAGGTCGCCGAGTCGGCCGGTGAGGAAGAGGACGCGGCGGGCGGCGAAGCCGTCGAGGACGAGGCCGAGGAAGAAGCGGGTCCCGAGTCAGGCGAGGACGGTCCGGAGGAGGAGAGCCCGACGGAGGAGCCCACGGACGAGACGGCGCTCGAAGAAGTGGAGGAATCAGCGGGGGATGAGGAGGGGTCCGGGGGTCAGGAGGAGCAGCCGCAGCCACCACCGCCGCAGGCGCAGCCACCGGAGGCGCCGAACTCCGGCTCCATCTGAGCGACGGCGGAGTCACCACCAGCGACCGCAACGGCGAAGTTGGAGATGGTGCGCTCGGCGCGATGGCCCGATTCGCACTTCGTCGCGACAGTGGCCTCGGACATGGGGCGGCGACGCTCGAAGGTGTCGCGGCAGGTGGGGCAGTAGTACTCGTAGATGGCCATGTGGGGAGTATAGCGGGCGCCCGCGATCAGGCGGCGCTGGAGGGGCGGCGCTCCGACTGCTCGCGGGGGGTCTCGGCTGTGACGGGCGGGGGCACGGGGGCGGGCTCGGGGGGGAGGTGGGGTGGAAGGCCGGTTGCCATCTCGCGCTCGATCGCGCGGGTGATGGGGTTTCCGGGCTGCACCCAGCCGCCGCGTCGGAGGCGGGGCAATGAGGGGCGGCGGACGGACCAGCGCGGCATGGGCGGGAGACGCTAGGGCATCACCGCGGGGCGTTCAAGATCAAATGCCTGATCACTATGTCGCGCTGGCAGGCGGCTCGTCGCGTGCCTCGGCGCGGGCGAGGAAGGCAAGGACGTACTCGTTGAAGACCTCGGGCTGCTCGAAGTAGGTGGAGTGCCCGGCGCCCGCCATCTCGAAGAGGTCAGCGCCGGGGACGAGGGAGTGCGCCTCGCGGATGAGCTCCGGGGAGGTGATGCGGTCGTATTCACCCACGATGAAGGCGATCGGGAGGCCGGAGTCGATGAGCATCTGGTGGGTGCTGCCGCGGTAGTTGGCAGGCGGGGGACCGAGGACGTTGGCCTCGCGGGGCGGGTTGAGGCGGCGAACCTGGTGGTAGAGGTGGGCGAGGGCTGGCTGCTCGTCGGGGAAGTGGGGGGCGAGGGCGTGGGCGCGGAGGCCGCCCTCGCCGCGCTCGACGCGAAGGGCGGCCTGCAGCTCGCGGACGCGGTCGTTGGTAGAGCCGGCGTTCGTGCCGCAGAGCACGAGCGAGCGGGCGCGTTCAGGAGCGAGGCGCAGCAGTCCGGCGACCGCGCGTCCGCCCATGGACTGTGCGATGACGTGGGCGCGGTCGATGTCGAGGTGTTCGAGGAGACCGGCGAGGTCGCGCCCGAAGGCGCCACGGTCGTGCTCGCCGAGGGCGAGGGAGCGACCCCAGCCACGAGCGTCGTAGACGGTACAGCGGTAGCGCTCGCCGAAGACGGGAAGCTGCTGCCACCAGGAGAGGGCGTTGCCGCCCGCCCCGTGGACGAAGACGACGTGGTCGCCGTCGGGGTTGCCGTGCTGCTCGTAGTAGATGCGGGCGCCGTCAAGCTCGGCGAGGGGCATCGGGGCAGTCTACGCCGGCGAGGAGGGGGTGGGTGGTGTACTGTCAGGATAGGAGCAGCGTTGGATCAGCGTTCCGGGGAGGGAGCGCCATGAGCTTCTTTTGGGAGAACCCACTCTCGCTCATCTTCCTTCTCGCTTTTGTACTTGGCCTTGGGACGGGGCGCTTGCAGGCCGTGCCTCTTGCCATTGGCGCCAATGTCCTCATTACACTGGTCCTCGCCGCATTGATCGAACTTGGCATCTACACACCTGACGGGGGGGACTTTTCTCCCTATTTCGGCGTGATCATGCTGGGGCTTTACGGCTCGGGTCTCGCGGCCTTCTACGCTGCAGTCGGGGTTGGAGCCTTCCAGTTGCTCTTTCATCCCAGCCTGCCGTGGTCGAGCAAGACGCGCCCGTTCCTCGGGAAGCGGGCGACCTAAACGAAGCGGTCGCGGACGGTGACGGCGTTGGGGGCTACCTCGGCGCAGGCTCCGCAGCGGATGCAGAGCTCGTCGACGATGTCGTAGCGGGCACCCGCATCGACGATTGCCTCGGTGGGGCAGATGGCCGCGGCCTCGGCGAGGGCGGGGTCGCCGGGGGAGGTGACCTCGTAGGTGATCATGCCGGGGAGAGAGCGGGTGGGGTCGCGCTTCTCGCGGATAAGGGTCTCGAACTCCTCGCGGAAGTAGCGGAGGGCGAGCTTGACGGTCGTCATGGCGAAGGAACCGTGGAGGCAGTTCGACCAGGTCATGGTCTGGATGAGGTCCTCGAACTTGTCGAGGTCGGTTTCGCGGCCACCGCCGTTGCCGATGCGCCGGAGGATCTCGACGGCGCGCTGAGTGCCCTGGAAGCAGGTAGTGCAGCGCCCGCAGGACTCGTCCTCGGCAAAGCCGAGGAAGTAGGTGCAGAGATCGACGACGCTGGTGGACTCGTCGAAGAAGACGATGCCGCCGGAGCCGAGGAAGAGGCCGCGGTCGCGGAAGGGGGCGAGGGTGAGGGGGAGGTCGGCCTCCTCGGCGGAGAGGACCCCGGAGAGGGGGCCGCCGGGCTGGTAGCCCTTGAGGGGCGCGCCCCCGGGAGTGCCGCCGCCGTACTTCTCGAGCAGGTCGCGGACGCTGAGGCCGAAGGGGATCTCGACGCAGCCGGGGTGGTTCACGGCGCCGGAGATGGTGAACATCTTGGTGCCCTTGGCCTCGTCGTCGCTGACGCCCGACCACCACTCAGCGCCATGGCGCAGGACGAGGGGGGCGTTGGCGTAGGTCTCGACGTTGTTGACGTTGGTGGGGAGGTTCCAGAGGCCGGCCTGGGCGGGGAAGGGCGGGCGGATTCGGGGCATGCCGCGGTAGCCGTCGATGGAGTTGATGAGGCCCGTCTCCTCGCCGCAGACGTAGGAGCCGGCGCCAACAAAGACGACCAGATCGAAGGTCTTGCCGCTGCCGAGGACATCCTCGCCCAGGAGGCCGCGCTCGCGGGCCTGCTCGACGGCGACGTTCATGCGCTCGATGGCAAGGGGGTACTCGTGGCGGATGTAGATGTAGCCCTCGACGGCGTTGGTCGCCATGGCGGCGATGAGCATGCCCTCGATGATGAGGTGGGGGTCGCCCTCCATGAGGATGCGGTTGACCCAGGCGCCGGGGTCGCCCTCGTCGGCGTTGCAGACGAGGTAGCGCGGTTCGGCGGTGGCGTTGCGGAGGAAGTCCCACTTGCGGCCGGCGGGGAAGCCGGCGCCGCCGCGGCCGCCGAGGCCGCTCTCGAGCATCAGCTCGATGATCGCCTCGGCCTCCATGTCGAGGGACTTGACGAAGCCCTCGTAGCCGCCGTTCGCGAGGTAGTGGTCGATGTTCTCGGGGTCGATCTGACCGCAGTTGGCCATGAGGCGGCGAATCTGGCCGCGCATGAAGGGGTGATCCTCGAGGGGACCGATGGCGTCGCTGGGGGCGCCTTCGACGACGCCGAGGGCGAGCTCGGGGAACTCGCCGGCCTCGACGAGGGTGGCCTGCACGAACTCATCGACACGATCGGGCGTGACGGAGTGGTAGAGGACGGTGCGTGTGCCGGCGGCTGAGCGCACGGAGACGGTCGGTTCGAGCCAGCAGAAGCCCCACGAGCCGGTCGTCTGGATGTCGACGTTGAGGCCCTTCGCGGCTACGGCGTCCTGGAGGGCGGCGAGCGTCTCGGCGCCGCCACGGGCGAGGGAGGAGGTATCAAGGCAGACGTTGACCTGCTCGCGCCCGCTGGCGCGGGAGGCTTCCCAGCGCTCGCGCGCATCGGCGGCGATGGCGGTGAAGCGGTCGTTCATGCGTCCCCCTTCACGTCGCGGGCGATGGCGACGGCCCGGGCGACCGTGAGGTCGCCAACGACCTGCCCATCGACCCAGACCTGGGGCGCCTCGCTGCAGGTGCCGTTGCACTGGCCGAGGCGGAGCCCGTAGGCGCCGTCTTCGCTCTGGGCGTCGAGAGCGAGCTCGAGGGTGTACTGGAGGGCTTCGCGGATGCGGTCGCCGCCGCGGAGGCGGCAGGCGGGGCCGCTGCACCAGGCGATCTCGCGCTGTGGCGGGGGCTCGGTGCGGAAGTCGGCATAGAAGGAAACAGCGCCGTAGACGAGGGCGGGAGTGGTCCGCATCTGGCGCGCGAGCACCTCGATCGCCTCGCGCGAGACGTAGCCGTATCGCTCCTGGATCTCGATGAGGGCGGGGAGAAGATGGCCGCGTTCGAACTCGTACTCGGCGACGAGCTCTCGCAGCTCACGAGTGGTCGGCTCAGCCGCCATTGGCGTGGATCCCGTTTGTGAAATGCGGCACTACTATATGCGGGCCCCTCGCGCGGCAGCAACCGCACGGGCGTCGGCATCCATGAGCTCCGCGGCCTGTTCGCCCAGCCGGAGGCTGTAGTTCTGGCCCCGGTCCTCGGGGTAGACCTGGGTCGTGTTGGAGAGGTAGAGACCGCCGATGCCGGTCTCCATGGAAGGGATGGAGTCGGAGTAGTTGGTGGTGATGACGGGCTGGCCGCCGGGGTCGCGGAAGAACCACTTCTCCCGGACCCAGGAGCGGTCGAAGGCGGGGTTGATGCGGCGGATGCTGTCCTCGTAGGCGGTGAGCGCTTCCTCGGCGTCCATCTTGAGGACGGGGTGGTCGGGGGCGACGTAGTTGGAGAGATAGACGATGTGGTTGCCGCCGTAGCGCTCCGCTCCGACGAGGTTGGTGTGCTCGACGCAGGCGACGAAGGGGAGGTCGTCGGCGATGGAGAGCCAGTAGACATCGCTCAGGGGGCGGTCGAGGGCGAGGACAAGGCAGGACGCCCACTGGTAGCGGACGCGGTCGAGGATCTCGACGTAGGAGGCGGGGAGGTCGGGGGCGATGCGCTTGGTGATGATGTTGGGAGTGGTCATGAGGACCTGGTCGAACTCGTGGAAGGCCCCGTCCGCGCGGATGCCGGTGACGGCGCCGAGCTCGGTCACGACCGACTCGACGGGGGTGCTGAGATGAATGCGGCCGCCGGCCTCGCGGATGTGGTCGGCGAGGGCAAAGTAGTAGGAGCGGAAGGAGCCGCGAGGGTAGCCGAGGGTCTCCTTCGCGCCGAGGCGTCCCTCGCGGGAGCCGAAGCGGAGGCGGATCTTCCAGTGCAGCCAGGCCATGCCGATGTCGTCGGCGTGCTCGGCGAACTTGCCTCGGAGGAGCGGTCCCCAGAAGGCTTCGAAGGCCTGTGTGCCCACGGCTCGCTCCATCCAGGCGCGGGCGGTGACGTCTTCGTAGACGCGCCAGTCGCCCTGACGCTTCAGCCAGAGGCTGGCGAGGCCCAGGCGGACGCGGCTGGGCAGGCTCACGGCGTCGAAGCGGAGGAGGTCGAGGGGGGTCACGAAGGGATAGACGCGACCCTTCGCGAAGTGGCCGTTGTGGGGCTCTATCCACTCAAGGCGGTCGCCCAGCCCGAGGTCGTCGAAGTAGCGCACAACGGTCGTGTCGTTGGTGAAGATGTGGTGGTAGAAGCACTCGATCGGCTCGCCGCCGACCTCGAAGGTGACGACCTGTCCGCCGGGTTCGTCACGCCCTTCGAAGATGGTGACCTCGTGGCCAAGCTGCTGGAGGCGGCGGGCGGCGGCGAGGCCCGCGACGCCGGCGCCGACGATCCCCGCTCTCACGACGTCACCGCGCTGCGTTCCTCGACGGGCACGGCGGTGAGGCGTCCGAGGCGGGCGATGGGAATGCCGAAGACCCAGAGCAGGATCAGGCCGACGACGGTGGCGGGGGCGACGACGACGGCGTGGGCGACGATGGCGTAGGCAGCGGCAAGGCCGCCGGCGAGCCCGGCGTTGACCATCACGAGCTTGGCGGCCCACTCGAAGGGGCCGGCGCCGCCGAAGAAGGTGGGGATGATAATGGCGAGGTTGGCGGCGGCGAGGAGGAGGACGTAGTGGGCGAAGCCGAGATCGATATCGAAAGCGAGTCCGACGATGGCGTAGGCGCCGGCCTCGACGGTCCAGCCGAGGAAGCTGAAGAAGGCGACGAGGAGGAAGCTGCGCCAGTCGTGGACGGAACGGAGAGCGCCGATGACCGAATTGACGTGGGGCCGCAGGCGCTCGGCCAGCCGCCGGGGGAGGCGATCGAGGCAGTATCCGGCGAGGCGGTAGGCGCGCTCCTCACGCAGGGTGAGCCAGTAGAAGGCCACGAGGGCAACCGAGAAGAGCGCGGAGGCGGCGATGGCGATGGCCTGCAGGCGGCTGTCGCCGAGGCCGGTGACGGCGCCGGCGATGAGGAGCATGAGGACGAGCACGCAGCCATCGAAGAGGCGTTCGACGGCGATGGCGCCGAGGGTTCCCATGGCGGAGACGCGCTCGCGCTCGCCGAGGACGTAGGCGCGAATGAGCTCGCCGGCGCGCGCGGGGAGGAGGTTGTTCGCCATGTAGCCGATGATCGAGTACGGGAAGAGGCGCCGGGCGCTGATAGCGACCACGGGGCGCATGAGCACGGACCAGCGGTAGCAGCGGAGCCAGAAGGAAGCGAAGAGCACGACGACAGCGGGGGCGATGTACCAGTAGTTTGCGCCCTCGAAGGCATCGGCGATCTCCCCGAGGTCCGTGGCGAGCACGAAGAGCACGATCAGCAACGTGCCAATCACCACGGCAACCCAGAAGCGGATTGAGCGGAACACGGCTGATCAGCGCTCCCCGGCCTCGGCGCTGTCGAAGAGACGCACCCTCCCGGCCCCACCTTCCACGATCCAGAGCTTACCACCGGGGGTCTCCACGATTCCGTAGGGGGAACGGAGGGGCTCGTCCTGCGGATCAATGGTCGTCACGAGCACGCCGGTGGCGCTGTAGGTACGCACCTGGCCGAGGGACGGGAGGGAGAGAGCGATGCGGCCATCGCGGAGAACGCGCAGGTAGGGCTTGTCGAGATGGTCGAGCCCGCCCCAGCCCTCTACGGGAAACTCGCGCAGATAGGCGCCGGACGGGTCGAGGACCTGGACGCGAGCATTCCACATGTCGGCGACGACGATCTCGCCGTTGGGGGCAATGTCGATGCCGACCGGTTCGCTGAACTCGGCGGGGCCGCTGCCCCTGCCGAGCGCCTCGGCATCGAAGGGGGCGGCGATCTCGCGGAGGTAGTCGCCGCCCGGGGAGTACACGACGATGCGGCTGTGCCCCGTGTCTGTGACCCACAGGTTCCCGTCGGAGTCGATGGCGAGGTCGCGGGGGCCGAAGAGGTGGTAGGGGCCGGGAGGCTGGCCATCGAACGGCGGGCGCTCGCCGAAGGAGAGCGTAAGCCCACGCAGTTCGGCATCGAAGGCGAGGATGCGCCAGCCGAAGGTGTCCGCGACGTAGACGGCGCCCTCGTCGGAAACGGCGAGTCCCCAGGGCTGGCTCCCGGCGCCTTCGTCTGCCGGGAGCTCGATGGCCGCGAGGAAGTTCCCGTCCGGGTCGAAGCGCTGGAGGACGCCGGACCCGCGGTCAATGACGTAGAGCGTGCCGTCGGGACCGGCCTCGATGTCGATGGGGACCGCGAACTGGCCGGGACGGTCGCCGATCCCGCCAAAGAGGGGGCGGCCGGCACCATCCACTCGGGGTTCGAGGGTCTGCGTGGTGAGGCGGCCAGTTTCCCGGTCGAAGTCGAGGGGGAAGTAGGCGAGCCCCTCATTCCGGCCGAGTTCCCCGGGTGGTTCGTGGTCCCGCCAGTAGTCAAAGGCGTCACGGGCCCAGCTTCCGCCGAAGAACCGTTCTCCGATCCTCTGCCAGGTTGAGACAGAGAGGGGTCCGCAGGGAGCGTGCGCTCCCTCGTCGCTGGAGCAACCCCGCATGGCGCCCTTGTAGTCCTCGGGGAACCACAGGTGGTGGGGATAGCGGGTGGGCGGGGCAAAGCCGGTCGCGCCACGGGAGGCGAGGTCCCGGGACACGACTCCGGCATTGGCGGCGTTGACGAGGATGACGTCGAACTCTCCATCCGGGAGCCCGGACTCCATGTCGCTGAAGACGACGCTGTCGTAGTCGCGCAGGTACCAGACCCAGGGCCAGGCGAAAGACGTGCGGGAGTCGATGGCAACTCGCAGGTCGGAGCCCTTCCCGGTGGCCTCGGCAAGGGCGTCGATTTCGTCGGCCATGCGGGCGATGTCGGGAGAGCTCTGGGTGTAGATGAGCATGTCCTTCGGGACATCGCCGCGCTCGAAGGTGACCCCGATCATCGTGCGAATGGAGAAGAAGGCCAGCGAGGCGACGACGATGAGGACGGCGAGCATGGGCAGGGTGCGCCTCCCGAGGGCCGAGGCGACGAATCCGGTCGTGACGACGGTGACGAGGAGGGCGACGGCGCCCCAGGTGACGCGCACGGCAAGCGGGGGACCCCAGTCGAGGATGAAGACGACCACGGTGAGAGCGGCGGTCGAGAGGGCGAACGCGATCGTGAGCAGGGCGCGGGCATCGAGCGGCGGGGAACGCCAGTGTTCCCAGGCGCGCTGCACGGTCCAGGCGGCGATGAGGGCGGCGGTGATGGCGAGGTGGGTGGTCAGCCACGGCATTTTCTCGCCGGCGAAGGAGAGGGCGGCGAAGAGGGCGAGGAACCAGAGGACGAGGAAGCGGACGAAGGGAGAGCCCTTCACGAGCGCCCAGGCGCCGCCCGCGAGCGCCAGCAGGAGGGGGAGGAACTCGTAGGCGGGCATGACCATCAGGTAGTAGAACCAGGGCTGGTCGCCGCGAGTGTAGTCGTGCTGGGCCTGCCAGTGGTCGATGGAGCCCCAGGCGCCGGTGCAGAGGCCGTCGGGGTTCGTCCAGAGGCTGGTCATGAGCGTGGTGTAGATGAGGAAAGCAACGGCGGCGGCGATCAGCCAGGTACGGCGGCGCCAGTTGAGCCCGGCGAAGGCGGCTACCGCAGTCGTGATCATGAAGCCGAAGACGAGCACCAGAGCTTGGCGAAGTGACGCTTCATCGCAAACGCCGGGTAGGGGCTTTCCGTCAGGATCCGCGCGCATAAAGTCGAGGGATCCGGTGGTGAAGATGAACTCGAGAACGTCCTTCGCGAAGGGCGTGAGGAGGGGAAGGGTGAGTGTGCCGGTCAGGACGAGCAGGTCGCCGGAGCGTGGCAGGTGTCGCCACCCGAGGGCGCGGCGGCGACGGCGGAAGAAGGGCCAGAGTCCCGCCACCACCCAGGCGATGGGGTAGAGGGCCGCGGCAAGCAGGTAGCGACGCCAGACGCTCTCGATGTTGCGGGCGCGGAGGGTGTCACGGGCGAGTTCGAGGGCGAGCTGGCCGTTCAGGTAGAGGAGGAGGAAGGCCACGAAGAGGAAGGCGGCTTCCTTGGTGGCGTAGGCAAGGGCCAGGGTCGCCGCGAAGGTGATGAGCCACCGCGTTCGCCCGTCGTGGAGGTACTTCCACATGGCCGCCACCAGGACGAGCAGGAAGAAGGCCAGGAAGATATCCATCCGCAGGAAGCGGCTGAAGTAGACGAGCGTGGGGGAGAAGGCGAGGAAGGCGACGGCGGCGAACACCCCCGTCGAACCGAGCCAGCGCCTGAGCGCGAAGGGGGCGGCGACGACGGCCATGCCGAAGAGTGCGGGGGAGATGCGGGCGGTGTAATCGGTAGCGGTGAAGACGATGAAGGTGAAGCCCTGCACCAGGTAGAGCAGCGGGCCGTGGAAGACGGGGCTGTGGGTGTAGGAGCCCTGGGCGAAGTCCCAGGCCCACTTGGCGTGGATGCTCTCGTCGTGGTGGAGGGCGCGGGCGCCGAGGTCCCAGAAGCGCAGGGCGAAGGCGGCCGCGAAGACGAGGACGTAGGCGACCAGCACCCAGTCCACCTCGATGCGGCGGGCCAGGAAGCGATCGAAGGCGTTCCCTTCGGTAGCGGGGCCGGGAGGGGAGGTCATGGCGCCCTCACGTACACGGCCACAATCTCCAGCCGCTGATCGAGACTGTTCCGCTCGCCGAACCAGTGGACGAACGCGAGGAAGCCATCGGGGGCATCGATGGCGCGTTCAAGCACCCAGAGACCGTCAAGGGCTACGAACCCGTGCGGGGGTGGAGCTTCGGCGGGCCAGACCACGACTCCGGCCCCGGCGGGCACGCTGTTCGCAAGCACGAGGGTTCCCGAGTCGCGGAAGGGCCAGGTGAGCGCTTCGCGATAGCGTTCGTGGACGACGATGGAGGCCGGGGGGGTATTCGCCGCGAGGGCCACATCGCGGATGGCGCGGGCAGACGAGGGGCTGGTCGGCCCGGGAAGGGGTTCTCCGGCGGCGCTCAGGGCGATGCCGCTGGACCCTGCCAGGAGGAGCACTCCCCCCGCGGCCATGGCCGGAAGGAGCAGGAGCGGGAGTTCTTCGCGGGACCGGGAGAAGAGGGAGAAGGCCAGAAAGGCGATGGCCATGGTGGCGAAGAACACCGGGACGGCGACCAGCGCGCGCTCGTAGGCGCCGTCGATGCGGCCCTCGCGAGCCCAGTCACTGAGGACGAAGAGAGCAACGCCGGCGAGACCGAGGGCAATCGGGAGCAGGTAGGCGTACCGCCGCCACTCGGTGGTGAGCAGGAGCCCGAGGGCGCGAGCGAGGACGGGGCCCAATACGAAACTGAAGGCGAAGGTGGCAGCGCCAAGGGGATAGGGCGAATGCGCGGGCAGGGCCGCAAGGAACCAGAGGACGGCGATCCCCGCGACGCCGAAGGAGAGAGCCTCCACGGGGGTTGGTGACCGCCCCTCGGCGCGGATCTGGACGGTCAGCCAGGCGACTGCCGCCGCGCCGCCCACAAGGAGCGGCAATCCGTAGAGGGCGGCGAGCTCGGCGACGGTGAGGGTGGACCAGGGTTCGTCGAAGCCGGCGGCGAAGAGCGAGAAGGCGGCAATGCGGAGGCCGTCGGCATCGACACCGAACTGGAGGCTCGTCAGTAGCACGCCCAGGGCGGCGCCGGCGGCGCCCCAGAGGAACGCTTCGCGGGGCAGCCGGTGGCGGTGCAGGGCGGCCAGCACCGTCGCCGCGAGGGCGACGGTGAACGACAGGGGTCCGGCGGTGGCAACGAAGAAGGCGATGAGGAACCACCCCCAGGGTGGCGGCCGGCCCGCGACGAGGGCGACGACGAGCCAGACCGCGACGGCGGCATCCCAGGCTGCGGCCGTGGCCGTCACGCCAAGGACGATGCCGGCAGGGTCGAGGGCGAGGAGAAGGAGGGCGAGGAGGGCGCCGCCTTCGCCGAGCTGCCGCCGGAGCATGAAGAGCGCCAGGGGGATCGTGAGGGTGCCGGCGAGGGCGAGCGCTCGCGCCGGTTCCTCGGACTCGGTCCAGCCCAGGGTAAGGGCGGTCACGGCCTGGTAGAGGGTGGGGACGTAGCGGTCGTCTTCGACGCCGATGCGCGCCTGCCAGGCGCCGGACAGATGCGCAAGCTCGGCGCCGCCGACGGGGGCTCTCCAGACCAGCCCCACCCGCAGGAGGATGAAGAGCGCCACGACGAGCACCCACGCAATGGCGGCGACGGAGACGGCGGGGAGGCGGGGAAGCGCAAGCGGGGAGGTCATCGCGTCGGCACCACCTCGAGGGTGGTCGCGCGGTACACCCTCACCTCACCCTCCGCGAAGACCGTATCGAGAAACGTCTCGAACGCGGGAATGAGGCCGCCCCGGTAGCGCTCCCGTTCCTCGCGTCCGACGACGACGTAGGTCGCCCCAAGCTCCTCGAGGGCGCGGACCACCTCCTCCCGGCCTGCGGCGGTGTAGACGGTGTCCACGAGATCACGGCGGCGGTCCACCTCGGGGGCAACTTCCTTCCCGCGCCAGGTGCGCTCGTGGCCAGGCCAGCCTACGGGCACCTGGAGGCCGGTGCGGAAGCCCACGCGGCCGAACGACCCGTAGCCGCCGGGGTCTTCGAGGAGGGCCTGGCCCTCATCGCCCACTCGCCACACGCGCCCCGACGCCTCGACAACAACGGCGTCGGGCTCGACGTTCTCGACGAGCCACTCGATCAGGGCGTACTCGTCGGGGTGATAGAAGTCGACGAAGTGGAGACCGTCGAGGCTGACGGCTTCGCGGAATCCATCGGTGCGGTTGGGCGTCATCGTGACGGCGAAGACGAGGGAGCCGGCGAGGAGAAGAGCGGCGGGGGCCGCGAGGAAAAGCCGGGGCCGGGGAGCAGCGAAGCGGAGGGCCGCGACGAGAACCACGGGAGAGGCGATGGAGAGAATGATCCAGGCCTGGTAGGAGAGCTTAAAGACAGTGTTATGTCGCGGGACGAAGAAGAGGGCGTCGCGGATGAACAGAAGCTCCGTGCCGTACAGGAGGAGGACGCCGAGCGTGGCGAGACCGGCAACAGGCGCGCCCGGGTGGCGGCGGTCGGCAAGCCTGATGGTGGCGACGGCAAGCAGCCAGAGGACGGCGGCGTAGAAGACCAGGGTGAGCCATCCCCCAGCGCCGCGGCTTGAGAGGGCCTCCCCGAATCCAGGGTTCTCGGAGAAGACGCCGGCGGCTCGCCCGGCGCCGGCGAGGATGATCCAAAGCAGGAATGGCAGAGCGGGAAAGAGGAATGCCACGGCCAGTTGGCGGAGGGGGATGGAGAGGCCCGGGCGCGGCAGAGCCCAGGCGATCACGGGGAGGCTGAGGACGACGACTGTGCCCCAGAAGAGGAGGACGTGCCGGATACGGGTGCCTGAATCGCCGTAGGCGTAGAGGCCCCCCACGGAACCGCTGCTGAGATCGACGATCCAGGGGGAGTACGCAGCGAGGGCGAGGAGCGCGGGGACGACGAGATAGGACGCGGTCGCGGCAATGGCCGGGAGCGGCGGGAGCGCGCGAAGGTTACGAGTCAGCACGGCGAAGGCGAGGACGGTCGCGAGGGTGATCACGTCCCAGGTGTTGACGAAGGCAAGGCTGCCGAAGACGAGCGCCACGACCAGGAGCCACAGGGGACGGCGCACGTGCTCGCGCCAGGAAAGGGGTCCGCGGCCCCGCCAGAGGACGGCGCTGAGCGCGAGTGCGAGGATGATCCCGGGGATGGCCATGAGATGCGGGTGGAGGTCGCCGAGGAGGAAGCTGAAGAAGGGCACCTCCGAAATGACGTCGGTGTAGCCCGGCTGGGGGCCCCAGTAAGACATGCGGGACATGCGCCACCAGGCCCAGTGGTCGGCGGGGAACCAGCGCTCGCTGGGGTCGAGGCGCTGCCCGATGCAGGAATCGCCGGCACCGACACCGCAGCGGACGAGCCCCTCGACGCCGAAGGCGGTGTACACGCCCTCGGAGGAGACTCCGTGCGCGGAGGCGAGCTCGAAGATGCTCGCGAGGGGGCCCGTGAAGAGCAGGAGGAGCACTCCTCCGGCGGCCGCGACGGGGATCCAGCGGCGGGCGCGGGCGCCGAGGAGCCAGCGCGCGAGCGCGGCGCAGAGAGAGGCGGCGGCAACACCCGCGCTGGCGAAGACGGCGGCGAGGGAGAGGTTGAAGCCGGTCGCGGGCCAGGCATCGGAAGCGCCCGTCAGGACGGCGGCCTGGAGGTAGCCCCCGTAGTAGTAGCTGGCGTTCTCGCCGGCAAACCAGGGGTCGTGCGGCGGGTAGTCGGGTGAGACGAGCATGGCGTTGAGGTAGAGGAAGTCCATCGGCTGCTCGGTGTGCGCGATGTCGGGCGTGTGCGCGCGGAAGAAGGCGTAGCCGAAGAAGAGCGCCGAGAAGAGCACCGCGGCGACGGTGAGGCCTCGAACGGAGCGCCGAAGTTTCGCGAGGAGACGGCGGTCGCGGACGGCGAGCACGACCATGACCACGGCGAAGAGGGCGATCGCGAGGATGAAGCCGCCGCGCCCCGCGGGCAGCGCCCCCACAACGCGGAGGAGGAAATAGCCGGTGGAGATGAGGGTGATTCCCAGGGCGAAGGAAAGGCCCGCGCCGGTGTCGGGGAAGCGGGCGAAGAGGCGGAAGGCGAGCGGCAAAGCCAACGCCGCAATGGCGATGGCAACCCCCCAGAAGGCCAGGGCCTCAGACATGGGGAAGCCTCACGCGAGGAGCGCGTCGACGAAGGTCTCGGCATCAAAGGGGGCGAGGTCGCCGAGGCCCTCTCCGGTCCCGATGAGCCGCACGGGGACGCCGAGGTCGCTCGCGATGGCGAAGACGATCCCTCCACGAGCCGTGCCGTCGAGCTTGGCGAGGACGAGGCCGGTCACGCCGACCGCCTCAGTGAAGGCGCGGGCCTGGAGGAGGCCGTTCTGGCCGGTTGTGGCGTCGAGGACCAGGAGGGTTTCGTGGGGGGCATCGGGATGACGGCGCTGAATGACCCGGGTGACCTTCTTCAGCTCCTCCATCAGATTCGACTTCGTGTGCAGCCGGCCCGCCGTGTCGATGATGGCAACGGAGGCGCCGTCGGCTTCGGCGGCGGAGAGGGTATCGAAGACGACGGCGCCGGGGTCGCCCCCGGGCTGGTGCGCGACGACGCGCACGTCCAGGCGTTCGCCCCAGGTGCGGAGCTGGTCGATGGCGGCGGCGCGGAACGTGTCGGCGGCGGCGAGGATGGGCGTGTAGCCGCCGTCGTTGAGGGCGGATGCGAGCTTGGCGATGGAGGTGGTCTTGCCGGCGCCGTTGACGCCGACGACGAGGATGACGAGCAGGTCGGGGAAGGGCGCGTCCCAGCGGGGCGGATCGGCGGCGGGGGCGTCGAGGATGGCGATGAGCTCGGCGCGGAGAATGTCGCGGACCTGGGCTGAGGTGGTGGCGCGCGTCTCGCGGACCTGCTCGCGAACGTTCTCCAGGATGCGCTCGGTGGTCGCGATGCCGGTGTCGGCGGCGATCAGGATCTCCTCAAGCTCCTCCCAGAGGTCGTCGTCGAAGTCGGGGCGGTCGAAGAGGCGGCCGATCTGCCCGAGGAGGCCGGAGCGGCTGCGGGCGAGCGCGCGCCCCGACTGGGCCTCGATCTCCTCGACCTGCTCCGGGGTGAAGGCGGGATCGTCGGGCGACGGGGAGCCGTCGGTTTCCTGCCGTCTTCGCCAGAACCGCATCCACCCTCCACGGTCGCCAGTGCGGCGACGCCCTGGATTCTCCCCCAAGGCCCCAGACGGGTGCTAGCGGCTCCCGGCCTCCACGGCCGCTCGGGACTCGGCGGGAGCCTCCTCAGGGGCCTCGCCATCAGAGTTCGCCTCTTCCCGAGCCTCGCCCGGCGGCGGTGCTCCCCCGGGGAGGTCGGAGAGCCGGAGGGAGAGCGTGCTGGAGATGCCGCCGGGGCCCATCGAGACGCCGTAGATGGCGTCGGTGGACTCAATGGTGCGGCGGTTGTGGGTCACGATGAGGAACTGCGTGCGATCCGCGAGACGGGCCAGCTCGGCGACGAAGCGGCCGACGTTGGCCTCATCGAGGGCCGCATCGACCTCGTCGAGGACGCAGAAGGGGGCTGGGTTCACGGACAGGAGGGAGAAGAGCAGGGCGACGGCCGTGAGCGAGCGTTCGCCACCGGAGAGGAGGCTGAGGGTGCTGAGGCGCTTGCCGGGGGGCTGCGCCTCGATCTCGATGCCGGAGTCGATGATGTCGTCGGGATCGAGCAGCTTGAGGCGGGCGGCGCCTCCGCCGAAGAAGGCCGTGAAGTAGTTGCCAAAGGCGGAGTCGACCTCGTCGAAGGTGGCGCGGAAGCGGGTCCGTATCTCGCCATTGAGCTCGCTGATGGCTCCCTGGAGCTGGCCCTCGGCGTCGGTGAGGTCCTGGATCTGCTCGGTGAGGAAGGCGTGACGCTCCTCGCTCTCGCGAAAGTCGTCGGGCGCCTCCTGGTTGATGGGCCCGAGCTTGCGGATGGCGGCCCGCACCTCCTCGATCTCGCGCTCGGTGGCGGCGAGATCGGGAGCGTCGTCGCCGGTGGCGGGCGCGTCGAGGCCACCGCCGGGCGTCAGTCCCTCGCGAGCCATCTCGGTCCGCAGCGTCTCCAGTCGCTCGCGGGCACGGTCAAGGGCGGCTTCGAGGTCGAGGCGGCGGCGGCGAGACTCGAGGAGGGCGGTCTGCGCCTCCCCGTACTCAGCCTGCACGGAGCGCTCGTGCGTCTCGAGGCGCAGCAGCTCGTCGCGGTCGGGGGCGCTGTCGTCGGTGGAGTTCTCCTGCTCAAGCCGGAGCTGCTCGAGCTCCGTGGTCTGGCGCTCGATCGCCTCGGCGAAGTTACCGGCCTCGAGCTCGAGATTCTGGGCGCGAAGGATCCGCTGTACGATCTGGGATGAGAGGCGCTCGATCGCGCGCTTCTGCTGCTCACGCGCAAGAGTGTGGGCCCTGGCCTCGCCCTCGGCGGAGGCGAGGCGGGCGCTGGCGCCGGAGACCTCCTCGACCGCTTCCTCGGCGCGGGCAGGGACAGCCTCGAGGTCCGGGGCGAGGGACTCGAGCTCGGCGCCAAGCTCCTCGCGACGGGCGGTGAGCCGGGCGAGCAGGGCGCGCGCCTCCTGGGCGGCCTGCTCATCGACGAAGCTCCCGGCGAGCTCGCGCCGGCGGGCGAGGACGACGGTCATCTCGCGCCGGATGCGGTGCAGGCGATCCCGTTCCCGCTCGCGGGCGCGCAGGGCGTCGTCGAGGGCGGTACGGCTCGCCTCGTGGGCCTGGTCGCTCTCCTCAACGAGGCGGGAGAGGCGATCGACAGTCTCACGGGCGCTCTCGACCTGTTCGCGACCGGCCCTGACGACCTCCTCAAGCTCCGCGATCTGGCCGGGGAGTTCATCGATC
>JAJEIT010000058.1 GCA_022827945.1 Dehalococcoidia bacterium | reverse complement strand
CCCGCACCCGTGGCTCATGCCCGACTTCTGGCAGTTCCCGACGGTGTCGATGGGACTGGGACCCATCATGGCCATCTACCAGGCCCGATTCATGAAGTACCTGCACAACCGGGGGCTGCTCGACACCTCCCGGCGCAAGGTCTGGGCGTTCATGGGTGACGGCGAGATGGACGAGCCGGAGGCGCTCGGCGCGATCACGCTTGCCTCGCGCGAGAAGCTCGACAACCTCGTCTTCGTCGTCAACTGCAACCTCCAGCGGCTCGTCGGCCCGGTGCGCGGCAACGGCAAGATCATCCAGGAGCTGGAGGCGGCGTTTCGCGGGGCGGGCTGGAACGTGCTGAAGGTGATCTGGGGTTCGTACTGGGATCCGCTGCTGCACCTCGACACCAAGGGGCTGCTGCGCAAGCGCATGGAGGAGGCGGTCGACGGCGAGTACCAGAACTTCAAGGCCAAGGGCGGCGCCTACACCCGGGAGCACTTCTTCGTGAAGTACCCGGAGTTCAAGAAGATGGTCTCGAACCTGTCCGACGAGGACATCTGGCGCCTGAACCGCGGCGGCCACGACCCGCACAAGGTCTACGCGGCCTACTCCGAGGCGGTCAGGCACGTCGGCGAGCCCACCGTCATCCTCGCCAAGACCGTGAAGGGCTACGGGATGGGCGAGGCCGGCGAGGGGCAGAACATCACCCACCAGCAGAAGAAGATGGGCGAGGACGCGCTCAAGGCGTTCCGCGATCGGTTCAACATCCCGATCTCGGACGACGAGATCGCGGACGCGCCGTTCTACCGTCCTCCCGACGACAGCCCCGAGATCCGGTACATGCGCGAGCGCCGGGAGCGGCTCGGCGGGTACCTGCCCCAGCGCCGCCGCAAGGCCGCGCCGCTGGAGATCCCGGACCTCTCCGCGTTCGACGCGCTTCTCAAGGGCAGCGGCGAGCGCGAGATGTCGACCACGATGGCGTTCGTGCGCATCCTCACCGCACTGACCCGCGACAGGAACGTCGGCCGCTTCATCGTGCCCATCGTCCCCGACGAGGCGCGCACCTTCGGCATGGAGGGGCTGTTCCGCCAGCTCGGGATCTACTCCGACAAGGGCCAGCTCTACGAGCCGCAGGACGCCGACCAGCTCATGTTCTACCGCGAGGCGCGCGACGGGCAGATCCTGGAGGAGGGCATCAACGAGGCCGGCGCGGTCAGCTCCTGGATCGCCGCCGCCACCGCCTACTCCAACCACGGGATCAACATGATCCCGTTCTACATCTTCTACTCGATGTTCGGCTTCCAGCGAATCGGCGATCTCGCCTGGGCGGCCGGCTACATGCAGGCGCGGGGCTTCCTCGTCGGCGGCACCGCGGGACGCACGACGCTCGCGGGCGAAGGGCTCCAGCACGACGACGGGCACAGCCACATCATCGCCTCGACCATTCCGAACTGCGTCTCCTACGACCCCACGTTCGCGTACGAGCTCGCGGTCATCGTGCACCACGGACTGAAGCGCATGATCTCCGGGCAGGAGAGCGTCTTCTACTACCTCACGGTGATGAACGAGAACTACCCGCAGCCGGAGATGCCGGCCGGCTGCGAGGACGGCATCCTCAGGGGCATGTACCTGGTGCGCGAGGGCGCGGCGCCGAAGAAGGCGAAGGAGAAGCGCCCGCGGGTGCAACTCATGGGCAGCGGCACCATCCTGCGCGAGGTGATCGCCGCCGCGGAGCTGCTCGATGCGGACTTCGAGGTGGACGCCGACGTCTGGAGCGCCACGAGCTTCACCGAGCTTCGCCGCGACGGCATGGCGGTGGAGCGATGGAACCGGCTGCATCCGACCGAGAAGCCACGCCGGAGCTACGTCGAGGAGTGTCTCGAGGCGCGCGACGGTCCTGCGGTGGCCGCGTCGGACTACATGCGCCTGTTCGCGGAGCAGATTCGGCCATGGATGAACCGGCGGTTCGTCACCCTCGGCGCCGACGGCTTCGGGCGCAGCGACATGCGCTCGCGCCTGCGACGATTCTTCGAGGTCGACCGGTTCAACGTGGCCGTCACGGCGCTGAAGGCGCTGGCCGACGAGGGAGAGATCGGATCCCAGGTGGTCGCCGGCGCCATCAACCGATACGGCATCGACCCGGAGCTTCCGGATCCCTGGACACGGTGAGGAGGACACGCCCGTGACCGAGCTGACCGAAGTGCGGGTGCCCGACATCGGAGACTTCTCCGACGTGCCGGTCATCGAGGTCCTGGTCGAGGCCGGGGACCGGATACGACCCGAGGATCCCCTGGTCACCCTCGAGAGCGACAAGGCCACGATGGACGTCCCGGCCCCGGCCGCCGGAGTGGTGCGCGAGCTCGCGGTGGCGGTGGGGGACAACGTATCCGAGGGCTCGGTGCTGCTGCGGATGGAGGCCGAGGGCGTCGGAGGCGAGGCGGTGGGAGGCGGAGATTCCGCGCCGGTCGGACCCGGGGAAGCGGAGACGGCGGAGGCCGCCGGCGATGCCGCCGCGGCCGCGCTGCCGGCACGGGACACGACACC
>JAJEIT010000061.1 GCA_022827945.1 Dehalococcoidia bacterium | reverse complement strand
GGAGCCGCTGGAACTGCTGAAGCTGTACGACTTCACCATCTCCTCCGGGCTGGGGAGCGCCAGCGGCGGGATGACCCGCAGCGAGCGCACCGCGAGGTTCACGACGGTGGGCCTGCCTGAGCTCCTGCGCACGTATCCGGAAGACGGGGAAACCGATGCGAGTCCGTACCGGATCGCGCTCATCTACAACAACCCGATGGACCTCGAGTCGTTCGAGGAGCGCGTGTCGGTCAGCGGTATCGACGCCGAGGAAATCGAGCTGCACTCGTACCGCTGGAACCCAGAGGAGATCACGATCTACTTCAACTACGAGTACTCGACCGAGTACACCGTGCGCATCGCGGAGGGTGCGCGCGACCGGGGCGGGCGGGCGCTCCCGGCGTACGAGTTCTCGTTCACCACGCGCGATCCGTACCCGTCGTTGAGCCTGGCAGCGGGAACCTTCTCGACCTACTCGGCCAGCAACGCGCAGGTGCTCTACTACCACGCCGCGCGCTTCGAGGATGTGCGCTTCCAGCTCTTCCGTCTGACGGACGAGGAGGCGGAGACGCTGCTTCGCCGCGGCTTTATCGACGGCTACCTCTCCGGGCGTGGTCACGTTGACTTCTGGCCCGCCGGCGAGCCGCTGCGGGATTGGACGGAGGGGATCGACGAGGAGTTGCGCGGCGCCTCGCGGCTGTACTCGACGACCCTCGGCACCTCGGAACCGCTGGCGAAGGGCCACTACTTCCTGGCCGCGACGGGAAAGGACGCCGGCCGCACGCTGAAGCGGGTCTTCAGCGTCGTCGACACGGCAATCGTGACCAAGCTGGCGTTCGATGAGCTCCTGGTGTGGGCGCTCGACTACGACACGGGCGCACCGCTGGACGCGACGAGCGTTCGCGCCGGACCGATCGGGGAGACCTCCCCGAGCCCGTACCAGCAAGCGGTCACGGATGGGGACGGACTGGCGCGGCTGGCCACCAGCGTGAGCCGGGCCACGGGCTACTCGTCCTGGTACGGCGAGAAGCTGGTGCGGATCGACGAGGGCGGCCGCCAGGGTGTCGTCTCGACGGCGTGGGACTACGGCGCCACGCCGTGGGACCTTGAGGTCCCCGCCTCCCGGTACCAACCGGGTCCGGTTGGGCATCTCTTCAGCGAGCGGCCGATCTACCGGCCCGGGGAGACCGTCTTCTACAAGGGCGTCGTGCGCCTCGACGACGACGCTGCCTACTCCGTGCCCGGCGCAGCCGCGACGTTCTCCCTGCGCATTCGCGACGCAGCCTACGAGGAGGTCGTGGCGATCCAGGTCGAGCTGAACGAGCTGGGCACGTTCAGCGGCGAGCTCGTGCTCCCCACGGACGCCCCGATCGGCACCTACTGGATGACGGTGCGGGACGAGAACGATCGCTACGTCACGACCGCCTACTTCACCGTCGCCGAGTTCCGGGTCCCCGAGTTCGAGGTCGAGGTTGAGGCGGAGCCCGGGGACTACCTCGCCGGGGCCACGATCGCGACGGAGGCGCGAGCCGCCTTCTTCTTCGGCGGACCGGTCACCGGCGCGTCGGTCGAGTGGGCGGCGCAGTCGATCCCGACTTCGGTCACGGTCGAGGGCTACGAGGACTACTCGTTCTCGGAGCGCACCTACTGGTGGTGGTGGGACGGGAACGACGAGGGGAATCCGCGGCGCAGCCAGGGCGAGGGACGCACGGGCTCCGACGGGGTGGTGCGCTTCGACGTGCCCGCGGACCTCGACCCGGACGAGGGCACGCAGGCGTTCACGATCAGCGCGACCGTGACGGACCAGAACGCACAGGCGATCGCGGGCAGCACCACGGTCACGGTCCACCCGGCCACCTGGTACGCGGGCATCAAGGTCGAGTCGTACATTGGGAAGGCGGAGGAGCCGACCACCGTCCACCTCGTGACGGTCGACTACGAGCGCACGATCGCGCCGAACCGGCCGGTGACGGTGCGCGCCTTCGAGCGGGAGTGGATCCGCACGAAAGAGCGAGCCGACCACGGCGGCTACCGCTACCGATATGAGCTCCGGGAGACCGAGGTCGACGTGCAGACGGTCACCACCGGCGAGGACGGCGAGGCGTCGATCGAGTTCACGCCGCCGGCGGCCGGCTCGTACCGGTTGGTGGCGGAATCGACGGACGGCGAGGGACGCGTGGCGCGGTCGGCCCGCTTCCTCTGGGTGAGCGGCAGCGACATCGCGCCGTGGCCGGTTCGCGAGAACGACGTCATCGACCTGATCGCGGGCAGCGGGAGCTACGAGGTGGGCGACGTGGCGGAGGTGCTCGTGCCGGCGCCGTTCGCCGGGGCCACGGGACTCGTGACGTTCGAGCGCGGGCGCGTGCTGAGCGCGGAGGTGCGCCGATTCGAGACGAACAGCGAGGTCCTGCGCATTCCCATCGAGGACGGGCACATCCCCAACATCTACGTCGGGGTCGTGCTGTACCGGCCGCCCACGGATGAGGACCCCTACCCGCGCTACCACGTGGGCTACGTGGAGCTGTCTATCTCGACCGCTCCCCGCCGCCTCGACGTGAGCATCGAGCCGGATCGGGAACGCGCGACGCCGGGCGAAACGGTGAGCTACGACGTGCTCGTGACCGACTCGGACGGGAACGGGGTGGAGGCGGACGTGTCCGTGGCGGTCGTGGACCAGGCCGTGCTGTCGCTGCGGGCGGAGTCGGCACGGGACGGCACGGATGCATTCTGGTTCGAACGCGCCCTGGGCGTGCGGACGGCTTCGTCGCTCGCGGTCTCGGTTGATCGCGGGAACGAGGCGTTCGACGAAGTCGTCGAGGGCGAGAAGGGCGCGGGAGAGGGTGAGGCGGGTGACGACGTTGCCGAAGAAGCCGAAATGGAAATGGCCGACGCCGCACCGGCGCCCGCGCTCTCGGGGCCGGGCGAAGACTCCATGGCCTTCCGGGCCACGGAAGAGAGCGGTCAGGCGCCACAGGTTCGCTCCAACTTCCAGAACACGGCGCTCTGGATCGGGCAGCTCGTCACGGACGCGGACGGCAGGGCCAGCTTCGAGCTGCAACTGCCCGACAACGCGACCACGTGGCGCGCCCAGGCGCGAGCCGTGACGGCGGAGACGCTGGTCGGGCAGGGCGAGAGCGAGCTGCTGGTCAAGCAGCCGCTGCTGGTGCGACCGGCGCTGCCGCGCTTCCTGCGGGTCGGCGACGAGGTGTCGCTGCGCACGCTCGTGCGGAACGGCACGGACGAGGCGCGGGAGGTGACGGTCGCGATCGAGGCAGAGGGCGTCGTAGTCGATGGCGCAGGCGTCGCGGCCAGGCTCCTCGAGCCGGGCGAGTCGGCCATCTTCTCGTGGCCCGCACGCGCCCTCGAAGCAGGCACGGCCACCGTGCGCTTTACCGCGACGGCCACGGGCGGCTACGGCGACGCGGTCGAGCTGAGCCTGCCCGTCCACCTGGACGTGACCCCCGAAACGACGGCGACGGGCGGCGTTGTGGAGGACACGGCCCGGATCGAGGCGGTCTACCTGCCGGAGTACGTGATCACGGGCAGCGGATCGCTGGAGCTGGCGCTGCAGGCCTCGCTGGTGGGCGCGCTGGACGAGGAGCTGCCCAACTTCTGGCCACCGTACCGGTGGGAGTCCAACGTCAGCATCGCGAGCCGCATCGTCGCGAGCGTCGCGGTGCAGCGCGCCAGCGCGAGTGGCCTGACCGAGGGGCAGGAGCGCCAGCTCGCGAAGGACATCGACAGGCTCCTCGAGGCGCAGATGTACGACGGCGGCTGGGCATGGTGCCGCTCGTGCTACCGCACCGACCTGTGGGTGACCGGCTGGGTGCTGATCGCGCTCGGCGAGGCGAGGGACGCCGGGTACGCCGTCCCGACCTCGGACTACCGCTACAACCAGACGACGCGGCTCATCACCGAGCACGTGCAGCGGCGCACCGACGTCATGCGCCCGGCGGACGTGAACCAGCACGCCTTCCTCCTGTACGCGCTCACGAGCGCCGCGAACGAGGGTGGGGTGGTCAGTCCGCTGGCGCGGGAGCAGGCGGGCCTGCTGCGCTCGCTGGTCGAAGAGCATCGGACGCAGCTGACGAACTGGGGCCGCGCCTACGCACTGCTCGGGCTGCTGGCGAGCGGCCACGACGCGGACCACGCGGCCGTTCGCGCCCTGCTGAACGACCTCGCCGCCGACACCATCGCGAGCGCCAACGGGAACCACTGGGAGGACGAGCGCATCGCGGGCTGCATGCACAACAGCAGCGTGCGGGCGACGGCGCTCGTGCTGCACGCCCTGACCGAGGTCGACCCGCAGCACCCGCTGATCGAGGAGACGGCGCGCTGGCTCGTGCTGGCGCGATCCGAGCAGCGCTGGAAGTCGTCGGTCGAGCGGGCGCAGGGCATGGCCTCGCTGGGCGCCTTCGCCGAGCTGACGGGCGAGACGCGGGGCGTCTACGACTACCAGGTGCTGCTCAACACGCGCCGCGTGCTTGACGGGCACTTCGACGTGCCGGCTGGCGACTACCTTGACGGCGTGGCGCTCGAGCTGGACGCGCTGCCGCTGGGCGAGGTGAGCCGCGTGCAGTTCGAGCGCGAGGCGGATACGGAAGGGCGCCTGTACTACAGCCTCAACCTGCGCTACGTGACGCCGGCGAAGGAGATCGAGGCGCTCAACCGGGGCTTCGCCGTCTCGCACCGTTACACGCTGCTGGAGGATCCGGAGACGCCCATCACGAGCGCCACGGTGGGCGACGTGGTGCGGGTGACGGTGACGGTGGTGGCACCGGCCGACCGGCTCTTCGCCCGGATCGAGGACTTCCTGCCGGCGGGCCTCGAGCCGGTCGACCCGAAGCTGGCGACCGTCTCGCCCTGGCTCCGGGAGGAGCTCCAGCGCGAACAGACGGCAGCGGTCCTCGGCGGGGCTTCGTCCTACTACGCTCCCTGGTACGCGTGGTACTTCAGCCCGTGGGACCAGGTCGACCTGCGCGACGACCGCGTGACACTCCTCGCAAGCCGCATCCCGAAGGGCGTGCACGAGTACGTCTACTATGCCCGCGCCACGACTCCCGGCGACTTCTTCGTGGCCCCCACGTTCGCGGAAGAGACGTACCTGCCCGAGGTCTTCGGCCGGAGCGACAGCGGACGCTTCGTCGTCCACGCCGAGGAGTAGAGCGCCGCTCCACCACGGTGCCGGTACAGTAAGCCGACATGAACATCCGACTCGCGGGTGTGCTGGTCTGTGCGCTTGCCCTGACGGCGGGCGGAGGCGTTGCGAAGGCGCAGGAGCCCGATTCGCAGACAACCACGGCCGTGATCGAGGTGACGGTGTGGCGATCCGTTGCCAACCCCGCAAGTCTCTACGTGAGCACGCGCCCCGAGGGGGGTAGCTGGAGGACTGAAGACGCCGCACTCGACATGACGGCGCTGAGCCGTTCAGGCAGCTTCCACCAGAGCAACGCGGTCAGGGTGGACGTGCCGCTGGGCGGAGGCGAGACAGCAACCGTCGACGTGACTGTGTGGCGATCGGTCGCGAACCCCGCCCGCCTGTATGTGAGCACCAGGGCAGAGGGGGGAGGCTGGAGGACCGAAGACACCGCACTCGACATGTCGGCGCTGAGCCGCTCGGGGAACTTCCACCGGAGCAACGCCGTCCGGGTCGAGGTGCAACTGGAGCGGCGTCCCTCAGACGCACGAGGGACGGACTTCCACGGGTACATCCCCTCGCTTGGCGCAACGGTCGCGGCGTTCGATTTCTTCGAGTCGCCCGTTGAGCTTCCACCGCTCCATGAGCGGGTCTACCGGACAACGTTCGACCGATCAGTCACTCGCTACATCACCTGGCAGCTGGGCCTCATTCACCCTCCGCCAGCGGCACGTCTCGACTTCTCCATCGACACCACCATCTACCGCGCGGACGGAACCGTCGCTGCCAGCTACACGTCGGCGAGCTACATCGGCGAGGGGTGGACCAACAGCTCTCGAAGCTCTGGCTGGGGCTCGACCGCCGGAGGGTCATGGCAGCCCGGGACCTACCGCGCCGAACTGGCCATAGGAGGGGAGCCGATCGCCAGAGCGGCATTCGAAGTCATCGACCAGCGCGTCCCTGAGTCGGGGGCGTTCGCCGAACTGCGGGAGACCCTTCCCTGGGCCCGTGGCCCTCTGAACCACGATTCACGTGTGGCCCTGCTGGCGCTTGCAGGATTGCACCAGGCCGACCCGGCACTGGCAGCCTCGGTCGCCTCGTTCCCGTGGCTCAGGGAAGCGCCCGGCGGCAACGACCTGAGGGCCCTGCAGCAAGTGGACATCTTTGCGCGTGAGGACATCGAGGTCGCACGGCAGGTAGCCACCTACCCGTGGCTTGCGGACGGAGTCGACGACGACGAGTGGCTGGACCTCCACACCCTCGGCCGGACGAGAGCCCGCAGTGCGTCCGCAGGCCGAGCGGTGGCCGGAACGGATTGGATGCGGGACGGCGTCAGTGAGGACGAACGCCTGGTCCTCACGAACCTGACGGACCTCGCCCGGGTTGAACCCCAGATCGCCAGCACCGTCGTCGACCTGCCCTGGTTCCAGGACGACATCACCGAGCACGAACGCTGGACGGTGTGGAACCTGAAGGCACTCGCGGAGGCAGGCCCACAGCTCGCCAGCCTCGTGACCGGCCTCCCCTGGTTCCAGGACGACGTGACCGAGCGCGAACGCTGGATCGTGCGGACCCTGGAGACACTTGCGGAGGAGGACCTCCAGCTCGTCAGCCTCGTGGTCGACCTGCCCTGGTTCCAGGACGACGTGACCGAGCACGAACGCTGGACCGTGTGGAACCTGAAGGCACTCGCCGAGGCTAATCTCCAGCTCGCCGGCCTCGTGGTCGACCTGCCCTGGTTCCAGGACGACGTGACTGCATCCGAGCGGTGGGCGGTGCGGGGCCTGAAGGACCTCGCCCTCGCCGACCGCCAGCTCGCCGGTCGCGTCGCCGGCTTCCCCTGGTTCCGGGACGGCATCACCAGCGAGGAACACTGGATTGTGTTGAACCTGAAGGGACTTGCCGAGGCAGGAGTCGACATCGTGGTGACCATGCCTTTCCTCCAGGACCTGCCCGCCGCCGGGGCTGCTGCAACCCACGCTCTTGCCAGCCTGGCCCACTGGGCACCGGAGACTCTTGCCAGCGTGCTGGAGCACCCCGCGGTCAAAGACGGCATTGCCGAGGACGAGACCGCCGTCGTCTCGACGCTCTGGGGTGTGCACAGGACGAACCCCGACCTGATCGAAACGCTGCTGGACCCGGCGAGCGTGATGCTGGAGAACCGGGGGATCACACTCCCTCTGGCCGGAGAGGTGACGCTCACCGTTATCCGCACGAAGCCGGGCATGGAGCGGACCATGGATCTCGTGGAGTCGGCCGTATCCGCGGTGGAGGAGCTCATGGGCAGCCCCTTGCCTTCCCGGCAGGTGACCTTCCTGTTCGAAGATGCCGTGTTGACCACCTTCTTCGGCACCCACTACGGGACTCACGTCGCGCTCTCGCCCAAGGTCGATTCGATGGGGATGTCCAGGGAGCAGGCCTATCGCCCGATCGTCCACGAGGTCGCCCACTACTACTGGACCGGGAACGAGCCCTGGGTCAATGAAGGGGTGGCGAATCTCCTGGAGACCGTGGCGAACGACACCTTCAAGGATCTCCCGGAGCGTGACGCGGTCTTCCCGTGCCCCTTCGCCCGCTATATCTCCGACCTCGAGGCCATAGGACCACAGCAGCGGTCCCGGCAATTCCTCTGCTCGTACTCGCTGGGCGAGCGCCTGTTCCGCGATCTCTACCGCAAGCTGGGAGAGGACTTCTGGGACGGGCTCCAGCGGCTGTACCAGAAGTCCCAGGCCGAGGACGAGTCAGACAGCTGCGAGGGTACGAGTCTGGGCGCCTGCCACGTCGAGGCCGCCTTCAAGGAAGGTGGCTCGCAGGAGGTGATAGACATCGTCGACGAGGTGTTCGATTTCTGGTACGAGAAGCGCGAGCCAGAGGCGGAGGACTCTTCTCCATAGGGCAGGCCGCTGGCAGCGGCTCGACCGCCCGACTCTCCCCGGGACGCCATCTGCTTACTGTTGCGCTTCCTCCGCCTCCGCCAGCTGGGCGGGGTCGAGGGACTGGTCGTTGTCGACTTCGATGACGATGGACTCGATGGCGCCGGAGAAGGGGAAGGGCGCTTCGTACTGGTCGCTCACCGGCGTCGCCGTGTCCTGGCCGACGTCGAGGCCCTCGATCGTGAAGAGGCCGCCCAGCATTCGGGGCAGGTCGCCGCGGGCGGTCTCGCGGCCGTCCACGGTCAGGACGCCGACGCCGCGGTTCTCGCCCGTCTTCGTGAAGGAGAACTCGACGGAGGCGCGGGCGGGAAGCTCCTCGCCGCTGACGATGCGGGTGTGGTCGTCGGCGCAGTTGTGCTCGTAGACGAGGCGGTTGTCGCGCACGTAGAGGGCGTAGCCGCCGGCATAGCCGCCGTGGGCGAGGATGACGCCCTCGCCGGCGCCCTCCCGGACGATATCGGCCTTGATTCGGTGCGAGCGGTTGCGGATATCGGCGGCGGCGACGGTGGGGACGTGCGCCATCCCCTGCGCATAGGTGAACGTGGTGCGGTCCTGGGGGGCGCCGGGCTGGACGTTGCCGACGGCCGAGGCGGCGCCGCCCTGCTCGAGGGGGAGGACGCCGTGCTTCCCGGCCTCCGCCCACCAGCGGGCGATCAGGTCCTGCAGCCGCTCCGGTTCCTCCTGGGCGAGGTCGTAGCTCTCGGAGTAGTCCTCGTCGAGGTGGTAGAGCTCCCAGGGCTCGGCCTGGAAGTCGTCGCCGACCGTGTGGAGGGTTACGGCTTTCCAGCCCTGGTGCCAGATCGAGCGATGGCCGTTCAGCTCAAAGTGCTGGGTGACCTTGCGGGTGGGGGCGTCGGCGTCCTCGAAGGTGTAGGCCATGCTCTCGCCGGCGACGGGAAGCTGGGAGATGCCCTCGAAGACGGCGGGGGCCTCCATGCCGAGGAGGTCGAGGACGGTGGGGGTCACGTCGGTGACGTGGTGGAACTGGTGGCGGAGGCCTCCCTCCTGGATGCGGTCCGGCCAGTGGAAGACGAGGGGGGCGCGGATGCCGCCGGCATGGAGGTACTGCTTGTACCAGCGCAGCGGAGCGTTCCCGGCCTGCGCCCAGCCGGAGGGGTAGTTCGTGTGCGAGCGGGGACCGCCGATCTCGTCCACGTGCTCGAGGTTGTAGGACTCGATGTCGAGCCCGTTCATGCCCCGCAGCCAGTTGACCGTCCCGAGGGGGCCGCCGGCGTCGCTGGCGCCGTTGTCGGAGGTGAGCACGATGAGGGTGTTGTCGAGCTGGCCCGTCTGCTCGAGGTAGTCGACGACGCGTCCGATCTGGACGTCGGTGTGGTCGAGCATGGCGGCGAAGGCTTCCTGCAGGCGGTTGGCGACGAGCTGCTGGTCGGGAGTGAGGCTGTCCCAGGGCGGGACGTTGGGATTGCTCGGCGGCAGGACCGTGTCCTGGGGGACGATGCCCATCGCCTTCTGGCGCTCGAACCACTCCTCGCGGGCCACGTCGTAGCCCTGGTCGAAGCGTCCGCGGTACTTGTCGAGGTACTCCTGCGGGGCCTGGTGGGGGTCGTGGCAGGCGCCGAAGGCGACGTAGAGGAAGAAGGGCTTCTCTTCATAGATAGCGCGCTGGTCGCGCATGAACTCGATCGCGTGGTCGATCATGTCTTCGCTGACGTGGTAGCCGGGGGTGTCGGGGGTGGGGATACGGTGGTTGTCGTAGGTGAGCTCGGGGGCGAACTGGTCGGTGAGGGCATCGAGGAAGCCGTAGTAGCGCTCGAAGCCCTTCTGCAGGGGCCAGTGGTCGAAGGGGCCGGCGGCCGAGGTCTCGGACATGGGGGCGAGGTGCCACTTGCCGACGGCGAACGTGGAGAAGCCGCGGTCCCTGAGCAACTGGGGGATGGTGGCGGCGCGGTTGGTGATGGCGCCGCGGCCGTTCGGGTAGGCGCGCGCCCAGTTGGAGACGGAGCGCATGCCGACGGTGTGGTGGTTGCGTCCGGTGAGAAGGCAGGCGCGGGAGGGGGAGCAGAGGGTGGTGGTGTGGTAGTTGGTGTAGCGCAGTCCGTTGGCGGCGAGCCGGTCCATGTTGGGCGTGTCGATGGTGGAGCCATAGCAGCCGACCTGGGCGAACCCGACATCGTCGAGGACGATGTAGACGACGTTGGGGAGGCCGCTCAGGTCGGGGGGTTCGGGCCACCCTCCGGAGAACTCGGTGGATTCGAGGGTCGAGTAGCCGGCGGACTCGGCGGCGTCAGGCATGGTTCCTCCTCCGGGGGCGCGCATCGCGCACCCGACCGGTCAGGTTCGTTGATCGCCACGCCGCCGACCGGTCGGAGACCGGCGGCGGCGCGACGGAACGGATTGCGAGCGCCCGGAGCTTCCTCCTAGGCGTCGTCGAGCCAGACGTACCCGAGGTACGTGAGCGGCTCGATGAAGCTGTTGTAGCCCTGCACGCGCGGCTTCACGACGTTGATGCTGCGGAAGGGGGCGCAGGGGAGCAGCCACGGGTCGTCGTGGAAGAGCTCGTTGAAGCGGTCGTACTCCGCCAGCGCCTCTTCCGAGAACGGATCGAGGGTCTTGAGCTTGGCCCTGATGTCGAGGAACGTCTCGCTCGTGTACTTGCTGGGGTTGTTGTCCTGGAAGGGCAACGGCTGGGTGATGACGGTGACCGGCGAGAACGGAGAGAAGCCGGTCATGAGGAACCAACCCGCCTCGAAGTCTCGCTGGAAGAGCTTCTGGTTCATGTCGGGGATCTGATGACCGACCAGCTCGATCTCGACGCCCACGGCGGCGAAGTTGTCCTTGATGAGCGAGGCGAGTCCGGCGCCCACCACGGGGTGGTTGGCGTAGTGATCGAACGTGATGGGCTCGGTCTGGGTGAAGCCGGCTTCCGCGAGGAGCGCCTTCGACCGCTCGGGGTCGTAGAAGGGCTGCTCGAGGTCGGGGTCGAAGGCGGGGCTGCCGGGGTCCCACGGCTGGGTGGTCAGCTCCACCAGGCCCTCCATGAGCTCGTTCACGATGCGCTCGCGGTCGATGGCGAAGAAGAGCGCCTGCCGCACGCGCTTGTCCTGGAAGTACGGGTTGGTGACGTTGAGGCCGACGTAGACGATGCCCCACTTCGCCGCGAGCCTGACATCGTCCTCGTGCGCCTTGCCGAAGACGGGGCTCACGCCGGTGGCGATGTCGATGTCGTCTGCGTCGTAGGCCTGGCCGACGGCTTCGGCGTCGGCGAACTGGATGACCCTGACGCCGTCGAGGTAAGGGCCGCCCCGGTCGTCGTGCCAGTTATCGCTCGGTTCGAGCTCGTAGCCGACGCCGGGGGTCCAGGACTTCATCCTGTAGGGCCCCGTGCCCTGGATGTTCTCGCCCGTCTGGAGCTGGGCGTAGGTGTCCTTCTTGGTGACGGGGAACTGGGCGAAGAAGTCGTTGATGTTGGCGAGGGGCGTCGCGAAGGTAAACACCATCGTGCGTTCGTCGACCGTGCTCATGTCGGTGACGAGGGAAGCGAAAGCCAGGAGCTGTCCCCGGAAGCTGAAGCCGTACTTATCGGGGTTGACGATCGCGTCGATCCCGAAGAAGACGTCGTCGGGCGTGACCGGGGAGCCGTCGTGGAAGACGGCGTTCTCCTTGAGCCGTGCGGTGACCTGGGTCAGGTCCTCGGACACGTCGTACTGGTCGAGCAGCACCAGCGTCGGCGCGGGCGAGTCCTCGTAGCGGATGAGGCTCTCGAAGACGAGGATGGGGATGCCCTGCGCCCGCGTGAAGGGAGCTCCCTGGTTCAGGAGCAGGTCTCCCTGCACGGCGTAGCGGAGCGTGCCTCCCTGCTTCGGGCCTGTGTCGGGAGCCTCGGTGGGCTCGGGGGTCGCCTCCGGCTCCTCTTCAGCAGGGGCCTCGGTAGCCTCCGCCGGAGCCTCGGTCGCCTCCGCGGGCGCCTCAGTCGCTTCGGCGGGGGCTTCGGTCGCCTCCGCGGGCGCTTCGGTGGCCGCTGGCGGCGCCTCGTCGTCGTCGTCGTCGCCGCAACCGACCAGGGCAGCGGTGACGCCGGCGCCAAGCGCAACTCCCGATCCGGCGAGCATCTGCCGGCGTGAAATAGGCCTCTTCCAGGTCGACGTCATGGGAACCTCCGTCGTGGCGTCAGTCTCGTTCGCGCCGCCAGCGCATGTGCGGGCTCTGTCCGAAGCCCCGCCCGGCGGCCACTGACGCGTGGGCGGTACTATACCGCCCCGGCATGAGCGTGGGGCGCCCGGCGGCGCCGTTGAACTCTCGCCCCACACGTTGCCCGCCTGTGTATGCTCACGGCTCGATCGAGCGCCGACATGGCGCCGGGAACACGAGCCAGAGGGCGAGGGATATGGCCCCGTTCATCGTGAACCGGGTGGTGCAGACGATTCCCATCCTGTTCCTGGGGACGGTGGCGGCGTTCCTCGTGTTGAGGCTCATCCCGGGTGATCCAGCCCTTGTGATCGCGGGCGAGGAAGCGACTGCCGAGGACCTGTACGCCATCCGGGAGCAGCTCGGCCTGCACGACAGCTGGCCCGAGCAGTACATCAAGTGGCTTGGCGATCTCCTCTCGGGAGATCTGGGTTACTCCTTCACAAGCGGCTTGAGCGTCAACCGACTGTTCTCCATCAACGTCCCGCCCACGCTGGAGCTCGGGATCGCGGCCTACGCCTTCGCCATCCTGGTCGGGATCCCCCTCGGCATCCTCGGAGGGGTGAAGCCGAGGAGCGGCTGGGACTGGCTCCTCTCGGGCTACACCATGGTTGCCGTGGGCGTTCCGAGCTTCGTGTCGGGCATCATCCTGCTCTGGATCTTCGCGGCCGAGCTTGGCTGGTTCCCCTCGCACGGGCGCGTCTCGATCCTCGACGACCCGGTGGACTCGCTGCACCACCTGGCCCTGCCCGTCATCGCCCTGGCGATGCCCATCAGCGCGGTGCTCGCACGGTATACGCGCACGACGATCACCGACGTGGTGGGCCAGGACTTCGTCCGCACGGCGAGGGCGAAGGGGCTCGGGGAAAGCACCGTCATCGCGCGCCACGCGCTGCGCAACTCGCTCATTCCCGTGATCACGATCATGGCGCTGCAGGTCGGTGAAGTGCTGACCGGGGTCGTGATCATCGAGGCGGTCTTTACGCGGCCCGGCCTCGGTCGCGTGGTGGTGGAGGCGATCCAGCGCCTCGACTACCTCGTGGTGCAGACCATGCTCGTCGTGCTCGTCGTCATCTTCGTGACCGTGAACCTGCTGGCCGACATCATCTATGGGTTCGTCGACCCGAGGGTGAGGGTCCGATGAGCGCCGCCACCAGCCGGGATGAGCTGACAACCTTCCGTTCGGACCAGGCCCGGTCGATGTGGGCGGACACCATGCGGCGGCTGCTCCGCAACCCGCAGGGCGCCATCGCCGTGGGCGGCCTTCTCATCATCGCCATCGCGGCCATCGCGGCCCCCGTCATCGCCTGGCACGACCCGATCGCGCAGGACGCATCCGCGCGGCTGCTGTCACCCTCCTGGGACCACCCGTTCGGCACGGACGAGCTGCGGCGCGATCTCTTTTCCCGCAACCTCCACGGACTCAAGACGGCCCTCGCCCTGAGCTTCGTGTCGGTCCTGGCCGGCGCCGTCATCGGCACCGTCGCCGGATTCACGGTGGGCTACGTGAGGGGCTGGGCCGACTCGGTGGTGATGCGCCTGGTAGACGCCCTGCTGGCCTTCCCGGGCCTGCTTATCGCCTTCGCCATCCTCACCATCCTCGGCGAAGGACTCGAGAACATCGGCATCGCGATCGTGGTCTTTGCCATTCCCGGCTTCACCCGCCTCGCGCGCGCCCAGATGCTGGGCGAGCGGAACAAGGACTACGTGCTGGCGGCGCAGGTTCTCGGCGCCAGCACGCCCCGCATCATCTTCCGGCACATCGTGATCAACGCCCTTCCGCCCCTGCTCGTGCAGGTGGCGCTGGCGATCGCGAGCGGCGTGCTGATCGTGGCCGCCCTGGGCTACTTCGGGCTCGGGATCGAGGCGGACACACCCTCCCTGGGGGGACTCGTGAACGACAGCAGGCCCTACCTCCAGCGCGCCTGGTGGTATCCCGTCTTCCCGGGCGCCATCCTCGCCTTCCTGCTCCTCTGCCTGAACCTGCTGGCGGACGCGATCAACGCCGCCATCAGCCCCTACACCCGCCGCTCCTGACCAGCTTCCCGGACAGACAAAGCCCCGGCCGGCCGAAGCCAGCCGGGGCTCGCTTGTCCTGCCTGCGCCGGTCTAGCCGACGGCCACGGTGGAGCTGGTCAGCCGGCCGATGTCGAGGTTGAACACCCGCGCGGCGTTGGTGGCGAGGATCTTGTGGGTCTCCTCTTCGCTCACGCCCTCGAACATCTCGTCGATCATCGACTGGGTGTGCGGATAGGTGCCCTCGGGGTGGGGGTAGTCGGTGCCGAACATGAGGTTTTCGATCCCGAGGCGATGGCGCGCGTCGACCTCGGACTTGGTCAGGGGGCCGGCGCAGAAGCCCTGGCGGGCGAAGAGCTCGCTGGGGAGCAGCTCCTGGCTCTGGCCGCCGGGGCGGCGCTTCACGAGCGCGTCGTACTCGTCGAGGAGGGGCGGCACCCAGAGGCTGCCGGACTCGACCCAGCCGAAGTTAAGCGTGGGGAAGCGCTCGGCGATGCCGCCCAGCAGGAAGTGCTTGAGCGCGCCCCGCAGCTCGAGCGTGGTGAGCGGGCCGTACTTGAAGACCTGGCCCTCGGGATCGGCCGGAAGGATGGGGTTCTCCCGACCGAATCCGGGGTGGAAGAGGATGGGGATGCCCATCTCCTGCACGGTGGCCCAGAGGGGGTCGTAGGCGCGATCGTGGAAGGGAAGCGCGCCCGGGAACCAGTAGTGGGAGCCGGGCAGGATGAGGGCGCGGAAGCCGAGGTCGTGGGCGGCCTTCAGCTCCTCGATGCCCTTCTCGATATCGCCGATTGTGATGGCGGCGACGCCGATGAAGCGGTAGGCCTCATCGGCGAAGTGCTCGTTGAACCAGCGGTAGTAGGCCATGTTGCAGGCGCGCAGGAACTCGACATCGGGGTCGCGCGAACCGCCGCGCTCGATCACGACCTCGGCGCAGACACCGTCGCTGGTGATGGCGTCCATGCGGTCGCCGAGATCGACGGTGATGCGGAACTCCTCCATGGTGTTCTTCCGCCCGGAGTAGGAGGTCTCCTGCCCGCGGTTGCGCATGTTCTCGAGAATCTTGAGAAGCCGCTCCTCGTCGCGCTTGTTGAGCTCGTCCATCTTGGGACGGTGGGCGGGATCGATGTACTCGGAGAGGTCGAGGAACCTCTCGGTGTGGCTATCGGCCGAGATTACTACTCGCGCTGTCATGGCTGTCTCCCCGCCGGCCTAACTCCCGGCTGTGCTCAAGGCACAACGGATTCTAACTGGCCATAAGCGGGTCGTGGGAGGAAGGGCGGGTTCACGCCTCGGGGACGCCCTCCACGACCACGATCCTGGCCCTCGCCGCGCGATGGCGGAGATCGTCGTGGGATGTGTAGGCGTCGGAGTTGACGAAACCCCGTGCCGCCTCGAGGCTGTCGAACTCCATGATCACGAGTCGTTTCGGCTCCCAGCCGCCTTCGACGGGCTCAGCATCGCTGGTGCGCACGATGAACCGTCCGCCCTGTCCCTCGACGATCCCGGGGATGCGCTGAAGGAACTCCTGGTACGCCTCCTGGTCCATGACCTCGGTGTCCACGACGACGTAGCCCTTCATGGCGTCCTCTCTTTCAGGGCACTTTGTACACCACGGGCAGGGCGGCGCGTGTAAGCGAGGCTTCCGCGGAGGTGGCGGACGACATCCTCGCCAGCAGGCGCCCCGCCGGCGCAGGCGGACCCGCGCTATCATCCGCTCAAGGTGCGCCGCCGCCGGTTGACTGTCTGCCGCCGCTCCGGGATATCGCGATGCTCGAACCTGGGCGGACGCGCACGACTCGTTGTCGCGGCTGCCGGGAAGGGTCGGGGGAGTGAAGAAGTACGTACTCTTCGACCATGACGGTGTCCTGGTGGATACCGAATTCTGGTATTTCAAGGCCGGAGAGCGCGCCCTCGCCGAGATTGGCTTCACCCTGGACAGAGACCAGTACCTCCGGGACATGACCCAGGGGATGGCCACCTGGGCTCAAGCCAGGGCGGCGGGCATTGATGAACAGACCATCAGCAGGCAGCGTGACGTCCGCAATGCCTACTATCAGGAGTACCTGAGAACGGAAGCCATCGAGATCGAAGGCGTCGTTGAGACCCTTGCCGAGCTGTCAGACTACGTCCGCATGGCCATCGTGACGACTGCAAAACGGGCGGACTTCGAGATCATCCACGAAAAGCGCCAGATCACCCCATTCATGGAGTTCGTCCTTGCCCGCGAAGACTACGACATCGCCAAGCCGCACCCGGAACCGTATCTGACCGGCCTGGAGCGCCTCGGCGCCACCAGGGAAGAGACGCTGGTCGTGGAGGATTCAACGAGAGGGCTGAACTCAGCCGTGGCGGCCGGTATCGACTGTGTCATCGTCCACAACGAATTTACGAAGGCACATGACTTTTCGCAGGCTCGCTATCGAATCGACACGCTGCGTGACTTGAAGGGCATCATCCTGGGTGAAGACTGAAGGAGCCATGCGACGCTGAGTGCGCGGCCACCCAGCCCGCGACAGCTCCCGGGCACAGTTGAAACCCTCGCGCCAACCCTCAACGGGGGACGGGGACTGAAACCGTCTGGCGGGGGCGGGGCCGCCCGCGGGCACGCCAGGCCAAGCCCAGCTCCGCCGGAGTTCGCAGCACCGCACGTTGTGGTCCGGGGGGTGGTAGGCCGGACTGGACGAAATCGAGAACCGGGGTTTCCTCGCTGGTCACGCCATCCGAGGGCATCGGGACCGTGTACGTCAGCCTGGCCTCGTCGCCGGTCACCTCGATACCCTTCACGAAGTTGCGGATGAGCGCTTTCCGCTCGGGGATCGTGCCCTCGCACAGGAAGCTGCGGAAGTCAGCGACGTACCCCTTAATCTCCTCGGTGGTGGGCAACTCCACCCGCCGCTGCGCGAGATGGGCAGCAGCCTCCTCCCGCGCTGCCGCAAGTTGGTCCTCGCGGTGCCGCAGTTCGAGTATCCGCGGCGACAGCGCCTCCAGCGTGAGATCGCTCTTCTCGAGGGCCTCGTAGAGCCGCTGCAGCCTGCCATCTACATCGGCAAGCTCCGCCTCGATGGCCTTGAGCCTGTCACCGAGCTCTCCCGCCATCGCGTCCACTTCCTCGGCCACCCGCGTCACCAGCTCCGTGATGGTCTCGTCCGTGAGGATGCGCTCCCTGATCTTCCCCACGATGAACTCCTCCACCCTGCCCGCATTCAGGTACCGAGCCTCGCAGGTCCCCGCGCCCTCACGCAGCAGCGTCCCGCAGACGTAGTAACCGAAGCGCCCGCTTTTCGCTCCCTGTCCGGTATAGGGCTTGCCGCAGAGGCCGCAGCGCAGCAGGCCGCTGAGCAGGAACTTGCTCCCAGCCCGCGCCGGCCGCTGCTTCGCCGGGGCCCGATCCCGCAGAACCTGCTGCACCTTGTCGAACAGCTCCTTCGAGATGAGCGCCTCCCAGGCCCCCTCCACCCGCACGGGGTCGGGAGCCTTCGGGCCCTTCACCCTGCGGCCCCAGACCGCGGTTCCCGTATAGGCCTCGTTGGTGAGCAGGTAGTAGAGGCCGTTCTTCTGCCAGCGCTTGCCGTTCTTCGTGATGCCCCGCTCGTTGAGGTCGCGGCATATCTCCTTCAGGCCGTTTCCTCGCAGCGAACTCTCGAAGATCTCCCGCACGAGGGGGGAGGCCGCAGGGTCGACCTCCAGGGTCGGGCGCTCCCGCATTCCGTCTTGTACCTTCACCCGCTTGTAGCCAAACGGGGCCTTGGGGCTGAGGAAGAAGCCGCGGGAGGCGGCCTCGCGCATCCCCCGCACGACTTCCTGGGCAAGATTCTCCGAGTAGAACTCGTCGACGCTCTCGATGATCGCCTCCATGAGCTTGCCCGTGGGCGAGTCATCGGCGTGCTCGGTGATGGAGACGACCCGGACGCCGCGCCGGCGAAGCATCGACTTGAAGGCGACCGCGTGCTCGCGCTTGCGCGTGAAGCGGGAGAACTTCCAGACGAGAATCTCTTCGAAGGGAGGGTTCGGCCCGCTGGCCGCGTCCAGCATCGTGCGGAACTGGGGCCGGTCCGCGACCCGGCCGCTCTCCGCCTCGTCGACGTACTCCCGGGCGACGAGGTAGCCGTTCTTCCCGGCGTAGTCGCGGAGCGCCCGCAGCTGAGCGGCGACGGAGAGGTCGACGTCCTGGCGGTCGCTGGACACGCGGGCGTAGAGGGCGGCGGGCTTGGGGGCTGGTGGCTGCTTCATGGGGTCTTCCTTTCCGGTGTCGTGACTTGTCTGCTGTGGTTGTTCTGGTGGGTCGGGGCCTATCGCGTGTCCTCGATGGGAGTGACATGCAGGCGGAGGCCGAGGGAGTGAAGTACCATGAATACGGTGGCGAACTCCGGTCTGCCCGTGGGGGTCAGCGACTTGTAGAGGCTCTCCCTCCCCAGTCCCGTCTCCGCCGACACCTGGCGCATGCTCTTCGCACGAGCGATCTCTCCGAGCGTGGCCGTGACCTGGCCCAGGTCGTCGGCCTCGAGGGCAGCATTCAGGGCAGCGGCTGCATCCGCCACGGGCCAGGGCTGGAACTCCACCTTCGGCATACGTGCCTCCTGGTCGGGGACGAGTGCCGACCCCAAATCAAAGTATCTAACAGGATACCATGATCACACCGCCACCCTCCCTCCGCCGCCGGCGCTCTTCACTCTGGCGAGGGGTCCGAACTCGACGACGGCTTTTCCTGGGCGCCTTCACGCTCACGACGAGTGGGGGACGCTCCGCTGGAGTCGTCGCTCGCGTCCGGGCTGGAGCCAGCGGAAGGCAGTGCGCCCTGGCGCCGCAGGTGGGCGCGTGCGATCAGGCGCGCGATCATCCGCAGGCCGGACTCGAGCGTCTCGTCCCGGTCGGCGGCATGTGACCCTTGGTCCGGCGTGCTCTTCATCTTGTCCGCTCGCAACGCAGGGTGGTCGCACCGGAGCCGCGGCGGCCCTGCTGGGGAGTACACAGCGAGAGCAGCCCAGATCTGGCCGCACTCCGGCTTCTGCGCTTCAGTATTAGGAGCGAGGCTTCCGGGTGGAACTGCCTCGGAGGGGGTTCACACGGGTACCCTCCTTCACTGCAGCTGGGCCGGGTCCCCACACGCAACCGCGCGTGGGACGGCTCGACTGAGCAGTCAGGAACCGGGGCACCACCGCATCGTGTGCAGGGCGAGTACGCGAACCCGGCAACTCGGGGGCAGGATCACATCAACGCGACACGGTACGAAGCCAGCAGCCCTTCCACGTAGAGCCGCGCCGGCCCGGCGTCGAGGCTCTGGTCTCCCGGAGGAACGGGCAGGCCGTCCGTCACCTCCTCGAAGCAGCCCTCAGGGCAGCGGTCTGCGAAGAACACGTACGCGAACCCTTCGGGTTCCCGGTACGAGCGCCAGGTCAGGCCGCTGGCCCGGGGCGCCCATCCCCGGATGGCCGAGGCCCACCACCGGGTGGCCGCATAGTCGGCGGCAGGCGAGGCCGTCAGCCAGGCGTCCTGGCCGATCGCAGCCAGGTCTCGACCCGAACGGAGGCTCACCAGCTCCAGATCGGCCGTCGCCCGCAGCCAGCTGATGCTCAGCTGCGAGAGGCTGGCACGCGGGAGCAGCCGCGCCCCGTGCTCGTCCGCCGGAAGGTCGCGGAGCAGCGCTTCCGAGACCGCGGTGGCGTCGTCCTCGGCGGCGTAGAGGAATGCATACTCGTCCTCCGGAGTGGCATCGAACCGGCCACCCTGAAGGCTGTGAAGCGCGAGCGTCGGATTGAACTGCGTGACACGGAAGGCGGTGCTGTGGACTCGCGTCAGCGTTGTTCCCGCGGGGAGCAGGAACGTGGACGGTCTTCCCGCGTACCGTGAAGGAGGCGGCTGGTTGGGCGACAAGCTTCCCTACCCGACCAGCCCGGCAACTGAGGTGGCCACCGCCACGAGGTCGTCGCCCCGGTGGGTTCCCACGAGGTCAGCCGGCCGGGCGCCGAGGCGTGCGTGCGGGGAGGTCCACCAGGACGCTACCCCCCAGGGGTCGCTCGCGGCATCGAGGCGCTCGTTCACAGCCCGTACCTCGGCAAAGACATCGCGCCGTTCCTGATCGAACTGGAACGCCGGGTAGAGGTAGCCCCGGCCGGAGGCCACCCCCACGAGCCAGGAACGCTCGCGATACTGCCGCACCTTCTCGCGGTTCGTCGCCCTTGCCCCAAGAGCGACCGCGGCGTCCTTCGGTGCAAGCATGGGTTCACGCCAGATCGTCCAGATCGCTTCCCCCTGGAGCCGAGCCCGAGTCATGAGTGCCTCGTCGGCTTCGTCCAGTACCTGGCGAGGCTCTCCGCCCAGCTGCCGGGCGAGGTCACCGCGCAGTGCGAACAGCGCCAGCCAGCTCCGCAGCCGGGACTCGTCGTCCTCGAGGGCGTGATGCCGTGCGGCAAGTGAGGCGGCGGCATCCAGCAGATCGGACTCCTCCGGCAAGGCGGCGGCAATGTGTTCGACGAGCTTCCGCCAGGAGTCTTCGACGTGGACCCGGCGCGACAGAACCGTCGCCAGGGCGCGCACGAACTCTTCATGGCCGGCTTCTCGCTCCAGGTCACGGAGTCGCTCGTCGAGTTCGGACCGGCTTACCATCACAACACCCGCTTCTGACAGTGGCTCCTCTATCTTATCACCGTCATTACCGTCAGTTCAGGGTCGTCGAGACGGCAGTGCATCGCGTCCGCTCCTCACGACCCGGCATGGCGTTGCCTCACGACGGGCAGCAGATGGGTGAGATCCAGTGACTCCGCCAGGCCTTGAAGTGCGAGGAGATGCAGCCCGTTGGGGCGGGCGCCCTTGCGCCAGCGCCTGAGGGTGAGGGCATTGGTCCCAAGCCGCCGGGCCAGTTCGCTCCAGGTGAGGCCCGAGGCCTCCTTCAGCTGTTCCAGACGCAGGGGAAAGTCCCTGGGAAATTCGTGGTGCTCACGCGGAAGCTTGGGCTGCCGGGGCATGGCTCATCCCTCCTGTCCCTTAGCCTCGAAGTCCTCGCCCATGATCAGTTCAACGCCACCGGGGACATGGCTCGCAAAGCGCAGGAGCGAGTACAGGGCGCCGCCGCAGGGTTCTGCCCCATGCCGCCAGCGCAGCACCTGTTTGGGGTCCGCCCCCACCGCTTCGGCAAAGACGCTCCAGCTGAGGCCGCTGCGCTCTCTGACGAGGTTGATGCGCCTGGGAAAGTCGGCGGGAAGCACACCATTCTCATAGGGCGCGTGGCGGCCGTTGATGGAGAGCATTCGCCCGCTCGCTGAGGAGGCGGAGGAGCGACTACGAGGCGTCATCCTCGTACTCCAGCGCGAAGAGTTCATCGAAGTCGTCAATGGCGAGGGCCGCCTGCAGGCGCCGGCGGAGTGCCCCCGAGGGAGCACGGCCCTCGTTCACGAGTTCGGAGAGGTAGCCGGGACTGATGCCCGCCTCGCGCGCGAGCCAGCGCTGGGAGCGGTTCATCAACTCCAACCGATCCCAGAGCGCCCGCTGCTTGAGCCGGACCAGAGGCCGTCGTGGCATCGCTCAGCAACCTCCGGACATCAGAGAAGTGTCAGCCTCCGCGACGGGCGGACGAGGGCGGGCCTCACGCATCGCCACGAGTTGCGGTACCGTCACGAGCAGCGCCGGGCGCCTCCATTTTGGGAGCCCTGATGTAGGGGGATGAGGTTGCACGGCTGCCCTCCGCTCATGTGGTAAGGGCGAGCAAGTGTGAGCGCGAAACGCGTCTGCGGTAACTGCCTGCAAGGGGGTGCGTGAACGAACCCCTGCGGGGTGGTCCCGGTCGATCCGGCCTGCCGGTAGTGGAATTCTCGGACATAAGTGCGATGCTAACGGTTAATTTCCTAACGTCACGATGATATTTGGGCGCTCATCTGACAGGTCGAGTGAACTGCACCTTGGCCACGAACCGGGTGCCGGGCTCCCACCTTCGGGCAGCACGTCGATGGACGCCTGGAATCGCCGGGCGCGTGAGTGAGTGTCTCGCGGACCGTTGTTGAGGGGCCGGTTGGAGTCGGTGTTGTTCCCCGCGCGTCCGCGCCTGGGGACTCGCCACCGAACTCCGCACCGCCTATGGCTGCAAGCCGAAGATCAGCCTGACTATCCCGGGACGTCCAGCCCGGGGAAACTCCTCAGGGACGCCATCTTCACCGCCTCACCACCCCCTGCCGGTCTCGCCGCGACGCCTCCCGGTTGAGGACGCGGTTGAGGGTGGAGAAGGCGTGTTCGAGATCGAGGTCCGCCCCGCCTGCCCCAACGCCCTGCTCCTGGAGCAGGAGGGCGCAGGCGACGAAGCCCGCCAGTTGCAGCAGGTGATCGTCCCCGGCGCTGCGGAAGGCGGGTCCGCCGATGATGCGCGCAAGGGGGATGTTGCGGACTGGCGAGCCGTCCCCCCAGACCTCGTGGCGGCTGGGGATGGGATTGTGGACGCGCAGGCGCCGGTAGAGCCGCGTGATCGGCTCCTCGCGGACCTGGTCGAAGATGAGGAAGGCGTGGCGGCTCGCGCCGGCGGCGGAGGTGTTGATGCGCGTCAGGAGACGGCCGAGGCTGACCTCGTCCGTGCGCCCGCGCGCCCCCTTCTCCAGGCAGACGTTGATCAGCTCGATCCCGCCAGCCCGACAAGCAGCCTCCTCGAGGAGGCGCAGACCGCCACGGAAGATGTCCGCACCCTCTTCGGGGGAGACCCAGCCGTCGCGCCCCCCGCCCGGCTCCTCCCGCGGGCCCAGCAGGTCGAGGGGCAGCAGTTCCGCCGCCGGGCTGATGTCGTAGCGCTTCCGCAGCTCCTGCCGCCAGGCGCGGACATCCCTGAAGAGGTCGTTCCAGCGCTCGCCGTCGACCCCCAGGGCGGAGCGGACGTGGTGGCGGGCGCTCTCGCGCTCGTCGAGGTAGTAGAGCCTCATGGCCGTTCTCCGTCGCGCGCCGGGGCCGGCGCCCCCGGCAGCCTTTGCCGTGACTCCCCCTCGCAGGTCGTTCGCCAGGCGCGCCCCGGCGGCCCCCGCTCTTCCAGGGCGGCGCCCGGCGACCAACCCGTGAGGGCGGCGAGCCCCGGGCGGGCGGCGAGGGGCATGCCCGCCGCCCGGCTCGGGAGCGCTCCCTCGCAGGTCGCCGCCCTCACGTCTCACCCTCCTCTCCGACGACGCCCTCCGGGGAGGCGCCATCGCCCCGGGGCCGTCTGCTCCGCCGCCTGCGCCCCTTGTCCGGTGATGGCGGCGACGGCTCACCGCCCCTGAGCGTCCCCAGTCCCGCGCGGTACTCCTCCACGCGCCCCCCGGCGTGATGGGCCTCCCTCGCCGCCACGTCCGAGGCGGAGGCGCTGTAGGCGCGGGCCGCCTCGCGGATGCGGGCGGCGACGCCGGCGTCGCCCCCATCCGGCTTCCTCACCTGCATGGAGTAGGCGGGCAGGCGCTCGCGGCCCACGGTGGCGCGTACGTAGCAGTGGTGCACGGGCAGGGAGACGATGTCGTCCTCGGAGACGCGCTCCCGGTCCAGCTCCCAGACCAGCTGGCGGGCGTCCGAGCCGGCCACCTGGAAGACCGCCAGGCAGCCCACGTTGGCGAGGACGGTGTCCTTCATGGTGGGGGAGAGGTCCCCGAGCTTGGCCAGGCTCTGCGTGGCGAGCACGAAGCTCGCCCCGTACTTGCCCAGTTCCGAGAGCATCGACTCGTAGTCGACGCCCGGCATCGACTGCATCTCGTCCACGACCACGAGCGCGCCCCGGCGCTGGTCCAGAGGCAGGCTCTCCTGCTCGCGGATGACGGCGTCGACGAGGTTCAGCAGCGAGGCGCCCACGAGGGCGGCCACGTCGCGCCCGGCGGCGCCCTGGGCGGTAGAGACGAGGAGCACGTCCCCGTCGAGGATGGTGCGACGCAGGTCGATGGTGGAGCGGGGCTGGCCCAGGATGGCCCGCGCCCGCTTCGAGGAGGCGTAGTAGGAGAGGCGCGTCTGCACAGGAGCGAGCGCTTCCGCCCGGTACTCGCGACGCCAGCCCCCGAAGTCCCGCGCCCACCACTCCAGCAGGTAGGGATCGCTCACCAGGCCGAGCACGTCCTTGCGAAAACGCTCGTCGGAGAGCAGACGCAGGCCGTCCAGGATGGTGAACTGGTCGTCCGGTTCGCGGTGGGTGTTGGCCTCGTGCAGCGTCTTCACGGTCTGCTCGAGGATGGACTGCATCCTCGGTCCCCACTGCTCCCACAGTCCCCGCGCCACCCTGACGACCGAGTCGGCCGTGCGGTCGCGGTCCGCGAAGATGCGCGTGTCGAGGAGGTTGATGCCGGGGAAGGCGGTCTCGTCGGCGAGATCGATGAGCCGCACGCGGTCCACGAGCGACTCGGGAACGTCCTCGAGGATGCCGGCCACGAGGTCGGCGTGGGGGTCGACGACGACGATGGCGTCCCCGTCGCGGCCCGCCGCCTTCTCCCGCAGCTTGTGGGCGACCCCATGGCGCATGAGCGTGGACTTGCCCATGCGCGTCCTCGCCACGTAGAGGTGGTGCCGGCGCAGGAGGTCGTCGGGGAAGCGGATCTCCCGGGGGGCGCCCGCCGTGGTCTCCCCCACGAGCGCGCCTCCGCGGACGCTCCTGGCCGCGGGCAGCAGGGCCTTCGCCCCCGCCCGCTCGACGAAGGGCGCCTCGTCGCCGGCCCCCGGCGGATGCCAGAGGGAGGCGACCTCGCGCACCCCGAGGACGCTACGCCTGCCGAAGAAGCCGGGCGGGGTGGGTTCGAGGGAGGGGGCGGCCTCCACGGGCCGCGCCTTGCCAATCTTGAAGCGCGCTCCGGCGGGATGGTCGTAGTGGCGGTAGGCGGACGCCACCGCCTCCAGCAGCTCCCGCGCGCGATCCGCCTTCCCGCCCGGGGGCAGGATGGCGGTCACCTCGACCTGCGCCTCGAAGGCCCCGCGCGACACCTTCTCCTTGATCAGGGCGGGGTCGTACACGCGGTCGCGGCCGCCCTTCCAGCGCTGCCAGACCCAGAGTCCGGCGATGCTCGCTCCCAGCGCCCCCAGGCCGAGGAGGGCGGCCTTGAGGGGCTCGCCGTTCTGCACCCAGTCCCAGCCCGTGAAGGCGACGAGACCGACCACGGCGAGGACGGCGAGGGCGAGGGGCTCCGGGCCGCCGGAAGCGCCCTGCGGGGAGGACGAGGGCGCCGGAGCAGGGCGCTGAGCGGGCGGCGGCCCGAAGGCGAGCTCCTGGTGGGGCTGCGACCAGTCCGGGTCGAGGGAGCGGAGGAGGAGCCGGGCCACGACCCGCTCCCCCTCCTCCGCGGCGGCGAGCGCCCCCAGCAGGGCGAGGAGGGGGTCGGAGCCGGGATCGAGCAGGTCGTCGTCGCGGAAGGTGCGCAAGGGCACGTAGTCGGGGCCCGTGGAGGTGAGGGTCAGGCCCCAGGCCTCCTCCCCCTCGCCGAGGCGCAGGGGATCCTTCGCCTTGGACACTTCCTCGATGCGGGCCTGGGGGTAGTGGGCGGCGATCTGGCGGCGCACGACCTCGTCGTCGCGGCAGCGGGCCATGAGGGTGACGCCCCCGGCGTCACCGGCCAGCTCAAGCGAGAACGGCTCGGGGACGGCGATGGAGGCGAGGAGGTTCTCGACGCCGAGCAGGGTGCGCTCGCCCGTGCGCGGCGGCGTCACCGTCAGCAGGACGGGGTCCTTCGGGACGGAGCGGGGGAAGAGCCGGTGGATGGGATTCATGGGTACTCCTTCTGGTTCTGGGTGTTGGAGGCGTCATGGCAGGGGCGGCCGTGAGGGCCTCCCCTTCTTCGCGTGGTCGGGATGCCGCGTTCGCCGCGGAGGCGACGGCCAACCCCTGGCCGCTCACGGCGGCCGCGGGACGAAGGCGTTCCAGGCTCCGGGCAGGCAGCTAGCGGAGGGACCCCATCTTTCTGTTCCTCTCGTTCCTGTGTGTTCGGATCAGTGCCCGCTGCCGGGCTTCCACTCGATGAGGGCGTGCTCCTCGGGGGTGGCCTCGATGCGGACGGGAAAGCGGTTGCCCCTCGCGAGCAGGAGGCCGTCGCCTCGCTGGCAGGAAAGCAGCCAGCGCTGCAGGTCCTGGGGCAGATCGAAGGCGTCGCCCACGGTGGAGATGGCGGCCGCGTCCTGCTGGAGGAGCAGCTTGAAGGCGGCGTTCTGGAGGAGGGCTCTGCCGGAATGGCCGGTGATCGTGCGTGAGGAATCCTCGCTGAGGAGGTCCTGCACGTCCTGCGTGATGAACTGCAGCCCCAGCCGGTGTTTTCGCGCCCGCTTCGCCATCGACACCATGAAGGCGGCGCCCTGGGGGTGCTGCATGATCGACCAGACCTCGTCCACGACCAGCAGGCGGGGGCGGGGGTCGCGCGCGGCGGCCGCCCAGACCGTCTCCGTGCAGACCATCGCCGCGGCGGGCCGCAGCTCCGGCTCCAGCAGGCGCAGGTCGAAGACGGTGACGAGCGCCTCCTTGGCGAGGAGGTCGTCGCTCTCGTCGGAGAGGAGGTGGCGAAGGCTGCCCGTGGCGAAGGGCCGCAGCAGCTTGGCCAGGTCTGCATCGCTCTCCTGGAGGAAGCGGTAGAAGTCCCCGAAGCCGGCGCCCGCGCGGGGCTCGGCGTAGTAGGCGGCGAGGACGTGGTCGAGGGCGGCGCGGCGCTCCGCCCCGAGCGGTTCGCCCACCATCACCTCGATGAGCCGGCGCAGGCTGCCGATGCGCTGCAGCAACTCCTCGCCGTCGCGGCGCTCGATGATGAAGGGGTTGAGGCCCTGGCCGGAGACGCCCGGGGAGAGCACGCGGCCGCCCGCGGCGCGGGCCATCGAGGCGTACTCGCCCTCGGGGTCGATGACGTAGGCGACGACGCCTCGCATCAGTCCGCGCAGCACCCCCAGCTTCGTCGCGAACGACTTCCCGCTTCCCGACCGCGCGAGAACGGCGGTGTTGGCGTTGAGGTGAGTGCCGTCGAAGGCGTCGTAGACGACGGGGGCGCACGCCCTGAGGTCGATGCCGGCAAGCGTGCCGCTGCGGGTGTCGAGGTCGGGCGGCGAGAAGGGGAAGAGCCGCGCCAGCGAGGACGTGTCGAGGGTGCGCCACGCGGCGACGGCGTTGAGGGCGAGGGGAAGGGTCGAGAGGAGGCCCTCGCGCTGGCGGAAGGCGAGCGTGTCGAGCTTCCCCAGCGTCGCCCCGAAGTGCCCCTTCGCCCGCTGCGTCATCTCCGTGAGGACGTGGTCGTCCTGCGCGTGGAGGGTGAGGGAGAGCGAGGCGTGGAAGAGGCGCTCCCGCCCGCGCTGGACCTCGTCCCGCAGGCGGGTCACGTCCTCGAGGGCGATCTCGGCCTCGGAGGAGAGGGTCTTGCCCTTATTGAGGGAGAGGCTCTGGGCGGACTCGAAGCGGACCTTCTGCCACTCCAGGGTGCGCGCCGCCTGCTCGGCGGGGATGGGGCCGAGGTGGAGGGCGAGGTCCATGGGGACTCCCGCCGTCATCAGCCCCTGGAGGAAGCCGGGGGCGAGCGAGCGCGGCCAGCGGCCGAGGTGCAGCGACCGCGCCAGCCCTTCCCCCAGGCGGATGTCGGTGCGGTTGATCTCGATGCGGGCGGGACGCACCTCGTCGCGGTCGGAGGGCGTGCCACCGAGCGCGGAGGCGATGAGCAGCCGACGCAGGGTGCGGCCCCGCAGGGGGTGGACGGAGAGCCCCGCCCGCACGAGCAGTCCCTGCAGCTCCTCCGCGTGCTCCTCCGCACAGGCCGCGTAGAAGCGTCGGTCAAGGACGCCGTCCCGGGTCTCCAGCTCTCCCAGGAGCCCCTGGAGCGACTGCGCCGCCGCCTCGGTCTGCGGGGGCAGGGCTTCGGGCTGCGACTCCCTGAGTGCGTCCCGCAGCGGGCCGAGGTCGGGCGGGTGCTGGCGCACGAGCAGCTGGACGGGAAAGGCGAGGGCGTTGAGGGCGCCCGCGAAGGCCCCGAGCTTGGGCTCGTCCAGCTCCAGGCCGAGCACCTCGCAGACACCGATCTTCTCCCCGTCGAGGCGAACGATCGCCTCCTCCTCCACGTGGGAGAGGAGGAAGCAGAGGGGCAGGGGGAGTGGCGGCTTCGGCTCGGGAGCGGCGGGCGCGCTGCCCCCAATGACGGGTGGCTCGGTGCGCATGAATGCGGGTGTCTTCATGGTTGAGGTCTCCTTCGTGCTAGGTGGTCGGAATGACGCCGTTGAGGAGGGCGAGGGCGATGCCCTTCGCGGAGAGGACGAGGACGAGCCCGACGACCGCCATGACGACGGCGGTGCGCGCCCGCCCGGAGCGCCCCTCCGCTCCGTCGGCCATGAGGACGACTCCGGCCCAGGCGATGGCGAAGACGGCCAGGCCGCCGGCCGCGTAGGCCATCCCCGTGAGCGCCCCGTTGAAGGCTTCGAGCATCGCCTGCTCCTCCTCCGGCGCCGCGCCCGTCGAGAGGAGCGCGACGCCGGCGAAGAGCAGGGCGGTTGCGGTGCGCTTCAGCACGGCTACTGCCCTTCGTTGACGACCCCGAGGAGCCATTGCAGGACCTCGGGACTGACGGCGGTCTGGGTGGAGAGGACCTCCTCCTCGTCCTCAGGCTCCTGCGAGGCGAGCGCCTCGTAGGGGTCATCGGAGGCGACGCTCAGGGCCAGGGCGAGAGACTCGCTCCGGCCGCGGACGAGGGGAGCCCGCGCCACGACCTCGGCGCGCACGTGCTCCTCGTGGATGACGGTGAAAACGACGTCCTGGCGGACGACCGACTCGGGGACGTAGCAGCTGGCGGTGACGCTGTGACTGACCGGTGTCCCGTCCTCGCCGGTGACCGTGATGGTCTCGGTGACGGAGTCGCCGAAAGCGGGGATGGTGACCGACGCCGTCTCGGTGAGCTGATCGGTGCGCTCCGGGTGGTGCGTGAGCTCGACCAGCGCTGGAAGGGGAGCCGTCGTCGTCGCCTCGATGGCGGCCTCGACGGCCACGGCCTGGACCCCGGCCCCGCCTCCTATCGGAAGGCGGAAGGTCGTGCTCCCGTTCGGCGCGAGGTCCGCGGCAGCAGTCCACGTTCCGGACGTGACGGTGACCGTTCCCGAGAGGTCCGTCACCGAGGCCTCGATGAGGGCCGTCACCGACGCCTCGTGGTGGCCGGCGGCGACGGGAAGCTCAACCCGCTCCTCGACCGTGTCCGCGCAACGGGAGGAGACGCTCCCCTCGATGCGACCGGGCGACCACGAGAGCGAGGTCACCGCCACGGAGCAGAGCTCTCCCTCGATGGATGGCAGCGGATAGGGAAGCTGCGCCCCTTCGAGGCTGAACGCTCCCGCCTCCCCGAACCCGTCCTGCCAGGAGACCGTCACCGACGGGAACTCCCCATCCAGGGGCACGTCCCAGCCGCGGCGTTCTCCCGTCACGAGGCTCTCCGTCGCCTGGTAGACGAGGGTCTGCCCGCCGTCACCTCCGTAGGCGCGCACGTGGACCTGCAGGTCGGTGGACGCCCGTAGCGCGATGCCGGCGCGGTCGCCGTAGACGGTGAGGCGCTCGAGGAAGAGGCGCTGCCCGGGGACGGGCTCCGGGATGAGCACCTCCTCCTCGAACCACTGGTCGTGGCCGTCGGCGCTGGCGGGTTGCGCCGCGAGCGCCATCACCCCGACGGCCGTCGTCGCCGCTACGGAGACGGCCAGCAGGGCGAGTCCCGCCCGCCGTCCGAGGAGGCGGATCTCCTGGCGCTGGCCCTTGCCGCCCTCCCCGCGGCGGCGGAAGAGGCGCTTGCCGAGGCGGCAGTGCGCGCGGAAGGGCTTGCGTTCGCCCCGCCGCCGCCGCTTGCGGAGCTTCCTCAGTCCGCGCCGGGTGCGCTTTACCAGCAGCTGGAGCGGATTGGGGGTGGGCGGCGGAGACGGGGGCGGCTCGCACCGCACCAGTTCGGCGGGAGAGCCGGCGTAGCGCCGCGGCCCCAGCCAGAAGCGGAGGAGGTCGGCCACGACCAGGGGCAGCCGCCGCCCTCCGATCTTGCCGGCGACCGCGGCCACGCCCGTCAGCCCGAGAAGGCTGGCCAGGGCCAGCCGCACCCCCGAGGGACCGAAGGGGGCGAGGCTGTAGACCCCGTAGGCGAGGGCCGCGACCGCCGTCAGTGCGACGATCTGGGGGAAGGTGAACCAGAGCAGGACGCGGTCCTCGGCCTGCACGTGGGTGGGGACTTCATGCGCTTGCATGGCTACGTCCCCGACTGGGCGGTGGGGGCGGCGTTCGGGTCGGGGATGTCGCCGATGTCCACGGCCGGGTCGACGACGGCGCCGATGACGAGCTCGACGATGCCGAAGGCCACCATCGCCAGGACGATGCCGGCGAGGGCCGTCATCATCGCGCTCTTGCCGCGCTCCATCTGGTGGGGCGCGCCCGAGGCGGTGAGGTAGAGATAGGCGCCGTAGATGAAGAAGCCGACGCCCACGGCCCCCACGAGGCCGAGGAGGATGCCGACGATGTTGGAGATGGTCTGGACGAGGTCTTCCATTGCTTCGCAACTCCTTGTGCGGTGTCTGCTGGTCGTTGCCGGTGGGGCTGCTCCGTCGTGCTAGCGGCACATCGCTTTTTCTGCTCCTCGAGTGGTGGGCGGCGCGGGAAACCCGCGCCGGGTTGTGGTTGGTGGTGGGCTACTCGGACGCGCTCCTGGGCATGCCGGCTGCCCCTCCGCCCTCTCCGGGAGTGGCCGTCTCGGCGGCGGAGCGCACGGCTCCCGCTCCAACGGCGAGCCCCGCCCCGGCCGCGGCGCCAGCCGCTCCGGCAGCGACGGTGGCTCCCGCGCCCCTCCCGGCGCCCATCACGCCCCGGCCCAGCATCCCCACGCTGCGCGCGGAGCGGACCATGCTCCCGGGCAGGGCCATGCCGAAGTGGAGGGTGTGGAGCCAGGCGTCGAACGTGCCGGCGTTGCCGAGCAGCGCGGGCACGCGCGTCGCCAGGTAGACGAAGGCGAGCGACAGCAGCAGCTTCCAGACGAGGTCCTGGATCGGCTCGAAGGCGGCGATGTCTGCCAGCAGGTTGAGCATGCCGAAGCCCATCGCCAGGGCGATCAGCTGGATCGCCTGCTGGGAGACGGTCGTCATGAACAGCCGCAGCCAGTGCCGGCCCCAGCCCGCCGTGTGCGGCAGGATCCAGAGGCCGAGGGCGGCGGGTGCGAGCGCGATCAGGAGGTCGATGAGCGCCAGCCGCATGATGAGCTGCAACAGGACGTAGAGGACGAAGAAGCCGTAGACGAGGTAGAGCAGGGCGAGCAGCAGGGCCATGCCCACGCTCCCCACCTCGACCGCCGTGAGCAGGGTCTGCGCCGATGAGCGCAGGAGGTCGCCGGCGCTGAGGCCGAGGGAGGCGGCGACGAAGCTGGAGACCGCGTGCGCCACGTCGATCACGAGCCCGCACCACCAGAGGGAGGTAGCGGCGGCGGCGAGTCCGAGGAGGAGACGGGGGACCATCTCCCGCCAGCCCGCCTGCGCCTGGCCGAGGTGCTCCTGGATGGTGAAGCTCAGCCCCATCCAGCCGAGGATGGCGACGAGCATGGCCGAGGTGATGGCCCACACCACCATCCACGCCTCGCGCACGATGGGGTGCAGGTAGGTCATCTCCGCCGGGGTGCCGCTGATGATGTCCGGCATGACCTACTGGCCCCGGCAGCGGTCGGCGTCTTCGCCGGTGGCCTGCTCCACCACCCCGCAGAGGACGCCGTGCGTCCCCTCGATCACCCAGCCCGCGATCGCCCGCCCCCATTCCCTGGGGTCGAGCGCGTTCAGGATCTTGTTCCAGATGCCGCCGGGCCGGTGCTCGGGGATGGCGGTGTAGAAGCGGTACGTCTCACCGTTCTTGATAGCGAGGATGACGAGCAGGTACGGACGCTCCTTGTCGAGTTCCACCTGGTCGTCCTCGAAGGGGTACTCGAAGGAGTACTCCCAGCCGTCACTGCGCTTCTTCTCGCCGCCCTGGACGCGGAACATCGTCGTCAGGAACTCGCCCGTGTCGGGGTCGCGCACGCCGTAGTAGAGGGGCGCGACCTGCGTGCTGAAGACGGGACGCGCGATGAAGCGTCCGTCGCCCTTGCGCTCGACGGGTTCCTCGCTGGCGTTGACGAAGACGACCTCGTCGGTGGGCGGGTTCTGGGCGAGGACGAGGGCGGTGGGGATGGCGACGGCCACCGTCAGCAGCGCCGCGGACAGCAGCACAGCGACGATGAACGGTGGCCTCCTCCTACTGGATTTCGGGATGGGGATACGAGATAGCACGATGACCCTCCTGGCCTGAGGCGGTGTGGTGAGGGCAACCGAGTGTGAGCGCGAAAGGGTCGGCCGTTAACTGCCTGCAGGGGGGTGCGCGCATGCACCCCGGCCTGTGACACCTGACGGGACTGTACTACGAACTCTCGAGCTGGCCGTGGGGCTGCGATGAGCAGGCACCCATGGCTTCATGCATGCGTTCGCATCAAGGGGGTGGATTGCTATATTCCAAGGTGAACTTTCCGTTAGCAGATGTTTCGGGGCCGACGCTGGAGACGCGTGCGTAGGAGCGTTGTTTGACGAAATTGTGGCCTCAGTCCAAACGCTCACACGAAGACCCTCCAACGAGTAAGGCTCCTGTAGCGCGAGCGCGCGATGCTCAGCGGTAGCGATTCCCACGGCGGACGGCGAACCATGTCCTTGGGCCCGGGGCGCTACCGAAAAACCTGCATCGGCGGGGCAGTAGGGATTCCTGGGGCAGTGGAGTTCATCGCACGATCGGCTGCAGTTCCGCCCAACGCCCAGGGCAGACCGGGTGCGGCCTCCTTGGGTCTGCACTTGGCTGTTGTGGGTGGCGATGTCAGTGGATAGGGGCTTAACTGTCTCTGCCAATTCTCGGTATAGGCGACCGCCGTGGCCGAGAAGGTGGACGCAGCCCTCGCAGACGGCCGCTAAGGCCTCCGCAAGGAAAAGCGCCACGGCGAGCCAGGTAACGCCCGGTTGACCTCGACGATGGCGTCGTCGGGGTCAACCGGGAGGTCCGGGACGGCTACTAAGCAGTTGGCACGACGCCGCCTGCCCGGTAACCGACCTGGGAACGCTCAGGGCCGACACGGACCAGCTTGCGAGGGAGGGCGCTGGACAACGGAGGACTGCGACTCGGCCTTCGGCACGGGAGTGACGCCCACACGTATCGCTTCGAGGTCGCCGAGGCCGGTCGCATCCGCATTGGCCTCACGTCCGCGGGTGCCGACTCTTACTTGTATCTCATGGCCGAGGACGGCAGCCGCATCGCTGACAACGATGATGGCGCCCCCCTTCTCGGCGCGCGCGTCGAGCGCGACTTGGAAGCGGGCACCTACCTGGTGGAGGCGACGACCGTTGGAGGACGCTCACGCGGTCCCGCAGACTTCTCGCTCTCCATTGGCTACGTAGCCGGTTGCGATCCCGTTCACCTCGGTGCGCTCGAGCCCGGCACGAGCCTGACAGCATCCGGGGTCTGGACGATTGACACCTGCGGCTCTCGTTTCGCGGCGAGCCACCCTGCCTATACCTACGCCTTCGACCTGCCACAGGATGGTCGGGTCCGTATCGATCTCGCCTCAGAGGACGGCGACCCCGTCCTCTCCCTAATGTCGCCCACGCGAGGGGTTATTGGCGCCAACGACGATGGGGCGCGAGGCGCAATTCCCGACTCGATCAGTACCTGGCCAGCGGCCCCTACCTGATCGAAGCGACGACGTACAGCGCACGGGACCGCAACCGGCTCCTGGCGGATTTCACGCTGACCGTCAATTTCGTTGAATCGGATTCGTTCCTGATCAAGGTCAAGACCCTTGAGATTCCGGACGTTGTCACTGCCGGCGAACCCTTCACCGTGCTACCGCGTCGGCAACGTCGGACACCGACCTCCCCGAGGGGCTGAGTGCCGTGGTCGTCACGGCCGCGCCTGGCGGCACGTGGGACATCACGGAGTCTGTACCGGCTGAGGGCGGACATTGGGGCGTGGGCGTCTCTTACCACTCCGGAGAAGAGGCAGCATCGACGACGAGCACCCTGCTTCCGCCGCTGCGGCCGCTGAGCCTGAACATCCCTGAGCCAGGCGATTCCTATGTGGTGCTGGTGACTTTCACCGATAACGATGAAACCGAAGAGGAGGTCGAATTCTACTTCATTGCGCGAGTCTTAACTGTTCACAGCGGCCCGACGTCTTGGCCCACCCACCGTGAAGGTCGACGGCGGTGACCTTGAGGTGGCAGCCACGGCCGACGAAGAAGGGACAGTGACCAATTCGGTCACTTCCGTCGCCGACCCTGAAGTGGAGGTCGACACCACAGCGCAGGCCAAGGCGATCGACACGGCGGCCGTGGGCGCATTCCTGTTGGAAGGCATCCTCGAGCGACCGGGCCTTCAGGGCCTGACGGCGAGCGGAGAGCCGCTAGAGACCACCCTTGCGAACGCAGCATCAACCACGCTGTATGGGGCGTTCGCGGAGCTGTACGCAGAGTTCGTCTCGACCTCGGGCGTCGAGGAGACGCTGGCTTCGGGAGAGGTGGTTAGTCCCGTCGTGGTCGAGGATCTCATCCTTGAGGTGGCGGGCAGGGTATCGAGGCATTACGCGTGGCTAGCGGCTTCGTGGAGTGCGCTCGAAGAGCAGGTGGCCAGCGGCGAAGGGATCTCCTTTGAGCAGGCTAGCACCCAGCAAAGCGAACCGGCCTACGCCGAGCGCATCCTCACACCACTCGCGGCCGCAGCCAGGGCCGTGCAGGCCGCGCGAGGCGGAAGCCGGTTGGCAGGATCCGTCCGTCCAGGCGATGGTTCGTGAGCTCGCCGCTCAGGCCCGCTTCAACTCCAGGTCCTCCCTGCTCGGCTACAGCTTCCTGTTCGGAGGCGTTGAGGACGTCGAGGGCCTGGAAGCGATCGACGAGGAGCTCCGAGGCTCCCTGCCGGCACTCGGGTCCGGAGCGATGCAGCCCTTTGCGCGGCCTCCTCCGTGGATAGTGAGAACGAATGGTTCATCCACCGGCTGGGGACCTTCTCGGACCCGGTGGTCGGTTCGCTCCACATGGCAGAGGGACCGCTCCTGGCCGAGGGTGCGCCAGTGCCTCCATATGAATTGCGCATAGTCGCGCGGCTGACGGAGGACGGTCGCGTGGAGCACGGCGTGCAACTCACCAACGGCTTGGAGGTCCTGCCACCTGGCCGCCTGTTGCCAGTCGACGCACCTGTCGGCCGTTGGCATATCAGCGGTGACGTCGAAGTCGATGGCAACCCCGATCGGGTTGAGCCGCGCCCAACGACTGGTCGACGGCCGCGTCGAACTGGGGTTCCGCAACGCCGCTGGCGACAGGGTCTCCCCCGACATCCGGTACTTGCCAGCCGACCTCCCCATAGGCGCATGGGTGCGGAGCAGTGTGATCGAGGTCTTGCCGCCGCCGTGGGAGGGGGTCGCTCCCGAGTAGCAGTAGCTGACCCCTGCAGTTGGGCCGCCTCCATGCGTCCCTCTTCGTTCGAGTGGGTCTTCCAGAACGCCTGTGAGCACGACCTCCTACTCATTTGTTGTGCCTACTCTTTCGCTGATAGGCCCCTAGCATGCCTGCCACGACCGCCGACAGGCATCGCTCAGACCTGCGAGGCTTCCCTGCGTGTGGCATGCTAAGCGTGATGCGAGCATGGCTGAGCTAGGTCGCAGTGCTCGCGCTTCTAGCCGTCGCCGTCGGGGCGCGGCTTGGTCGGGCTTAACCGCCGGCGAGCGGGGGCTAGCGGTGCCGCCCTCGGGGGGCACGGTACAGCTTTCGATCGAGGCCTACGCGGAGCGGCTTTGCATCAACAACGAGGTACGCTGGGGCGGAGGGAGTCCCCGGTCTATCCCCGCGCGTGCGGGGGAACCGCCGTTGCCAGCTCCTTCGACATCCGGCGGTACGGTCTATCCCCGCGCGTGCGGGGGAACCGAGACGAGGCCCCGCGTCGTCAGGGGGTAGACCGGTCTATCCCCGCGCGTGCGAGGGAACCGGCTCCGGCCAGCCGCAGGGTCTCCTGACCTACGGTCTATCCCCGCGCGTGCGGGGGAACCGTCGACTACCAGCAGGACACGATCGTCTGGCACGGTCTATCCCCGCGCGTGCGGGGGAACCATCGTACCCATCAAGCTCACCTGCGAGGCGGCGGGTCTATCCCCGCGCGTGCGGGGGAACCCCGCCGGAGGCGGTGCGGGCCGAATACCTGGAGGGTCTATCCCCGCGCGTGCGGGGGAACCTTGGTCGTGACGACCCCGGAGGCGATCGTCGCGGGTCTATCCCCGCGCGTGCGGGGGAACCTCGACCGAGCCGAGGAGTCCGCGGATATCGGCGGGTCTATCCCCGCGCGTGCGGGGGAACCAGTTGTCCTGCGTCCTGCCATGCCTGGGCCTCCGGTCTATCCCCGCGCGTGCGGGGGAACCCACGCCGTCGTTCCCGGGCGACGGGCGTAGTAGGGTCTATCCCCGCGCGTGCGGGGGAACCCTCAACTGGGGCGACTCGGTCAGCGGCTTCCGCGGTCTATCCCCGCGCGTGCGGGGGAACCCCCGCCTTCGTCGTCCCGAGGCAGTAGAGCGGCGGTCTATCCCCGCGCGTGCGGGGGAACCTATCGACCCACTCGCGGCAGCGCTTCTCTCCACGGTCTATCCCCGCGCGTGCGGGGGAACCGCTCGGACGGCCTCGTCCTGCGTCTCGAAGCTCGGTCTATCCCCGCGCGTGCGGGGGAACCCGCTTCCCGTTCGCGGCGTTCGTTCACCTTCTGGGTCTATCCCCGCGCGTGCGGGGGAACCCCCGACCGCTCGGGTCGCCAGTGCTGGGTTTCGGGTCTATCCCCGCGCGTGCGGGGGAACCACGTTGGGGGCGATCAAGTGGCGGGGGTCCGTGGGTCTATCCCCGCGCGTGCTGGGGAACCACCTTCGCGCCGGCGACGCTCCATACCGCCTCCGGTCTATCCCCGCGCGTGCGGGGGAACCGTCATCC
>JAJEIT010000078.1 GCA_022827945.1 Dehalococcoidia bacterium | reverse complement strand
GGTGGGAGGGGAGGCGTCGAGCCTGCGGATCGCCTCCGGCAGGCTCAGGTCCTCGATACGCTGGACGAAGTCCAGCACGTCCCCGCCCACGCCGCAGCCGAAGCAGTAGAAGCGCTCGCTGTCGGCGTAGACCGTGAAGCTGCCCTCGGCCTCCTCGTGGAAGGGGCAGACGCCCTGGCTGACACGGCCCCTGCCGTGGAGTCTGATACCCGCCGCCTCGACGACATCACCCAGCGGGTGGCGCTCCTTGAGCGCCGCGAGGTCGACGGGCGCGTGCGCGGCGGTCACGGCCCACCGCCCTTCCCGAGGGGCCGCAGGCCCCGCAGGCTGCGCCGGGAGACGAGCTTGCCCGTCTCCCAGCGCAGCCCTAGGACGGCCAGCACTTCCAGCGACCCGCCGGGGTGCAGGGCGAGCACGGCCGCCCGCCCCGTGCTGGGGCTGTAGAGAGCCACGCCCTCGCCGTCGCCGAAGCGCCGCCTGGCGATGTCGAGCCACTCGCCGTAGGCCCAGCGGGTTTCCGGTTCCGTGGCCTCGCTCAGGTCCGAGCCGGCGAGCAGCGCGAGCGCCCCGTCGAGGTCGCCCTGCTGGCGGAGCCGCCGCGCCTCGTGGACGCGACTCGCGATGCTCTGTTCCTCCATGGTGGTCTCCGAGGCTCCGAGGAGCGCCTCGAATACGCGGTCCACCAACTCTTCGAGGCTGCGCTCGGGGCGGTCGCCCGCCACCGTCGCAGCCGTGCTCATCGTCGTCGTTGCCATCGTCATCTCGTGCCTCCTTCTGGCCTCGATGCTGTTCCCGTGTCGTGCGCCCTCGCGGGAAAAGAAGAGGGGCCGCCTCCGGAGAGACGGCCCGACGGGCTGGGTGGATGCGGCGGGCCGTCACGGCCCGGTTGGTCAGCTCCGGAACGCCCTCCTCGCCCTGCCGGGAAGCCCCGCGAGGAGCACCCCCACAACGCCAAGGGCGGCGACGTTCGCGGCGGCCGTCTCCAGGCCGTGCCCGAGCGCCAGCGGCGCGGCCAGCAACAGCGCCGCGCCCGCGACGAGCGCGACCCGTCGCCATGGCCACCCCCTGTGCGGAGCCTGGTCCGCGGTCTCGGGCAGCGGCTCGTAGGCCGTCCAGATGGGCAGGCCGATGAGGCCCTCTATGGCCGTGACGACCTGGCCGCGCGTGCAGCCGCCGGTGTGGCAGCGCACGTCGATGCCGTTGCCGTCGGGCCGCTGCCGGAACGCCAGCCCGTCGGGCTCCTCGCCCTCGTGGCAGAGGGCCGTGCTGGTACGGAACCAGCCCCGCTCGAAGCTCACCTCATGCGGGATGAGGTCCGCGATCTGCCGGACGCTCGGCCCGGTGTACTGCTGCGCCGAGGCGCGCATCTCCATGGCGTCTTCCTGTGCTGCGTGCATTCCGTGACCTCCTTCGTCACTGCGTGCTTGTCGTGGACTGGCGACCCGCGCCGGCATCCGGGCTCGGGTCTGGCTGGCTGGACTGGTTTGTCGCTGGACGCACTCCGCCCACGGTCGGATGCCTGGACCGGGGGAAACGGGGTGGCTGGGCCGCTCATGCGAAGCCGCCGGCCTGCGAGTCACTCGCGGACCGGCTTCTGTTCAGGGCGCGGCGGACGTGGGGAACCGGACGGGGCGCAGGACGCACCTCGTCGGGGACTCCGAGTGGCCGGTGTGCGATGCACTCGGCCGCTGCGGCAGGTGTCCCTCGGGGCCGGGCCATCGGGAGAGCTCGGCTCGTCCCTCCGGTCGGTCTCGTGGGTGTCCGTGCGGAGAGCTCGACTCGTACCGCTCGGCCATCCCGGGTCAGGGACGGACCCTCCAGGTTTCTAGGGAGGAAACGCTGGAAAAGCCAGACACTGCAGTCGAGTGTCGCTGGACCCCTGTGCGAAGGGAAGGGGGTTCGAGCCGTTCTCGTCGAATCGATGGCTCTGAAGGTGCGCGAATGGAGCAGGGAACCAAGCGGGCCTTAGCGCCACCACAGCCCGAGCGTGAGCACGCGCCGCAGCCAGCGCAGGGCCGTCGCGCGCCGGCGCTCCCCCCGGAGGTCGTTCAGCTCGCGCCGGCGCCACCCGAGGTAGCGCTCCCGCTCGGAGGGATGGAGCGGCTCCGTGTTTGGGGGCAGGGCCAACCCGTGCTCGCCGATGAGGGCGATCTCCAGCTCCATGACGCGCTCGCGTCGCTTCGCCTGCTCGGCCTTCGAGTCCTCGCCGCGCCTGTGGACGAGCGTGCGCCACTCCTCGACGAGGGACAGCGCCTCACCGTACGACTCCGCTTCTGCCTCGTGCGGCTCAAGGGTCACGACGCCCTGGCTGGTGGAGGCGGAGTCGCTCGCGCCGATCACGACCGGCCCGCTGTGGTCCCCGCGAACCCGCCGCTGCTCCACGCGAGCCAGCCGGCCCGCCAGCCCCTCGATGGTCGCGGCCCCATCCTCCAGTCTGCGGGTCAGCTCTCGGACCGCCGCTCTGGTGGACTCCTCCGCCGCCTCCTGCGCCTGTTCGAGGGCCACCACGCGTTCGTCCGTCGTCCCGGCCCGCCGCTCCAGCTCCTCGACGCGCGTTCGGTACCGGAGTCCTGCCTCCCCTCCCGCCTCCAGCTCGCGCCGCTTGAGGGCGTCGCGTATGCGCGGCAGCAGGACACCCGTGCCGAGGGCCTTGTCCAGCGTGCGGTAGCTCACGCCCAGGAACGCGGCGGTCTTCATTTTCCGGTCGTCGCCGACCAGGTCGCGGAGCAGGGCGAGCAGCCGCTCGTTCTCGTCGCGCTCGTCGCTGCCGGCAGACTGCGGGATTACGTTCACGGCGTCGCCACCGTCGTCAGCGGACTGGCCGGTTCCGTCCATGGCGTCTGCGCCTCCGTCAGCGGTTGGCTCGTGCCCGTTCACCGCGTCTCCCCCTCCCACTTCTGGTTGTGTGGGCCTCCGGCCCCGACCACCGAGGCCCCGCTCGTCGACTTGCACTTCTGCAACTTCACCGCCCTGGAGCCGGCAACCGGGCCGTCCACCGAAGCGCTGGCTGTGATGGAGCAGTTCTCCCGCGACACCCCGGTATTCCCCTGTACTCGCGGTACCTCCGACCGACTTGCATTCCTGCAACCGGCGTTCGATCTCCTGTACACCCCTACTACATCACGACCGCCCCCCGGACTTGCATGCCTTGTGAGGAGGCTCGCGCGCGAGGCCGGCCCCGTTCGGGAGCCTCCTCACAACCCATGAACATTCCCTCGCCCGCTCCCCACACTCGGTTGCCGTCACTGCCACCGACCACGAGGAGGCCCCGGTGCGACGGCAATCGACCACGACGACATCCGGTAGGTGGACGCGCCTGCAGGCGCTGGGCGCGGCGCTGCTGCTGGCGGCGCTCGCGGCGATCCCCTCGAGCGGGACCGCCCTCGCCCAGGCGCCGCCCGACCCCAACTCCCCGATCGTCCTCGTCAACGAGGGCGACGAGGACCTCCTGGAGCGCAAGGGCGACGGGCGCTTCATCGCCCGTCCCGTCTTCGACCGCAGGCTGGCCGCCGTCTACTTCGGCGCGCGCGACGGGGACACGGGCGAGTGGCTCGTCCCCATGTACCGCCTCCGCGGCGGCGAGAAGGAGCGCCGCGACGGCTGGGAGTACAGCTTCGAGTATCCCTTCGAGGACACCCAGACCGCGCTCGACACCGAGCGCCCCTACCTGCTGGTGATCATCGCCAAGAGCTGGGCGGAGGTGAGCGGGACCTTCTACGCGGTGATCCCGCCGCACCAGCCGGGCGGCATCTGGAACAAGGTGCTGCGCGCGCTCGATCCCCCGCGCTGGGGCAGGGCGATCGCCGGCTGGCTGATCGAGGGCGCGCACGGGATGCTCTGCGGGGTCGTCGAGCGCGCCTCGGGCGCCGAGGCGGAGACCTGCGAGGTCTCCCCGTGAGCGACATCTTCACGGGCACCCCCGCGGGCCTCAC
>JAJEIT010000077.1 GCA_022827945.1 Dehalococcoidia bacterium | reverse complement strand
GACTGGCTCATCGCCACCACGGGGGAAGATCGAATCTTCGACTATTACCTCAGGCGGCCTGCCTACAGCACCTGGCAGGAAGCCTTTGCTGGCGTGTTCGGTATCAGCGTGGAGGACTTTTACCGGTCGTTCGCCGAACACCGCACCAGAGTGGCCCCGGTCGCACCCCGCATCCAAGGCACGGTGCTCGACCATGAAGGCAACCCTGTAATGGGCGCACGACTGCGGGCGGCCCCGACTGAGGGACAACGGAGCGCGTGGGATACAACTGATGATCAGGGCGTGTTCTCGCTGGCGGTCTCACAGGGGTCCTACACCCTTGAAGTCCACATGCCTTACGAAGAGACGACCAACCACGCTGGGTGGTTTGCCGAGGGTGCGGGATTCACACCACGACGGGGCGAGGCGACGCAGCTCCAAGTCAAGAGTGAGGACTTGCCGGGCGTCGCGGTCCGGATCCCCGACCTGACCTGGTATCGCGTCGAGGGGGTGGTGCTGGGACCAGACGGAGCGGGCCTTGAGGGGATAGGTGTCGACGCCTTCCCGAGGAGCGAGTACGCCGCTCCCGGGAGCAGGACGGACGCGAACGGCGCATTCAGTATGCGCGTCCTGGGAGGCTCTCTTGAGCTCCACCTCTATGGGGATACGCCAGACGGCAGGAAGCCCATCGGTGCATACGGTCGCGAGAACGGCTACTCCCCACTGTTCGAGGACGCCACAACCCTTCACATCGAGGGGCAGGACATCACAGGCATCACCATCAGGTTCCCCGTAGACCCTGCGCCAGCGCAGTGGCAGCGCATCGAAGGCGTCGTGCTGGGACCGAACGGTGAACCGCAAGAGGGCATCAGCGTCGACGCCTATCCCACAGGGGAGGCCCCGGGACTGGCCGCGACGACGAACGCGGACGGCGCATTCAGCATTCTGGTGCTGGAAGGTCCGTTCGAGCTTCATCTGCGCGCGGACACGCCGAGCGGACACCGCTATCTTGGCGCGTATGGCGGGGACGAGGGGTTCGTTCCGAGCGGGCGGCAGCCTGACGTTGTGGAGGTCAGGACAGCTGACGTCACCGGCATCACGATCAATCTGCCGGTGAGTTTCTCCGGGGAGTAGCAACAGGTGGTGACAGCGGGAAACGGGCATGGGTACGAGCTGGCGGGGAGGGCGTAACAGGCCTCCGCATCGTCGTCAGCGATCGAGCGCCCCTGGCTGTCGTTCGTGGACTCCTCACACGTTCGCGGAGTAGACGGGGCGGGGCGGCGCGGGCAGGATCGCGCGCATGACTGACGTTGATGCGGGGCTGCCGGACTTCTCGGCGATGACGCCGGAGCAGGTGACGGGGGCGTGCGAGAGCGCGATTGCGGCGTGCGACGCCGCCGTCGGCGCGATCGTGGCGACGCCGGATGGGGAGCGCACGTTCGCGAATACGCTGGGGGCGCTGGAAGCGGCCACGGACGGGGTCGGGCAGGCGTCGGGGCAGTACGCCTTCATGGCGTACGTGGCGTCGGACGACGAGCTGCGGGAGGCGGGGAGGGCCGCCGAGGAGCGCATCGAGAAGTACCTGGTCGACTTGTCGTTCAGGGAGGACCTGTACACGGCGATCAAGGCGTACGCGGGAAGGGGCGAGGCGCTGGGGCCGGACGAGCAGCGGCTGCTCGACTTCGAGCTGCGCGACTACCGTCGCAACGGCTTCGAGCTGCCGGAGGGGGAGCGGGCGCGGGTGCGCGAGCTGAGCGACGAGCTCGTGTCGCTGGGCGTCGAGTTCCAGAAGAACATCAGCGAGTGGGACGACGGCATCGCCGTCTCACGCGAAGAGCTGGCGGGGTTACCGGAGCCGTTCATCGACTCGCTCCGGACGGAAGAGGCGGACGGGGAGACGCGCTATCGCGTGTCGCTGGACTACCCGGAGTTCTTCCCGTTCATGGGGAAGGCGCACTCGTCGGAGCTGCGGCGAGCGCTGTTCGCGAAGGAGCAGGTGAAGGGCGGGGACGCGAACGTGGCGGTGCTCGAGCGGGCGCTGGCGGCGCGCAAGGAGGCGGCGGGGCTGCTCGGGTATGACTCGTGGGCCGCGTACGCGCACGAGGTGTGCATGTCGAAGGAGCGGGAGCGAGTCGCCTCGTTCCTGGCGGACCTGCGCGAACGCCTGACGGTGAAGGCGGAGGCGGACGTGGCTCTGATGGCTGAGGTGAACGGAGGTCCGGTCAACATCTGGGACTGGCGCTTCTGCCATGACCAGCTCCTGCAGACGCGCTTCGCCGTCGACGACTTCGAGGTCGCGCAATACTTCCCGCTCGACGCCTGCCTGGAGGGCCTGTTCTCGGTCTGCCAGACCCTGCTGGGGGTGCGCTTCGAGCCGCGTCCGAACGCGCCCGTCTGGCACAAGGACGTGCAGGCCTTCGACGTGTACGAGGCGGACGGCGACGAGGCCTTCGCGCGCTTCTACATGGACCTCTTCCCGCGGCCGAACACGTACGGCCACGCGGCTGCCTTCACGTTGCGGGGCGGGCGCGTGCTGCCGGACGGCTCGTACCAGAAGCCGGTGAGCGCAATCGTCGCGAACTTCACCAAGCCGTCGGCGGAGACGCCCTCGCTGCTGCGGCACAGCGAGGTGGAGACGCTCTTCCACGAGTTCGGCCACATCCTCCACCAGACGCTCACGCGGGCGACGTACGCGCGCTTCAGCGGAACCCGCACGGAGCGCGACTTCGTGGAGGCGCCCTCGCAGATGCTGGAGCACTGGGTGTGGGACCGGGAGGTGCTGGCGAGCTTCACGCGGCACTACGAGACGGGCGAGCCGCTGCCGGACTCGCTGCTGGACTCGATGCTGGCGGCGAAGACGCTCAGCTCGGGAGTGATGATGGTGCGGCAGCTCTACTTCGCCCACCTCGACCAGGCGTACCACGCGCCGGGCTTTGAGGGAGACAGCACGGCCGCAACGCGGGAGCTGCACGAGATCACGACCTTTCCCTACACGCCCGAGACGCACTTCCAGTCGGGGTGGGGGCACCTGTTCGGGTACGATGCGCGCTACTACGGCTACCTCTGGTCGCACGTGTTCGGCGACGACATGTTCACGCGCTTCGAGGACGAGGGGCTGCTGAACCCGGACCTGGGGGCGGAGTACCGCCACACGGTGCTGGAGCGGGGCGGCTCGGTCGACGGCGACCAGCTCGTGCGCGACTTCCTCGGCCGGGAGCCGAACTCGGACGCGTTCCTGCGGGGTCTGGGCCTGGAGGTCTGACGAGCGCGCCCGGGCCATCCGTCCGCCTGTAGACTCGCGCGACCACACGAGGAGCGTGTCATGCAGGAACTGAACGGCAAGGTCGCGGTGGTGACGGGCGGGGGCAGCGGTATCGGGCGGGCGATGGCCCTCGCCTTCGCGGACGAGGGCATGGACGTCGCCATCGGCGACATCGAGGCGGGGCCGGCGGAGGCCGTGGCGGAGGAGGTGCGGGCCAAGGGTCGGCGAGCCATCGCCGTGACCTGCGACGTGGTGGACATCGCCTCGGTGCGTGCCCTGGCGGAGAGGACGAAGGCGGAGCTGGTCGGCGCTCACGTCGTCTGCAACAACGCGGGCGTGGTGGCGAACAGCCCCACGGCGAAGATGTCGGACACGGACTGGAGCTGGGTGCTGGGGGTCGACCTGGACGGAGTCGTGAACGGCATCCAGGCCTTCCTGCCGGGCCTGGTGGAGCAGGGCGACGGGCACATCGTGAACACGTCGTCGATGGCGGGCCTCATTCCGCTGGCAGCGCCGGGCATCATCTCGTACACGGCCGCGAAGTACGGCGTGATGGGCATCACGGAGACGCTGCACGGCGAGCTGCAAGGCACGGGCGTGGGCGCCTCCGTCCTCTGCCCGGGGATCGTGAACACGCGCATCGGTGAGTCGGCGCGCAACCGGCCGGACGCCGATGCGGCTCCACCCCGGCCGGCTCCGCCAGCGGAGTTGCCGCCGGACTTCGAGCCGCCACGCATCATCGGCGGGGAGAGCATCGAGCCGGAGGTCGTCGCCCGGCGGGTGGTGCAAGCGGTGAAGACGAACGAGCTCTACATCGTCACCCACCCCGAGACCCGCGGGCCCGTGGAGGAGCGCTTCGCCGCCATCATGGCGGCATACGACCGGGCCGAGGAGTTGCACGGGGGCCGGTAGCCCAGTCCTGAAGCTGCTGCTGCCCGCACCACCCGATCCCGGCCTGTAAACTCGCGCGCGACCAACCATGGGGTGAGTCATGCAGGAACTGAACGGCAAGGTCGCGGTGATCACGGGCGGCGGCAGCGGCATCGGACGGTGCATGGCGCTCGCGTTCGCCGACGAAGGGATGGACATCGCGATCGGCGACATCGAGCAGGGGGCGGGGGAGGCGGTAGCGGAAGAGGTCCGCGCGAAGGGCCAGCGAGCGATCGCGGTCGTCTGCGATGTGACCGACCTCGACTCGGTGCGGGGGCTGGCGGAGGCAGCGAAGGCAGAGCTTGGCGCGTACCACGTGGTGTGCAACAACGCGGGCGTGATCTCCGGCGGCCCCACGGCAGAGATGAGCCCGGCCGAGTGGGACTGGGTGCTCGACGTTGACCTACAGGGTGTGGTGAACGGCGTGATCGCGTTCCTGCCGGGGCTTGTGGAGCAGGGCGAGGGCCACATCGTGAACACAGCCTCCATCGCCGGACTGGTCCCAATGGCGGCCCCGGGCGTTATCAACTACACGACCGCGAAGTACGGGGTCGTCGCGATCACGGAGACGCTCCACGACGAGCTCGCGCCGGCGGGGGTGGGCGCCTCGGCGCTGTGCCCGGGAGTCGTGAACACGCGCATCAGCCAGTCGGCGCGCAACCGGCCGGAGTCGGCGGGCGGCCCGGTGGCGGAGGAGGACATGGGGCCACCGCTTGAGCTGCCGCCGGGGATGGAGATGCCACGGATCATCGGCGCGAACGTGCGGGAGCCGGAAGAGATGGCAGCGCGGGTGGTCGAGGGGGTCAAGAACAACGACCTCTATATCGTGACCCACCCCGAGACACGCGAGGCGGTCGAAGAGCGCTTCGCCGCCATCATGGCGGCGTTCGACAAGCTCGAGGCGACGCTGGCCTCGGAGTGAGCCCAGCGTGACGAGCAAAACCGAGCCAACGCTGGAGACGCTCTCCGACCACGCGCGGGGGCTGGTGCAGGGCGCGCTTGACATCCACGTCCACGCCGATCCGGACCCGTACGCGGACCGGAAAGCGGACTTCGCGGCGACGGTGGCGCGGTCGCGAGAGGCCGGGCTGGCCGGGCTCGTGCTGAAGAGCCACGAGTACCCGACGCAGCCGCTGGCGTGGACGCTCGACCGCGAGTTCAGCGGCATCGACGTATACGGCGGCATCGCCCTCGACTGGGGGGTCGGGGGGCTGAATCCGGAAGCCGCGTCGATCACGCTGCGGATCGGGGGGAAGGTCGTGTGGATGCCGACCTTCGACGCGCTCCACTGGCGGAGCTACCGTCCGGGCGGCTTCAACAGCCCGCAGGAGCCGATTACGGTGCTGGACGAGGACGGCGCGCTGTTGCCGGTCTGCCACGAGATTCTCGACGTAGTCGCGAGCCACGATGCGGTGCTCGCCAGCGGGCACCTCTCGCCAGAGGAAACACAGGCGATCCTCGGGGAAGGGCTGGCGCGGGGCATCCGCTGCGTGATCACGCACGCGTCGTTCTGGACGCCGATCGAGGTGCAGCAGGAGATCGTGTCGAAGGGCGGCTACATCGAGCAGTGCGCGATCGCGATCGCGGGAGAGGACGGGGAGGAGGCGTGGCCGGACCTGCTGCGCCAGGTGCGGGAGGTGGGGCCGGAGCGCGTCATCCTCTCGTCGGACCACGGCCAGGCGTCAAACCCGGAGCCGGTAGCGGCGCTCGCGCTCTTCGGCGAACGCTTCGTCGAGGCGGGGTTCAGCGAGGCGGCGGTGCGACGGATGCTCTCGGAGAACCCGGCTGCGCTGCTTACCGGGTAGTGGCCAGGGGCCTCACGACTCCACGGACCACTACTCACCAGTAACCAGCCACTACTCCACAGGCATCGTGACGGGGCGGGTCATGTTGCCGAAGGTTGGGAGCCACGAGGAGTGCTTGCCCGGTCCCCCGGCGACCATCACGTGGATGTGCTCGGGCCCGTCGGCAATGGGGGCGAGGGCGTCACGCTCGAAGAAAGGCACGGGGATGCCCTGCTCGGTGTGCTCCTGGATCACCTGGAAAAGCTCGTCGGAGAGTTCGGTCAGCGGGTAGCGGGCGTGCTCGAAGACGTAGTTCTGGATGTCCTCGCGGGACCAGCCTTCGGCGGCGACGGTGGCGGCGTGCTCGGGTCCGAAGGCGAGCACGGGCGAGCCTCGCGAGAGGATGTTGTTGCTTCCCGCCTGTGACATGGAGCCGGCGATGGTGAGCATGATGCCGAGAGCGGTGTTGCTGCCGTGGTCCTGGATGTTGTGGGGCCCCTCCGTGCCGAAGACGGTGACGGCATTCTCGCCGGGCTCGAATCCACGGGTGGTGTGGAAGGGCGGCCAGGGGCTCGCTTCGAGGTTCTCCGTCGCGCAGAAGGCGAGCTTGGCGGGGGTCGCCTGGGTGGAGCGGTCACCGCGTCCGGGCCACGCGCCCGAGACCGTGAGCTGGATGAGGCGGAGAGCGCGTCCGAGGGTCGCGTTGGCGGCGAACCCGGGGCCAAAGCAGCCGCTTCCCGCATGTATGCCGAGCTCGCTCGCAATCGGTCCGCCGACGAGCAGGAAGAGGGAGACGGGATGAGTCGTCGCGTTCACCCCGGAGAGGTTGAACTCGGGGTGGGCGATGGCGCGCACGGCGGCGATGAGCACGGGCAGGTGCTCTGGGACGCAGCCGGCCATGACGGCGTTCACGGCGATCGCGTGAACGGTGGCCTCGCCGCGGCGGGGCGGCAGGATGCCGATGACCTCCAGGGGGTCGCGGGGGGTGCCCGCAAGCATGGCGGCGACGCGCTCCTCGGTGGGGGGAATGATGGGGAGGCCGTCGGACCAGCCGCGGGCCGCGAACTCGCGGCTGACCACCGCGATATCGTCGGGCAACTCGACCGTCGAGCCCGCGCGGCCCGTACCGAGCTCCTCGACCTCGAGGGTCGCGGTCAGCTCGGTGAGGGAGTCGCCGCTACTCACCCGCCGCTCCCGAGGAGGGCGGCGCGCAGGGCCGGCGTGGCTTGCAGCGCCTTCTCCCGGACGGTGTCGGGCTGGATACCGCCGAGAGGGTGGGGGATCACGATGTAGGGCAGCTCGGGGGCGCCGCGCTGCTCGGCTTCCAGCTTGAAGAGGCCTTCGAACGCGTCCGTGACGATGGTGACGGTCGGGACTCCGCGCTTCTCAAGGGCTATCGAGGCGTAGACACTCCACGCCGTGCAGGACCCTCAGTCGGATGACCCGACGACAACGAAGTCGCACTCCTCCACGAGCGTGGCCATGGTGGCGCGGCTGGCCGGTCCGGCGACGGGCTTGCTGCCGGTCGTCGTCACGCCGAGGTCGGACGCTGTGCGCAGGTTGTCGACCATCGATTCGAGCAGGAGGCGGGCGTTCGCCTTGCGGTTCTCCAGCACGCCGGGACGGAGGCCGTCGAGGTCGGTGGGGCGGGGCGCGGCCTGCTGGGCGACGACGCGCGCGTGCCCGCGGGGGTCGAAGACGGTGATGGTGGAATCGGACACGGGGACTCCCTCCTGGCTCAGAGGCGGTTGGCGATGAGCTCCATGATCTCGTCGACTTCGGGGAAGCGGCCGGTGGCGTTCTTCGAGGAGACGACTTCGCCGTCGACGGCCCACTCGAAGCAGCCGCCTCCGCCGGGAACGAGGGCGAAGCTGGCGATATCGTCCTGGAGGGCGGCGAGTATCTCGCCCGCCATCCACTGGGCGCGGGGCAGGTAGCCGCACTGGGCGCAGTACTCAAGGGTGACGGCGAGGCCCTGCTCGTTCACGGGTTGGGATTGTAGCGGGTTCGGATAGGTCGTCAGTCGAGCGTTTCGAGCAGGGAGGGGAGGGCGACGAGGGACGGGATTGCGAGGTGGCCGGCAGCCGATGCGTCTCCACCGACGAGAACCGTGCGGGCGCCGACCTCGCGGGCGGCGTCGAGGTACCCGGGGCTGTCGTCAAGGACGAGGGCGCGGGCAGGGTCGACGCCCGTAAGGGCGAAGGCTCGCTCGTAGTAGGTACAGGAGGGCTTCATGGCATTGACGAGGTCGGCGCCGAGCAGGATGCCGAAGTGATCGAGTATGCCCATGCACAAGAGGTAGCCTTCCAGCTCCCAGGAGGGCTGGTTCGAGGCCGTGTGGAGCGTGTAACCGGCCCCGGCCAGCGTGGCTACCGTTTCGGCGGCACCGGGGAAGGCGGCTTGGGCTCTCCGAGTGATGAAGAGCAAGGCTTCGCGGGCGAGGGCGGCGCATTCGTCGCCTTCAGGTGGGGCGACGCCGACGTACTCACACATCGCCGTGAGCCATGCAGTTTCGTACGCCACAGCGCCCTGTTCGTAGGCGTCGTCCACGGCCATAGCGTCCTTGTGGGTGTCGAAGACCTGTTGGAACGTCTCGCGGTTGGCTTCGGCCCAGGCGGCCGGCTCGCCGCCGAGGCGGGGAGGGAAGAAGTCGGCGACGAGGCGCTGAAACTCAGGCGCTCGCCGGGAGTTGTCGTTGAGGACGCCGCCGTCGTCGATGAACAGGGTGTAGTCAGGCACCCGTTCCATGGTGCGGATCGAGACGGACACGGGCAAAGGCGCCATCAGGCGCGGTCGAAGTCGCGCCTGTCGACACCGAGGTCCCGGAGGATGCCGCGGATCGTCCCGACGGGTATGTCTTTGCGCCCGCGGTTTGGGACACTGCTATTCCCTCCGGTGGTGGGGTTAGACCAGATCTCGTGAGAGCCCTTCGCCTGTCGTCGGAACTCACACCCGATCGCCCGCAACTTCCGGGTGAGTTCCCGGTAGGTCAAACTGCGACCAGGAATTCACCCGCTGCGGCAATCGAGTCGGGGAGTGGACGGCCCTCTTCCTCGTAGATCTCGATGAAGGCCGCCGCCACTGACTCAAGGTAGTCGAGAGCCTCCTCCGGGGTATCTCCCCAGGCACGACACCCGGGAAGGATCGGCACCTCCGCCTCGTACATGTGCCCGTTGTCCTCGCATGGCTCGCGCAGGACATAGGGCAATTTGTACTCCGTCGACATCGCTGCCCCCTCCGGCCCCGTGGCGCAATCCACCATAGCGTACCGGTCCCGGCGTGGCGGCGCTGCTATGCTGCGCGGCGCACGAGGAGGAGAGCGATGGCACTTCATATCCAGAAATCGGACGAGGGCGACACGACCGAGCGCACGGAGCTCTCCATCTTCGAGGGCGGCCAGGTCTGGGGGCGGGGGCTGTCGGGCTCGGCATCCGAGCACATCAACGTGTCGGTGGTGCACTTCGGGCCGGGCGCACGCGCCGGCTGGCATCGCCACACGAGCGACCAGATCCTCTACGTGGTCTCCGGCATCGGGAAGGTAGGCGACCGTGAGGGCGAGCACGTGGTCAGCGCGGGAGACTGCGCGGTCGTGCCCGCGGGGGAGGATCACTGGCACGGCGCCCACGACACCGGCTCGCCCATGTCGCACATCACCATCATGCAGGCAGGGTCGGAGACGACGGTTCTCGATTCGTAGTGACAGGCGCGCGCCCCGATTGGGTCTCGGACGACCTGTACCCATTCGAGAGCCGTTCCTTTGCCACCTCCGACGGGCACCAGCTCCATTACGTCGATGAGGGTTCGGGGCCCGTGGTCGTCTTCGTGCACGGCAACCCCGCGTGGTCGTTCGAGTTCCGACACCTCGTCGAGGGTCTGCGGTCGGAGTTTCGGTGTATCGCTGCCGACCATGTGGGGTTCGGGCTTTCGTCCCGCAGCAAGCGCCAGGATGTTCACCATCCGAGCGCACACGCAGAGCGGCTCACGGAGTTGCTGGAGCACCTCGATGTCGGGGACGCCACGTTGTTCCTCACGGACTGGGGCGGCCCGATCGGGCTGGAGTTCGCCCGCAGGCAACCTGAGCGGGTGGGAAAGCTCGTAGTCACGAACACGTGGTGCTGGCCGGTTTCCCGAGACCCCCACTATCTCTTCTTCAGCTCGATGATGCGGAGCCCGCTCGGACAGTTGCTTATCAAGCGGTTCAACGCCTTCGTGAACCGGGTCATGCCGATGGCGATCGGGAACAAGGCGGTCATCACGCCGGAGGTGATGGACCACTACCGGAAGGCGCAGCCGGCAGGTTCCCGCGATGCCTGCGCCGCGCTGCCCGGGCACATCATCGGGGCAACCGACTGGCTGCGGTCGATCTGGGACCAGCGGGCTACGTTCACGGGCAAACCTGCTCTCATCTTCTGGGGGTTCAAGGACATCGCCTTCCGGCGGAAGGAGCTGGAACGGTGGAAGGCCGAGCTTGAGGACTTCACACTGCATGAATTCGAGGATTGCGGGCACTTTCTGGCCGAGGAAGCGCCGGAGCGCATCTTGCCGGAGCTACGGAAGTTCCTGTCGAGGAGCTAGCTGGAGGGACCGATGGAGCCGCTGAGCGGCAAGCATGAAGTCACGGCGGAGTGGCTGACCGAGGCGCTGCGTGAGGGCGCGTACCTGACGCACGGCCGGGTGTCGGCGGTGGAAGTGAGCACCGAGGGGATTGGGATCGGGTACATCAGCGAGACGGTGCGTCTGATCCCGACGTACGAGGGAGCGGACGGGTCGGCGCCAGCGAGCCTCGTGGCGAAGTTGCCTGTTTCGGTCGACTTCCCGGAGTACCTGAAGCCGTGGGCGGGACAGGCGGTCGAGACGGAGCTGCACTTCTACCCGGAGGCGAGCGGCGACTGCGCGGCGCGGGTTCCTCGCTGCTACGGGGCGGCGTTCGAGGGGTGGCGGTCGTATGCGCTGCTGCTGGAGGACCTGAGCCACCTCGAGTCGATGAGCCAGCTGGACTCCGGCCCGCGCGATAGGGCGGACGCGATCGTGTCGATGCTGGGAGCGCTGCACGCCCAGTGGTGGGAGAGCGACCGGCTGCGGACAGCCTCGTGGCTGCCATCCTCGGAACGGCAATCCGAGTTGAACACGCCACTGGTGGAGGGCGGCTGGGAGATGTTCGCGGAGCAGGTCGTGCCACGCGTCGACCCGGACTTCCTGCCGGTCGGGGAACGGCTGGTGCGCGACTTCGCGGGTATCTTCGAGCGGGGAGCCGCCTCGGCGGCGACTCTCGTGCACGGCGACTTCCGCATTGAGAACTTCCTCTTCGGGAAGCCGGGTACGCCAGACGAGGTCGTGTTCATCGACTGGCAGCTTTCGGGGTACGGGTCGGGGCTGCGGGACATGGCCTACTTCGTCTCGCAGGGGTTCGACCCGAACGAGCGGCGCGAGGTCGAGGACGACCTGATCGCGACGTATCACGCCTCGCTCGTCGCGCATGGCGTGACCGGCTATTCGCCGGCGCAGTGCCGCGAGGACTATCGCCTGGGACTGCTGTGGAGCATGTACGCGCCGATCATCGGGATGATGGGGATGGCCGAGCGGGAGCCCCCGCCCCCGGATGCGCCACAGGAGGAGCGTCAGGCGTTCGACGAGATGATCGAGACGGGCGTCGCGCTCGTGACGGTGATGGCGGAACGGAACATCCTGGCGGTGATGGACACGAAGGCCGGGGAGTTGCTGGGCGCTTGAACGGAAGGGCCGGCGGCGGAAACTGCGCACGTTAGCGCGGAAACCAGGCGAAGGAGGGTCGGATGGAGCCGATCGCGGACAAGTACGGGATCACGGCGGAGTGGCTGACGGAGGCGCTTCGCGAGGGAGGCCATCTCACCGAGGGACGGGTAAGCGCCGTCGACGTCGCGGACATCGGCGTGGGGCGGGGCTACATCAGCCAGGCAGTGCGGGTGACGCCCACGTACGAGGAGGCGAACGGGGATGCCCCGGCGAGCCTCGTGGCGAAGGTGCCGACGTTCGTGCAGGTTCCCGACTACCTGACGCCCTGGACTGGGATGATCATCGAGACGGAGATCGACTGGTACCGCGATGCGAGCGGGGAGTGTCCGGCGCGCATAGCGACCTGCTACGGCGGGGTCCACGAGAACCGGACTTCGTACGCGCTCCTGCTGGAGGACCTTGGCGACCTCGGAACGCTGAGCCAGACCGACTCGTGCCCGCCCGAGCAGGCGCCCCTGGTCGTGGAGACGCTCGCGCGCATCCACGCACACTGGTGGGAGAGCACACGGTTGCAGGAGTGGTCGTGGCTGCCCTCGACGGAGCGGCAGTCGGAGATCAACACGCCGCTCGTGCAGGGCGGGTGGGACGCGTTCGCGGAGCGGATTGCCCCACGGGTCGACCCGGCCTTCGTCCCCGTCGGCGAACGCCTCGTGCGCGAGTGGGGCACCCTGTACGAGCAGGGAGCGGCTTCGGGCGCGACGCTCATCCATGGCGACTTCCGCATCGAGAATTTCCTCTTCGGAAAACCGGGCGCGGACAACGAACTCGTGCTCCTCGACTGGCAGCTTTCGGGGTACGGGTCGGGGCCGCGCGACCTCGCCTACTTCATCGCGCAGGGGTTCGACCCGGAGAAGCGGAAAGCCGTGAGCGACGACCTGGTGGCGCTCTATCACCAGAAGCTGGTCGAGAACGGCGTGACGGGCTACTCGTTCGAACAGTGCGTGGACGACTACCGGCTGGGACTGCTGGCGAGCATGTTCATCCCGCTCATCGGGGTACGGGGACTGGAGGACCTCCAGCCCCCACCGCCGGATGCCAGCGCGGAGGACCACCAGGCATACGACGACCTGGTCGTGGCGGCGGAGGGACTCCTGCTGCTGATGGCCGAGCGGAACATCACCGCCATCATGGAGGCGAACGCGGGCGAGCTGCTCGGGGTGTAGCCGCTAGGCCTTGAGGCGGCGCTCGTACAGGTCGAAAACGGTGCGCCAGACGCTCTCGGCTGCGTCCTCGACGTAGCCGGGGCGCTCCGGGAAACAGAAGCCGTGCTCGGTGCCGGGATGCGTCTCGATGGCGTGGGGTACACCGTTCGCTTCGAGGGCCTTACCCAGCTCGGGGACGACGTTCTCGGGGACGAAGGGGTCGTGCTCGGCGAAGCCAAAGTAGAGCTCGGCGTTGATCTGGTCGGCGAGCAGGTGGGGCGAGTCGTCCTCGCCGGTGACGATGCCGACACCGTAGAGCGAGGCGATCGCGCCGAAGCGGCCGGGGAAGGTTCCCGCGGCAGCGACCACGAAGCGACCGCTCATGCAGTAGCCGATGGCGCCGGCCGGCCCCTCGACGATGGGGTTCGAGTCGAAGTAGTCGAACCAGGCGTTGGTATCGCTCATGACCATGGGCATCTCAAGCGTCCGTCCGGCGGCAAACATGCGCTCAATCTCCTCGCGGCCCTTGGAGAGGTCGAAGTCCTGCGGGCCGAGGCGGTAGAACATGTCGGGAAGCAGGCAGAAGTAGCCCTCGCCGGCGATGCGGCGCGCGAAGTTGCGCAGCTCCTCGCGCACGCCCACGACGTCCATGTAGAGGATGACCGGAGGGAAGGGGCCGTCGCCGTCGGGGTGGACGGCGAAGCAGTCGACGGCGCCGTCGGGTGTCGTGATCTCGATCTGGAACTCGTTCATGGCTGGCTCCTGTGCTCTAGGTTCCGGTGAAGTCCGGGGTGCGGCGCTCGGCGGTGGCGCGGACGCCCTCGCGGAAGTCGTTCGTCTCGCGGAGCCAGTCCTGCTCGACGAGCTCGTGGTCGGTGGCGATACGGACGCGCTCGGCGAGGCCGCGGCGCATGGTGCGGCGGATGGAGCGGACGGCGAGGGGCGCGGAACCGGCGATCTCGGCGGCCATCTCCCGGGCGGCGTCACGGAGCTCCTCGATGGGCGCAAGGGCGTCGCAGAGGCCGATCTCGAGGGCCTCCTCGCCCTTCACACGACGGCCCGTGTAGAGAAGGTTGAGCGCCTTCTGCTGGCCGACGAGAGCGGGGAGGGTGACGGTGAGGCCGAAGCCGTGGTGGAAGCCCAGGCGCGCAAAGTTGGCGGCGAAACGGGCCTCGGGGGCGGCCACGCGGAAGTCGGCGGAGAGGGCAAGCCCGAGCCCGCCGCCGATGGCGGCGCCCTGCACGGCGGCGACGACAGGAGTCTCGGCCTCAAGCAGGCGTACCGCTTCCTGGTAGAGGTGGCCGCTGCCAGTGCGGCGGGAAGGCTCGGCGTCATCCCCTTCCGGGTCGGGGGCGGGAGCGGCGAGCTGGGCGCCGGCGCAGAAGGAGCGTCCCTCCGAGGCGAGGACGATGGCGCGCACGTCCGGCTCCTCGTCGAGGGCGTGATAGGCGCCGGCGATGGCGCGGATCAGCGCGACATCGAAGTAGTTATGCGGTGGGCGGTGGATCTCGACGGTGGCGATGTGCCCGTCGATGTCGACGGACACGTCGGGGGCGGGATTGGGGACGGACATGGCTCCCTCCTGGCGGGGCAACGGTAACGATCGACCCTGCACGGGTCGAGGGGCGGGAAGGGCGGGGGACTCTGGTACCATCGGCGCGCTCGCGCAGGCCAGCGATAGACCGTTGCGCGTCGGCGCCATACACGGGGACAGGTACGGGTCCAGCACCCCACAGCAAGGCGGACGGAACCGTGACAACCGAGCATCAGCCACACACCAACGGCGAAACGGCGGTCGCCGTTCGCAACGTCTACAAGGTGTTCGGGGGGAACGAGGACGGGGCGCTGGCGCGCGCCAGGACCGGAACGACCAAGGAAGCAATCCAGGAGATGCACGACTCGGTGCTGGCCCTCGCCGACGTAACGTTCGACGTGAAGCGGGGCGAGCTGTTCGTCGTGATGGGGCTCTCGGGGTGCGGCAAGTCGACGCTCGTGCGCTGCATCAACCGGCTGATCGAGCCGTCGGCAGGCGAGGTGTGGCTGGGCGACCGGGAAATCACGGCAATGGACCAGGAGGAGCTGCGCGAGCTGCGCCGGAGCGAGGTGGCGATGGTGTTCCAGCATTACGGGCTGCTGCCGCATCGCTCGGTGATCGAGAACGTGGCGTGGGGGCTCGAGGTGAACGGCGTGGAGAAGCGCCATCGCCGGGAGCGGGCGGAGGAAGCCCTGGCGGCAGTCGGGCTGAAGGGGTGGGGCGACCGCATGACCGACCAGCTGAGCGGAGGCATGAAGCAGCGGGTAGGGCTGGCCCGGGCGCTTGCGCAGGACGCCCCCGTGCTGCTGATGGATGAGCCCTTCAGCGCGCTCGACCCGGTCATCCGTCGCGAACTCCAGGAGGAGCTGGCCAAGCTCCAGGCCGAACTGCACAAGACGATCATCTTCATCACGCACGACCTGGACGAGGCGGTCCGCATCGGCGATCGGATCGCGATCATG
>JAJEIT010000045.1 GCA_022827945.1 Dehalococcoidia bacterium | reverse complement strand
CCTCCTCGAGGGCGGCGATGGCGGCATCGGCGGCGGCGTTGTCGCGCTCGGCGCGTAGGGCCTGCAGGCGCTCGACCTGGCGCTGGCCGATGGAGGGGTCGACGCGCAGGAGCTCGGGGGGCTCCTCGCCGGTCACGGTGAAGTCGTTCACGCCGACGATGACGCGGTCCTTCTCCTCGATCTCGCGCTGGTAGCGGTAGGAGGCTTCCTGGATCTCGCGCTGCTGGAAGCCCTGCTCGAGGGCGGCAGGCGCTCCGCCGAGGTCCTCGATGGTCTTCAGGTAGTCGCGCGCCTCGCCTTCGAGGCGGTCGGTCATGGACTCGATGTACCAGGAGCCGCCGAGCGGGTCGATGACATCGCCGACACCGCTCTCGAAGCCGATCACCTGCTGCGTTCGGAGCGCGATCTGGACCGCCTTCTCGGTGGGGAGGGAGAGGGCTTCGTCCATCGAGTTGGTGTGGAGCGACTGGGTCCCGCCGAGGACGGCGGCGAGGGCCTGGAGCGTGGTGCGGACGATGTTGTTCTCGGGCTGCTGGGCGGTGAGGGTGGCGCCGCCGGTCTGCGTGTGGAAGCGCATCATCATGGAGCGCGGGCTTTTGGCCTCGAAGCGCTCCTTCATGATCGTGGCCCAGAGACGGCGCGCGGCGCGGAACTTGCACACCTCCTCCAGCAGGTTGTTGTGGCAGGCGAAGAAAAAGCTGAGCCGCCCGGCGAAAGCGTCGACGTCGAGGCCGGCGGAGACGGCGGCATCGACGTAGGCGATGCCGTTGGCGAGGGTGAAGGCAATCTCCTGGGCGGCGGTGCAGCCCGCTTCGCGCATGTGGTAGCCGGAGATGGAGATGGTGTTCCAGCGGGGGACGTTCTCCGAGCAGAAGCTGAAGACGTCCGTGATGAGCCGCATGCTCGGCGTAGGCGGATAGATCCACGTCCCGCGGGTGATGTACTCCTTGAGGATGTCGTTCTGGACGGTGCCGCCGAGCTTGTCGAGGGGTACGCCCTGCTCCTTGCCCACAGCGATGTAGAGGCCGAGGAGGACGGCTGCGGTGCCGTTGATGGTCATCGAGGTGGTGACGCGGTCGAGCGGGATCTCCTTGAACAGCGTGCGCATGTCGTCGATCGAGTCGATGGCGACACCGACCTTGCCGACCTCGCCCATGGCCATGGAGTCGTCGGAGTCGTAGCCGATCTGGGTGGGGAGGTCGAAGGCGACGGAGAGGCCCGTCTGGCCCTGATCGAGGAGGTAGCGGTAGCGCTCGTTCGACTCTTCGGCCGTGCCGAAGCCGGCGTACTGGCGCATGGTCCAGAGGCGCCCGCGGTACATCGTGGGCTGGACGCCGCGGGTGAAGGGGTACTCGCCAGGGAAGCCGAGGTCGCCGTTGGCGGAGCCGTCCTCAGGCGCGTAGACGGGGTCGAGGACGGTCTCGCCGGTGGTGCGGAACGACTCGGCGCGCTCGGGGTTGCGCTCGACCGCCTTGCGGTACGTCCCTTCGAGCCACTCCTGCTTCGATTGGCTGGGCATTTCGGTATCCGTGGTCCTTCAGGGCATGATGCCGCTTGCGGAATCCGCTGCGAATTTCCGCGCACGGCAGTATATCCCGACCGGCGGCTATGGTGGCCGGCCGGCCCGTGGCCTAGCGCACCTGCCGGAAGAAGGCGCGGATGTCCTGCAGGAGGTGGTCGGGCTCCTCGAGGGCGGCGAAGTGACCGCCGGCCGGCATCCCGGTGTAGTGCACGAGGTTGTAGGCAGCTTCGACCCAGTGGCGCGGCGACTGCAGGATCTCGCCGGGGAAGGCGGCGAAGCCGGTCGGGACGGCGATGCGTTCAACCGGCGGTATGCGGCCGCCGACGCCTTCAGCGCGAGCCTCGTAGTAGATGCGGGCGGCCGAGGCGATGCTGTTGGGCGCCCAGTAGAACATGATGTTGGTCAGCAGCGTGTCCTTCGAGTAGCGCGACTCGACGTCCCCGTTGCAGTCGCTCCAGGAACGGAACTTCTCGGTGATCCAGGCGGCGATGCCGGCGGGGGAGTCGGCCTGGGCGATGCCGAGGGACTGGGGCTTGGTGCCCTGGACGTTGCTGTAGCCGGTTTCCTGCGCCTGGAAGGCGCGGCGCGACGCGAGTCCGGCCTGGTCGGCCTCGGTGGGCGGGTCGGGGGGACCGGCGAGCGCCATGTTGAGGTGGATCCCGCTGAGGTTGTCCGCGTGGGCAGCCCCGAGACGTGTGCTGATGATCGCGCCCCAGTCGCCGCCCTGGGCGCCATAGCGTTCGTAGCCGAGCTCGGCGGTCATAAGGTGGTCTAGGGCGGCGGCGATGCGCGAGGGGCCCCAGCCCCGCTCCGCAGGCTTGCCGCTCCAGCCGAAGCCGGGGATGGAGGGTATGACGACGTCGAAGGAGTCGGCGGGGTCGCCGCCGTGGGCGGCGGGGTCGGTGAGCGGCCCGATGAGGTGAAGGAACTCGAACATGGAGCCGGGCCAGCCGTGCGTGAGGACGAGCGGATGGGGGTCGGGCCCGCTGCCGCGCAGGTGCCAGTAATGGATATCGACGCCGTCGACCTCGCAGAGGAACTGGGGCCAGGCGTTGAGGGCAGCTTCCTGGGCGCGCCAGTCGTACTCGTCGCGCCAGTAGTCGCAGAGCTCGCGCACGTAGGCAACATCGGCGCCGTAGTCCCAGCCGGTGTCGGGGATAGCGTCGGGCCAGCGGGTGCGGTCGAGGCGCTCGCGAAGGTCGTCGAGGACGGAGTCGGGGACGTCGATGCGGAAGGGTCGTGGCGGCATGGGGGGACTATAGCGGGCGGGCTGTTGGCTGTTGGGGGACGGCCTAGCCGGGAGAGGAGACGAGGGCGCCGGCGACGGTTTCGTAGAGGTCGCGGTCGACGAGTTTCGCCTTGCCGGTGAGGTCGGTGACGGGGGCGAGGCGGATTTCGTTCGCCTGGAGGACGGTGGCCTTCCCCCAGTGGCCGTCGTGGACGGCGTCGATGGCGGCGATGCCGAAGCGCGTGGCGAGCACGCGGTCGAAGGCGGTGGGCGTGCCGCCACGCTGCACGTGGCCGAGCACGGTGAGGCGCGTCTCGAAGCCGGTGCGGGCTTCAATCTCGTCGGCGACGAGGCGGCTGATGCCGCCGAGGCGCACGTGGCCGAAGGCATCGCGCTGATCGGTCTGCGTGATGACCTCGCCGCCCTGCGGGCGGGCGCCCTCGGCAACGACGACGATGGACGCGGAGACGTCACGGCCGTGGTGGGCGCGGAGGCGCCCGGCCACGGCGGCGATGTCGAACGGCTCCTCGGGGATGAGGATCTCGGTGGCGCCGCCGGCGATCCCGGCGTAGGTCGCGATCCAGCCGGTGTCGCGGCCCATCACCTCGACGACCATGACGCGGTGGTGAGACTCGGCGGTCGTGCGCAGGCGATCGATAGCCTCGGTCGCGGTCTGGACGGCGGTGTGGAAGCCGAAGGTGAGCTCGGTGACGCCGAGGTCGTTGTCGATGGTCTTGGGGACGCCGAGGACGGTGACGCCCTCGGCCGCGAGCTGGCCCGCAACGCTCAGGGTGTCGTCGCCGCCGATGGCGATGAGGGCGTCGATCGCTTCACGCTGGAGGGTGGCGCGGACTGCCTGGGCGCCGCCCTCGGTGGCGTAGGGGTTGGCGCGCGAGGTGCCGAGGATGGTGCCGCCGAGGGGGAGGATGTCGCGGCAACGCTCGGCGCTGAGGGGCATCAGGTCGCCCTCCATGACGCCCGCCCAGCCGTTGCGGAAGCCGGTGACCTCGTCGCCGTACTGGCGCTCGCCCTTGGTGACGACGGCGCGAATGACAGCGTTCAGGCCGGGGCAGTCGCCCCCACCGGTCAGGATTCCCACTCGCACGTCCGTGTCCTCCCTGCCAGAGGTGTGCAACGAACGTAGCGCGGAACCGTGAACGAGGCGAGAGGAGGCCGACTCGTCCGGTTACGAGCGCGAGAAGATGCGGCCGGCGTCAGGCGAGGCCGCGGGCCTTGAGCTCCTTCTCGAGGCGGACGGCGTCGGAGCTGAGCATGGGGCCCTTCTGCTCGTCCGGGAGGACGCCGGCGGTGGCCATGCCCATCTTGGCGCCGTCGAAGGTGATCCACTTCTCCGGCACGAGCTCCATGACCACGCGCAGGGGCGAATCGAGGCTTTTCTCGAAAGCGGCCGCCTGCTCGGGGTCGGCCCCGGGGCGGAAGGCGAGTGCGTGGTAGAACCAGTCCTTCGTCTCGCGGTCCTCGTACATGACGCAGCGACACTTGGCCGTGATGGTCTTGCCGGGGCCGAGATGCGTGCCCGTGCTCGTCAGGACAACGGAGCAGCGCGGATCGCGGCGCAGGGCGGCCATGCGGTGGCGGTGGGCAGCGGCGGTCATCCAGAAGGAGCCCTTGGCCCAGACGACGGCGTGCATCACGCCGACGGGCCAGCCGTCCTTCGTCGACCAGTTGAGGACGGCTTCGCCGACGGTGTTGAGCAACTCCTCCTTGACGTCGTCATCAAGGGGGTAGATGGAAACGGTTTCGTGATCCTTGGTGGGGTCGGGCGCATAGGCATCGTCAGCCATGGGGTACCTCCGGCGTTATGTGCGCGCACGTTGCCCGCCGCGAGGCTCCGTGTCAACGGCCGGAGGAGGACTGGCTCCTGGCCCTGGGCGTGGCTCCCAGGATGCGCTTCCGCAGGCGGATGCTGCCGGGCGTCACTTCGACAAGCTCGTCGTCGTTGATGAACTCGATCGACTGCTCCAGGTTCAGCAGCCTGGGCGGAACCAGACGCAGAGCCTCGTCGGCGGCGGCCGCGCGCATGTTGGTGAGCTTCTTCTCTTTCGTGACGTTCACGTCCATGTCCGTCGGCCGGGCGTTCTCGCCGATGATCATGCCCTCGTACACGGGCGTGCCGGGAGCGATGAAGATCTCCCCGCGTTCCTGCAGGTTGAAGATGGCGTACGCGGTTGCGGTTCCGGGACGGTCGGCCACCAGGGCCCCTGTCAGGCGGCCGGCGATAGGCCCGTTCCACGGCTCCCACCCGGCGAAGAGGTGATTCATGATGCCGGTGCCACGGGTATCCGTGAGGAACTGGGAACGGAACCCGATGATCCCCCGCGTCGGGATCAGGAACTCGAGCCGCACCCGGCCGCTCCCGTGGTTCACCATGCGGGTCATTCTGGCCCGACGGGCGCTGAGCTGCTCAATGACGACCCCCTGGTACTCCTCCGCCACATCGACGACCAGTTCCTCGATCGGTTCCTCGGTCCGGCCCGCTTGCTCGCGGGTGACGATACGGGGGCGGCCAACCTGCAACTCGTAGCCCTCGCGCCGCATCATCTCGATGAGAATCGAGAGCTGCAGCTCACCGCGACCTATCACCTGGAGTTGGTCCGCCGAGTCCGTGTCCTGGACGCGAATGGAGACGTTGCTCACCAGCTCGCGCTCGAGGCGCTCGCGCAGCTTGCGGGAGGTGACGTGCTGGCCGTCCTGGCCGGCGAGCGGGGACGTGTTGACGCCGAAGACCATGGAGACGGTCGGCTCGTCGACGTGCATGGGCGGGAAGGGCCGGGGGTCGTCGGGCGCGGTGATCGTCTCACCGATGGTGATGTCGTCGATCCCGGCAAGGCAGATGATGTCGCCGGCCGCGGCCTGCTCCACCTCCACCTGCTCGAGGCCGTCAAAGACGAACAGCCTGGTGACCCGCGTCTGGGCAACCGTGCCATCGAGCTTCGACACGGCGATCTCGTCGCCCAGAGCGACGCGCCCGTTGACGATTCGTCCGATCGCGATGCGGCCGAGGTAGTCGCTCGAGTCGAGATTCGCGACGCGCACCTGGAGTGCGGCCTCCGGATCGCCCTGGGGCGGAGGCAACTGCTCGACGATCGCGTCGAGTAAGGGACCCAGGTTCAGTCCCGGCTCGTCCGGGTCGAGGCTGGCGACACCCGCCCTGGCATTGGCGTACACGACGGGGAAGTCGATCTGTTGCTCCGTCGCCTCGAGGTCGATGAAGAGGTCGTACACCTCATCGAGCACCTCGGCGGGCCGTGCATCCTTCCGGTCGATCTTGTTGATGACGACGATGGCGGGGAGACCGTGCTCAAGGGCCTTTCCCAGCACGAAGCGGGTCTGGGGAAGGGGGCCATCCGAGGCGTCAACAAGGAGCAGGACGCCATCCACCATCGTCAGCGTGCGCTCGACCTCCCCACCGAAGTCGGCGTGGCCCGGCGTGTCGACGATGTTGACGATGCAGTCCCGATGGCGGATGGCCGTGTTCTTGGCCATGATGGTGATGCCGCGCTCGCGCTCAAGATCGATGTTGTCGAGCGCCCGTTCCTCCACCCGCTCGTTCGCGCGGAAGACGCCACTCTGGTGGAGCATGGCGTCGACGAGGGTCGTCTTGCCGTGATCGACGTGGGCAATGATGGCGATGTTGCGCCGCAAGGCGTTGGCAACATCGGACTGGGCAATCGCGGTCATGGGGCTCCTGGCTCGGAGAGTCGATGGTCGTGTGACAGCGGCGATGCGGCCCTGATCGTTCACTGGGCCGCGGTGGTCCAGGGCCTTCCCGTTGGTGGACGAGGCGATGGCAGCCCGGACTGGCCAATACGATTCTCCCCAACAACCGGGCAACGGGCGACTCCGGTCCTCACCCGAGGTGGGCGACGGTGGCAGCTCACTCGGCCGGGAAGGCCGGGATGACTTCCTGCGCCCAGGCCTCGAGCGCGTCCCAGTCGAGGGGCGGGCGGATGGCGATATTGAGCAGGTCGCAGCCGAGTTCCTGGTACTCGGCGACGAGCTCCTTCGCCTCCTCGGGCGTGCCCATGATGAGGCCGCGCTCGCGCCAGGTATCGATGGCGCCGCCGAAGACCGTGCGGGCGTGCTCCTCGGCGCGCGGGCGGGCTGCCTCGTTGGCGGCAAGGTGGAAGCTGAGGTTCACGCTCTTCTCGATCTCGTCGAAGTCGCGCTCCTCGCGGTCGCAGGCCTCACGCAGGACGCGGGCGAGGTGGCGGAACTGCCAGGGGGTCAGGTAGGGACCGTTCCAGCCGTCGCAGAGACGGGCGATCATGGGCAGGGTGCGCTTGCGCCCGACGCCGCCGCCCCAGATGCGGAGGCGGTCCTGCAGGGGCTTGGGGTTGCAGCAGGCGTCTTCGAGGGTGAAGTGCTCGCCCTCGAAGTCCACATGGTCCTCCGTGAGGAGCAGACGGATGACCTGGATGCCCTCCTCAAGGATGTCGAGGCGCTTGCCGAGAGAGGGGAAGGGGATGCCGTAGGCGCGGTACTCGTCCTCGTACCAGCCGGCGCCAATGCCGAGCTCGATGCGGCCGCCGCTGAGGTGGTCCATGGCGGCGAGGGCGTTGGCGAGGACGGCCGGGTGGCGGTAGTTCATGCCCAGCACGAGCGAGCCGATGCGCAGGTTCTTCGTCTCGCAGGCGAGGGCGGTCATGATGGTCGTTCCCTCCCAGTAGTCGCCGTGGTTCTCGTGGACGAGGGGCGCCTCGTAAAAGTGGTCGGAGGCGTCGATCCAGTCGAAGCCGGCGGTATCGGCCCAGGTCCAGAGGCGGCGGAGCTCCACCATCTCGATGTTCTGCTGGATCAAGTGAACGCCAAACCGCATGCCATCACTCCTTGATGGCCCGGGAGTCTAGCGAGTTCCGTTACGCGACGAACGGCTAGGATGCGCGCGCGGGAGGACGTCATGACCGAGATCACGCACCGGTTCGTAGAGACGAACGGCATTCGCATGCACATCGCCGAGGCGGGGGAGGGGCCGCTGGTCGTGATGTGCCACGGCTTCCCGGAGTCGTGGTACTCGTGGCGGCACCAGCTGGTGGCCCTGGCGGAGGCGGGGTTCCACGCGGTCGCGCCCGACCAGCGCGGCTACGGCCAGACGGACGCGCCGGAGGCGATCGACGCCTACACGCAGCTCCACCTCATCGGCGACATCGTCGGGCTGCTGGATGCGCTGGACGAGGAGCAGGCGGTGGTCGTGGGACACGATTGGGGCGCGCCCGTGGCATGGAACACGGCGATCCTGCGCCCCGACCGGATCCGCGGCGTGGCCGGGCTGAGCGTCCCGCCGAACGCGTGGTCGGGGAAGATCCCGCCCACGGAGGGGATGAAGCAGCGCTTCGGCGACACCTTCTTCTACCAGCTCTACTTCCAGGAGCCGGGGAAGGCGGAGGCGGAACTGGAGGCGGACGTGCGCACGACGATGCGGATGCTGCTCTACACGGCCTCGGGCGACTGCCCGCCGAACCCTTCCGCGGCAGCCCTGCCGAAGACGGCCGGGTTCCTCGACGCGATGCAGGATCCCGGCGACGACCTCCCCGGTTGGCTGAGCGAGGCGGACCTGGACGTGTTCACGGCGGAGTTCGAGCGCGCGGGCTTCCGCGGTGGCTTGAACTGGTACCGCAACATCGACCGAAACTGGGAGCTGATGGCGCCCTTCAACGGGAAGCTGGTGACGCCGCCCTCGCTATTCGTGAGCGGCGACCGCGACCTCGTCGTGTCGCTGATGGGGCCGAACTGGCGCGAGCAGATGGAGCAGGCGGCTCCCAACCTGCGCGACGCCGTCATGATTCCCGGCGTGGGCCACTGGACGCAGCAGGAAGCGGCGGAGGCCGTAAACGAGGCGATGATCGCGTTCCTGCGGGGGCTCTAGGAGGCGCGCTACTCCTCGCGCTGGTGCCCGTTCGATCGGGGGCAGACGTGCCCTTCCGGGTCGATGGGCGCGCCGCAGAAGGGGCAGGGTGGACGACCCGCGGCGACGACTTCGGTGATCTGGACGCGCAGGTGACGAGCGGCCTCGAAGTCGAACTCGATCGAGATGGCCTCACCTTCGGCTTCGGAGGCGCCCTCGGCGGCAACGACGACGATGTGACGCGTCTCTTCGTTCAAGCCGAGGGAAAGGCGCCCGCCGCGGACGTCGAGGTCGACGTTCGCCTGCAGGGGAAAGACGGGATCGAGCCCCCGCGGACCGGACGGATCGAAGTCGACCTCGGCGTGCTCGAGCGTGGTCTCGATGGCCTCGCCGATGGCGGAAAGCTGCTCCTTCTCCATCCAGACGAAGGCATAGGCGCCGCCCTGGCTGATCGCGCGCAGGCGGAAGCGGCGCTGTCCCGGCTGGCCCACGGCATCGGCGGAGAGGTGCTGGACGGGCCCGAACTCGGTCAGGGGCATCGCCGCCGATCCTACCGAGGGGCAGGGAAACGCGCCTGCCACGGCAGCAGGCGCTCGCTACAGGGCCTCGCGCCGGACTGTCTCAGCGCCGCACGCAGTTCGGGGACTGAACGAAAGACGTGCCCATGGAACCCGAGCGCTCGGGCGGCATCGACGTTCTGGGCCGTGTCATCGATGAAGAGGCACTGCTGCGGCTCTGTGCCGGTCAACTGGCAGACATGCCGAAATATCTCGGGGTCGGGCTTCGCCATGCCAAGGTCGGCGGATACTAGCAGTGCCTCGAAGTGGTCCAGCTCCGGGTGCATCCCGCGCACGACTCGCCAGTAGTCCCGATCGACGTTGGAGAGCAACACCAGCCGGTAGTGCCTCGACAGCCCTTCGACGAGCTCCGCCATGCCGGGAATCGGCCGGTGGTAGGGCTCGAGCCAGGCAGCTTCGAAATTCTGGATAGGAAAGGGTGAGCCGATGGGTGTCGACGAGCTCGCGGTGGACCTGGGGTAGCGTCGTTTCGCCGGTGATGACGTCGTGGCGGGCGGTGAGCTTGTGGAGCCGCTCGAAGGCGCCGGTGGGGTCGGCGCAGTGGCGCGCGAGGCGCGCGATCACCAAGTCGTCGTCGAAGGAGATGAGGACACCGAAGAGGTCGAAGACGAGAACTTCGATTGCTGACTCGCCGATTCGCATGGGGGTGCGACCGACCCTACTGCGTGGGGAGGGGCGATTGCCACCAGCCGGGACGGTGGCTGACCTCGATGCTCACGACCCACTTCACCCAGTTGTAGCCGCGGCGCCCCGGCGCGACGAGTCGTACGGGGAATCCGTGGCCCGAGCTGAGACGCTCGCCACCGACCTGCGTGGCGAGCAGAAGCCGCGGGACCGTGCCCAGCCCGAAGCGACGGCTGAATCCGGTCGCGGAGGTGACGACGACGCTGTGGGCGTCGTCGGTCAGGCCGGCGCGTTCGAGGACGGCGGCGAGAGGGACGCCGCTCCAGTCCTGCACCGTGTACCAGCCGCCGGTGCAATCGAGGGTGGCGCGACGCGTGCGTTCGGCGAGGGCGGTCAGATCGTCGTAGCCGAGGGTGAGCGGCTCCCGCACTTCGCCCCGGACTTCGAGGCGCCACTCGTCCACCGGAAGGCGCTGGCGGTTGTCGAAGAGCCAGTTGGTGACGGGATGGGCGTTGCCGGTGAAGCTCGCCTCCTCTCGGGAGCCGGTGAAGCGTCGGTCGGGGCCCGAGTGGGGGGCGGCGGCAGCCAGTCCCCGGGAGAGCGCGAAGCCCACCCCTCCGACGGCGAAGAGCCTCAGGACGGCGCGGCGGCTCGCGAAGGCAGCAGCGGGGCGGCGTGGCCAGCGCAACACGACGTGCAAGGCGAAGAACGGCACGAGCGCGAGGCCGAGGATGGTGTGCAGCACGAGCGGCCGCATCTCTCCGTACCAGGGCACGAGCAGGGTCCCCCGTCCGACGACGAGCCACCACAGGCCGGTCAGCAGGATGCCCAGGAAGAGCACTCCGAGGAGGGCGGGCGCGAGCGACCAGAGACCAGCGCCCCGGCGGGCGAAGGAGCGCACGACGATGCGCCACTTCCAGACGAGCAGGACGACGATCGAGAGCCCACCGGCGCTGTGCAGCCAGAAGACCCAGCGACCCTCGGGGCTGCCGACCAGGAAGCTTGCGAGCCCGGACACCAGCTCCAGCAGAAGCAGAAAGAAGAGGGCGAGGTTGGTGGCGCGGGCGTTCATGGAGTCCCCTGCCGCATCGGGGAGGTCACGTCCAGCGTACACCCGCGCGGGCGGGGATCGAGGGGAGATCGCTACACTGCGGACATGCAGCAGAAGGAAGCGGCTGCGCTCGTCGGCCAGCGGCGGGAGCGCGCGGGGGAGCGCTGGAACCTCGACCGGGGCGTCGTGCTCGTGCCGGCGGGGCTGATGCTGCCAGTCGCGGGCACGGACCAGTTCCACGAGTACCACGCGCACCCGGAGCACCGTTACCTTTCGGGGGTGGGGCAGCCGGGCGGGGTGCTGGCGTTCGAAGCGGGCGAGGGGTGGACGCTGTTCGTGCCCCAGCCGGAGGCAGCGGAGCGAGTCTGGACGGGCGACGGCCCGTCGCTGGCGGCGGTGGAGGAGGCGTCGGGGGTGGAGCGTGTGCAGCCCGCGTCCGAGCTCGGGGGGTGGCTGGAGCGGCGGCGGGGCGAGCCGCTGGCGGTCATCGGCAACGACGACATCACGCTGCGGGCGGGGGAATACGGGGTGGAGTCGTGGGCCAGCCTGGAGTTCGCGACCGACGAGGAGGAGAGCGAGCGGCTTCGCATGGTCGTCGCAGAGTTGCGCCGGGCGAAGGACCCGCGCGAGCTGGCGCTGATGCGTGAGGCGGCGGCGGCGACACATCGGGGGCACATGGCGGGGCTGCGCAAGGCGCGGGCGGGGATGTCGGAGCGGGCGCTGCAGATCGAAATCGAGGTCGAGTTCTTCCGGGCTGGGGCGGAGCGTACGGCGTACGGGTCGATCGTGGGGGGCGGGCCGAACGCCGCGACCCTGCACTTCGCTCCCACCGCACGCGAGCTCGGCGAGGGCGAGCTGATCCTGGTCGACGCGGGGGCGGAGGTGGGCGGCTACGCGAGCGACTTGACGCGGACGTATCCGGTGGGAGCTCGATTCGAGGGCGTGCAGCGTGACCTGTACGCGCTCGTGCTGGGCGTGCAGGAGCGCGCGATCGCGGGGGCGCGGCCTGGGGTGGAGTACAAGGATTTGCACCTGGCGGCGAGCGTCGAGATCGCGGAGGGGCTCGTCGACCTGGGGCTGCTGCGGGGTGACGCGGAGGGGCTGGTCGAGCGAGACGCGCAGGCGCTGTTCTTCCCTCACGGGCTCGGGCACATGCTGGGACTGGCCACGCACGACGCCGGCGGGTGCCTTGAGGGTCGCCTGCCGAGCGACCGCCCGACGCTGCGCTACCTGCGGGCGGACCTGCCCCTGCAGCCGGGTTATGTCGTGACCATCGAGCCGGGCATCTATTTCATCCGGGCGCTGCTGGAGGACCCCGACTTGCGCGAGCGATACCGGGACGACGTGGACTGGGAGCGGGTCGACGGGATGCTGGACTTCGGCGGCATCCGCATCGAGGACGACGTGCTGGTCACGGAGGCGGAGGCGGAAGTGCTGTCGGCGGCGACGCCGAAGGCGCTCAAAGCGATCGAGGGGCTGCGCGCGGAGGGGCTGCAGGCGTGACCGCCCCGTACGAGCGCATCTCTATCGAGCAGGTAGCGCGCTACCCGCGGCCGGGCATGGGCGGGCCGATGCGCTGGTCCTTCACGCCCGACGGCAGCGGCATTACGTATCTCGCCAGCGAAGACGGCGGACTTGTGCGGAGCCTCTGGCTGCATGACGTCGCGACGGGGGAGCGGCGGCCGCTGGCGGGGCCGGCCGGTGGGGGCGGGCCGATCTCACGCGAGGAGGAGCTGCGCCGCGAGCGCGCACGGCTCCGCGACGTGGGTGTGACCGACTACCGCTTCGCCACGAAGGCGCCGGAACGCACGATCCTGCTGCCGGGGGGCGAGGGCCCGCGGCTGATCGTGGGGGATGGACAGCCGACGCCAATCGAGGGGGCGGAGGGGGCGATCACGCCTCGGCTGACCAGCGACGGCACACAGCTCGCGTTCGTGCGGGAGGGGGAGCTGTTTGCGATGCCATCCGGGGGCAGGGAGGCACGACATCTCACGAGCGGCGCGGAGGACGGTTTCACCAACGGGCTGGCGGACTTCATCGCGCAGGAAGAGTTCGGGCAATCCGACGGGTTCTGGTGGTCTCCGGACGGCTCGCGCATCGCCTTCGTCGAGGTCGACGCGCGGCATATCCCCGACTACCCAATCGTCCACCAGGGGCAGGACGCGCTCGACACGGAGCACCATCGCTACCCGTTCGCGGGGGCGCCAAACGCGCGGGTGCGGCTGGGGGTCGTGGCGGCGGCGGGCGGGGAACCGGTCTGGATGGACCTCGGCGAGGAGGACGACATCTACCTGCCGCGCGTCGTCTGGCGGCCCGACGGCGTGCTGGCGGGAATGGTCCTGAACCGCGCGCAGACGGAGCTACGTCTGCACCTGTTCGACGCGGAAACAGGAACCGTGCTGCGCACGCTCGAGGAGCGAAGCGAGCCCTGGCTGAACCTCGGGGACTTTCGCTTCCTCGAAACGGGCGAGTTGCTGTGGTCGAGCGAGAGGACGGGGTTCCGCCACCTCTACCTGTACGACGCGGAGCTGCGCGAGGCACGCGAGCTGACTTCGGGGGAGTGGGTCGTGACGCGCATCGTGGAGGTGGACGAGGCGGGGCGGACCGTGTTCTTCAGCGGGACTCGGGAGGGGGCAGTGGAGCGGCACCTGTACCGGGTGGGGCTGGACGGCGGGGACGTGGAGCGCCTCACGGCCGAGCCGGGCGTACACGGATGCACAGTCGCGCCGGACGGGACGGCGTTCGTCGACACGTTCTCGTCGCGGGAGCAGGCGGCGGTGACGACGCTACGTCGCACAGAGGGGGGCGAGGTGATCGCGACGCTGCACGAGGAGCCGGAGCTGACCGCCTCGGGGCAGGGGCTACGGCCCCCGGATCTGCGCGTGATGGCGGCCGCGGACGGCACGCCCATGTTCGGGGCGCTGTACCGGCCGGAGGGGGAGGGGCCGCACCCGCTCGTCGTATCGGTGTACGGGGGACCGCACGCCCAGCGCGTCCTCGACGACTGGGCGTTGACGGTCGACCTGCGCGCGCAGTACCTCGCGCAGGCGGGGTTCGCCGTGCTCGCGGTCGACAACCGCGGGAGCGCCAACCGCGGGCTCGCGTTCGAGGCGCACCTGCACCGGCGCATGGGCACGATCGAGGTTGAGGACCAGGTAGCGGCCGTCGAGCAGCTGGTCGCGGAGGGGCTCGCCGACCCGGAGCGGGTCGGCATCTACGGGTGGAGCTACGGCGGCTACATGACCTGCATGTCGCTGATGCGCGCGCCGGAGGTGTTCCGCGTGGGCGTCGCGGGGGCGCCGGTGGTCGACTGGGACGGGTACGACACAGGGTACACGGAGCGGTACATGTCGACGCCCGAGGACAACCCGGAGGGGTACCGGGAGGGGGCGGTGACGACGCACGTGGAGGGGCTGTCCGGGAAGCTGCTGCTGGTCCACGGCATGGTCGACGAGAACGTGCATTTCCGGCACACGGCACGGCTGATCACAGCGCTGACGGCGACGCAGAAGCCGTACGACATCCAGATCTTCCCGGAGGAGCGCCACATGCCCCGCGACGCCGCGGGGCTGGAGTACATGGAGCGGCGGCTGGTGTCGTACTTCGAGGAGCACCTGCTGGCGTAGCGGGGCGGGGGCGCCCGGCCTATCCTCTGCGAGACCTTCGAAGCGCGAGGAGTGAGCGATGCCGTACGCCCGACCGGAGCTGCTCGCCGAGCCGGACTGGCTGGCGGAACACGCGGACGACCCGCAGGTGCGGATCATCGACTGCGCCACGCTGGAGGCGTACCGGCGCGCCCACATCCCGGGGGCGGTCCACCTGCCCGTTCACTACTACATCAAGGAGCAGGGCGAGCGCGAAGGCGGCGCGGGCATGTTCGTCATGCCGCCGGACGACTTCGCCGCGCTCATGGGCGGCCTGGGGGTCGACGCGGACACGACGGTCGTGACGTATGACGACAACAACGCGCTCGTCGCGGCGCGCCTCTGGTGGGTGCTGAACTACTACGGCCACACGAAGGCGAAGGTCCTGAACGGGGGCTGGCATCGCTGGCTGACAGAAGGGCGGCCGGTGACGTTTCACGCGACGCGCCCGGAGGCGCGCACCTTCGAGTCGCGTACGGTTCCGTCGCTGCATGCGAGCGCCGAGGACCTGATCGCCGAGCACGGCTCGGATTCCTGCACGGTGCTTGACGTTCGCAGCGACGGGGAGTGGGACGGGTCGAACTCGCGGGGGAACAAGCGGGTCGGACACGTTCCGGGGGCGAAGCACCTCGAGTGGACGGACCTCGTCGAGCGCTCGGACACGCGCCGCTTCCTGCCCGCGGAGGAGATGCAGCGGCTGCTGGAGGAGGCGGGCGTGGCGCCGGGAGCGAGCACGATCACGTACTGCCAGGGCGGCATCCGGGCGGCGCACTCGGCCTTCGCCCTGACGCTGCTGGGCTACGACGACGTGCGCGTGTACGACGGCTCGATGTACGAGTGGGCGAACCGGGAGGACACGCCGCTCGTCACGTAGGGCGGCGGGATGCGCGGCCAGGCTAGATGGCGGCGGTCTCGGGCTCCGAGGCCTCCGCCTCGACCTCGGTGGAGGCGGGCGGTTGAGCGTGGAGCAGGGCCTCAAGGGTGAAGCCGAGGTCGCCGGCTTCGCAGAGGTGGCTGCAATAGGTCATCTTGAGCGAAGCGCTGGAGGACCGTCGCCAGTCGTAGCGGAGACCGCAACGGACGCACGTCTTGATGTGCTCCAGGTTCATGCCTTCGCTGCCGGGGCCAATCGCACCACTCATCGCGGCACCTCTCCGGGGCCGGTCGCTCCGACCCGCCTATCCAGCGTAGGCGGCGGTTTGCGAAGGCGCCAGCGAAAACGGGTCCCGCTCGTTACGGGATGTTTTCGATTTTGCGGCTGACGGGCGAGCTCGCCCAGCCGCCGAGGACGGCGGAGAACTTCCCGGCCTCGCTGCCCGCCACGACCATGTGGATGAAATCGGGACCGCGGAACTTCGAGTAGAGCTTGTCGAGCTGCTCCCCGGTGGGTCCGTCGGGGCCGAACTGGGAGGGCTCGATGCCGCCCGCGTCGGGGGTGGCGAGGCGGTCGCGGAGGGGCATGCTCGTGACCTCGAGGATGTAGTCGCGGACCTGCTGCTTGCTCCAGCGGTCGCGCCAGATAGTGTCGGCGTGCTCCGGGCAGACGACGAAGAGGACGTGGCCGGTAGGCGTGCGAGGGTTACCGACAGCAGCCATCGTCAGGCCGAGGATGCCGGTGAGGGCGCGGGCGGTGCGCGCCGTCTGGTCGACCATGAGCTGGGGTCCGCTGGTGGCGGGGAAGACCGTGACGACGCTGTCGTCGGCGTCGAAGCCCTTCTCGACGTGCATCGGCTCCCAGGGGCTGCGCTCCTCCCACTCGGCGAAGGAGAGGGTGTACTTCATGGGTGTGCCGAGGGTGGAGCGCTCGGTGCCGCCCGGCTTCGCGCCGCCGACGTTGCGCATGACCAGGCGGACGGCGCGTCCGATGGCCGCGTTCGCGCGGTTCCCCTGGCCGAGGGCGCCGAGGCGCATGTTCATGCCGATGTGGTGGCGGATGGGTCCGTTGACGACAATCGCGGGAGCGGCGCCCATCGTCGTGGCCCAGACACCGTGGGCGTTGAACTCCTCGGTCACGCACGCCTCAATGGCGGTGATGACAACGGGCAGGTACTCGGGCTTGCAACCGGCCATGACGGCGTTGATGGCGACCTTCTCGACAGTCGCGGGGGCCAGGTTCGGGGGGACGACGGCGACAACGTCCTGGGCATCGCGGGTGGTGCCTTCGAGCATGCGCATGACGCGCTCGGCGGTGGGGGGCACGACGGGGAGGCCGTCGGTCAGCCCCTGGTCGAAGAGGAACTCGTGCAGGTCGTCGCCGGCGCCGATGTCGATGCGGCGGGCGCGGAGGGGGCTGCCCTCGGCCTCGGCGGCGAGCCGCTCGGCGATGCCGGGCTCGACCGAGCGGGAGCCGCAGCCGGGGCGGGAGTCGGGATACTCGTCCCAGCCCGGGTCGGGGGCGTCGACGCCCGCAATCCCGGCGAGGTCGCCGAAGAGGTCCTGCCAGTCGTCACGGCCAAAGCCGATGAAGCGCTTCTGCTCGGCGCCGTCGGGGCCGGTGAGGATGAGGGTGGGGACGGTATCGAGATCGTAGGCATACGAGGTGTGCAGGGCGCTGTCGTCGAGCATGGGGGCGGTGAGGCCGTGGCGATCGACGAGGACGGCGTTGCCTTCCGCTTCCTGGCCGATAGCGAGGACATCGACCGCGTCGCCGAAGGCCTCGTGCGCCGCCTGGATAAGCGGCATGGAGAGGCCGCACGTGGGGCAGTCCTCCTTGACGAAGGCGAGGAGGGAGGGGCGGCCGGAGGGGAAAGCGCGCTCGCGGCCGTCGCCGTCGGTGAGGGTGAAAGCGGGAAGCTCGGACATGGGGACTCCGGTGCTGAGGTCGGTCGCCATTGTAGGGCGGCGGCAGGGCGCGTGACCGCCGCCCCGGCGTTCGCGAGAATAGGGCGAGCCGGTGGCAAGGCCGGACGGAAGGAGACGCGGATGATTGGAACGGAGGCGTTCGACCGGTTCGTGAGCGAGAACCGCTGGGCCGTCATCACGACGGTGCGGAAGAGCGGGCAGCCGAGCAGCTCGGTAGTGGCGTACGCGCGCGAGGACGACACGCTGGTCGTGAGCACGACCGCGCCCACGCTGAAGGTGAAGACGCTGGAGAACGACCCGCGGGTGACGATCACGGTGTTCAACGACGCGGCGCCGTTCAACTTTGTGACCGTCGAAGGGCGGTGCGATATCGAGCGCGAGGGGCTGGAGCACGCCACGCACCTGGTGTTCGAGAATATCAAGGGCTCAGGGTTCACCGAGCCGGAGGACCTGCCCGCCTGGCTGGAGGCGCAGCAGCGGGTGATCCTGCGGATCCACCCGGAGCGCGTCTCCGGCGTGATTCGCTAGGCGAGCGGCGACACAGGAGGAAGCGATGCCGATCACGTTGGAAGCGGGCGACACGGCCCCGGACTTCGAGCTGCAGGACCAGGACGGGAAGACCCACCGCCTGCAGGACTACCGCGGCCAGACCGTAGTGCTCTACTTCTACCCGAGGGACAACACGCCCGGCTGCACGAAGCAGGCCTGCGGCTTCCGCGACAACCACGAGGACATCGGGGCCGAGGGCGCGGTGGTCCTGGGCGTCTCGACGGACAACGCCGCCTCGCACACGAAGTTCCGGGAGAAGTACGACCTGCCCTTCCCGCTGCTGGTGGACGAGGACGCGAGGGTCTCCACGGAATACGGATCGTGGGGCGAGAAGACGCTCTACGGGCGGAAGAGCATCGGCATGACCCGCTCGACGTTCGTGATCGGGCCGGACGGCACATTCACGAAGGTGTGGAAGCGGGCGAAGGCCGCGGACAACGCGGACGCGGTCCTGAAGCTGCTGCGCGGGGCGTAGGGTAGCCGCGGGGGCGCACATGACGGACCAGCCCGCGGGCGGCGGACGCGAGGGCGTCGAAGGGGTCGCGGGGGGCGACGGCCCCCGACGCGGGGCGCTGCGAGGCTCGGGCGCGTGTGTCATCGCCGACCACCCGCTGGCGGCAGCGGCCGGCCAGCGGGCGCTGCACGACGGCGGCAGCGCCGCCGACGCAGCGGTCGCGATGGCGGCCGTGCTCACCGTCACGCAGCCGTTCATGAGCCACCTCGGCGGCGACTCCTTCGCCACCGTGTACGACGCGGCGACGGGCAGGGTTGAGGCGCTGAACAGCTCGGGGCCGGCGCCGGCAGTCGCGAACCCAGCGGCGTACCGGGAGCTGGGCGGCATCCCCGACACGGGCGCGCTCGCCGTGACGGTGCCGGGGTGCGTGGCGGGCTGGGGGGCACTGCATGAGCGCTACGGCAAGCTGCCGTGGTCACGGGTCCTGGAGGATGCGGAGCGCATCGCGCGGGAAGGGTTCCCGGCGTCGCGGGCGCTGGCGCGGGCGGTGCAGGTAGGGAGGGAGCGGGTCTATCCGGCAGGGGCGTTCAAGGCGACGTTCGGGCACGTCGCGGGAGACGGCGGGCAGCACGTCGTGCAGAGGGAGCTCGCGGCGACGCTCGCCACGTTGCGTGAGGGCGGGGCGGCGGCGTTCTATGAGGGGGCCATCGCGGATGCCTGCCTGGCGACGCTGAACGGGTTGGGGGCCACGTTCACGCCAGACGACTGGCGCGCGCCCGCCGAGTGGGTGACGCCGCTCTCGGTCGAGTTCGGAGGAATGCTCGTGCACACGCAGCCGCCGCCTTCGCGCGGGCTCGTGACCATGCTGGCGCTGCGGCGGCTTGCACGCTCGCAGGACGGAATGGGGGCGCAGGTGGAGGCGCTGCGGGAAGCGTTCGCCGCCGTCGACGCCGAGGCGGGGGACCCGCGTGTCACGGACTTCGATGCGGCCGCGCTTCTGCGGGCGGGCGGTGCGCCGGCAAAGGCGGGCGTGGCGAGCGGTGGCGACGGCGACACGACGGCGCTCCTCGCCATCGACGGGGAAGGGAACGCCGTCTCGCTAATCCAGTCGGTCTTCTCGGCCTGGGGGAGCGGGGTGCTCTCGGCGAGCACGGGGGTCGTGTTCAACAACCGGATGCGCGGCTTCAGCCTCGAGGAGGGGCATCCGAACGAGCTGGCGGGCGGGAAGCGCCCCATGCACACGCTCCACAACTACATCGTCACGTCGATCCCCGACCTGCCGCTCGCCGGAGAAGCGTCGGGGCCGCGCGATGGGGATCTGGTCGCCGTCGGGGGGACGCCGGGAGCGCACCGCCAGCCGCAGACGAACGTGCAGGTACTGGACGCCGTCCTGCGCCAGGGCGCCGACCCGCAGGACGCGCTCGACGCGGCCCGCTGGGCGCTCGACACGGACGGCTCGCTGTACGCGGAGTCGCGCACGCCGGACCTGCTCGGGGAGGCGCTGGAGGCGGAGGGGCTCGCCTTCGAGCCGCTGGCGGCGTGGGACGGGTGGACGGGGCGGGCGTGCCTCGCGTTGGTCTCGGGGCAAGGGATTGCCGCGGCCCACGACCTCCGCGGGGAGGGGCTCGCCATCGTCGGCTGAGCCAAAGGGAACGCCGCCGTAAACTTCCGCGGCGGAGGGTACCCATGGAGGCTCAGCTCGAGCGATTCATTCAGCAAGAGCGGCCGGAAGCCGACTCGGTGCGGGTCGAGAACTTCCAGCTGCTGGCGGGCGGTTACTCGCAGGAGACGTACAGCGCCGACGCCATCGTCGAGAGCGGCGGGAGCACGGAGACGCTTCCCCTGATCATCCGTCGCGACCCGCCCCCCGACCAGGACATCCTGCCGACGGACCGGCGCCTGGAGTTCCAGATCACCCAGCGCGTGGGGGAGCGGACCGGCATCCCGGTCGCGACGCCCTACTTCCTCGACGCGGAAGGCGCGGCGCTCGACCGCCCCGCGATGGTGATCGAGCGGGTTGGAGGAACCGCGGACCTGACCCCCCTGTTCGGTCCCGGCAACGAGGACGAGCTGGAGGCCGTGGCGACGGACTTCTGCGAGCGCATCGCCGAGCTGCACGCGACCTCGCTCGACGTGCTCGACCCGGAGGGCGACTTCCGGGATGCGCGGGGCGTGGGAATCGATGCGTCGAGCTGGGAGTCGTACATGACCAGCTCGATCGACTTCTTCATGGAGAGCTACAAGCAGATCGCATTCGACCCGCTGCCGGTCTTCTTCGACATGTACGCGAGCCTTCCGAACCAGCTGCCGAAACCCGTGCCGCTGGCGATGTGCCACGGCGACTACCAGCCCTCCAACTTCCTCTACGAGGACGGGCGCATCACGGGCGTCATCGACTGGGAGGCGGCGCACGTGGGCGACCCGCGGGAGGACATCGGCTGGCTCTACCAGCTCTCGCGCATCACCGGCTTCGACCTGGCGGGCAGCGTGAAGGCGGACGGCGGGTTCCTGCAGCACTACTCGAAGCTGAGCGGCATCCCCATCACGGAAGAGGACGTCGGGTTCTTCCAGGTGTTCTCGTCCGCGGCCCTGGCGGCCCCGATCCTGGACGCGGTGCGGCGCGGCCTCGACGGCGAGGCGCAGAACTTCCTGAGCACGTACATGCTGCAGCCGCTGGTCTCGGCGCAGCCCGGCTACTGCATGATCCTCGGCTACCCCGAGGCGGAGGAGTAGGAGCAATGTTCACGAATCCAAGTTCGCCCCGGGTGCTGGAGCTGATCCGCGAGAGCCTCGACCGCGACGTCATGCCGGAGCTGCAGACGAACGCGGCCAGGGTCACGGTGCAGATGATCCAGCAGATGCTGCTCTCGGTTGAGCGGCGGCTGCCGGTGGAGCAGCAGTGGATGGCCGACGAGTGCGGGCGCATGGCGCGCGTGCTCTCCGAGACGGCCGAGGCAGCCGCCGCGCGCGGCGGGGAGTCGGCCGACGGGCTGCGCGCCATCGGCGAGCGCGTGGCGGCGGCGCCGGAGTTCCCGGAGATTCCGCCGTTCGCGGCTATCAACGAGAGCTACGGCGAGCTGAGCGAACTGCTGACCGAGGCGATCGGCCACCTGCACAAGCTCGACGGCGAGGGCTGGGAGGAGGCGCCGGACCACATCCGGAAACTTCGCGCCTACCTGCAGCTCCGCATCAACCGGGACATGCAGGGCATCTTCGCAATGGACGCGGGAGGGCTCCTGGGCCGCGGGTAGGCCGTCCGGCGAGCATGTGCGGCCCAAGGGTGCGACGATCGGGGGCGATCGCCACCCGGAGGCCGCACCATGACCGTCACCCGCCGCGTTTCCGTCGAACGCAACCGGCTGCGTTTCGCCGCCGCCCACTTCGCCACCTTCCTGGGGGAGTGCGAACCCCTGCACGGCCACAACTACGACGTAATGGTCGACGTGGAGGGCGACCTCACGGAGGACTCGTGGGTGTGGGACTTCGGCGATCTGAAGCGGCTGACGAAGGCGATCGCGGACGAGCTCGACCACAAGTTCGTGCTCCAGCTCGAGAGCCGCGTCCTCACGATCACCGAGAGCGAGCACGACTGGGAGGTTTCGTACAAGGATCGGCGGTACGTCTTCCCAAGGTCCGACGTAGCGGCGCTGCCCATCGACAACTCGACGGCTGAGCGGCTGGCGGAGTGGTTCGCGGTGCGCCTGCGGGCGGCGCTGGCCGAGCACGGAGCGTCCAACATCAAGCGGCTGACGGTGGGCATCGAGGAAATGCCGGGACAGGCCGGTTGGTATACTGCCGAATAGGCTCGCGAAGGACTCCCGGGGGTAGAGGGCGCTGATGTCGGTGGATTGGGACAAGACGATTAACGAGATCCTGGCGGGCACGCTCGCCTGTCAGGCCTGCGAGGCGCTCGGCGACGAGATGATTGTGGGCTACACGCGCAGCACGGAGGCGGCGGAGTTTGCGGCGCGGTGCCAGGACTGCACGGACAAGTCGGATTGCGACGCACGCAAGCTGGTGGTGGTCTGCGAGCCGTGCGCGAGCCGCTATCGCGTCAACGGCCAGCTCATGACCGAAGCGGGCTGGATGGGCGTCCAGCTGGACGAGTGCCGCCGCAACCTCGAGGAGTCGCTCGACTATCTGTCGACGTACTGGAAGGAAGAGGCGGAGGTCGAGTTCGCGGACATGTCGCGCAAGCTCGAAGAGGTGGACCCGGACACGTTCCGGGAGGAGGACGGCTGGCGGGCGCGGATGGAGGAAGAGTACCTCCGCATCCATCGCTGGTTCCGCGACCACAACGTGCGCGTTCCCGACGCGGGCTGGCGCAGCCAGTACGTCGAGGACGTGGTGGCGCTGGGCTACACCTCCCGCCTCGGCGATTGATCTTCCGGGCCGGCTCGGACCGTCTCCTGCGGAGCAGTTGGCGCCGCGAGGGGTGAAGTTGCAGGCCACAGGCCGTACGTGGGGCCTTTGCTATACTCGGTCGGCGCGCGGAAGTAGCTCAGTGGTAGAGCGCCTCCTTGCCAAGGAGGAGGTCGCGAGTTCGACCCTCGTCTTCCGCTCCACGCTGTCCAACGCGGTCGCGCCTTGACCGCGCGCGCGACGCGGGTCTACGGTCAGCAGCAGCCGAAGTGGCGGAATTGGCAGACGCGACGGTCTCAAACACCGTTGGGCGTTAAGCCCGTGCCGGTTCGAGTCCGGCCTTCGGCACCAGCCTCTGGCACCCGCGCTCTGCCGAGTGGTGTAACGGTAGCACACGGGCCTTTGGAGCCTTTGGTCGGGGTTCGAATCCCTGCTCGGCAGCCAGCCCCCCTGAAAAGGTGCGGGCGCGAACCCCCGGAGGCCTCGATGGGTTGCTGCCTCCGAGAGGCACTCGTGTACGCGCAGTGCCGCCACGGTACCGGCCTCCAGCGCGCTACCGGGTGGGTGTGCAGAGGTGCTCGAGCACGCTCTGGCCGATCTTGAGGACTTCGATGCGCTGGAGGTTGGGAAGGCCCTCAAGTGGGGATGCGCTTCACGGCGTGACAGATGCAGAGGCGCACCGATTCTCTCCCCTCCGCGTCTGCCTATGGCTCGAAGCCGGCCTCGCGGATGAGGTCGATGGTCCGCTCGAGGCTGGTGCCGAGTCGGTCGAACTCACCGAGATCCACCGGCCCGGGCGGCCGGGCGTTCACGCCTTCAAGCTCGACTCCCGTGGCGAGCGGGTACTCGAAATTCGCCTGACCGAAGTACTCCTGCGCGACCTTGCTCGTAAGGAAGCGGATAAGCCGCTGGGCGACGTCCTTGTCGCCGGAAGCGGTGGCGCCGATGGCGGTGGCGATGGTCACACCGCCGGGGTCGCCATCCCGGAAGCGGTGGTTCTCGCTGGGAGTTGAGCGATCCTCCACCTGGATACGCAGGTTGTAGTAGTGGTTGACGAGCCCCATCTCGATCTCGCCACGGGCGACGGCCTGCACGATTGAGACGTTGTTGGGGTAGACGGGCGCTCCGCCGTCGTGAAGCGCCGTCAGCCAGGCGAGAGCGACGTCATCACCGTCCGACAGCCGGAAGAGAGTGAAAAAGTCCTGGAAGGAGCCGTTGGTTGGCGCCAGGGCTACGCGCCCGAGCCACTCTTCCTCGGTGAGCTCGTAGATGGACGTGGGGAGATCGGCCGGGTCGAAGAGGTTCTTGTTGTAGACGAGCACGCGCTGCCGTCCCGTCAGTGCGACCCAGTAGCCGGAAGGGCTGGAGGGGGCGAGCCCGAGGACTTCGTCGTCCAATTCGGCCAGCAAGTCTCGCTCGGCGAGGAAACCGATCGGACCCGGGCTCCTGGAGATGAACACGTCGGCGGGAGTCCGGGCGCCTTCTTCCTGGAGGAGCAGGGCGAGGTCGGTGGAGCCGCCGTAGCGCACCTGGACATCGATGCCGGTTTCTTCGGCGAACCGCTCGAGCAGCGGGCCAATGAGGTTCTGGCTACGTCCGGAATAGACGGTGATCGTCTCATCGCCATCGGAGCAGCCCATGGCGACGACAGCGCCCACCACGAGGACGAGCAGCAGGGTGAGGGGAATCCAGGCCCGCCTGATGAGTGCAGTAGGGCGCGTGGCTTGAGTGGTTGACACAGTCACATCCCGGCGGGAATTAGTATCACCTAAGTTTCTTCAATAGGTGAGACGCAATACTGGACTATGTTCGCACGGGGTGCAAGAGCCTGTTGGAGCACTCGGCCGCGAGTCAGCGGGGCTGCCCCACCCGCTCGCCATCAGCCCGCTACGGCGCCTCGCGGGCCATTCTCGGCAACCTCCGCGATGCCCTGTTCGCGGGCAGCGTCAGCGTGGGTCGAAATCGACGTGCAGGTCGGCCACCGAACGGATGCTGCCGTCGCGCTTGCGCGCCTTGATGACATCCATCTGCTCGCTCGAGAGGCGCGGCGACTTCATGACCCTGAGCAGCTCCTGGGCTCCGACGACCGCCTCCCGCCGGGCGAGCTGGTAGCCGATGCAGAAGTGCCGGCCCAGGCCGAAGCCGAGGTGGCCGAAGAGGCCGTCCCGGAAGTAGCCGGCACGCAGGTCCCGTTCGGAGTAGAGGTCGCCCCGGAACGGGTCGAACCGGTCGGGGTCCCCGAACACGGTCTCATCGCGGTTGCCCGAGGCGAGCCAGCACCGCACGACAGCCCCGTACGGAATCTCGACGCCCGCCAACTCGACGTCGCGCGTGGCGCCCCGGTCCTCCCGGTGAACGGGCGGGGAGTGGCGCATCGTCTCGCTGAAGTAGGCGTCCAGGAGGGAGTGGTCGGCCTCGAGCCGGGCCACGAGTTCGGGCTCCCGGAGTACGTTCCACCACATGTTCCCCATGGCCTTGTCGGTTGTTTCGCCGCCGCCGGAGAGGAGGAGCGAGACGAAGGTCTTGATCGCCGGGTCGGGGACACCCTCGCGGATGAGGCGTGAGGTCAGGTCGTCGCCGAGGTTGCCGCGCCGCACCTCGAGGAATGGCGTCATGTACTCCTCGTACTCGGCGCGGGCCTCAAGCGCGACGGCCCGGGTGTCGTCGGCCCAGCCCATGCCCATCATGAACTGCCGGTACCAGCGCTGGAACAGGGCGAAGTCGTCCATGGGCAGGCCGAGCATCGTCATGATCACGCGGATCGGGAGCTGGCTCGTGAACTCCTGCGTGAGGTTGACGTGGCCGCGGCCAGCGAAGGTCTCGACCAGCGAGCGGGCCACGTCGCGGACGATGGGCGTGAACGCGTCGAGCTTCTTCCCGACGAGGGCATCGCCGACGAGGTTGCGCTGGGCGGCATGCTCGGCGCCGCCGAGGCTCAGCATCGTCGGCCCGAGCACCCCGTCGGTTTCGTAGCTGTGGGGGCGGGTGCCGAAAGCCTCCTCGTCCCGGAAGACCTCGACGAGATCCCAGTAGCGTGTGACGTGCCACTGGTTGTGGAGGCGGTCGTGGTAGACGGGGTGATGCGCGCGCAGCCGGCGGTAGAGGGGATGGGGGTCTGCGAGGAAGCCGGGCGAGTCGAAGTCGCTCGCGTCGATGATGGCGTCGTCCGGGGTGGACCCCTGAGCTGAAGACGTGGTCAGCGACATGGCTTCCTCCGTCCGTTCGCGCCCTGCGGCAGAGGACCGTGGTGTTCGTCCCCTCAGGGCTCCTGAACTCCGCACAGTGTGCGCCATTTCGGGGCGCTCCGGCGCTGCCCCGTCCGCTTGGGTCGCTCCCGGGAGGCATAGAATGGACCGTACGCCGGTTGCGATCGGGATTAGCTGGAACGGTCGGCGAACCCGGCGGGGGGAGTTCTGAGCCATGACCACCGCTTCAGCACACGACCAGAAGATGCTGAACGCCGAGATGGCGTGCCCGATGAGGGTCGAAGAGGTCGACCTCTTCGCCCCCGGATCGCAGGAGCACTGGTACGACTCCTACTCCCTGCTGCACCAGCAGTCCCCCGTGCTCCGGATTCCGGGAGGGGGCAAGACCCCCGGCACCGACGCCTACGTGATCACCAAGTACGCGGACATCTCCCGCATCATCCGGGACCCGGAGGCGTTCCCGCCGTCCCAGCTGCGACAGGCGAGCGACGAGGCCACGGAGATCTTCCGCGACACCGGGTACGGCACGCCAGCCGACGCGCGGGAGTCACTGCGCCCCGACCTTGAATCGCACAAGCAGCACCGCCTGCAGCTCACCGATCCGTGGGTCGGACCCGTCGGCGCCGACCAGCACGCGGACATGATCCGGGCGCAGGTCGACACGCTGCTTGAGGGCTGGGAGCACCGGACCGGGGCAGAGCTGGTGACCGAGTTCGCCCAGCCGCTCCCACAGCGGGTGATCACCACGACTCTCGGACTGCCGCTGGAGGACATGCCGAAGCTCAAGGCGTTCGAGGAGGCGCAGGTCCGCCGCTTCGTCTACTTCATCAACCACAAGGACGAACTCCCGCCCGCGGAGGAGGTCGAGAACGCGCAAGCCCTGGTCGAGTTCCAGCAGTACCTGAAGGAGCAGGCGGACGAGAAGCGGCGCAATCCCGGGAACGACATGCTCACCTTCCTCACCCAGGTCGACTACGAGGGGCGCAAGCTGACAGACGCCGAGATCGTGTCGGTGGCCTTTGGGATGCACATCGGGGGCAACGAGACGACGCAGTTCGCGCTGACGTCCGAGTGGCTGCTCCTGGCCCAGAACCCCGCGGTCTGGGCGGAGCTCAAGCGCGACCGCAGCAAGGTGCGCTTCTTCGTCGAAGAAGCGCTGCGCGTGTACGCCCCGACCCAGGGCAGCTCAAGCCGTCTGGTCGCACGGGACGTCGAGTTCCAGGGGGTGAAGATCCCGGCGGGCTCACTCCTGCACGTGCGCTACGGAGCCGGGAACCGGGACGAAGAGGCGTTCCCGCAGGCCGACAGCATCGACCTGGCTCGCCCGAACCCGGGTCGGCACCTCACCTTCTCGCAGGGTCCCCGCAACTGTCCCGGCGCGGGCCTCTCCCGGCTGGAGCAGAACCTCGCCGTGCACGGCTGGCTCGATCGTTTCGAGTCGATTGGCCTCGACGAGGAGAAGAACACCTACCGCCACATCCCCGGCCGGATGTTCGGCCTGGTCGACCTGCACGTCACGTTCAAGCCAGCGAACGCGAGTCGCTGACGCCTCCGCCGGGACAGGACCTCAGAACACCGCCACCGGGTTGACGGCGCTGCCGGTGCCGCCTTCGAGGCGCAGCGGCTGGATGCTGAGGAAGAACTCCCAGCGGTTGAGGCGTTCGCAGGTCTGGGCGAGGCCCTCGAGGTCGCAGTTGTCGATGAGGTGGAGGCCCATGGCGACGATGCCGATGAAGTGAACGGGCACGGGCAGGGCCTCGTAGCCGGGCGATCCGGCTTCCTGGGCGCTGTCGGCGCCGATGACGGCGACCTCGCGTTCGTGCAGCCAGGGCAGGGCAGCGACGTGCCAGCCGCCCGCGGCGGACGGGCCCTCCGGCTGTTCCCGCTGGCGGCGCCCTTTGCCGGTGCGGAGGAGGACGATGTCCCCCGTTCCGACACGCACGCCCTGCCGCTGTTCGGCAGCCTCGAGGTGCTCGGGGAAGACGCCCTCGCCGGGGTCCAGCCAGGGGCGCCCGTCGAGGGCGGGGATGTCCATGAGGACACCACGCGTGACGATGCCGTCGCCCAGGGCGGTGACGGCGTACTCCTCGGCGCCCTTCTGGGCGGTGACCAGATCGGCGGGCCTGCCGTTGTACATCTTGCCGTCCCAGAAGATGTGGCTGAGCCCGTCGAGGTGGGTGATGGTGGCGCCATGGAAGGCGAAGCTCATCACCTCGAGGGCAGAGCCGCCGCGGCCGAATTCGAGGGGATCCTTGCCGCTGGCGACCATGTAGCGCTGGGGCACGCCGAACATGTGGTCCGGGCGGGGCGTGGTCTCGATATCCCAGGCGCAGGAGACCGCGACGCCCTCCCGGATGAGGGCGCCTGCCGCCCGGCGCTTCTCGGGTGTGATGTAGTTGAGGGCGCCGAGCTGGTCGTCGGGTCCCCAGCGGCCCCAGTTGGAGAGCGAGTCGAAGTAGCCGAGCACCTCGGACTGGGTTGGGGGGTTCTCCTGGCTCGACATGCGGTCCTCCGTCAGGGCAAGTGGCGGCAGGGTACCCGTTCCCCGGTCGCCGGGTCGCGACGCATGCCCCCTCGCGGCGAGAACCGCTCGATTGGGAACAGCTGGCTCCGGTCCGAAAGATCAGAACTGGCGGTAGGCGCGGTGGCGCATGACGATGCTCTGGATGATGCCGAGGCCGAGGAAGAGCGTGAGGAGGGAGCTTCCGCCCTGGCTCACGAAGGGCAGAGGGAGGCCGGTGACGGGGAAGATGCTGAGGTTGACGGCGATGTTGATATAGGCCTGCATGAGGATCGTGATCACGATGCCCGCGGCTATCAGCTGGCCGGGGATGTCGCCTGCGATCTGGGCAGCGCGTATCCCTCGCATCAATAACAGGATGAACAGGGCGAAGAGAGCCATCGCGCCGACGAAGCCGAGCTCCTCTCCGAGGACGCTGAAGATGAAGTCCTTGGTCTTCACCTTGAGGAAGTCGAGCTGGGTCTGCTCCCCGTTCGTGAGGCCCTTGCCCAGGAGCTGTCCCGAACCGACGGCGATCTGCGACTGGATAGGGTTGTAGCCGGCATCGAGCGGATCCTCTTCCGCGTCGAGGAGCACGGAGATGCGTTCGATCTGGTAGTCGGCCACGGTGAAGGTCCAGAGGAAGGGGAGGACGGCGAGGAAGACGGCGCCGAAGAAGAGCATGTGACGGCGCTGGATGCCTGCGACTACGACCATCCCGAGCCAGATGGCCGCGAAGATGATGGTCGTGCCGAGGTCGGGCTGGATGAAGACGAGCAGCAGGACAGGCGCGGTGATGGCGAGCGAGCCGCCGAGCACGCGTAGATCGCGGGCATCGCCCCCTTGCTCGCTGAGGAAGCGGGCGAGCAGGAGGATGGTGGCGATCTTGGCGAACTCGGAGGGTTGGAACTGGATCGGGCCGAGCGCGAACCAGCGCGTCGAGCCGAAGTCGGTCTGGCCGATGGGGATGAGGACGAGCAGGAGGAGGATGGAAGCGCCGTAGAGCCACCAGGCGTAGTGCAGGAGCACGTGGTAGTCGAAGCGCGAGATGACGAACATCGCGCCGATGGCGATAAGGGCGAAAATGCCCTGCCGGACGACGGGGTTCTCGAGGCTGGCGGTGGGGCCGTCGTAGGACCCGAGGCTGCCGCTGTAGATGAGCACGAGGCCGTACCCGACGAGCGCGAGCGCGGTGAGGGCAAGGATCGCATCGAAGCGGTCCCAGGCGCGGAGTGACCCTTCGACCCCGAACCGGCTCATGGTTCCACGTTCTCCAGGAAGTAGCCCATGATGTCGGCGGCGACGGGGGCGGCCTTGGTGCCGCCGACGCCGAGGTCGTAGAAGACGGTCACGACGACCTGTGGGGCGCTGTAGGGGGCGAAGCCGGTGAACCAGGCTCGCTCCTTGGTGATACCGTCCTCGGGGTCGATGAACTCGGCGGTTCCGGTCTTGCCCGCGACGAGGGTGTCGGGAAGCGCCGCGAGGCGGGCCGCGCCGTCGATGACGGACTGGCGCATCCCCTGGCGGATGACGGCGAGGTGCTCCTCATCGACCGGTACGCGCTCCCGCGACGGCTCCGTTGTGGAGAGGAGCGTGCCATCGGGGCCGAGGATCTGGCGCGTCACATAGGGCTCGAGGAGGTAGCCGCCGTTGGCGATGGCGGCGGTGGCGACGGCCATCTGCAGGGGCGTGGCGGTGACGTCGCCCTGGCCGATGCCCATGAAGCAGGTGTCGGCGAGGTACCAGTCGCGGTCCTCGGGGTTGAAGAGGGGCCCGCTGCGGACGCGCCGCTTCCACTCGGGGCTGGGGATGACGCCCGGGGACTCCGTGCTGGCGATATCGAGTCCGGTGACCTGGCCGAGTCCGAAGCTGCGGGCGTAGTAGCCGAGGACGATGGCGGACTGCTCGGTGTTCGCCCCGAGTCCCACGATTCCCTCCTGGGGAATCCCGCAAGAGGCCATGTAGAAGTAGATGTTGGACGACCAGGAGATGGCCCCAACGAGGTCGATCTCGCCGTGGACGCGCCAGTCGTAGAAGTAGTACGGCTGGCCGTCTTCGCCGATGAACTCGAGCACGCTGCTGTCGACGTCGCGACTGGTGTAGCGGGTGATGTTGCCCTCCTGGAGGGCGGCAGCGGCGGTGATGATCTTGAACGTCGAGCCGGGGGCCACGGGGCTGAGAGCCTGATGGAGGAGTGGTATGCGGGGATCGTCCAGAAGGGCCTGGTACTCCTCGCCCGGGTCGGGCAGGGAGAAGATGTTGTTGTCGTAGGTGGGGACCGAGACGATGGCGTAGATCTCGCCGGTGACGGGACTCATGACGACCGCGGCGGCGGTGGTCGCCTCGCCCATCGTGTTGGTGAGGAGGTCGTACACGTAGCGCTGCAGGTCGGAGTCGATCGAGAGGAGGATGCTGCGGCCCCCTTCGGGGTCGGTGTGTTCGATGGTGGTGATGAGATCGCCCTGTGCGTCGACCTCGGTAATGGAGGTGCCCGGGTTCCCGCGCAGGGCGGACTCGTAGCGGGCCTCGACGCCGACCTTGCCGACGACCTCGTTGAAGGCGTAGCCGTCTTCCTGGAGCACGCGCCATTCGTCCGGCGACTGGGGACCGACATACCCGAGGATGTGGCTGAACTCGGGCCCACCGGGATAGACCCGCCGCGGCTCGACGGAGAGCGTGACCCCGGGAAGGTCGGCAGCGACCTGCTCGAGCATGAGGGCGGTCTCCCGATCGAGGGCGCGGGCGATGGGAAGGGGAAGGTCGCGCTGGCCGCGCTCCTCAGCGGCGGTAACCGCTTCCTCGATCTGGAGCGCGGGGATGCCGAGCAAGTCCTCGAGGTACAGGTAGAGGCGATAGCGGCTCCCGGGCTCCTCGGGGAGGAAGCCGGGCGTGATGAGCGCGGTGAACGAGCCGCTGTTCTGGACGAGGGGCTGCCCGTTACGGTCGAAGATGAGGCCGCGGGTGGGGGAAACGCTCTCGACGATGATGCGGTTCAGCTCCGAGCGCTCGGCGTACTCGGCGCCGTCGACGATTTGCATCTGCACGAGGCGGGCGCCAAGGACGAGGAAGAGGACGACGACGGCGATGCGCAGGACGCCGACGTTGCCGTGGGGACGGTTGCGGCTCAGGCCGGGGTCGACACGCCGGTCTCCGATAGCGCTCACGGCTCAGAACCCTGCCTGTTCGAGGTCGAGCGAGCGCACCGGCCAACCCACCCACCGGCAGAGGGCGTAGACGACCGAAACGACGGCCGCATCAAGGACGGCGCCGGTGAGGAGGATGTCGGTCACGACGGGGCCGACGGTGAGGCCGGCGCCGGAAGCCACCGCCACGGCCGAGAAGACCGCCCGCGCCCAGATGCCGGCGGCGACCACCATGACGAGCACGAGCGCGTACGGGGTCTGGGGGATGGCCCGGTGGCGCTGGATCCAGGCGGCGCAGGGCAGGAGGGGCAGGTAGGCGACCACGAGCCACTCGAACTCCACATTCGTGGAGAAGCCAAGGAACAGGACGAGGATGGGCAGGCCGATCATGACGGCGTAGGGCCCGGCGAAGACGGCCAGCAGCAGCAGCACGACGACCGGCAGCTCGGCGACGGCGCCGAGGAGGGGGAAGAGCGGAGCGATCGCAACCTGCGCGAGCACCGTTGCCAGCAAGAGCACGACGGTGAGGAGGACACGCATCACTCACTCACCTGGAAACGCGCGGGCGTGAAGCTTGTCATCACGAGGACGGTGCGAGTGGTCGAGATGCGGACCGTGGTCTGGAGGCGGACGGTGGGGAATGGATCCTGCGAATCGCCGAGGATATCGGTGACCTCGCCGATGGGGACGTCGGGGGGATACGCGCCTCCGAGGCCGGAGGTGACGATGGTGTCACCGATGGTCACATCGCCTTCCACGAGCTCGAAGTTGAGGGCGCCGCCGTTTCCCTTGGCGATGCCGTCTGCAGGGCTTCCGCGGACCTGCGCGGCGACACTGCTGCGGCTGTCGGTAAGGAGGCGGACAAACGAGCTCGAAGGGAGGGCCTCGGTCACGGTCCCGATGAGCGTTCCCTGCACGGAAAGGACGGGATTGCCCTCGGCGACGCCGTGGTTGGTCCCTCGATCGATACGGAGCTCGCGCGTGAGG
>JAJEIT010000025.1 GCA_022827945.1 Dehalococcoidia bacterium | reverse complement strand
CCATCGACGAGACCTTGCGCGCCCTCGACGACCTCGTGCGCGCCGGCAAGGTGCGCTACATCGGCACCAGCACCTTCGCCTCCTGGGAGATCGTTGAGTCCCTCTGGGTGGCGAAGGAGCTCGGGCTGAACCGCGTCGTCTGCGAGCAGCCGCCGTACAACCTCCTCGACCGCCGCGCCGAGCGTGAGCTCCTGCCCATGACTCAGACCTTCGGCATCGGCGTCATCCCCTGGGGACCCATCGGCGGCGGCCTGCTCGCCGGTCGCTACCGCCGAGGCGAACCCCTCCCCGAGGACGGCCGCTACGCCCTCAACGAGCAGCAGCGCCGCCGCCTCACCGATGGCGTCTACGACGTCATCGAGGGCCTCGAACCGATCGCCGCCGACAAGGGCTGCACGCTCTCCCAGCTTGCGGTCGCCTGGTGCGAGCAGCAGCCCGGCGTGACCAGCCCCATCATCGGTCCGCGCACGCTCGAACAGCTCGAGGACAACCTCGGCGCGGGCGATGTCGTCATCACCGAAGAGGACCGCGAGCGCATCGACGCCGTCATCGCGCCCGGCGCCAACGTCGCGCCCTACTACGAGGCGGGCTGGCGACCCCACGACTATCGCATCCTGTAGGAGCACCCGCCGAACGTGACGACCGACGCCGCCAGCCCCGCCGCCCTCGACGGCATCACCGTCCTCGACCTGACGGCGCACATCGCCGGACCGTATTCCACCAAGCTCCTCGCCGACCTCGGCGCCCGCGTCATCAAGGTCGAGCGTCCGGGGGGCGACCCCATCCGTGGTTTCGGTCCCTGGCTGAACGACGAGCCCGGCATCGAGCGCAGCGGCAGCTACCAGTTCCTCAACACCAACAAGGAGTCCATCGTCCTCGACCTGAAGTCGGAGGGCGGGCGCGAGGTGCTCGAACGCCTCCTCCCGAACGTCGACGTCGCCGTTACCAGCTACCCGCCCGCCGTCGCCGAACGCCTCAAGCTGACGCCCGACGCCCTCCGCGAAGTCGCGGACGTGAACGTGCTCTCGCTGACGAACTTCGGCTGGGAAGGCCCCTACCGCGACTACGCCCTCTCCGAGACGGTGCTCTTCGCCATGGGCGGGGAGATGTTCTCGCACGGTTCCGTCGGCCGCGAGCCGCTCAAGATGGGCGGTACCGCCTCCCTGATCCAGTGCGGCGCGATGGCCGCCATCGGCGCCCTCGGCGCCGTCTACGCGACCGAAGTGCACGACGTCACCCAGCGTGTCGACGTCTCCCTCTTCGACGTCCAGCTCAACAGCGTCGACCGGCGAAGCTCGGCCATCATGGCCTACCGCTTCTCCGGGCGGATCAACTCCAAACCGGTAGTGGCCGGCCCCTCGACCGGAGCGGGCGTCGTCGGCGTCTTCCCCTGCGCCGACGGCTACGTCGAGATGACCGCGTCGGCCGGCCCCTACTGGCACCGTTTCGCCGAGATGATCGACCGCCCCGACTTCAAGGACCCGAAGTGGAACGATCCCCGCTACATGAACTCCGAGGAGGCCCGAGAGGAGGTCGATGTAGCCCTCTACCCGTGGCTCATCCAGCGCACCCGCGCGGAGGTCTGGGAGGCCGCCCGCGACGCCCACGCCATCCTCGCGCCCCTCTTCACCGCTGCCGACCTGTACGAGGATCCCGTCTTCCGCGAGCGCGGCCTCTGGACCGAGGTCGAGCACGAGACGCTGGGCCGCTTCCCCATGCTGGGCCGGCCCTACACGCTCAGCGAGACGCCCTGGGCGATCCGCAAGGCCGCCCCTACCCTCGGCGAGCACACGAACGCCATCCTCGGGGAGCTCGGCTACGACGAAGCCGCCATCGATACGCTCCGGCGCGCGGAGGCCATCGCATGAGCGCCTACCTCCCCCTCGAAGGCGTCCGCGTCTGCGACTTCGCCTGCGTCTGGGCCGGCCAGACCGCCACCATGTACCTCGCCGACCTCGGCGCCGACTGCATCAAGGTCGAGAACCCGTACGTCTGGAACCCCGCTACCCGCGCCGCCGCTCCCGTCCTCCCCGCCCCCGTCGCCCAGATGCTCCCGCCCTGGATGGCCGGCCACCCGAACAACGACCCCGGCCCCCGGCCCTGGAACAACAGCCCCGCCTTCATCCACGTCATCCGCAACAAGCGCTCGTTCACGGTCGATAGCCGCCGCCCCGAGGGGCTCGCCGTCGTGAAGAGCCTCATCGCCATCAGCGACGTGCTCGCCGAGAACCTCGCGCGCGGCACCCTCGAGAAGCTCGGCCTCGACGACGACGCCATCCGCGCCGCGCGCCCCGACATCGTCATCCTCCATCTGCCCGCCTACGGTCGCACCGGCGCCTACGTCGAGGGCCGCGGCTACGGCGCCCACATCGACGGTGTCGCCGGCTCGACCATCCTGCGCGGCTACCGCGACTCCGCCCCCGAGACGAACATCCAGACCTTCGCGGGTGACTTCTTCGTGGGGATGCACGGCGGCCTCGCCATGCTCGCCGCCCTCCGCCACCGCCGCCGCACGGGCCGAGGCCAGACGATCGAGCTTGCCCAGGCCGAGTGCTCCGCCTCGATGTTCCCGCAGGCCGCCCTCGACGCCGCCTGGAACGGGCGCGCCGCCGGCTCGATCGGCAACCGCAGCACCGAGGGCTTCGCCCCCAACGGCGTTTTCGCCGCCCGTGGCGAGGAGCAGTGGCTGGCTCTCAGCTGCCGCAGCGACGCCGAATGGGCGGCGCTCGTCGACTACCTCGGCCGCCCCGCCTGGGCGACGGCGCCTGAGCTGGCCACAACCGAAGGTCGCCGTGCCGCCGAGGACGCCATCGAGGAGGAGCTCGCCGCCTTGATCGCCGCTCGCGACCTCGGCGAGCTGTTCCGGGAGCTGCAGGAGGTTGGCGTCACCGCCGGGCCCGTCCTCAGTGCGAAGGACGTGACGGAGGACCCGCACGCCGTCCAGTCGCCCGCCTTCCAGCGGCTCGACGCCACCGAGGACTATCCCTCCACCGAGTTCCCCGCCCCGTCCTTCACTTTCTCCCGCTCCGACGTGACTATTCGCACCGCCCCCGCCCTCCTCGGTGAGCACAACGACTACGTCTACCGCGAACTGCTCGGCGTCAGCGACGAGGAGTACGCGAAACTCGAGGCCGAGGGCCACATCACGACGACCTACGCCGACGAGATCCTGGGCCGCTAGGCCGGGAGCCAGTCCGTCAGGGCCAGCGCCAGCAGCACCCCGAATAGGAGGTGCAGCCGCGCCGTCTGCACGAGCGTGGCGTTCAGGGCCCGCCCCACCGTCCCGCCCGCCACCGCCCGCAGCGGCGCCAGCGCGAACGGCAGGCTCGCGAGCACCAGCAGCGCCCACGGCTCGACACGCGTCACGGGCCAGAGCGCGATCGCGACGCCGTAGGCCGCCAGCATCAGCACGAGGTACCAGGCGCGCGTCCCCCGCTCCCCCAGCACCACCGCCAGCGTCGTCTTCCCCGCTGCCCGGTCCGTGTCGATGTCGCGCAGGTTGTTCGCCACGAGGATCGCCGTCACGGTGCACCCGACCGGCACCGCCGCCAGCCACACCAGCCCCGGCGCCGCCTCCGCCTGCACGAAGTACGTGCCCACCACCGCCACCATCCCGAAGAACCCGAACGTAAACGCGTCGCCGAGGGCGTGGTACCCCACCGGCCACGGCCCCCCCGTGTAGATAAGTCCGGCCACGATGCTCGCCAGCCCAATCACGACCACGATCCACCCCGCCACCACGACCAGGTAGATGCCCGCGAGGAACGCCAGCAGGAACGCCGCCCACATCCCCACTTTCATCTGCATGGGCGTCAGCAGACCTGTCTGCGTCGCCCGCGGCGGGCCGAGCCGGTCGCCCGCGTCGGCGCCGCGTTCGAAGTCGAACACGTCGTTCGCGAAGTTCGCACCGATCTGCAGGCAGATCGCCCCGAAGAGCGCCGCGATCATCGGCCCCACCGAGAACACGTCGTCGCCGATCGCCGCCCCCGTCCCGACCAGCACCGGCGTCACCGCCGCCGTGAGCGTCGGCGGTCGCGCCGCTGCCACCCACGCCGCGAAGCTGCCCGGCGCGGGCAGCGCCCGCTCGGCGCTCATGCCCGCACCGCCATGATCGACTGCGCCGCCCCGCCCAGGTGGCGGCGCTTCTCGATGCTCGTGAAACCCGCCTCGGCGAGCATGTCACGCAGCCCCTCCCCTTCCGGGAGGTATGCTGCCGAGGCTGGCAGGTAGCGGTAGGCGCTCCCGTCGCTCAGCAGCGCCCCGATGGCCGGCACGACTCGCTGGAAATACACCCCGTGCCCAAGCCGCAGCAGCCCCGAACGCGGCTCGTCCACCTCCAGCAGCCCCACCCGGCCCCCCGGACGCAGCACGCGCGCCAGTTCCTCCAGCACGGGCGGGATCGCGACGAAGTTGCGCAGCGCGAACCCCGCCACTGCCACCGACACGCTGTCGGCCGTAAGCGGAAGGCGCAGTGCGTCCCCCCGCACGAGCGCGACTGTCTCGGGGCAACGCCGGCGAGCCGCCGTCAGCATCGCCCCCGCGAAGTCGAGCCCGATGACGCGCGCTCCCCGCTCCCGCGCCATCACGGCGAAGTCTCCCGTCCCGCAGGCCAGGTCGAGCACGGTGTCGGATGCGTCCACGCCTAGCGCGTCGATGAGCGAGCGCCGCCAGCGCTGGTCGAAGCCCAGCGTGATGATCCGGTTCATGCGGTCGTAGGAAGGCGCGATGCGGTCGAACATCGTTCGCACCACCGCCGCCTTCTGGTCTGCCTCCGGCAGCGCGTCCATGGCCCCGATCCTACGGGGAGGCTAGGACTCGGGCTCCTTCCCGTGGTCCCAGAGCTCCGTGCCGCGCCACTCCCGATCGCGCCACTTCAGCGCCTCCCGCAGGCCGTCCGCCTCGACCCGCTCGCGGAAGCCGGGGCGCCCGTCGATGAAGGCCGTGTACACGTCGAACTCCGCCGCCGAGTGGATCGCGGGCTGCAGCCCCTGGATCTCCATCCAGCGGTTCACCGAGTGCTTGTGCAGGATGTTCACTTCGAGCGGGATGCGCATGATCTTGCGCGCAAAGTGGAGGGTCGCTTCCTCCAGCTCCTCCTCGGGCACGGCCTTGTTCACGAGCCCCCACTCGTCTGCGGTCTTCCCGTCGATCAGCTCGCCCGTCATGAACAGCTCTTTTGCGCGCCGGTAGCCGATCGTCCAGGGCCACATGGAGAGCGTGCGCAGCGTGCCCATGTGCCGGCCCGCGATGTGCCCGAACTTCGCCGTCTCGCTGCACACCACGAAGTCGAACATCGAGATCAGCTCGGTCCCGCCGGAGATGCAGTGCCCGTGCACCTGCGCGATCGTCGGCTTGCGCGTGTTGAACAGCCGCAGGTACCGGTCGACCGAGTCGATCATCGTGCGCCGCGAACGCCCCACGCTCTGCTCCTGCAGGATGTCCCCCGGCGACCCCGGCTCCACCGTGCGGCTCGATGCGAGGTCGTACCCCGCGCAGAACGACCGTCCCGCGCCCCGCAACAGCAGCACGTAGGCGTTCCGGTCTTCCTCGAAGTGGTCGAGGAAGTCGAAGAACTCGTCCAGCAGGTCGGCCGAGAGCGCGTTCAGCGCCTGCGGCCGGTTCAGCGTCACCCGCACGACGCCCTCCGCCTCCTCCAGCGGCTCCACGATGATGTTCTCGTACTCCGGGTAGCTCATGCCGTTGCTCCTCTGTGCCTGTTTGTGGTCAGTTCCGGTCGGTCAGCCGGGGTTGATCTCGATGAGTGCGCCGTCGCGTTCGGTCTGCCTGGCGATGTAGCCCAGGATCTCGCGCCAGAGCGCCTCGGCGGCGGCGTCGCGTTCGGCGGGGAACGCCTCCACGATCGCGTCCACGACCGCTCGCAGGCGCGCGTTCTCGGCCGTCAGTTCTTCAGCGGGCGGCCATTCCCGCGCCTCGCCGGGCATGAGGTCGATGGACGCCAGCGCGCCCGCCAGCGCCCCTCCCTCGCCCCTCGCCGCGGTCGCGGCCGCGAGAACGCCGCGCAGGTCGGCGTTCTCCTCGACGGCCAGGGCGTGCTCTTCCTCCAGGCGCTGCTTCAGGTGCTCCAGCGCCCAGAGCATGTTCCCCGCAATGCGCTTCGCCCACGGCGACTGCAGTTCGGGAATCAGATCGGCCCGCAGGTTGTATTGCAGCCCTTCGACGATCTCCGTTGTTGTTGGTCGCATCGTCAGGCCGCGTCCTCGCGCACGATGCGCTCCATCCGCCGCAGGAAGGAGCGTGGCGCCGCCATCCCCAGCACGAGCGTCTGCGTCTTGCGCATCTCGCCGGTGGCGAAGCGGTTCACCGCCGCCAGGCAGGCCGATACCGCCCAGTACGACTGGAACACGGTGTAGAAGCGCATGTTGTCGCGACGGATGGGGATGCCGCTCAGCTCCCCGTAGCGAGCGATCAGCCCCTCCACCACCTCGTCCCCGACGATGGGCCGCACCATGAAGTCGAGGTACGCCAGGTCCGACATCGGATCCCCGATGAAGCCGGACTCCCAGTCGAGCGAGGCGACCACGCGGTCATCGCGGAACAGGACCTGTCCCGGCCCGACCTGCCCCTGTCCCAGCACGATGCGGTCCACCTCCGTAGGGAGGTTTCGCTTCAGCCAGGCCATCGTCGCCGTCATCACCGGCTGGGGCTCGAGCAGCTCGCGTTTCGTCGCCCGCTCCCAGCGCTCCACCACCATGCGCGCGCACTCGGGGCCGTCCTTCGGTGCTCCCAGGAACGACAGCCCCATCGCCTCCCAGTCCAGGTTGTGCTGGGCCGCCAGGATCTCGACGAAGTGGTCGAGCACCGCCCGCTGGCTTTCGGGGGAGAGGCCGCGGAAGTCCGTGTCGCCCTCCACGCGCTCGCGGATGACGAAGTCCTCCCCTGCCCAGGAGGGGTCGCGCTCGTACCAGTAGTTGGCGGGCACGGGAACCGGCGTGTCCTGGAGCGCGCGGAAGATGCGGTACTCCTTCTCCAGGCTCGCCTCTTCGTCCCGGAAGCAGGTGCTCTCGTTCGCGCGGAACATCAGCTGCTTCGCGATTGGCGCCTCGCCTTCCCAGTCCGCGTCGAAGAACCACATCGAGCGCGAGTTGCCTCCCGGCGAGCGCGACACGTTGTGAATCGAGACGTTGCGCGCGTCGGGAAGATGTTCGGAGAGGTACGACCGCAGGATTTCCGGGAGCCGCTCGATCGTGTCTGGTTCCACGCAGTCCTCCTGTGGGCTGCGCGGAGTATAGGCGCTGGCTGCGGCTTCAGGACACGGAGCGCCGCTCGCTGGCTACGCTCGGTTCGGGAAGGGGGAGTGGGAAGCCTGGGGGCTTACCAGTTGCGGTCGCGGCCACCACCACCGCCGCCGCCGCGCTGCGGCCCGCGCGAGCGGAAGCAGTCGCTGCAGTACACGGGACGGTCGCCCCGGGGCTGGAAGGGAACGCGCGCTTCGCGGCCGCACTCGGCGCAGACGGCGCTGAACATCTCGCGGTTGCTGTCGTAGCTGCGGTAGCCCCCGCCGCCCCCGCCGCCGCCTTCGCCGCGGGCGGCCTTGCGGGCCTGGCGGCACTCCGGGCAGCGCCGCGGCTCATTGGTGAATCCGCGGGACTGGTAAAACTCCTGCTCGCCTACCGTAAAGGTGAACTGCGCGCTGCAGTCCGAGCAGGTGAGCGTCCGATCGACGAACGATGTCATGTGATTGCCTCCGGGGCATGAACTGGGTTCCGGCGGCAATCGACGTGTGAGCGAGTTTCTCTCATGGGGACGATCTGACGCGCTGACCTCTGCCGGAGCATAGCACGGGCTGCCCGTGTGGTCCGTCAACCGCCACAACTCGCCGTGCTTGCGCCAGCCTCCCCAAGCTGCGAGTGTTAGGCGCTCGCCCGGCCACGGCCTGTCCTTGCGCCAGGCGGAGCCCTGATCCGAATGGAGGGCGGAATGCCCGGAGTCGAAGACCACGAAACCGTCTCAATCTATCCCCTGGATGACCAGCAGCTCGAAGACCTCCTCAGCGGCGTGCGTGAGTGCACCTTCAACTGGGGCACGAAGGATGGCTGGCCCGTCGGCGTCATCATGTCCTTCCTCTTCAAGGACGGGCGCTTCTGGATCACCGCTGGCGCCCACCGCCACCGCATCTCCGCCGTTCGCCGCGACCCTCGTGTCTCCGTCGTCGTGAGCGGCGCCGCCGGCGGCCCCGGCTACACCGGCCCCTTCGGCGCCGCCACCGCCAAGGGCCGCTGCATCATCCACGAGGACCGCGAGACCAAGGACTGGTTCTACCCCGAGTTCGCCGCCAAGCTGAATCCGGACAACCCCGCAGCCGCGGCCGCATTCGTGCAGACCCTCGACTCGCCCCTGCGCGTCGTCCTCGAGATCGTCCCCGAGAAGTGGATCCTGTTCGACGGCGCGAAGTTCGGCGCCGATGCCGCCGGCACCCTCCCCGACGACCAGAAGGGCCCGATGCTCAGCGCCGACGCCGAGCGCATGCCCGCCGAGCTGAAGCGCCGGGGCATCTCCTAGCGGCAGGTGCAAGCCGGCATCCACGTCGCCAACTTCACCTGGCAGGGCGGCCCCGCCGAGATGGGGCCGCGCCTCGCCGACCTCGCCGCCGTCTCCGAGGATGTCGGCTGCACGCGCCTCTCCTTCATGGACCACCTCTTCCAGATCGGGTGGATCGGCGCGCCCGAGCTGGACATGCTCGAGGGCTACACCGCCCTCGGCTTCGTTGCCGGCCGCACGTCGACCATCCGTCTCGGCCTGCTCGTCACCGGCGTGACCTACCGCCACCCCGGCATGCTCGCCAAGCAGGTCAGCACGCTCGACGTGCTCTCCGGCGGGCGCGCCTGGCTGGGCATCGGCGCCGCCTGGAACGAGCAGGAGCACCTTGGCCTCGGCGTGCCCTTCCCGCCCCTCGGCGAATGCTTCGAGCGCCTGGAGGAGGCCATCCAGATCTGCCTCCAGATGTGGAGCGACGACGACGGACCCTTCGAGGGCAGGCACTATCAGCTCGCCGAGACGCTGAACGTCCCCCCGGCCATCAGCCGGCCCCACCCGGAGCTGCTGATCGGTGGTCGGGGCGAACGCAAGACCCTGCGCCTCGTCGCTCGCTACGCCGACGCCTGCAACCTGACCAGCAGCGACGTCGAGGAGGTCCGCCACAAGTTCAACGTCCTCCGCGCCCACTGCGAGGCCGAGGGCACCGACTACGACGCCATCGAGAAGACCGTCGCCTGGACCGGCCCTTCCCTCGACTCGAGTGAGGAACGCGAGCGCTTCCTCGACCGCATGGCCGAGTTCTCGGCCGAGGGCGTGACCACCGTCACCATCACCCCCTACAGCGACGATCCTGCCGCCGAGGTCGGCCGCTGGGCGCCCCTCATCCAGCGACTCGCCGACCTGTAGCGTCGCCGCCCCCCGTCCGGCTGCGGCTGCGAGCGGGGCACGGTACCATCGCAGCGATGCGCGCCGGCATGAGCGGGCGCGTTTGATCTGACCCCGGGAGCACCCCCCAGGAGTTGCTATGAAGCTGGCCAAGCGGGTCGAAGAGCTGCCCCCCTACCTCTTCGCCCAGATTTCCAAGGTCATCGCCGCCAAGAAGGCCCAGGGCATCGATGTCGTCACCTTCGGCATCGGCGACCCCGACCTCCCCACACCCCCCAACATCCTCGACCGCCTCCATCGCGCCGCCGATGACCCCGCAAACCACCGCTACCCCGAGTCCGAGGGCCTGCCCGAGCTGCGCCAGGCTATCTCCGGCTGGTACGAGCGCCGCTTCGAGACCTCCTTCGACCCCGAGCGCGAGTGCCTCGCCCTCATCGGCTCGAAGGAGGGCATCGCCCACATGGCGCTCACCCTCATCGACCCCGGCGACGTGGCCCTCGCCACCGACCCCGGCTATCCCGTCTACGAGATCGGCACCATGTTCGCCGGCGGCGTCACCATCAAGCTGCCCCTCACCCGCGAGTCCGGGTGGAAGCCCGACCTCGACGCCATCCCCGAGGACCTCGCCGCCAAGGCCAAGGTCCTCTGGCTGAACTACCCCAACAACCCCACCGGCGCCGTCGCCGATGTCGCCTTCTTCGAGAAGGTCGTCGCCTGGGCGAAGGAGTACGACGTCTCCATCTGCCACGACAACCCCTACTGCGATGTCGCCTACGACGGCCACCGCCCCATCTCGATCTTCCAGGCGCCCGGCGCCCGTGACGTCGCCATCGAGTTCAACTCGTGGTCGAAGATCTACAACATGACCGGCTGGCGCATCGGCATGGCCGTCGGCAACGGCGAGCTCGTCGACGCCCTCATGCGCGTCAAGTCGAACATCGACAGCGGCATCCCCCAGGCCATCCAGGAGATGGCGATCGAGGCCGTCGAAGGCCCCCAGGACGTCATCGACGAGCACAACGCCATCTACCAGCGCCGCCGCGACCGCATCGTCGAAGCCCTGCGCAAGATCGGCCTTGATGTCGACGTGCCCAAGGCCTCGCTCTACGTCTGGGCGAAGCTCCCCGACGGCATCACGAGCGGCGACTTCGCCGCCCGCGTCATCGACGAGTGCGCCGTCGTCGTCACCCCCGGTCGCGGCTACGGCATCAACGGCGAGGGCTACGTCCGCCTCTCCGTCACCACCCCCGACGACCAGGTCGAGGAGGGCTGCCAGCGCATGGAGGAGTGGAAGGGCTTCTAGGGCGGCATGGGCAACGTGGGAGAAAGGGTGCAGGACGTTCGCGTGACCGACGATACGCTCACGGTCGACCTCTTCGATGGCCGCACGATCTCCGTTCCTCTCGCCTGGTACCCGCGCCTTCTTCATGCCACGCCGGCCCAGCGATCCAACTGGCAGATCGCGGGCGGTGGTTTCGGGATTCACTGGCCCGACATCGATGAGGACCTGAGCACTGAGGGCCTCTTGCGCGGAGCTCCTGCTCCCCGGGAGTCGACCCCGGCGTAGCGACGGCTTCTCCCAGCGCGCCAGCGCATGGCGGACGGGAAGGGCTTCTAGCGCCACCTACTCGGTGTCGCCCGCCTCGATCGTGACCTCTCCCGTGTAGGTGTCGTTTAGCCAGAGCAGAATGCGCCCCGTGAATTCCGTGCCCCAGACCAGCGGCACGTGGCCCCCGCCTCTGATCGTCCACAGCTCGTGGACCGTGCCCCCCGCGCAGCCCTCTCGCCAGCGCTGGATGCTCGTCTCCGCGCCTTCCACGAACAGGTCCGTGTCGATCGGCGTCAGTTCCTCGACGGCGTTGAGGTCGCAACCGGCGCGTTCCGCCCAGCGCAGCACACTCGCCACTGCGCCGGGCACGGACTCCGTCCATCCCAGCGGACCCTTCAGCGGTCCGCCCTCGTAGCGGATGACCGGGTCCCGGTTGCCGTGGATCTGCAGGACCGAGACCGTGGAGGGCGCGCGGCAGTCGTCCGCGTTGGCGTACGTTCCGCCCGCGAGGCTCACGATCGCGGTCATCCCCGGGATCGCCTCGCACGCCAGCCGGTAGGCCATGAAACCGCCGTTCGAGTGCCCCACCGCGAACACCTTGTCGAAGGCCGCGTGCGCTCGCGCCTCCTCGATGAGGCCGCGCAGGTAGCCCACGTCGTCGACGCCGGTGTCGAGCATGTCGCAGCACTCGGTCGTCCCGTTCCAGAAGCGCTCGCCCTCGGGGTCCTCCGTGCCGTTCGGCAGGATCAGTCCAAAACCCAGCTCGTTCACATGCGCCGCGAACTGAAAGTAGGCGTCCGCCCCCTCACCCCCGCTCCCGTACCCGTGCAGCAGAAGCACGAGCGGGCGCGGCTCGGAGCGGTCGGCGTCCCGCGGGACCAGCAGCGTTGCCGGACGCTCTCCCCCGCCAATCGCGATCGCCGGCGGGCCGTCCGGGTTCTGCCAGGGCCGCACGCCCTCCTCCGGCTCCTTCTCCCACTCCTCATCCTTGTCCGCGGGCTTGGTGGCCGTCGCCTTCGCCGTGGCCGCCGCGGTTGCGGTTGCGGTCTCGGATGCGGACGCCGTCGCTGTCGGGGAACGCGTTTCCGGCGGCGGTGCATCGTCGTCGCCGCCGCCGCCGCCGCAACCGGCGAGCAAGCAGCAGACGAGCGCTCCGGCGAGGAGCCCGGCGAACGAACGCATCGCGCCATGCTAGGTTGCGGCGGTGTTCCGGTCCGCCGGCGATGGGCTAAGCTGAGTCGATGGCGAAACGCCTCCACTCCACCGCCCCCACGCGCGATCGCGCCTACCTCGTCGCCGTCGACTCTCCGGGGGCCGTCCTCCCGGCGCGCGAGTCGCTCGCCGAGCTCTCCGAGCTCGCCCGCACCGCCGGCGCGAAGGTGGTCGGCCGCGCCCTGCAGCGGCGCAACACGCCCCAGCCCGCGACCTACATCGGCAGCGGGAAGCTCCAGGAGGTCGCCGACGCCTGCATCGAGAAACGCGCCAACACCGTCATCTTCGATGACGAGCTCTCGCCCTCCCAGCAGCGCAACCTCGAGGAGAAGCTCCAGCTCAAGGTCATCGACCGCACCGCCCTCATCCTCGACATCTTCGCCATGCGCGCGAGCACAAGGGAAGGCCGCCTCCAGGTCGAGTTGGCGCAGACCGAGTACCTCCTGCCGCGCCTCCGCGGCCAGTGGAGCCACCTCGAACGGATGGAGGGCGCCATCGGCCTGCGCGGCCCCGGCGAGACCCAGATCGAGACCGACCGCCGCCTCGTCCGCCGTCGCATGAGCAAGCTCAAGAAGGACCTTGAGCAGGTCCGCGTCCAGCGCGAGCTCTACCGGCGAAAGCGCCGCCGCTCCGGCGTGCCCGTCGTTGCTCTCATCGGCTACACGAACGCCGGCAAGACGACCCTCATGCGCGCCCTTTGCGGCGCGGACCAGCGCGCTGAGGACAAGCTCTTCGCCACGCTCGACCCCGTCACCCGCAAGATGGCCCTCCCCTCCGGCCGCCCCGCCCTCCTCACCGACACCGTCGGCTTCATCCAAAAGCTCCCCACCCAGCTCGTCGCCTCCTTCCGCGCGACCCTCGAGGAGCTGGAGGAAGCGGACGTGCTCCTGCACGTCGTCGACGTCTCCCACCCCCACGCCGGCACCCAGGCCGAGACCGTCGAGGGCGTCCTCCGCGACCTGAGCGTGCTCGGCCGCCCCACCATCGTCGCCCTCAACAAGATCGACGCCCTCACGTGCGACGACGGCTCCCCGCCCGCGTGCGAGGCCGACGCGCGCGAACTCCTCGACGGCGCCGGCCCCGTCCCCGGCGACGTCCGCCACATCTCCGCGAGCAAGGGCTGGGGCATCGACGCCCTCCGCACCGCCATCGACCGCGTCCTCGACGGTCGCCCCGGCCTCCCCGAGAACGGCGCCCCCGCCCTTGCGCACAGCCGGTAGGGATAAAAGTGACAGACGAAGCCAGCATATCCAGCAATTGGCGCAGCGAGGAGCACTACACATATATCAAGCGACGTCTAGGGCAATATTGGGATGACCTTGACGACGATGAGAGTCGGGAATTCATGGCCTTTCTGATCAGGTCGCTCTTAATTGATGGCTTTGAGCATCCCTACGACGACAGGGAAGGAGAAATAGCCAGGACCCTGTCCATAGCAAATTCAATCAGTGACCCTAAAGTTGACCGGAAGGACGTTGACGCACAGTTCAGGGACCAAGTCCTGCAAGGCATTGCCCGATCAGTCCAGCACAAGCGGGCTGTCCACGATGAGACAGAGAAGAGAACGGCCAGCCTAGGTAGTAGCGTGGACGAGCTTGCGTCTCGACTGGGGCAGCTGGAGGTGGTGCTGGCCCGCTTTACATATCCGTTCCGAGCTACTAGAGAGGGATGGCGTCTAGTTGTTCTTCCGCTGGTTCGACGTTGCAGAGCTGCGCTGAGCGCGGTATGGGTCTTCGCAAATACCCCCGTGGGTCTCGTCGTCTTGGCGGCGCTGCTGAGCGGGGTTGGCGCACTTCTGGCTAGGCTTGCCGGAGCCTATTGACTGGCGCCAACGGCGTGGTCGCCCCTTGAGCACAGCGGCTAGGTTCATCTCTTGCTTGGCTATTGAGGGAAGGCTAGCCTTGCCGTGTCTCAAGGACTGGGAGAGTGGAAGTGCCGCAAAAGAAGGGCAGGAAGAAGCAGCCGGGATCCTATCGAAGCGCCAAGACCGGGAAATACGTTTCCGAGTCATACGCCAAGAGGAACCCGGACACGACGGTCTTCGAGAGGAAACGGTCCAAGAAGAAGTAGTGGGCGCCGCCCTTGCGCACAGCCGCCGACCGGCGGTAGAACTCGGGCGTGACCGACCGCCCCGACGGTGTCCCCCTTCCCCACGCCGACGGCCCGCTGGCGGGCTACCGCGTCATCGACCTCGCCGACGAGAAGGGCCAGCTCTGCGCCCGACTCCTCGCCGAGCTGGGTGCCGACGTCATCAAGGTCGAGCCACGTGCCGGCGACCGCACGCGCGCCAACGGCCCCTTCTTCCGCGACGAGGTAGGCCGCGAGTCGAGCCTCTACTGGTGGGCGATGAACGCCGGCAAGCGCTCCGTCACCTGCGAGATGCGCCTCGAAGCCGGCCGCGACCTGTTCCACCGCCTCGTCGCCGGCGCCGACGCCGTCATCGAGACGAGCGCTCCCGGCGCCGCGAAGGATGTCTGCGCCGACGCCCGCACCCTCGCGAAGGTGAATCCCGGGGCCGTCGTCGTGAGCATCACGAACTTCGGCCAGACCGGCCCCGCCCGCAACCTCCCCGCTACCGACATCGTCGGCTCGGCCATGGGCGGCCACATGTATCTCAACGGCAGTGACGAACGGGGCCCCGTCCGGACCACTGCCCCGCAGGCCTACGCTCAGGTCAACCTTCAGGCCGCGGTTGGCGCGGTGATCGCGCTCTACGCTCGCGGGATGAACGGTGGGCTCGGCCAGCACGTCGACGTCTCTATGCAGGAGTCCATGGCCAACGCCATGGACAACGCCCAGCAGACCTGGGACATCCTCCAGATCAACAACCGCGGTCCCGGCTCCGGCCGCATGGTCAGCGGCCGCGAGGGGCCCCGCTACATCTACGAGACGGTCGACGGCTGGGTGGCGGCCCTCGGTCTCGGCGGCCTCATCGGGCCGAACTCCGCCGTCATGATTGACTGGCTCGACCAGACCGGCGAGGCCGGCCCCCTCACCTCCCCTCACTGGCGCGAACGGCTCTCCGTCGTGCAGCCGCTGGAGGAAGGCGAGCAGAAACAGGTCGTCGGAGTCCTGCAGCAGTTCTGCCGCACCCGCCGCAAGGATGACCTCGTGCGCGAGGCCCAGGCCCGTGGCGCCGGCTGGGCGCCCGTCTACAGCCCCCGCGAGATCGTCGAGAGCGACCAGCTCGCCGCCCGCGACTACTGGGTGCAGGTCCGCCACGAGGACATCGGCGAGACGTTCGTCTACCCCGGCGCTCCCTGGAGGCTCTCAGGCACGCCCTGGAAGCAGCGCGGACGCGCCCCCCACGTCGGCGAGCACAACGCTGAGGTGTACGGCGACGTCCTCGGGCTCGACGCGGACGAAGTCGCGAAACTGCGGCGTAGCATGGTGATCTGAGATGGCCAACAAGGGCAGCAAGCCGAAACCCTTCGAGGGCCTGCGCGTCACCGACCTCTCCTGGGTCGGGGTCGGACCCACCGTGGCCAAGTACCTCGCGGACCACGGCGCCGAGGTCATCCGCGTGGAGTCCGCCACCCGCATGGAGACCCTGCGCGGCGCCGGGCCCTTCACCAATAACGAGCCCCACTACGACAACTCGGGCTACTTCGCCAACTTCAACAGCTCCAAGCTCGGCGTCACCATCAACCTGAAGACGGGGAAGGGCAAAGAGCTCCTCAAGCGCCTCGTCGCCGTCTCCGACGTCGTGACGGAGTCCTTCACGCCCGGCTCCCTCAAGAAGCTGGGGCTCGACTACGAGGAGCTGCGCAAGGTGCGCCCCGACCTCGTCATGATTTCGATGCCACTCTTCGGCCAGACCGGCCCCTGGGCGCACTACATGGGCTACGGGCACGTGCTCCAGGCCGCGTCCGGCTTCAACCATCTGACAGGCTGGCCCGACGGCGAGCCCATCGGCACTGGCGTCGCCTACACCGACTTCCTCGTGCCCCACGTCGGCGCTCTCGCCCTCGTCGCCGCGCTCGACTACCGCCGCCGCACCGGCAAGGGCCAGTACATCGACTTCTCCCAGTTCGAGGGGGCCGTTCACGCCCTCGGGACCAGCATCCTCGAGTGGACCGCCAACGGCCGCGAAGCCGAGCGCCTCGGCAACCGCGACCCCGAGGCCGCTCCCCACGGCGCCTACCGCTGCAAGGACGGCCGCTACGTCGTCATCGCCTGCTTCACCGAGCAGGAGTGGGAAGGCTTCCGCGCCGCCATCGGCCGGCCCGACTGGACCGACCTCGAACGCATGCGCCGCAGGTGGTCGCGCCTCAATGAGCAGAAGGAGATCGACCGCCACATCGATTTCTGGTGTCGCGAACGGACGGCCGCGCAGGCCTATAGGGCGATGCGCGACAACGGCGTCCCCTCCGGCATCGTGAAGTCTCCCGAGGAGATGCACCGCGACCCGCAGCTCAAGCACCGTGGCCACTACGCCCTGCTCGAGCACCCCACGATGGGGCTGCGCACCTACGACTCGCCCGCCTTCCGCCTCTCGAAGACCCCCGGCGGCCCCACCAAGGCCGCGCCCCTCCTCGGCGAGGACACCGAGCGCGTGCTCAAGAGCACGCTCGGCCTAAGCGATGAGGAGTTCACGGAACTGCTCGTGGAGGGTGCGCTGGAGTAGGGGGAGCGGCGGAGGCTACCTAGCCTTCGGTCTCGCCCTCGGCGCCTTCACCTTCGGCGCCTTCACCCTCGCCCTCGACTGGCTCTTCGGCTGCGGGCGCCTCGCCCGGAAGCGGCGCGCCCTCCTCGATGATCAGCATGCCGATCATCGTGTCGGGGTGGACGTCGCACCAGAAGGCGTACTGGCCCGGTGGCGGCGTGGTGAAGGTGAACGTGTGCTGAATGATGCCTGTCGCGAGCTCGGTCCGCACCGCCGTCCCGTCGTCCTCGCAGCCACTGATGCAGCCCTCCAGCACCGGCTCGTCCAGGGCCGCTACGTCGCCCTGGTAGAAGATGATGTTGTGGGCCACGGAGTCGTCCTGGTTGTCGAGCGTCATCGTGAACTCGACACCCGGCGGCAGCGTGATCTCCTTGTAGTCGAAGTCGCTGGCCTTGATCGTGATGGTGTCGAGGAACGGGCCAAGCTGGACCGGGGCGAAACCGCCGCCCTCGCCCGCCTCCGCCTCGCTCGCAAACAGGTTCAGCCCCGCCCCCACGGCGAAGCCACCCACCAGGAGCGCCCCGAACAGCGACAGCGCCGCGCCCATGCTGAAGCGCACCGTCGTGTCCTTCGTGTCGCGCACCACCTGCATGTCGAACGTCTGCGGCGAACCCGCCACCACCTCGTCCCCGTGCTGGCTGATCAGGTCGAGGAGCGCGCGCTCCGTCTCCTCGAACGCCGCCAGATCCTCGGCCGTCGACCACGTCGTCTCGACAATGACCTGCGAGGGACCTTCTTCGGCGCTGGAGACGTTGATGCGAAGGTCCTCGAAGCCCGGCGCTGCGCGCAATTCGTCGTGCGCGTTCTGGATGGCGTCGATGACGCCGCCCTCTCCGACGGCCGTCTCAAGCTGGCCCTCCGCGATGGCGAAGGTGATGACCTGGGTGCGGCGGGCGCCCTGGCGTGCGTGCTCTTCGTGCTCGCGCGCCTTCTGGCGCATGCGGCCGTCTTCGTAGGCCCAGCCGGCCACCGAGAACAGCGTGATCGCGGCCGATGCGCCCAGCAGCGGACCGCTCAGGCTGCGCTGGTCCTCGACCCGTGCCCACCAGACGAGGGTCGCCGTGAGCAGCATGATCGCGAGCCCCGCCACGAACGGCCAGATACTCGGATCCGGCAGATGGACATCGGGCCCCACGTGGGCTTCGTGCTCGCTGCTCTCGTGCTCCAAAGTCGTTCGTCCTTGTCGGCTACTTGATGATGTAGAGAACGGTGAAGAGGGCGATCCACACCACGTCGACGAAGTGCCAGTACATCGACGCGGCCTCGACCGCCTCGTGGTTCTCTGCCGTGAACTGTCCGCCGAGCCCTCGCACCGTCACGACGGCGATGAAGAGCGCGCCTCCCGCGACGTGAGCGCCGTGGAAGCCGGTCAGCGTGTAGAAGGTCGTGCCGTAGATGGTGTCGTCGGCCAGGAAGTGGAGCTGGGTGTAGTCGTACAGCTGCGCCGCGAGGAACACGATGCCCAGCGCCAGGGAGATGAACAGGCCCCAGAGCATCCCGCCCTGGTTCCCTTTCTGGATCTGCCAGACGGCGTACTGCATCGTGATCGAGCTGACCACCAGGATCCCCGTCGAGATCGCCGGCAGCACCACCTCGAGCTCGAGCTTGACGCCTTCCGCGATCTGCTCCGGTGTGAGCGGCGGCGGCCAGGCGGGCGCATCCGCCCGGGCGATGAAGTAGGCCGCGAAGAGCCCGCCGAAGAACATCACCTCGGAGGCGAGGAACAGGATGAACCCGAGCATCGAGTTCGTCATGCCTTGCCGTTCCGCTGCGCCGTGAGCTGCCATCGCTAGTGCGCCTCATCGCCGTGCCGCGCGTCGAAGAGCGGGCGCTCCGAGCGCACCGGCGGCAGGCTGTCGAAGTTGTAGTGCGGCGGCGGCGAGGTCGTCGCCCATTCGAGCGTGTTCGCCTCCCAGGGATCGTCCGGCTGGTCCTTGGGCCGCATGAAGGCCATGACCACCGCGATCAGGAACGGGATCATGCTCACCGCGATGAGGAAGGCCCCACCCGTCGAGAGCATGTTCAGGGCCTCCCAGCCCGCGCTGTCCGCGTAGACCGCGATCCGTCGCGGCATCCCGTCCAGTCCCAGCATGTGCATCGGGAAGAAGGCTACGTTGAAGCCCACGAACATGAGGGCGAAGTGCAGCTTCCCGAGCCGTTCGTTCAGCTTCCGCCCCCAGATCTTCGGGAACCAGTAGTAGAGCCCGCCGAAGACCGCGAACACCGAGCCTCCGAACAGCACGTAGTGGATGTGCGCCACCACGAAGTACGTGTCGTGCAGGGCGAAGTCGACGGGCACGGCGGCGCTGTAGGTGCCGTTGATGCCGCCGATCAGGAACATGCTCACGAAGCCGATCGCGAACAGCATCGGCGTCGGGAACGAGATCGACCCGCCCCAGAGCGTGCCCAGCCAGTTGAAGATCTTGACCCCCGTCGGCACGCCGATCATGAAGGTCATGAAGCCGAAGAAGGGCAGCAGCACCGAGCCCGTGGTGAACATGTGGTGCGCCCACACGCTGAAGCCCAGGCCGCCGATGCCAATGGTAGCGAACACGAACGCCTTGTAGCCGAAGAGCGGCTTGCGCGAGAACACGGGCAGGATCTCCGAGACGATGCCCATGCCCGGCAGGATCATGATGTAGACCGCCGGGTGCGAGTAGAACCAGAACACGTTCTGCCACAGCACCACGTTGCCGCCGCCGTTCGGGTCGAAGAACTGGCCGCCGTAGTTCCGGTCGATGAAGAGCATCACCAGCGCTGCCGCGAGCACCGGCGTCGCCAGCAGCTGCAGGAGCGCCGTCACCAGCATCGTCCAGCAGAAGATCGGCATGCGGAACATCGTCATGCCCGGCGCCCGCATCCGGAACATCGTCACCAGGAAGTTCGCCGCGCCGATCGTGGAGGACATGCCAAGCACGATCACCGCGATGATCCACATGTCCATGCCCACGCCGGTCTGCTGCGCCAGCGGGCTGTAGGCGGTCCAGCCGCCGTCCGCCGCTCCGCCGTCGACGATGAAGCCGGCGAACATCAGGATGCCGGCCGGGGGCAGCATCCAGAACGAGAGCGCGTTGATGCGCGGGAAGGCCATGTCGGCCGCGCCGATCTGGAGCGGCACCAGGTAGTTCCCGAAGCCCGCCCAGACCGGAATGATGAACAGGAACAGCATCGCCGAGGCGTGCATCGTGAAGATCTGGTTGTAGGCGTCGTTGCCGACGAACGAGTTGTCGGCCACCGCCAGTTGCGTCCGTACCAGCAGCGCGAGAATGCCGCCCACCGCGAAGAAGAAGAGCGTGAAGTACAGGTAGAGGATGCCGAGCTTCTTGTGGTCGACCGTGGTGATCCAGTCGAGCACGGCGGGCCGGTGGTAGCCGCTCAGCTGTGGTACTGCGACCGTTGCCATCGGGCCTCCTCAGTCTCCCTGCGTCCCGGAGGACGACACGAGTGTGCCCTCCCCGAGCTGGCGGGCGGCCTCGTCGGCCACCCAGGCGTCGAATTCGTCCCGTTCCACCACCCGCACGGTGAAGCGCATGAGGGCGTGGTTCGTGCCGCAGAGCTCGGCGCACTGGGCCCGGAAGTCCCCTGTCTCGCGGGCGGTCACCGTGAACGAGTTCACCCGCCCGGGGATCAGATCGAGCTTGTAGAGAAAGTCCACCACGTAGAACGAGTGAATCACGTCGTTTGACTTGAGCAGGAACTCCACCGGCTCATCCACGGGCATGTACAGGATCGGGTCGTTCGCGGGCGTGCCGATAACAGCGATCGTGCCTTCGGCGTTCGGGTCCGTGTTGGTTCCGAGGTCGTTCAGGTTGTAGGCGAACTGCCACGAGAACTGGAAGCCCGTCACGTCGATGGTCAGCGCGTCGTCGTCTGCCTTGTCGTCGATCTGCACGAGCGTGATCATTGAGATGGTGAAGAGCCCGATCACGATGAGGATGGGCACGCCCACCATCGCGACCTCGATCTTCCCGCCCCCGTGGAACTGGGGCGGCAGCTCGTCGCCCTTCCGGCGGTAGCGGATGATCGCGTAGACCAGCGCCGCGGCCACGAGTGCGAACACGATCAACCCTGCGATCGTCACGATCCAGAACAGTTCGTTCATCAGCCGCGCTTCGTCGGTGATCCCGCCCGGCTGGATGGCCGAAGCCGTGCCCGTCGCGAGCAAGGCCAGCAAACCGGCGGCCGTTGCTGCTGCGAGGAGGCGCACACGGCGGGGCAACGACATGCGGAGCATCTCGCTGCCTCCTCGCCTCACCCTCGTGTGTATCGCCCCGCGAACGCTCTTGGAAACGCCTCGCGTGGGAGATTGTGAATCGTGGCGCAAACCGATTTTGGTTGTACGCCGGGTCCCCCATGGTGTCAACTCAGGGAGCCTGTTTCGGGCCTCCCCGGGGCGCCTCCGCAGGGCTCTGCCGGGCCTCCTGTGGCCGGAAGGAATGGGAAGGTGATCAGCGGGCCTGTAAGCCGGATTCTGTGTCCTCCGGTGGGTTAAGCCGGATGACGGCGATCATCTATCTGGGCGCCCCATCGCTGCGGCGCTCACGCGGCCTACCCGGGAGTTCGAACGGGCCGGGCGCCCTTCTCCCCTATTCGGCCTTGCTCCGGGTGGGGTTTGCACGGCTGCCCTGTCTCCAGGACACCGGTGCGCTCTTACCGCACCATTTCACCCTTACCCGCAGCACTGCGGGCGGTATGTTTCTGTTGCACTTTCCGTCGGCTCGCGCCGCCCAGGCGTTACCTGGCACCCTTGCCCGGCGGAGTCCGGACTTTCCTCACCGCAACGCGAACGTTCCGGTGCGACCGCCCGGCCCACTGATCGCTTTCCAGCGTACGGCGGCGTTGCAGCCGTGGCTAGCGCACCGCGGGGGCTGCGGTCGTGGCAGGATAGAGGCGCGGAACGCGCGCCCCGGAGGCCGTGATGATTCAACAGGCGATCAGCAGGGATGAGGCACTGACGCTGCTACGCGAGCACAAGCCCGTGCTCGCCGCGCGCTACGGCGTCGTGGAGTTGGCGCTGTTCGGGTCTACGGTGCGCGGCGAGGCCAGGCCGGAAAGCGACATTGACATCCTCGTTTCGTTGCGTGGCGCGCGCGGCTGGCGGAGCGCCTACTCCGACGTGCTTCACTACCTCGAAGACCTGTTCGGCCGGCCCATCGATCTGGTGGTTGAATCTGACGTGAGGGCCGAACTGCGTCCCTACATCGAGGCGGACGCCGTGTATGCCTGAACGGGCCTGGGTACTCGCCCTGCGCGACATGCTCGACGCGTGTGAGCGGTGCCTGGACTACACCGCGGGTATGGATCAGGCCGCCTTCGTGGCGGACCGGCGCACCTACGACGCCACCATCCGCAACATCGAGATCGTCGGGGAGGCGGCGAACAACGTGCCCCGGCCGATTTGGGATGCCCACCAGGAGATTCCGTGGCGCGGCATCGTCGACACGAGGAACCGGATCATCCACGGGTATGGCGTAATCGATGACGATGCCGTGTGGGAGATCGTGACCCGTGACATCCCCGATCTGATGCCTCTCCTGCGGGTGTTGCTGGACGAAGTGGAAGGAGAAGACAGCGCTGGCGCCACGTAGGACCCGCGGACCGAAAACGGGTTGAGGCCACTCGCCGGGAGAGCGGTCGAAGCGGACAACCCCTGGCCTGCCTGGAGTGCCTGTTCTCGCTCCCGGGAAGTGTGCCTTCGAAGCTTACCTAGCGCCGGGCCCGGTCCAGCGCCTCGTTCGCCAGCGCGTCCGCGCGCTTGTTCCTTGCCCGCGGAACGTGTCCCACCGTGTACGGCCCCACCGCCTCAAGCGCTTCCACCAGCGACGCGAACAGGGGCCGCAGGGCCGCGTTCTTCACCCGGTAGCGCCCCGCTAGCTGCTTCACCACCAGCTCGCTGTCGAGCCGCAGGTCGATGCTCGTCGCGCCCAGGTCGTGCGCTGCCCGCACGCCCGCGATGGCGGCGCGGTACTCGGCCACGTTGTTCGTCGTCCGCCCGATCGCCTCGCTCACCGACGCCAGCTCGTCGCCGGCCGCGCTCTGCACGCTCGCGCCGATGGAGGCGGGCCCGGGATTGCCGCGGCTCGCGCCGTCCGCGTACACCACCAGCCGCATCAGTGCCGCCTCAGCAGGCGCGCCTCGTCGCCGTCGACCTCGATCCGGTCGATCACCTCGCGCAGGAGCGCCTGCCGCTCCTCGAGGTTGAGGTCGTCCCAGCGCGTCAGGAGCCGCTTGCAGGTTGCCTCCGCCTGCTCCTCGCGCTCCGCCTCGGAGCGCTCGGCCGCGAGGCGCGCCTTCGCGTCTTCCACCTCCCGTTCCAGCTCGCGCTGGTCCTTCGCGAAGCCCGCCCCGATTGCCTTCATGCGCTCCACCGGGAGCTGCCCGCTCGCCGCCTCCCCCACCAGCGCCTCCACCTGCCGGCGGTTCTGCCGCAGCTTCCCCTCGATCCGCTCGATCTCGCCCGCGATCTCCTCCGCGTAGGCGTCGGCGCCGCCAGCCCGCTGCAGGCGCGCGGCCGTCCCGTTCGGCTCCGCCAGCAGCTCGCGCACGCGCGCCTCCAGCTCCGCCTCGCGCTGCGTGTTGTAGGAGCACGTGTTCTGGTTGGTGCGGCTCTCGCACTGGTAGTACCGGTACGTGGCCTTGCGCTCCTCCCCCGCGCGAGTCGTCCAGTGCTGGCGGCGGCTCACCCCGATCATGCGGTTCCCGCAACGCCCGCAGAACACCAGCCCGCTGAGCAGGAACGGGTGCAACGACCGCCCCGTGCCCCCCCGGCGGCGCTTGGCCATGTTCTCCTGCACCTTGCGGAAGTCCGAGGGACTCACGAGGGCGCGGTGGCTGTCGGGAATGCGCACGCCGAAGCGCGAGTACGTCCCCAGGTAGGCGCGGTTCCGGAGGATGTCGCGCACGCTCACCATGCTCCAGCGCCCGCCCCGTCGCGTGGGGATGCCGTCCTCGTTCAGCCGCCCCGCGATGCGCCGGATGCCCATCCCCTCCTCCAGGTACAGCCGGAAGATGTACTGTACGACCACCGCCTCGTCGGGAACGATCTCCAGCCGGCGCTTCCCCCCCACGCAGTAGCCGTAGGGAGGCCGCCCCAGCGCCTCGCCCCGCACCGCCCGCCGCCGCATCGCCGCCCGCACCCGCTCCGAGACCGGCGCCCGAGTCGCCCGCCCGCCCCACTGCTCCACCATCGACCGGGCTGCTTCCTCCCCGCTCCCGGCCTCATACACCGTCGCCCCCGCCGCTTCGATCGTCAGCATCTTCAGCGCCGCTCGCCCGAGGTCGCTTCCCAGCACCCCCAGCCCGTCCACCACCGCCACCACGAAACCGTGGTCGCCCCGCTCGATGAAGTTGAGCATCTGGCGGAAACCGCTGTCCGCCTCCTCCGCGTCCTTCGTATCGACGAACGTCGCCGCCACCTGGTAGCCGTGCTCCTGGCAGAAGGCCAGGAACTGCTCCGTCTGCTGGCTCAGCGAACGCTCCGCTCCGCTGACCTGCGCGCCCTCGACGAAGTACCCGATCGCCTTCATCGCCCTAGTACCCCACCAGGATCCGTTCGCAGTTGGGACAGAGCGCCGGCGCCTCCGGGTCGAGCGCCCGCTTGCGCGCCGAGGGCGGCACGCTCACGCGGCAGCCCGTGCAGGCGCCTGCCCGCAAATGCGTCACCGCCACCCCGCCCTTCCGCCGCCGCAGGTCCTCGTACTGTGCCACCAGGGTCGACGGCAGCCGCCCCGTGCACGTTTCCCGCTCCCCGGTCGTCGCCTCGATCCGCCCCTCCAGCCCCGCGATCGCGACGCCCAGCCGCTCGTGCTTCTCGTTCGAGGCCGCCTCCTCCCGCGCCAGCGCCTCCCGCGCCGCCTCCCGTGCCGCCTCCGCTTCTTCCAGCTTGTCGAGCAGGGCCAGCTCCGTGTCCTCGATGTCGGAGAGGTGGGATCGCAGCGACGCCACCTCCTGCTGGATCCCCTCCAGCTCCTTGGGAAGCCTCACGGAGCCGTCGTAGAGCCGCTTCTCCTCGCGCTCGACCTTCGCCACGAGCCCGTCGATCTCGCCCTCCAGCCGCCGCTGCTCGCGTTCCAGGGATGCGCAGCCCTCGTCCGCCTCGGTGGCGGCGGCTTGCGCGGCCTGCAACGCTTCGTCGTCTTCGAGGTCCGCTCGCGCCTCTTCCAGTTCGGCGGTCAATCCCGCGAGGATGTCGTCGTATTCCTGGAGCGAGGCGAGGTCTGCGACCTGTGGCATCGGAGGCTAACCCTAGCGACAAGCGTAGGCGGCGCCCGCGGGCCCGTAAACGGCGCCGCCACCCATCGCGGGGAATCTGTCTCGCCCCCGCACGTTTATGTCCCCCGGAGCCCGCCCGCCCCGGCGCTATACTGGATTCGCAGCCGTGCCTCGGCGCGCAGGAGGGTCGGCATGGAGCTCCCGACCCTTGCCTTCAACGCCTCCCAGCTGCTCGCCGACGGTCCTGGCGCCTCCCGCGTCCACGAGCTGTCGCCGTCCGGCGCGCTCACCGGCGGCCGGGTCGAGCTCGTGCGCATCGGCGCCGGCGCCCTCGTCCGCGCCTCCCTCGAGATCATCCTCGACGCCGAGTGCTCGCGCTGCCTCTCTCCCATCGCCATCCCCACCGCCATCTCCTTCGACGAGGTGTACGAGCAGCGCTACGACGTCGCCAGCGGCGCCCGCCTCGAGGACGGCGACAGCGACCCCGAGGCCTTCTCCATCTCCCGCAGTCACCTGATCGACATTACGGAAGGTGTGCGGCAGTATTGTGAAGCGGCTGCTCCCATGCAGCCGCTCTGCAGCACCGACTGCCAGGGCTTCTGCCCCAGCTGCGGAATCGACAGAAACACGGGCGAATGCGCCTGTGAGCCCGTGGCCAGCGACCCCCGTTGGGCGGCCCTGGCCTCGCTGAGAGAGAGCGAATCCTGACTCGCGTGCCCCAACCGATCACCATGAGCAAGAAGGCCGTGAGCGCCACACTACCCCGGGAGCGAACCGATGCCCCCCCTTCCCAAGCGCAAGTACCCCAAGACTCGCCAGCGCAAGCGTCGCGGGCACCATCGCCTGCGCGTCCCCCACGTCGTGACCTGCAGCCAGTGCCGAGCGCCGCGGCTCTCCCACCAGACGTGCCCGGTGTGCGGGACCTATCGGGGTCGGGAAGTCCTGCGGATGCCCGATCCGGATCTGGAAGGGTAGCTCCCACGTCCTCCACCGCCTTCCTTGCGCTGCGTGAAGGCGACGAGGGACGACGCGCCTTCGTCTTCCCGGGCCAGGGCGCCCAGGTCGTCGGAATGGGCAAGGACCTCTACGACGAGTTTCCCGCCGCAAAAGAGCTCTTCGAACGCGCCGACGAGATTCTCGGCATCCCCCTCTCCCGCATCTGCTTCGAGGGACCCGAGGACGAGCTGCAGCAGACCCAGAACACGCAGCCCGCGATCGCCGTCACCAGCCTCGCTCTCCTCCGTGTCGCCACCGACCTGAACCCCGACCTGCTCGAACGCCCCGCCTTCGTCGCCGGCCATTCCCTCGGCGAGTATCCCGCCCTCGTGGCTGCCGGCGCCCTCACCTTCGACGACGCCATCCGCCTGCTCCGCACCCGCGGCGAGCTGATGGCCGCCGCCGGCAAGGCCCGTCCCGGAACGATGGCCGCCGTCATCGGCCTCGACGTGAGCGAGTGCGAGGACGTCTGCCGCGAGTCCGGCGCCGAGATCTGCACCGTCAACGCCCCCGGCCAGATCGTCGTGGGCGGTCCGCGCGACTCCGTCGTCCGCGCCCTCTACTACGCCCAGGCGCGGGGCGCGAAGAAG
>JAJEIT010000070.1 GCA_022827945.1 Dehalococcoidia bacterium | reverse complement strand
CGTGGGGTGAAAACCCCCGATCACTCCTCGTGGACCAACCCGAACCCGCGGAAATCCGTCAAGCCAACGGGGTAAGAAAAATCTCAGCCCAGCCGGAGCCCTTGCTCAGAAAGCGGTTCCAAACAGCGCACATGCCTCTATCAGGTTTGGGGTTGGAGTGCCATGCGGGAGTTCGCGGCCGGTTGAAGGCGGGGCGTCGGATTGCGCGCAGGAACGAAGAGAGGGCTCTTTCGGGAGTTCCCGCATGTGGCCTTCGCTGGCTTTGCTGAGCTTCGGGCAGGGTGATAGCGATGTGCATGGCCGTTGGTTCGGGAATCGCTAGGCCGTGAGGGGCCAGCGGGTGAAGATGCGGTCGAGCACGTGCGGCGCCGGGACGAAGATGCGCGCCCGCCAGGTGATGAGTTCGACGGTGCAGCCGAGTTGGCGGAGCGCTTCGGTGTCGGTGTCGTCGGGGCCTTCGAGCTCGATGCGGTCGTCGCCGGAGATGGACCGGCGCGAGAGGCGCCATCCGTTGGACAGGGGCAGTGCCGAGCCCTTGTTCAGGAGGGCGTCGTAGGCTTCCTCGCCCGTGAGCTCGGTGGCTCCTTCGAGATTGAAGGCTTTCCTGACCTTGCGCACCTGGTCGGCGTCGAGGACCCGGCCGATGAGTTGTTCGCCGTCATCGGCGGTGAGGCGGCGGACGCGCATGTTGTCGTCGGGGAGACGGTTCCAGATGGGCAGCAGGAGGCCGGAGGTGATCCAGAACCGGGAGTCGGTGTGGCTCGGGAGTCCGGCGATTTCGCGTTCCCAGTGGGTGCGCCACGGTGCCTTGTTGGCAAGCGACCAGTTGGAGGCCTGGAGGTCGGCGTAGGGGATGGTTTCCTGGCTTGCCGGCCTTACCAGGCGCACGCGCCGCTGAACGCCGCCGTCGTCGAAGAGGCGTGACGGCGCCGGCAGGACGAATGCGGCGCGTCGGGACCTGGAGTTGATGACGAGGAAGGGTTGGCCGTCATTGTCGCCGTATCGGGTGGCGATTTCGATCGCATCGTCTGCCGGAAGGGGGACGAGGCGGTCGCGGCGGGCGATCTCGACGAGCTCGGTGACGGCGGAGGAGCGGGGATGTTCGAACAGGGTCTCGCGGGCCGTGATCGCGAGCGAGTCCGCGATGATGGTTTCGACTCCGACTTCGTAGGTGCCGGCTTCCCTGGCGCGGTCGATATTCTCGTCGATGCGGGTTTCCAGTTCGGTGAAGAGCTGGTTCTGCTCGTCGATCGGCAGCGCGAGCAGACGGTTGAGGAACCTGGGCATGGGCGGCAGGTCTTCCTTGAGATTGCCCTCATGCTCGATCTTGAGGCCGGTCGCTTCCTGGAAGCGCTTGACGGACCATCCCCGGATGATGCCGCGATGGATCGCGCCGTAGAGGAGGCGGAGCGCGGCCTTGGCATAGGGGCTCTCCAGGTTGTCGCTCTCGTGGAACAGGGTCTGGCTGTCGGTGCCCATGGAGGTCTGGGAGTTGCGCTGTCCGCGCGTGATGGCGCCGAGGGAGTCGAGGCGCCGCGCGATGGTGGCGATGAACCTGCGCTCGCCCTTTACGTCGGTAGTGACGGGCCGGAACAGCGGGGCGGAGGCCTGGTGGGTGCGGTGGGTGCGGCCGAGTCCCTGGATGGCCATGTCCGCGCGCCAGCCGGGTTCCAGCAGGTAGTGGATGCGCCGCTCGGTGTTGGGCGAGCCGAGATCGGCGTGGTAGCTGCGGCCGGTGCCTCCGGCCATGGAGAAAACGAGAATGCGCTTGTCGCCCTGCATGAAGGCGGAGGTCTCGGCGAGGTTGGCCGATGCCGGGCGGTTGCGCAGCGCCAGGCGTTCTCCGTTGGCGTCGTCGATGCGCAGGACGCGGCGGGACCTGCCGGTGATCTCGGCGACGGCGTCGTGACCGAAATGCTGGATGATCTGGTCGAGGGCCGAGGCAACGGGCGGCAGCGCGGCGAGTTTGCCGATCAGGGCTTCGCGGCGCGCGATCGCTTCCTGGCAGAGGACGGCGTGACCGTCCTCGTCAAAGACGGGCCGGGAGTAGAGGTTGCCGTTGTCGTCGGTGAACTCCTGCTGCAGCTGGACCGGGAAGGAGTGGGCGAGGAACTCGATCACGGTTTCGCGGGGGGTGAGGTCGATGGAGAGGTCGTCCCATTCGGACGCGGGGATCTCCGCGATGCGCCGCTCCATGAGCGCTTCGCCGGTGGAGACGAGCTGGACGACGGCGGAATGTCCCGCGTCGAGGTCCTCCTGGATCGAGCGGATGAGGGTGGGGCATTTCATTGATGTCAGCAGGTGCCCGAAGAAGCGCTGCTTGGCGCCCTCGAAGGCGGAGAGCGCGGCGGCCTTGGCGCGCTTGTTGAGCGTGTCCTTGTCCTTGACGATGCCGGTGGCTTCCAGCGCCTTGTCGATGTTGGAGTGGATGACCTTGAAGGCTTCGGCGTAGCTGTCGTAGATGCGCCGCTGCGAGGGGGTGAGCGGGTGTTCGAGGATATCGACCTCGACGCCCTGGTAGGACAGCGCGCGGGCCTGGTAGAGGCCGAGGGCCTTGAGGTCGCGGGCGACGATTTCCATGGCGGCGACGCCTCCGGCCTCCATGGCGGCGACGAAGTCGGTGCGCCGGTTGAAGGGGTAGTCGTCGGTGGACCAGAGGCCGAGCCTGGTTGCGTAGGCGAGACCGGGGATGGTGGAAGCTCCGGTAGCGGAGACGTAGAGGATGCGGGCGTCCGGAAGGGCGTTCTGGAGGCGCAGCCCGGCGCGGCCCTGCAGGGAGCCTTTGGTCTCGCGGTACTCGGTTTTGGTGCCGGCGGCATTGGCCATGGCGTGGGCCTCGTCGAAGACGATGACGCCGTCGTACTCGTGGCGGCGGTGTTCCTGCAGGGAGCCGGCAAGCCATTCGACGATCTGGTCGAGACGCGAGGGCTTGCCTTCGCGCGCGGGCGAGCGGAGCGTGGCGTAGGTGGCGAAGAGGATGCCTTCGGGGAGGCCGATCTTCGCGTCCTGGCGGAACTTGGAGATTGGCACGACCTGGTGTTCGGCGCCTCCGACCGAGGCCCAGTCGCGCCTGGCGTCCTCGACGAGCTTGTCGGACTGGGAGAGCCAGAGGGCCTTTCGGCGGCCCTTGAGCCAGTTGTCGAGGATGACGGCGGCGACCTCGCGGCCCTTCCCTACCCCGGTGCCGTCGCCCAGCATCCAGCCGCGGCGGAGATGCACAGGGATCGATAGCGGCTCGTTGGAGTTTGCCGGCACGACGGGGCTGTCGTCATCGTCCTCGTAGTCGCTGACGCGGTGGATGGTCTCCCAGCCTTCGCCGATCTGGTAGCGTGCGGGGAGGTGGCGGGCATGGGCGGCGCCGGCCAGCACGATGGACTCGAGCTGGGCGTCGGAGAGCAGGGCGTCGGCGAGCACGCGGGTCGGGAGCTCGGGGCGGTAGTCGGGACAGGGGTGGCGCACGGCGGCCATGGCGGCGGACTGGACCAAGGGCGTCGGGTGCTCGGAGGCGCCGGATATACGGAAGGAGGAGGGTCGCCAGGGATGGTAGGCGCCGGCGCCGGTGGAGGGCGCGGGGTCGGAATCGTTGGCGGCGGTGGGCTCGACCGAAAGCGGCGCGGTCGGACCCCACTCGTGCGGCATAGCGCTGAGGTGGGCGCGTCTGCCGGAAGCGGGTGCAACGGGTTGCCCGAAAAGGTCGGTG
>JAJEIT010000065.1 GCA_022827945.1 Dehalococcoidia bacterium | reverse complement strand
GTACAGCTTCAGCAGTTCCAGCGGCTCCTCCGGCGTGAACGTCACCACGGTGCCGGCCTCGTTCCACTCGAACGAGCCGGGAATCGCCGCGCCTCCCACGGCCCGGAGCGTTACCCCTGCCTCCACCGACGCACGTTCCATCGGCTGGTTGAAGGTGACCGAAATCGGGTCGTCGGGCTCGACGAACGTCGCCCCGTCGTGTGGCGTGACACCGGTCACTGCCGGCTGGATGGTTGCGAAGCTCCACGTGTAGTCCGCCCCCAGCGCGCCGTCGACGGCCGCGGTCAGACCCGCGGGAATGCGCACCGAATAGGTCGTGCTTGGCTCCAGGTTCGTCGGGATGAACCGGTAGAGCGAGGTGTTGAGCCACTCGCCCGCGCCTTCCAGGGGTGGGTCGAACTCCAGCACGGCCGCCCCCGGACCCTCCTGGAGGACCGTGAGGGGCGCCACCGAGCGGTTGAACTGCACGAGAACCTGGGCGTTCGTGGGAACGTCCGCGTCCCCGTGCCCGGGGATGACCGAGGCGACCTCGAGCCGCCCCTCGACCGTGAAGGCATGGGTGTAGTCGCTCGCGAGGCCCACGGGGCCCGCATCGACGACGACCTCGTACCCCTCCCCGCGCTGCCAGCCGGGGTAGTCGGGCTGGAAGAGCAGCGTCCGGCTGTCGAGCCAGACGAATGACCCCTCAACCGGCGGCTCGAACGAGATAAAGGCTGCCCCGTCGGTCTCGGCGGGGGGATCGCCGAAGGCGAACGTGAGCGCCGCCAGACGCGGGACTTCGTCGCCGCCCGGCGAGACCACCACCGCCGGCGCGTCCAGCGGGTGGGCTACCGGTACGGCCACCGTGATGTCGCCGAAACGGTAGTTGCCGCTGCGGCTGAAGCCGTCATCGAGGGGGAGGGGGATCGTGCCCAGGCGGTCCCAGTCCCCGCCCTCCGGCCGCGCGCTGATGAAGATGCTCAGCGGACTGGTGATCCGTTGCCAGACGCGCACCTCGACGCCCTCGACCGTGATGTCGCCGAAGCGGAAGTTGCGGCTGCTGCTCAGCCCGTCGTCCAGGAGCAGCGGGATCGTCCCGAGCGTGTCCCAGGTGGTCCCCTCGGGCCGGGCGCTGATGTGGATGCGCAGTGGGTCGTCCACGTGCTGCCAGACACGCACGTCGACATCGGCGGTGCCCCCCGCGGCGTGCCCGGGGTGGGCGCCCGCCACCCCGGCGCCGGCGACCAGCGCCAGCGCGAGCACGAGGGCGCCCAGGAATCCGTGCGTCAGCGCCGGGTCACGGGTCACGGAGCGGGGCCTCCTCCCGAGAGTGGCGACACCCTAGCACCCTCCCCGACGATCTGCCCCATCCGGCGCACGGAGAACCGTCCGGGGAAGGCGCTGGGTGTCACTTACCAATATGCGTCCCCGGGCGCGATCGTTCCGTGTGGCTAGAGGAATTGCGTCACCGCGATTCCGCTGGCTCGCCGCCCGCCTCGGGAACCACCTCCCGCGCAAGGGCGGCGGCGAAGTCCTCGCCGCCGATGCCCTCCACCTGCAGGGTCACGCCCGGCAGCTGCGGCAGCTCGAGCTGCCCCCGTGGCGCGCCCCCGCGCACCACGGGCGGGATCTCGAAGGTGGTCGCGTCGACCAGGAGCCCCTTGCCGTACGCCTTCAGCAGCGCTTCCTTCATCGTCCACAACCGGAAGAAGGAGCGGAGCTGCTCGTCGCCCTCCTTCGAGTCGATCTCGCGACGCTCGTTCTCGCCCAGCACCCCGTCCATGAGCAGGTCGAGGTTGCGCCGGCCGGCAAGCTCCTCCACGTCCACGCCCAGCAGTCCGTCCGGCGCGAACGCGATCAGCCCGTGCCGCCCGCTGTGACTGACGTTGAAGCTGATGGGCGCTTCCGCGCCTCCCACCCTGGCCGAGGGCTTGCCGTGCTCGGAAGTCTCGAAGCCGAGCGCCTCGTTCGCGCAGCCGACTTGCTCGCAGAGGGTCGCGCGCAAGGCGGCGCGACACAGCAGGAACTGGCGCTGCGGTCCCGAGTACGGATATGCGGCCCAGCGCCCCCGCTCCTCCTCGTCCAGCCAGACCGCCGCTTCCGCCTCGCGGTCCGCGTCGGCGGTCAGGTCGACGTACACGACCCTTGCCCCGTCCAGTTCCCTGAACGGGCGCCACCAGGGTGCGGAAACAGGAGCCGGCATCTCGGGCTGCGCGCTCCTGCGGGGCCTGGGATCTCCCGGCGGGAGCCCTCCCCCTAGGCTGCGTCGAGGTACGCGATCAACGCGGCCGGCGTCAGGAGCTCGGCGAACTGCTCAGCCGAAATGTCGACGCCAAACTCTTCGTTCACGAGCTTCCAGAACGCCACGATGTCGGGCGAGGACACGCCCGCATCGGAGATGTTGCGCTCAAGGTCGAGGGGGCTGCCGGGCGCCCGCCCCTCAATCTCCAGGTTGTCGTCAACGAGCTTCCTCAGACGCTCTTCGGTTGCAGCCATGGGCACACGCTCCTCGCGATACAAATGATTACGAGGCGACGATAGGGACGTGGCACAGGCCCGTCAACGGCTCACCTGAGCACGCTCACACCCGCGGCCCTACCGCGACCCCTTCACCTGCACCGTCACGATATCGAGACCGTAATACTTCTGGTGGTGCACCGACGAGGCGTAGTGCCGCAGCAGCCGCAGCGGGACTTCCCCCTCCTGCAACCCCTCCGTCTCCTCTTCCAGGTACGCGAGCCGGTCCTCGAGGTTCTCTTCATCGAAAACCGCCATGAATTCCAGCTCGACCGTCCCCGTTTCGGGGTGCGCCACCACGATGAGCCGGGGCGCGTCCCTTGCCTCGGCCTCGTCCCCTTCGGGCAACAGGCTCAGGACGGTTTCCTCGGCCGCCGACCGCAACCGCTCCGTCGATCCCTCGTTCCACCCGAGCCTGCCGGCAATCTCCCGGACGAATGCGTCGATCTCGGGCAGTGAGCCGGTGTGCAGCTTCGACTCCAGCCGTCCCCCCGTGCGGGGGCTCGTCAGGTCCAGGAAGACGGTCATCACGACCGCCGCCAGCGCCCCGATCAGCAGTCCGTTGTCGAGTTGACGGCCCCACGTCCCGCCGATGAGGTCCTCGAAGATCGTCTGGTGCTCCATGCCCGCGCCGAGTGAGAACGCGACCCCCACAATCAGCATCTTCTTTGCGTCGAGCCCGTCCTGGATCACCGTCCGGACGCCGCCCACGAAGATGAGGGCGATCGCCGTCAGCAGGAATGCCCCCATCACCGGATTCGGGATCGTCAGCACCAGCGCCGGCAGCTTCGGGAAGAGCGCCAGCACCAGGAACGCCCCGCCGATCACGTAGCCCACGTTCCGCGAGGCCACGCCCGTCATGGTCACCAGCGAAACGCTGGTGGAGGAGAAGACCGAGGTCGGTGGCGTCCCCGCGAGACCCGAGAAGAAGATCCCCAACCCGTTCGTATTGAGCGATCCCTGGACGAGCCGGAAGTCCGTCACCCGCGGTCGGCGGCGGGAAGCGCCCTGCATCGCCACGCTGTCGCCGATGTTCTTGACGCCGCCGACGAGGATGATCACGACGAACACCGGCAGGAGCGCCCAGAACTCCGCTCCCGGCGTGAAGTCGAACCCGGGGAACTCGCTCCCGCCCGGGATGCCCGCCCAGGGCGCATCCAGCACGGCCTGCGGGTCGTACGCCCCGAACAGCGCCGCAACCACGGTGCCCACCGCGATGGCGATCAGCGGCGACCACAGCCGCCACGTGCCCGATGCCCGCAGCGCCATCACCGTCGCGACCGCCAGCGTGATCAGCGCGACGGTCGGGCCCGTGGCCCCGGGGACGCTCTCAGGCACTTCCTGCACGCGGTCCAGCGCGATCGGCACGAGGGTCACTGCCAGCACCATCAACACCGTGCCCGAGACGACGGGCGTGATGATGCGCCGCAGCAGCGGCAGCCAGATCGCGAGCGCCAGGTAGAAAAGCGACGCCACCACGATCAGGCTCGCCAGCAGGCCCGGGCCGCCCCCCTCCAGAGCCAGCACCGACACCGCCACGAAGTTGGGGGTGGTGCCCATGATCATGATGTGCCCCGCCCCCAGCCGCCAGAACCTGGTCGCCTGCAGCGCGGTCAGCACGCCCGCGATGATCAGCGCGGCGAACACCGCCCACCTGAGGTAGCTGTCGTCCTGGCCGCCCGCTGCCGCCGTGATCGCGACGATCAGCACCAGCGGCGCCACCCCCAGCATCACGCCCTGCAAACCCACGCTGAGCGCGATCAGGGGTGGGCAGGACTCGTCCGCCTCGTAGCGAATCGCCTCGTTGACGCCTTCTGCCTGCAACTGCCGCCTCGGGACCCGCGCCGGTCCCCGCGCTTATACGCCCGCGAACGCCGCGGCGTCCACGACGCGGCGGCCGTCCGGTCCGGCGGCGGCTACGGCGTTACCGCTTGTCGAACTCCAGGTTCAGCTCCAGCAGCCCGAGCATCACGCCCGGCTGGTGGCGCAGGTCGTTCTTCCCCGGCGCCAGCCGCAGGTCGTCGAGCCGGTCCAGGATCACGTTCGTCGCGATGTTCTGCTCCAGCCGCGAGAGCCCCGCCCCCGGACACGATCGCGGCCCCTGCCCGAACGTCACGTGCCGGCCCGGGCTCGGACGCGTCAGGTCGATCTCCTCCGCGTTCGGGTACTCGTCCTCGTCGCGGTTCCCCGCCCCGTAGCGCAGGTGGATCGTCGACCCCGCCGGGATCGTCACGCCCTGCACCACGATGTCCTTGATCGGACGCCGCCCCGAGAGACCCTGCGTGGGCGCGTACAGCCGCAGGCACTCCTCCACGAAGAAGCGCACCTTCGAGCGGTCCGCCCGCAGCTCCTCGGCAAGCTCCGGCTTCTGCGCGAGCACCATCGCCTCCGCGGTGAGCGCGTACTGCGTCGTCTCGTTGCCGCCGATGTGCATCCCGTAGGCGACGCTCACGACCTCCGCGTCCGTCAGCGGACGCTTCTCGTCGCCGTACTCGACCTGCGTCAGGTACGAGATCATGTCGTCCTTCGGGTTCTGCCGCTTCTCCCGCACGTGCTTCCCGATGTATTCGTGGAAGGCCGCCAGCGTGCGCGCATTCTCGGCCTCGTCCTCCGCTGGCAGCAGGTTCCGGTGCGTCGACCCGAACACGAAGCGCCGCACCTGCGCCTCCTCCCACTTCCGCAGGGTGGGCATGTCCTCCAGAGGGAAGCCGAGGATCGTCGTGATCACCATCTGCGGCAGCGGCGCCGCGAACTCCGTCACGTACTCGACCTCGCCCCGGTCGATCCAGCGGTCGATGAGCTCGTTCACGAAGCCCGTGATCATCTCCGTGTTGCGACCGGCGCCCACGGCCCCCACCCACGGGTTCGTGAGCTGCTCGCGGTGCCACCGGTGCTGCTCCATGTTGGGGCGAAGGGACAGGCCGGCGTCGATCGCGTCGCCGTGCCCCTCCTTCTTGAGGATTTCCCGCTCCACCTCCTGCCCGGCGGCGCGCTGGCCGTAGTTGAGCGGGAAGGTCTCCGTGTCCCGCACGATCCGCGCCACGTCCTCGTACTTCGTGAGGATGAAGCCGTCCTTGTCCGGCGTGTCGCCCCCGCCCGGAATGCGCAGCACGGGCGCGTCCCTGTGCAGGATGCGGTACGCGTCGAACCAGTACTCCTGCGAGCCCGGCGCGAACAGGTCAACGTCCTCCACGCTGAAGGGGCACTGGGCCTCCGCCTCCATCATCGCCTTGTCACGCTTCGACATCATTTCAGTCGTCATCAGGACCCTCCAGGGGCCGGGTCGGCGGACAGCCGCGCAACACGCGCCCCACCGGGACGCCCTCCGCGCAGCCCATCCCAACCCGGAATCGCCCCTATCGTACGCCTCCCCGCAAGGGCTCGTGCGGGCCGTAAGCGGCCCCTACGGCCGTGGTGAGCCGTACACCGACTCGATCGACTCCCCCGAGTCGAAGCGATCCTGGATGTCTCCCATCGTCGCGATCGCTTCCTCCGTGCCGACCACCGTCTGGAAGAGGCGCTGCTCGTTCGTGAGCGCCTCCGACAGCCCCAGGTCGTCGTTGTCGATGAGGATCTGCTTGAGCGTCGCCAGCGCCTGCGCCGGGCGGTCGGCCAGGCGGCCCGCCCAGTCCAGCGCCACCTCCACCGACGTCCCATCCGGAACGACGCGATTCACCCCGCCCAGCTCGTAGATGCGCTGCGCCGTCATCGGGGTGCCGTCCAGGACCATCTCCGCCGTCGCCGTGCGCCCGATGATGCGCGCCAGCCGGCTCGTCCCCCCGATCCCCGTCGTCAGGGCGATCTGGATCTCCGGCTGCCCGAAGCGCGCCTGTTCCTCCGCGATGCGCAGGTCGCAGGCCCACCCCAGCTCCGCCCCGCCCCCGGAGCAGTCCCCCGAGATGGCCGCGATCGTCACGACCGGCGTCTTCGCCAGCTCCTGCAGGCAGACGCCCCAGCCCCCGCCCGTTCCCGTCGTCGGCTCCCCGATGACGGTGTTGCGAAGGTCGCGCAGCCAGGCGTGCTCGTACCAGTGCCCCGGCGTCCCCGAGGCCAGCACCGACACCCGCGAGCCGCCCTCGCGCGCCTCGATCAGCGCGTCGCCCAGCTGCCCCACGCCCTCCCACGAGCCGTGGTTGTTGATGTCCGGGTTCGACATGGTGATGAGCGCGACGCCTTCGCGCGGTCGTTCAAGCGTGACGATATCGGGCATGACAGGGCTCCTTCTGCGGGTTCGCGAACGATACAGCGCCACAGACGCGGAGGGCCGCCCCCGCCTCCGGATCGGCTACACCTTCGCGACGGGAGTACCTAGGGGCGCTCCTGAAAATTCCCCCAGGTGTCGAAGTGCACGACCTGCTCGACCGGCATCCGGCGCGGCTGCGAGAAGCGCCCGCGCACGGGGTAGCCGAGCGGCACGATCGCGACGGCGGTCGAGCCCTCCGGCAAGTCGAGCAGTTCGTCGAGCGCGGGGCCCGTTCCGAAGGTCGTGAGCGGCGCGCCGATGCCGTAGGCGCGCGCCGCCAGCGCCAGGTTCTGGATGGCCCCGAAGATGAAGCCCCCGTAGGTCATCCCCGTGCGCGTCGACTCCGGCCCTCCGGCCACGCCCGTGAGCACGGGCACCATCAGCACCGGCGCCTCGCCGATGTGGTTCGCGAGGTAGGTCACCGAGCGCAGCCCCGAGGCGTCGAGCCCCGTCTCCGCATCCACCACCCTGTCGAAGTCGGAGAACTGGACGCGACCGCCCCCTTCGAGGGCGGCCGGATCGGCGCGCCCGTAGGTCGCCTCGAACACCCCCTTCCACCACTCGGCGATCTGCGCCTTCTTCGTCTCGTCGCGCACGACCACCCAGCCCCAGATCTGCGAGTTCCCGCCCGTCGGCCCGCGGATGGCTGCATCCAGCAACTCCCACAGGACCTCGTCGGGAATCGGGTCGGATCCGAGATAGCGCCGGGCGGGCGTCGAGTGGATCGCCTCCAGCACGTCGAGGGGTTCGCGTTCTGCCATCCGGTAGCTCCTTCGCGTTGGGCGCTCGCGCTAGGCGCGGCGCAGCTCCATGTAGTTCGCCGCGGGGTCGTGCCCCACGAACGTCTTACCGAGGTCCTCGTAGTGCCGCCACGAGATCAGCGCGTGGGTTGCCGACTGCTGCGCGTCGCGCAGGTGGCGTTCCAGCGGGCTGTCCATGCGGCTTCCGGTCGTCCCGGCCGTGTTGTTGATGATGCCGACCACGTGCCGCACCGCCTGCGCCGAGTGCGCGCAGGCCAGGTAGGCCGGCCAGAAGACGTCCCACTCCGGCTCCAGCCGCCCGCCCTCGGAGGGCTTCGGCCCCAGATGCGCCTCGAGCGCATCCTGCGTGTCCAGCACGAAGGTGCGCGCCGCCATATAGGTCGCCATCGCCTCGCCGATGCGGTAGTGCACCTGCGGCATGTCCTTCAGCGGCGACGCCAGCCCCCAGGGTGTCTTGATGTTGGCGAGGTCGATGAACGACTCCAGCGCGCCCTTGCACACGCCCAGCGCCACCGCCGACTTGTTGTAGACGGCGTGGCACGGGTTGCGGAACGTCGGGTTGTCCCACTGCTCGCTCGGCGCCAGCGGGCGCGCCGGCAGCAGGTGCTCGGGCGGCACGTAGGTGCCGTCCATGCGCACGTCGTGGCTGCCGCTGCCCCGCATCCCCGCCGTGTCCCACGTATCGACGATCTCGAACTCACCCTTCGGCACCATGAACGAGTTCTCGGCGCCCTCCTCCGTAGCCTCGTCGATGACGACCGGCGACATCACGAAGTTCCAGGTCGCGTTGTGGCAGCCGCTCGCGAACGAGCCCTGGTAGCTCAGCCGCCAGCCGTCGCCCTCGCGCTTCGCCGTGCGGCCCGGGTTGGGCCCGTTCGGCGGGCCCAGTCCCGAACACACCAGCGCATCCCAGTCGTCGAAGATCTTGTCGCACAGCGCGCGGTCCATGCGCCGCACGATGAGTCCGTTGATCTCCGAGTTGATGTGCGTGCACCACCCCACCGAGCCGTCGATCGACGAGACCAGCTCGACGTTCTCGATCTGCTCGCGTGCGGTCACGTCCTCCCCGCCCAGCTCCTTCGGCAGCGCGAACCGGTAGAAGCCGTTGGCGGCCATCTCCTTGGCCGCCCAGGGGGGCAGGTGGCGCAGTTCCTGCGCCTCGTCGCCCGCCGCCCGCAGCATCTCCCGCATGCTCTCGATGCGTTCCAGCATCGGCGTCTGCTTGATCTCGTTCTGCCGTTCGATGATCTCGGCGCGCACCATGCGCCCACCTCCGGTCCGTAAATGCCGCGCGGATGATACCGGAGGCGCGAACGGGCGGTGGGGCTACCGGGGCCCGAGTGTCACGGTGCCCGTGCCTTGATCCAGCTCGATGCGAAAGTGGCGGAGAAGGTCCCACCCCATCAGCGACGGCAGTTGCTGCGAATCAAGCGCCCCCAGTTCGATCGTCTCGGCAAGGGCCTGGAGAGAGCCGTCCTCGTGTGTGAACTCGAAGCTCGCTTCGATCATGCGGCTGCGCGCGACGCCGGCAACACCGAGGCGCCGTACGGTCTCCTCCGGCGCCCACGCAGCGGGCTCCATCGCGGCCATCGCCAGGTTGAGGCGCGTTAGGGCGTCCTTCGCGTGCACGATGCTCGTGGCGGATCCGGTGTCGATCAGGAAGGGAACTGGCTGAGGAGGCCTGCCCGGGATCGCCAGTCGCGTCCAGACGAACGGGCAGCCCCAGTGGGCGCTGAAGTAGCCCGAGATCACGGGCGCAGACGCAGGTTGGCCGTGATGAACTCGACGTCGATGTCCTTGCCGAACACCAACCCCTTCGCATCCATGGCGTCGCTGAGATCACGGAGGCAGTGGAACGAGGCGATGACCTCACGGTCCTTGTCGATCACGACGAACTTCTCCGGGTACTGCGCGAGCATCTCCTCGTAGTGCTCTTCCCACCACCGCCACGTCGCCATCGCCTCTTCGCGTTCCCGCAGATCCTCAGACACGTCCCGAGTGACCACGTCGAACTCCTGTCGCCGGCGCTCACGGCAACTGTTGCGCCGACACTCCAACCGTACGCGCCCGCCGCCGAGCCTTCAAGCCCCTCCGCTCGCCGGCCCCCGGAACTCCACACCCGCCTCCCCCCCGAAGCGCTTCCGCATGACCGCGAACGCCTCCTCCGACCGATCCGCCAGCACGAAACGCCGCCCCAGCGCCAGCGCCGCCGCCCCCGCCGTCCCGCTCCCCGCCACCAGGTCCACCACCAGCCCCCCCGGTGGCGACGACGCGCTCACGATGCGCTTCAGCACCCCCAGCGGCTTCTGCGTCGGGTAGCCCAGCTTCTCCTTGCCCGTCGGGCTCACGATCGTGTGCCACCAGACATCCGTGGGCAGCTTCCCCCGCGCCGCCTTCTCCTTCCCCACGAGGCCCGGCGCCATGTAGGGGATGCGCTCGACCTCATCGGCGTTGAACAAGTTCTGCGCCGGGTCCTTCGCATAGAACAGGATCGTGTCGTGCTTCGCCGGCCAGCGGTTCTTCGGACGCCCACCATAGTCGTATGCCCAGATGATCTCGTTGACGAAGCACTCCCGCCCGAAGACCTCGTCGAGCAGCACCTTGGCGTAGTGCGCCTCGCGGTAGTCGAGGTGCAGGTACAGCGATCCGCTCGGCTTCAGCACTCGCCTCGACTCGACCAGGAACGGCTCGAGGAACCCGAGGTAGTCGTCAAAGTCGTCGTCGAACGACCGCGACCCCAGCCGCACCGTCTCGTACCGCCGTCCCCCGAACCCCGTCCGATCCCCCTCGCCGTCCTTGACCCGCTTGGCCCTCGTCTGCACCCGTTCCTGACGCCTGCCCGTGTTGAACGGCGGGTCGAGGTACACCAGGTCCACCGACTCGTCCGCCAGCCCCCGCGCCACCTCTACCCCGTCGGCGCAATGCACGATGCCGCCCGGCTGTTGCTTGCTCACCACACCAGCCTATGCCGGGCCTGGATGGCTCGCCAGGGAACCGCCACCGGGCTCGCCGGGCGACCTACCCCGCAACCCCCGGAGGTATCGCGCCCTCGCCCGCCGGACGCGGCGGCGCGACGCTCACCTCCAACAGCTCCGCGATGTCGAACGCCTGGATCGAGCGCGTTTCCTCGTCCGGCTGCACGGCGGGAATGCCGTCCTCGAACATCTGGATGCAGAACGGGCAGGCCGTCGCCACGACGCTCGCGCCCGTGTTCGCCGCCTCCGCCGTGCGCAGGTGGTTCACCCGCGTGCCCGACTCCTCCAGCCACATGTTGCCGCCGCCCGCCCCGCAGCAGAGGCCCTGCTCGCGGCTGCGCGGCATCTCCACCAGCTCAGCGCCGGGAATCTGGTCGAGCACATCGCGCGGCGCGTCCATGATGCCGTTGCCGCGGCCCAGGTAGCACGAGTCGTGGTACGTGATCGTCTGGCCGTTCATCTCCTTCGGCCGCAGCTTGCCCTGCGCCAGCAGGAGCTGGAGGAACTCCGCGTGATGCGTGACCTCCCACTGCCCGTCGAAGTCCGGGTACTCGTTCTTGAACGTGTTGAAGCAGTGCGGGCAGGCCGTGATCACCCGACGCACGCCGATCTCGTTCATCGAGGCCACGTTCGTCTCCGCCAGCGTCGCGTAGAGGAACTCGCTGCCGAGCCGCCGGGCCGGGTCGCCCGTGCAGGTTTCCTGCTGACCCAGCACGCCGAAGCTCACGCCCGCCTCGATCAGCAGCCGCACGACCGACTTCGTTATCGGCATGTTCCGCTCGACCAGCGCCCCCGAGCAGCCGACCCAGTACAGGTACTCCTGGGAGCCGTCGAAGATGGGCACCTCGATGCCCTCTTCGCGGAGCTGCTCCATCCAGGTCTCGCGCGTGAGCTGCGTGCCCCGCCAGGGGTGGCCGCGCTGCTCGATGTTCTGCAGCGTCTCCTGCGCCGTCCCCGGGATGCGCGCCTGCTCCATCACGAGGTAGCGGCGCATGTCGACGATCGTGGGCACGTGCTCGATCAGAACCGGGCACTCCTGCACGCAGGCCATGCACGTGCGGCAGGCCCACAGCGACTCGTCCTTCACGTAGTCGCCCACCAGCTCGCCCTCGACCTTCTCCGAGGGGTCCTTGCCCGCGATGAGCAGGGGGCCGGCGTGGTTCATGTACGACTTCAGGTCCTGGACGATCGCCATCGGCGAGAGCGGCTGCCCCGCCGTGTACGCCGGGCAGGCGTCCGTGCAGCGCCCGCAGCGCACGCACGTATCCGCGTCGAAGAGCTGCTTCCACGAGAGGTCCTGCACCTTGCCCGCGCCCAGGCTGGCCCCCTCCTCGATCAGCTGCTCGAAGTCGCCCATCGGCGCGAGGTACGCGGGAACCGCCGGACGCTTCAGGAACGCGTTCACCGGCGCGAAGATGATGTGCCGGAACTTCGTCAGCGCCATCAGCGTCAGGAGGCCGAAGGCGCCCACCACGTGGATCCACCAGAACACCTGGTGCGCCGTCAGCAGCGCGCTCTCGCTTGCCGCGCCGACGATCTTCGCGATCACCCAGCCGCCCGGCGACCAGTACGACCAGTTCTCGTGCCCGGCGGGAATCTCGTGCCCGCCGATCCGCAAGCCCTCGACGAGGAAGCCGGTGAACAGCACGAACCCCAGCAGCCCGACGACGATCGCGTCTTCCGATTGCCGCCGGTCCCACGTCAGCTTCGCCGGCGCCGGACCGAAGCGGCGGAACACCGCCATCCCCACGCCCACGAGCCCGATGATGCCGAACAGGTCGCCCACGAAGCTGTAGGCCAGGTAGACGCCCCCTTCGAGGAAGGCGTGCTCACCGCCGACCTGGAAGATCAGGTCGAAGTAGTCGTCGATTGCCAGCAGGATCGTCACCAGCGTCAGGACGGCGAAGCTCGAGTAGATGCACCAGTGCATCACGCCCGCGTAGCGGTCGTTCGTGACGCGTCCCGTGCCCGCCCCCAGGGTCAGCGCGTTCGTGATCCGCGCTCCCAGGTTGTTGAAGACGTTGTGTCCTCGTCCCAGCCGCCACACCCGCAGGCGCTGCAGGAACGCTCCCAGGATGACCGCCACGGACACGCCGAAGATGAAGTACATCACGGCGAAGCCCTGGATGTTGAAGAACACCTCGCGGCTGGCGCGCTCCGTTTGCGCCGTCTCCAGAGCCCCAATCGCGGCAATCACCGCCACCGGCACGGCCGCGCCCACGACGGTCACGTTGAAGCGCTTGCCCTTCGGCTCCTGCTTGCCGTCCGCGGCCGGTCCCTTGTCCTGCGTGCTCGACGTTGCGCTCATACGTTGTCGTTCGTCGGCGTGCCGTACAGCTTGCGGAGGTCGGTCTTCAACACCTTGCCCATGGCGTTCCGCGGCAGCTCATCCACCACCGCGATGTACTGGGGCGCCTTGAACGAGGCGATCCGGGTCTTGCAGTAAGCGTTCACTTCCTCAGGGGTGAGCGTCGCCCCCGGTTTCGGCACGAGCACGGCCTTCACCACCTCGCCCCAGTCCACGTCCGGAACGCCGATGACGGCCGCTTCGTCGATCCCTTCGTGGTCCTCCAGGCAGTTCTCCACCTCGCCCGACGAGATGTTCTCGCCGGCGCGGATAATGAGGTCCTTCTTCCGGCCCGTGATGAACAGGTAGCCGCCGTCGTCCACGCGGCCCACGTCGCCAGTGTGCAGCCAGCCGTCGATGATCGCCGTGCTGGTCGCGTCCTCCTGCTCGTAGTAGCCCTTCATCACACGGTCCGAGCGGACGCAGATTTCGCCCTCCTCGCCCGTGGTCAGGAGGTTGTTCCGGTCGTCCATGATGCCGATCTCGACGTCGTCCATCGGCTTGCCCACCGATCGCAGGCGCGCCTCCCGCACGTCTGTGTCGACGCTCAGGTCGTGGTCGTCCGGACCGAGGTACGTCAGCGTCGAGGTCGATTCCGTCTGTCCATAGGCGTTCATCAGGCCCACGCCCTGCGGCGGGAAGATGTCGCACGCGCGGCGCACGACCTCGTACGGCATCGGCGCCGCTCCGTAGGTGATGAGCTGGAGCGTGGAGAGGTCCGTCCCCTCCAGGTCGTCGTGGTCCATGAGGCGCTTCAGCATCGTGGGCACGACCATCGAGTGCGTTGCGCCCTCGCCGCCGACGGCCGTCATCCAGCCCTCCGGCGTGAACTGCGGCAGCACCAGCATGGTGCGCCCGCCCCAGATCGACGACAGCATCGCCGTCGCCCCGGCGATATGGAAGAACGGCACTGAGACCAGCGTCTTTTCGTGGATGTCCGGGTCCGCCGGGTTCATCGTGTTCGTCACATAGGCGGTCATGTCCAGGTAGGTGACCATGACGCCCTTGGGGAACGCCGTGGTGCCGCTCGTAAAGATGAGGACCGTGGGCTGCTCGTCGTCGACCTCCACCCAGATGTCTTCCGCCTCCGCCCCGGCCACCAGGCCCGCGAAGTCGAGGTAGCCCTCGGCCGGTCCGTCGTAGCTCACGAACGACTTCGTGTGCTCCAGCGTGGGCCGGATGCGGGCAACCAGGTCGCGGTAGCGTTCCGAGACGAACAGCACGCCCGCCTGGCTCACGTTGAGCATGTACGTCAGCTCTTCGTCCTTCGAGCGGTAGTTCAGGGGAACGAGGGTCACGCCCAGCATCGCGCAGGCGTAGTACGTCAGCACGAAGTCTGTGCTGTTCTGGGCCATGATGGCGACCTTCTCGCCCTGCTCCACGCCCAGGCCGCGGATGGCGTTCGCGAGGCGCGTCACCTGCTCCTGCATCGCGGCGTACGTCAGGCGGCGGCCGCGCCCGCCCACCTCCACCAGCGCCTCCCGCTCGGGCACGACGGCGGCGGAGATCTGTAGGAACTCGATCGTGTTCATGCTCCCTCCGAGGAGCGGGTTTCCGCGTATACGCGGCGGAACGGGATTCTACCGGCGCCCCGATTCGCGCGCGAATCGGGCGCGCGGAAGACAGATCGCAGGTGCCGGGGTCACAGGGCGGGGCGGGCTGGCTCGAACGGTCCCGCCAGCAGCCGCCCCACCTCCTCCTCCACCGCCGCGTCCAGCTCCGCTTCGGGCACGACCCGTGAGACGAGGCCCCAGCGCAGCGCTTCCTCCGTGCCCACGGGCTCACCCGTCAGGATCAGGTCGGCGGCTGCGCCCGGGGGGATGGTGCGGGGCAGGGTCTGTGTGCCGCCCGCGCTCGGGATGTACCCGAGCGTCACCTCCGGCAGGCCGAAGCGCGCGTCTTCGGCCGCCACCCGCACGTCGCAGCAGAGCGGCAGCTCCAGCCCCGCCCCGAAGCAGTAGCCGTGCAGCCGCGCCACCAGCGGCACCGGCAGCGAGAGCAGCAGCCCCCACACGTCCCGCTCGTGCCGCGCCCGCCGGGACTCCCAAAGGCTGGGCGCGGTCCCGAACTCCGAGATGTCCGCTCCCGCGCTAAAGGCGCGCCCCTCGCCGCGGAAGCACACCGCCCGCACGTCCGGGTGGTCGCGGCACGCCTGCAGGTACTCCCAGAGCAGGTCGCGCATGGCCATGTTGATCGCGTTCAGTCGCTCGGGCCGGTTCAGCGTGATCGTCGCCACGCCCCGGTCGTCGATGTCGAACAGGACCAGCTCGGCCATGCGGCCAGTTTACGGCGACCGCAGCCCCGGGCGCGGAAGCAACAAGAGCGCCGGCCCTGGAGGCCGGCGCATTGTGCTGCCCGGGGAGCAGGCGTTGATGGCGCCTACTGGCGCCAGTCGGGCCTTCGGATGGCGCTCTTCTCGCGTGACGAGAGGTTCTTGGCGAGGTCTTCGTTCGCCTTCCGCACGAGGTCGTCCAGCTCGTCGCTGCCGAGCTTCATCTCCGAGGAGCGCCAGCGCTTCAGCATCGCCCGGTCCTTCGCGCTCAGCTCCGCCTCACTCGCCATGCGGTTCACGAGCTCTACCAGCATCTCGTTGATCTCGTCGTCGCTGTAGTTCACCTGAACCATGGCTATCTCCTCACCGTCTCGTAGCGGCCCTTGCTCTTGACCCGCCTCATGAGCTTCTCATCGATGGCCGCGTTCAGCCGGCCATTCAGAGCCTCCGTCAGCGCCTCCAGCTCGGGTGAACCCTCCTGGTGATCCGAGCGCCAGCGCCGGATCGCCTCTTTCCCTTCGAAGGAGATGTCAGCATTGTCGATCGCGACCGCGCTGACAAGCATCATCAGCGACCACGACTCTTGTTCTTCAAGCAAAACGATCATTCGTTATTCCCCAGTGAAGTCCGGCGGGCGCTTTTCCATGAACGCCCGCACGCCTTCAGCCCGATCTTTGGTCGCTTGCAGGAGCAAGGTCAAATCGGTTTCGAAGCGCAGGGCCTGTTCGAGGGGCTGATCCAGCCCCCGCCAGACCGCTTCCTTCGCCAGCCGGGTCGCGATCGGACCCCGCGCCGCCACCGCCTCCGCCGCACCTCGCGCCACCTTCCCCGCGCTCCCCGCCGGCCCCACGCGCGAGACCAGCCCGGCCTCCAGCGCCTCCCCCGCCGTGAGCCTCGCCGGGATGACGTCCCCCGCCCCCAACCCCAGCAGCGTCCGCGTCCGTTCCGCCGTCAGGTCGTCCATCGACGCCCCGTCCAGCTCGATCGCCGCCTCCGCGCCGCACACGCGGATGTCGCACCCGAGCGCGAAGGCCGCCTCCGCGCCCGCCAACCGTCCCTCGAACGCGAATACGACCGGCAGGGGGTAGTCCCGCCAGAGCCGGCGCACCCGCTCCCCCGGCCACGCCCCCAGGTCCGCGTCCGCCGCTGCCTCGACCACCACCACCCGCGCGTCCCCCTCCGCGTACCCCGCCAGCGCCCCTGCCACCGCATCCGCGGAGACGCCCGCCGTTAGCGCCAGTGCGCCAATCCTGCTCATGGCTCAAGCCTACGCGCTGCCCCTGCCCCCGTCTGGCCCGTTGGCTCCCTCCCCGCCATAGTCGATCGATGGCCATCACCTACCGTCAGCTCATCGAGGACGACTGGGACGAGTGGGTCGCCGGCAATGCCCGCGGCTTCCTCGATAGTCCCGAGGGGGCGACCGCCTGGGCCGAGCCCATCCGCCCCCACTTCGACTTCGATCGCGGCATTGCCGCCTTCGACGGCGACGAGATGGTGGGTAAGACGCACTCCATCCCCTTCTCCATGAGCGTCCCCGGTGGCGACCTCCCGACGGCCGGCGTCACCGCCGTCACCGTGTCCTCGACGCACCGGCGGCGCGGCGTCCTCACCGAGCTCATGCGCCGCCAGCTCGACGACATCCGGGACCGGGGCGAGCCGCTCGCCGCCCTCTGGGCCTCGGAGAGCGTCATCTACGGCCGCTTCGGCTACGGGATGGCGGCCCAGTCGGACCGCGTCAGCATCGACCGCCGCCACACCGAGTTCCGCGCCGACGCCCCGGACGCCCCCGGTGAGGTGCGCTTCGTCGCCCCCGACGCCGCTCTCGAGCGCTGGCCGGCGATCCACGACCGGCTGCGCGAGTCGCGCCCCGGCATGATGACGCGCTTCCCCTACCTCTGGAGGGGGTTCGTCATCCCCAGCACCGAGAAGCCCGAAGACGGCTTCACGAATCGCCTGTACGTCGAGTACAGCGGTGCCGACGGCCCCGAGGGCTACGCCATCTACAGCGTCAAGTCCGACTGGCCCGAGGGCCTCCCCCGCGGAATCCTGCGCCTGCACGAGCTGGTCGCCCTGAACTCCGTCGCCGAGACTGCCCTCTGGCGCTACCTCTTCGGCGTCGACCTCATCGGCACCATCCAGGCCGACAACCGTCCGCCCGACGACCCCCTTTTCTGGATGCTGGCCGACCCCCGCCACCTCCGCCGCATCCCCCGCGACACGCTCTGGGCGCGCATCCTCGACGTGCCGAAGGCTCTCGAAGGCCGCGCCTACCTCACCGACGGCCGCCTCGTCCTCGATGTGACCGACTCCTTCGGACCCTGGGCCGCCGGCCGCTTCGAGCTCACAGTGGAGAACGGCAGGGCCTCCTGCCGCCCCACGGACGCATCCCCCGACGTTACCCTCGGCGCCGACGCCCTCGGGGCCGTCTACCTGGGCGATGTCTCCCCGTCGGTGCTCGCCCGCGCCGGCCGCGTCGAAGGCGCGCCCGAAGCCCTCCGCCTCGCCGACGCCATCTTCCGCTGGCACACCGCCCCCTGGTGCATCGACGAGTTCTAGCGCCCCGCTTGCCCCGCTGACGCCCGCCCGCCATGATCGCGGGCGATGGCTGACTTCTCCGCCGCCGCGCCCGTCGAACCCGACAAGAGCGAGGTCGTCCACGACCGCGACACCCGCCCCGGCGCACCCGCCGACCGCCAGGACTACGCCCGCCTGCTCCTGCACATCGCCGTCGGTGTGGCCTGCACCGCCGCCTTCGTCGCGATCGCCTTTCAGGCCCGCGCCAGCTGGACCGAAGTCCGCGACTGGGTCGTGCCCGTCACCATCCCCCTCTACGCCCTCGGCGGCATCTCCCTCGCCTACCTCGTGCTGCGACGCGCCTGGCTCGAAGCCTCGACCGGCGTGACCCTGCTCTTCTTCGCTGTGGCCCTCACCGGCTTCGACCTCTGGCGCGCCGCCCTCACCACCGGCCCCGACGGTCTCCGCGACAGCTTCTCCATCACCATCGGCGTCCTGCTCGGCTTCAGCATCGCCGCGCTCGCGGCCGGCATGGCCTGGGTCGAAGCGCGACGGCCCAGCAAGCCGCCCGCTCCCGAGGTGTAGCCATGTGCCGCAGCATCAAGCGGCTGCGTAGCCCTGAGGGCGTCGCCCCGGACGACGAGATTCGCGAGGCCTCCCTCCAGTACGTGCGCAAGGTGAGCGGCTTCCGGGCGCCCTCGCGCCGCAACGAGGAAGCGTTCGAGGAGGCCGTCGAGCAGGTCGCGGAGGCCACCCGCCGCCTGCTCGATTCCGTTACCCGCCCGCGCTAGGCGTCAGCCAGCGCCCGTCCACGCCGGTGCGGCTGCGGGCGGGATGGGCTCGATGCCGAGCTCGGCGCACCCTTCCAGGTAGATATCGACTGACATCTGGAACTCGCGCCTGATGCCCTCGACATCCGTCGCCTCGGCGTTCGCCACCGGGTAGGGGCCGCTGTTGACCACCCTGGCATGGAGAACTCCCGCCTCATCGTCGTACACGACCTCGGCGACGTATCCCTTGTACTCCAGCATCACTTCTCCCCCGCCTGCTCGATAAACCTAGCGATGTCGCGCACGGTATTTCGGCTAGCCTCAGGCCTGGGGTGAGGCCTGTGCACGACAATGGAGTAGCGGCCCTTGTTCAACTGTACACGAGAGCCCGCGCGCTCGGTGATATTCACACCCAGGGCTGTCAGCAACGACTCAATCTCCGCCCACCTGATATCGGCAGGCGTTGGCGTTGCCTGCATTCGCTCAAGTGTCCGCCGATGTCGTCTTCGCATGCCGAAAGGCCGAGCCAGCAGTAGCGCTCGCCGTTAGTCATCTCCCCAACGGCTCGCCTCGCACTCGAGCACCCGCGCGAATTGCCGCACGAACGCCTTGCCCACCTCCATTACCGCCACCGCCTGCCCCGCCTCCGCCGACAGGCTCGTCATCTCCGTGTCTTCAAGGCCGCAGGGGTTCATCAGCGCGATGTGCTCCATGTTCGGGGCCACGTTCAAAGCCGCCCCGTGCATCGAGACGAACCGCCGCACGTGCAGCCCCACCGACCCCACCTTCCGCTCCCCCACCCAGGCCCCGCGCGCGCACTCGTGCCGCCGCCCCTCGATGTCCCACTCGCCCAGCACGCCGAACATCGTGTCCTCCAGCGCCGACACGTAGTCGACGACCCGCACGCCCCACGCCTGCAGGTCGATGATGCCGTAGGCGACAAGCTGGCCCGGACCGTGGTAGGTGATGTCGCCCCCGCGCTCGGTCTGCGCCACCTCGATGCCCGCCGCCCGCACCATCGCTTCCGTCGCCCGCAGGTTCGGCTCGGGATGGTTCCGCCCCAGCGTGAACACCGGCTGGTGCTCGGTGAGGAGGAGCGTGTCGACGCCCTCCCCGCGGATGCGCTCGGCCTGCAGCTCCTGCTGGAGCCGGTGGACCTCGCCGTAGCGGGTGAGCCCCAGGTCCCGGACCACGATCGTGCGCGCGCTCGGAGCCATGCTCCTAGCGTAGCGAGGTCGCGAGCCGCCCGCGATCAGCCGCCGCCTGCTACCTCCGCACCGATCCCCTCGATCGCGTCCCAGTCCTCCTCGCGCAGCGGCTGCAGCTCGCCCTTCCGGTACTGGTCGTACAGCCGGAAGAGCGCGTCCTTGTGGGGACGCACCCGCCCGATGGGGCACGCCTCCCAGTCCTCGACGGACTCGTCGCAGTAGCCGGTGCGCAGCTCCCCGCACTTCGGCTGCAGGTAGCTGCCCAGCTCCGGCACGGCCTTCGCAACCTCCGACCGCAACAGCGCCGCCACCCGCCGGAACTCCCACTGCGCCCGCGTGCAGAGCCGCAGGTCGCAGATGTGCAGAAGGCTCTGGAAGTTCACCGTGATCTTGAAGTTCGTGCTCGTCGCGTTCGGCAGCAGGAAGCGCGCGTCCTCGGCCGGCACGCCCGCCTCCACCAGCTCCTCGTAGAGGGCGCCCGCCTTCCCGAACAGATCCTCCATCTGCTCCGACATCCCCGCCTTCTCGACGCTCTTGGGGATGCTGTAGGGGAACTCGCCCTTCTTGTACGTCACGTACCGCTGGCTCTGCTGCTCGAACGAGATCCCCACCCGGTGCCGCACGAACTGGTGGCTGAACGCTCGCGACACGCCCGAGATACCGAACTCGAACCAGACCTGCTCGAGCGGGCTCGCGTGGCCGGTCTTCAGCCGCTCCACGATGAAGTTGTGCATCTTCTCGCGCGGAATGCGTTCGTCCTCGATGCGCGCCGCCACCTGCTGGGGCGTGAGCTGGCTGTAGCACGTCCGGTACGCCATGTAGAGGGACCGCATCGGGTCCTCGCTGTGCGAAAGTAGGGTGACCTGGATAGGCATGGCGCCGCCTCCGGCGAGAGTGCCATCCATTCTCGCACGGGGAATTGCTCACTCGCCTGTGCGATTGCCCAAGATTCGCGTCCTCGAACGGTTATGGAGACCGTATCTGCTGCGGGGTGCCTGCAGGCTGCCCCGATACGATGGAGTCCATATGAGCGCCCGCCAGCTTCTCTGGGTCCGCCATGCCCTGCCCATCCCGGACCCCGCCACCCCCGCCCGCGATTGGCCCCTCGCGCCCGAAGGCCGGGAAGAGGCCGCGCGCCTCGCCCGCTCGCTGACCGCCCTCGCCCCGGTGTCCGTGGTCACCAGCGACGAGCGCAAGGCAATCGAGACGGCGGACGCGTTGTGCGACGCCCTCGGCCTCGCCCCCGCCGAGGTCTGCGCCGACCTCCGTGAGGTCCAGCGCCCCTGGACCGAGGGCGACTACCGCGCCGTCGCCCGCGAGTACCTGCGGTCCGGTTCCGCCCCCGGCTGGGAGTCTCGCGACGAAGTCCTGCGGCGGGTCTTGAGCGCGCTGGTCGAGCACTGGGGGCCGGAGGGCACGACCATCGCCGTCGGCCACGGTCTCGCCATGAGCGTCTGGGCGGCGGATGCGATCGAAGGCCTCGACGCTGTCGGGTTCTGGGAGAACCTGACCTTTCCGGACGCCTGGCTCTTCGCCGAAGAGGGCGCGACCTTCCGACGCGTCGCGGAGCCGGCCTGACCCTACCCCTCCCTGAACGCCTCCCGCCCCTCGATGCCGATCTCGACCAGGTAGCGCCCCGCCTCCGACGCCCGGCCCTCCGCGGTCGACAACAGCTCGCGCACGTCCGACGGCGTGTCGAGGTCGAGCGCGAGCGCCGGTACGTCCGCGCGTCGGACCGCGAGCCCCGCCTCCCGCGCCGCGGCCTCGTGCAGGTCGCCGCTGCCCCGCCCGTACGCGAGCGGGAAGCGCCCCGGCGGGCGCAGCAACATCGCGTTCGTGCCACCGTCTCCGGGACGCACGAGCGTCGCCGACGGCGCCGGTGGCGCCTGCGCGACCAGCTCCCGGAGGGCCTCCGCCGTCACCAGCGGCAGGTCGGCGTGCAGGATCAGCAGTTCCTCGACGGCCAGGAGCCCGCTGGCCCGCTCGAGCTGCGCGCTCAATCCCCGCAGGTCCGGGTCTTCCCCCAGCGCCCGTACCCCCGCCGGCGTCTGCGCTGCGACCGCCTCGTCCGAGGTCAGCACGACCGCCTTCATCCCCGCCCCCTCCACCGCTGCCAGCACCGCTGCCAGCGAACGGCGTACCAGCTCGGCCCGCTCCGCCGGTTCGAGCAGCGCCGCCAGCCGCCCCTTGGCGCGGTCGAGACGGTTCACCGGGATCAGGACGGTCGTCGCCATCCCCGCGATCGTACCGTGCGCGGCGCGCTACCCCTCGCCGGCCGCCAGCCGCACCGCGAACCCGCCGTCATCGAGCGCGGTCTCCCCCTCCACGCGCAGCGCCGACTCCGTCACCGCCGCCAGCAGCACCTCCCGTGTTGGGCTCTCCTCGTCGCCGTCGCTGACCAGCCACCCCTCGGCCCCCTCGACGACGGACAGCATCCAGGCGAGCTTGCTGATGCCTTCCGCCGTCAACTCGTCCCGCTGTGGCCACCACGCGATCTGGAGCGCGGGCTCCGCCACTTGCAGCGAGCTCGCCACGGTGGGGCGCGGATCGAGCCGACCCGCTTCGCCGAGCACCTCGTCCGGTGGGTCGATGAGCATCGCCCGCACGCCGTCCGCGCCCAGCCCCAGCGTCGCGAGAACGCTCACGGGCGCGTCGGTCCTGTCAGGCGAGCTTGCCGTGGCACTTCTTGAACTTGCGTCCGCTGCCGCAGTAGCAGGGATCGTTCCGCCCGATCTTCTTGCCGCCCGGCCTTGGCGCCGTCGCGGTCGCGGTGGCGCTCCTGCCCTGGGCCTGCGCTCCGTTGCCGCGGCCGTTCCCCTGCGCCTGCACGGGAGCCTGGGGCGCGTCCGGACGGCGCGCAGTCCCGCCGTTCGGCGTTGGCGGCGGCAGGTCCCTCGCCCGCATCTTGAAGACCGCCTGCGCCACCTGCCGCCGGATGTTCCCCTGCAGCTGCTGGAACATGTCGTAGCCTTCGCGCTTGAAGGCCACCAGCGGGTCGACCTGCGCGTACGCCTGCAGACCCACGCTCTGCCGCACCTCCTCCACCGCCGTCAGGTGCTCGCGCCAGTGGTAGTCGATCGACTCCAGCAGGAGCCACTGCTCCATCTTGCGCGCGATCTCCTCGCCCACCGTCTCCTCGATCTCCTCGTAGCGATCCTCGATGCGGTCCAGGGCGGTGTCCGCGACGCGGTCCCGCTTCTCCTCGATCTCCTCGAGGCTCGGCAGGATGTCGGGCGGCATGATCTCCCCCAGCTCCGTGTGGACGAGGCTCGCATCGAAGCCCTCGTCGCTGTTCCGCTCGACGATGCCGTCCACCTCCTCCGTCACGAACGAGAACACGTTCTCGCGCACGTCCGCCCCCTCCAGCACCTTGTCCCGCTCCGTGTACAGCACCGCGCGCTGCTCGTTGATGACGTCGTCGAACTCCACCAGCCGCTTGCGGATGTCGAAGTTGTAGCCCTCGACCTTCTGCTGCGCCTGCTCGATCGCGCGCGTCACCATGCGCGATTCGAGGGGCAGGTCCTCCGTCATCCCCATCTTCTCCAGCATGCCCGGCACCCAGTCTGGCGCGAAGCGCTGCATGATGTCGTCACCGAACGAGACGAAGAAGCGGCTCGAACCGGGATCGCCCTGCCGTCCCGACCGCCCCCGCAACTGGTTGTCGATGCGCCGCGACTCGTGCCGCTCCGTCCCGATGACGTGCAGCCCGCCCGCGTTGGCGACCCCCTCCCCGAGCTTGATGTCCGTGCCGCGCCCGGCCATGTTCGTCGCGATCACGACCGCCCCCGGCTCGCCCGCGTTCTCCACGATGTGGGCCTCGCGCTCGTGCTGCTTCGCGTTCAGCACCTCGTGGTCGATTCCCCGCCGCAGGAGCAGCGCCGCCAGGTATTCCGACTTTTCGATCGAGGTCGTGCCCACCAGCACCGGCCGCCCCTGTCCGTGCATCCCCACGATCTCCTCCACCACCGCCGCGAACTTCGCCTTCTCGTTGATGTAGACCACGTCCTCCTGGTCGTCGCGCACCATCGGCATGTTCGTGGGAATGACCACCACGTCGAGGTCGTAGATCTTCGCGAACTCCTCCGCCTCCGTTTCCGCCGTTCCCGTCATCCCCGCCAGCTTCTCGTACAGCCGGAAGTAGTTCTGGAAGGTGATCGTCGCGTACGTCAGCGACTCCCGCTGGATGGGCACGTTCTCCTTCGCCTCCACCGCCTGGTGGATGCCGTGGCTCCAGCGCCGTCCCGGCATCATCCGCCCCGTGAACTCGTCGACGATCACGATTTCGCGGTCGCGCACCACGTATTCGCGGTCGGGACGCTTCAGGTACTCGGCGTCGAGCGCCGCCTCCAGGTGCCGCGCGACCCGCGGGTCGCCGCCGAACACGTTGTCCACCCTGAGCGCCCGCTCGATCTTGGCGATGCCCGTCTCCGTCAGGGCCACGTGCTTCGCCTTCTGGTCGATCTGGTAGTCGAGCTCCACGTGCAGGCCGCGCACCGCCCGTGCGAACTGCTGGTACGTCCCGGCCGCCTCCTCCGCCTGCCCGCTGATGATGAGCGGCGTCCGCGCCTCGTCGATGAGGATGTTGTCCACCTCGTCGACGATCGCGTAGTAAAGCGGCCGCTGCGTCTTCAGCTCCGACTCGCGCACCATGTTGTCGCGCAGGTAGTCGAACCCGAACTCGTTGTTCGTGCCGTACGTCACGTCCGTCCGGTACACGTCGCGACGCTCACAGGGACGCAGGTCCTCGAGACCGCCTTCCCCGTCCTCACCCGGCCGGTAGCCAGGCTCATACAGGTACTGGATGTGGTCGTTCTGGATGATGCCCACGCTCATCCCGAGCGCGTGGAACACGGGCCCGTACCAGGCCGCGTCGCGACGGGCCAGGTAGTCGTTCACCGTCACCAGGTGGGCGCCCTTCCCCGCCAGCGCGTTCAGGTAGAGCGCCGCGACCGCGGTGAGAGTCTTGCCCTCGCCCGTCCGCATCTCCGCGATCTTCCCCTGGTGCAGCACCATCCCGCCCATCAGCTGGACCGGGTAGGGACGCTCCCGGACCTTGCGCCACGCCATCTCGCGAACCGTCGCGAACGCCTCGTACGCGATGTCGTCCAGCGTCTCGCCCTGGGTCAGCCGCTCGCGGAACTGTTTCGTCAGTCCGCCCAGCTCCTCGTCCGAGAGCCGCTCGAACTCCGCGCTGAGATCCTCGATCGCGCGGATCTCCGAGCTGAGGCGCTTGACCTCGCGCTCGTTCGAGCCGCCCACGACGCGGTTGATGAAGCCGAGCCTTGCCATGGAGCCAGTGTATCGCGCCCCGCCCTGTGAGGAACGGCGCGCGTTTCCCCGCTCTAGTCGATCAGCGCCGCGATCACGTCCTCGACGATCGCGTCCGCTTTCTCCCGCATCTCGTCGTCGTTGGCGTCCTGGATCGGGTGGGGAACGAAGAGCCGCCGCACTTCCGGCAGACCCAGCGACTCAGCCTGCGCTTCCGCCGCTTCCTCGAACTCGTCCGACGCGATGAACACCGAGGGGATGCCGTTGATTTCAAGCCAGGTCGTGTCGTGCACACTGCACGTCGTGCACGACCCTCAGTCGGCCAACCCTTCGACGACGAAATCGGCCTCCTTCGCCAGCTCCTGGCGCAGCGCTTCGGGCGCCGGTTTGGTGAACGTGGGCTTGCTGTAGCGCAGCACGTCCACCTCGGGGAGCCGCTCCCGCAGGCGCACCTCGAGCTGGTTCAGCAGGACATCGCCCCGCGGCTTCGAGATGTCCAGCAGCGCGACCGTTCCGCTGATCGCTTCCGGCCGCTTCGTCAGCGAGCGCCGTACCGGGACGCGCTCGTCCGTGGGGTCGAGGATTGTGGTCATGGGGCGCCTCCGCGAGCGTCTTGCCAGTGCGGCGATTATAGCCCCCGCCTCCGCCGCTCAGGGCGCTACACTGGCTCCATGTCCAACACATCAGACCTGGAGGCCCTCCCCATGGTGCAGCACGCCCTCGCCATCTCCATCGAATACTGCGTCCCCTGAAACTACACCGCACGGGCCGCGTGGACGGCCCAGGAGCTCCTCGCCACGTTCGCCGACCAGACCGCCTCCCTCACCCTGATCCCGGGGGCCGGCGGCGCCTTCGAGGTCCAGGTCGACGGCGACCTCGTGTTCTCCAAGAAGGCCGAAGGCCGCTATCCCGAGATGCGGGAGCTGGAGGACGCCATCGTCGCCCGCCTCTCGTAGGTCCGCCAGCAGCCGGCAGCAAAGAGCGAAACCGGAGGTTTCCCCATGCCTTTCATGCTCGTTCGCCTGGAGTGCAAGTACGGCAAGACCCAGGAATTCCAGGAGATCATGTCGCACCTCGTGCCCGTCCTCGAAAAGAACGGCTGGCGCCTCCACGGCGCCTACCAGAACAGTATCGGCCGCCTCAATCGCTGCTACGACCTCTGGGAGATGCCCGACGCCAACGCCGTCCGCTCCGTGCTCGAGGTCGCCGGCCAGGATCCGGAGTTCAGCGAGTGGTCGAAGGGCCTCGGCGACTGCCTCGAAGAGGAAGAGCTCGAGTTCATGAACGAGCTGCCCTACTCCATCGAGGCGCGGGAGCGCCGCGCCGCCGCGGAGGGCTGACCTGCGGGAAGATGCAGAAGCTTTAGCTTTCGTCGCGGTTACGGAGTTCCGCGGTCGTAGACTCGCCCGGCATGTCTGAGGGAGTGGACGTGTCCCACCAGATCGAGCCTACCCAGGGCGAGCAGGCCGCCGCCCCGTGGCGCCCGCCGCCTCCGGTCGAGCCGGTCTGGCCCGAGACCTGGGACCTGCCGCCCGGCGTCGTCCCCCGCCAGACCCTGCGCGAGGCGGAGCGCCTCGGCATCATCACCACCTCCGGTATCGAGATCCCCGAGCCGGGCTTCCAGCCGGCCAGCCTCGACCTCCTCCTCGGCCCCACGGCCTTCCGCATCGGCTCCAGCTTCCTCCCCGGCGACTGCACCGTCCGCGAACGCCTCACCGACCTCCAGATCGACAAGGGCATCGACATTCGCAACGGCGGCATCCTCGAGCCGAAGCGCCCGTACCTGATCCCCCTCATGGAGGGCCTGCGGCTGCCGCGCAACGTGCGCGCTTTCACCAACCCCAAGAGCTCCACGGGCCGCGTCGACATCTTCACCCGCGTCGTGACGGACTACTCCCACCGCTTCGACGACATCGCGCCGGGCTACGACGGCGCCCTCTGGCTCGAGGTGTTCTCTCGCTCGTTCCTCGTGAAGGTGCACGCCGGGATGGCTCTCAACCAGCTTCGCTTCATTATCGAGAACCCCTCCCGCGATGACGCGCCCCCCCCTCTCCCGCCGTCTGCTCCCGAGACCGTGCGCATCCAGCTTCGCCCGTCGCCCGAGGAGCCCGACAGCACTGAGGGCGACGGCGGGGTCATGCCCGTCGGCTTCAAGGCGAGGCGCAACAGCGCCCTCCTTGACCTGGCCCGGCGGGATCACGATCCGCGCGAGTTCTGGGAGGCCATCTGGCCCGCCAACCAGCTCGTGCTCGAACCGGAGGAGTTCTACCTCCTCCGGTCCCGGGAGCAGATCGCGATCCCCGCCGAGCTTGCCGCCGAGATGGTCCCCTTCGACCCCACCAGCGGCGAACTCCGCACTCACTACGCCGGCTTCTTCGATCCGGGCTTCGGCTCCGGTGTGCCCAATGGGCTTCCCGCCGTCCTCGAGGTGCGCGCCCACGACGTGCCCTTCATGCTCGAGGACGGCCAGGAGGTCGCCACCCTCCGCTACCAGTCGCTCGCCGGTCCGCCCGACCGCCTCTACGGCCGCGACGCCGGCTCCCACTACGGCGACGAGCGCCAGTGGCGCTTCCTGAGCAAGCACTTCCGCTCGTGGGGACAGCTCCCCCTCCGCTTCTAGCCTCCCAACCCCTGCCGGTGCCGCTCCCCCCTCGGGAGCGATAGACTGAGCGTTCACGTTTTCGGAGCGCATCATGTCCACGATCGGCCGACTCCTTACCGCCATGGTTACCCCCTACACCGCCGGGGGCGAGGTCGATTACGCCCTCGCCCGCCGCCTCGCCGCCTCCCTTGTCCGCGCCGGGAACGAGGGCGTCGTCGTGACCGGAACGACCGGCGAGTCTCCCCTCCTGAGCGACGACGAGAAGGCTCGCCTCTGGGAGGAGACGAAGCAGGAGCTCGGCGACGGCGGCACCGTCGTTGCCGGCGCCGGCACCAACGACACTCACCACTCGGTGAAGCTCGCGAAGCGCGCCGAGGCCGCGGGCGCGGACGCCATCCTCGCGGTCGCGCCCTACTACCTGCGCCCGCCCCAGGCCGGCATCATCGAGCACTTCCGCCAGATAGCGGAGAGCACCAGCCTGCCCGTCATCGTCTACAACGTGCCCGGCCGCACCGGCGTCAACCTCACCGTCGCTACGCTCCTGAAGCTCGCCGAGATTCCCAACATCGCCGGCAACAAGGAAGCCAACGGCGACCTGCACGCCACCGCCCGCGTGCTGGAGGCGAAGCCCGACTTCCGTATCTGGAGCGGCAACGACAACGACAACTTCCACCTCTGGTGCATGGGCGCCTACGGGGCCATCAGCGTCACCGCCCATATCGTGGCCGGACGCCAGCGCGCCATGCTCGACCACGTCCTCGCCGGCGACCTCGCCGCCGCCGCCGACATCCACCGCCCGCTCGTGCCCCTCACCGACGCGTGCTTCCTCAACGGCAGCCCCAGCACTATCCGTTACGTCCTCCGCCAGCTCGGCGTCGATATCGGCGCCCCGCGCCTGCCCGTCGTCGAACCCGACGATGCCGTCGGGGCGAAGGTGATGGCCGAGGTGAAGCGCCACCAGCTCGATAAGTTTACCGTGAGCTGAGGCCGCTCCAGCGGCGCCGTGGCGAGCCGGTTTGGCGTGTTTGGCTCCCTTGCCCCTGAGTGTTACCGTCCCCTCTCTGGAGTGGCGCGATGAGCGGCCTCGGCATCGGTGAGCGGCTGATCGAGGCTCGCGAGCAGCGCGGCCTTTCCCTCGAAGACGCCGAGCGCGATACCCGCATCTCCCGCCGCTACCTCCAGGCCCTCGAGGACGAGCGCTTCGACATCATCCCCGCGCCGGTCTATGCGCGGGGCTTTCTCCGCTCGTACTCCCAGTACCTTGGGGTCGAGACGGCCCCGCTGCTGGCGCGCTTTCCCCAGGACTCCCCCACGCCCGGCTCCCCCGCCCGCCCGCCCAGCCAGGAGGACCGCTCCGGTCGTGGCCCCTCCGCTCTCTTCGGCTCGCGCGTCCCCGAGGAGCCCATGATCGGCGTCGATATCGGCGTCGCCATCCCCAACCGCCGCATCGGCGCCGGCCCCACCTCCTTCGCCCGTACCGGGCTCATCGCCGCCGTCGCCGTCGGGGTCACCGCGCTCGTCGTCGTCCTCGCGATCGTCATCGCCAACGTCGGCGGCGAGAACGGCGGCGACACCGGCGCCCCCGCCCCCACCAACCCCACGACCACCCCCGAAGCCACGACGGCCGCCACCGAAAGCGGCCTCGACGTCCAGCGCGGCGTCGTGCCCGACGTTATCGGCCAGCCCGAGGACATCGCCCGCCTCGCCGTCGAGGAGGCCGGCTTCGTCGTCACCGTCGTCACCGACCGCAACGAGCAGTACCCTCGTGGAACGGTCTTCGAGCAGGCGCCCTCCGCCGGCGTCGAGCAGGAGCCCGGGCGCGGCGTCTTCATCGCCGTGAGCGAGGGCCCGTAGAGGACTCCGTAGCAGGCCCAGCCGTTAGCATTGGCCAATGACCGAGATTCCTTCCCTTGATCCCCCCAAGCGCGTCCTCATGGGCCCTGGCCCCAGCGGCGCCGACACGAGCGTGCTCGCCGCCATGGGCCTCCCGCTCCTCGGCCACCTCGACCCCGAGTTCATCCGCATCATGGACGAGTGCCAGCAGATGATGCGGCAGGTGTTCCGCACCGAAAACGAGGTCACGCTCGCCACGCCCGGCACCGGCACCAGCGGCATGGAAGCGGCCGTCATGAACCTGCTCCAGCCGGGCGACCGCGCCATCATCGGCATCTGCGGCTACTTCGGCGACCGCATCTCCCAGATGGCCACGCGCACCGGCGCCGAGGTCACCATTGTCACCGCTCCCTGGGGCTCCCCCATCCCCCCCGAGGCCATCGAGCGCGAGCTTCGCGCTACCCCCACCAAGCTCGTCGCCGTCGTCCACGCGGAGACCTCCACCGGCGTCCGCCAGCCGGTCGAAGCCATCTCCGCGCTCTGCAAGGAGCACGGCGCCCTGCTGCTCCTCGACTGCGTTACGTCCCTCGGTGGCGTGCCCGTCGAGATCGACGAGTGGGGCGTCGATGCCGCCTACTCGGGCACGCAGAAGTGCCTCTCCGCGCCTCCCGGCGCCTCCCCTGTCACCCTCTCCCCCGCCGCCTGGAGCGCCATCCAGGCCCGCGAGGCGCCCTCCAACAGCTGGTACCTCGACCTCAACCTCCTCGAGGCCTACTGGGACAGCCGCCGCGCCTACCACCACACCTCCCCCATCTCCATGACCTACGCCCTCCACCGCGCCCTCGCCCTCGTCCTCGAGGAGGGCCTCGAGGCCCGCTGGCGCCGCCACGAGAGCAACGGCCGCGCCCTCCAGGCAGGGCTTGAAGCGATGGGGTTGACCCTCCACGCCGATGCCGACCACCGCCTCCCCGTCCTCACCACCGTGCGCATCCCCGAGGGCATCACCGACACCGACATCCGCGGCGCCCTTCTCCAGCGCTTCGGCATCGAGGTTGGCGGCGGCATCGGGGAGCTTGGCGGTCGCATCTGGCGAGTGGGCCTCATGGGCGAATCGTCGACCGCCGGCAACGTGCTCTTCTTCCTGGCGTCCCTTGGCCGGCTGCTGCGTGAGCACGGCTTCCAGGCCGATGTCGGCGCCGCGCTCGACGTGGCCGCCTCCCGACTGGATTCATGAGCCCTGGCCCGCGGCGACTGTTTTCGCTCGCCGCGGGCCTGTTCGCGGGCGCTCTCCTGCTGGCCTGCGGCGGTTCTTCCATGCCGGACCGCACGCCTCCCGCAACCGGTTCCCCCTCCCCCTCACCCCGGCCAGCCTCAACCCCGATCGCCACTCCTGACGCGACGGGAACGGTGGCTGTCGCCAGCCCCTCGCCCGACCCCACCGCGACCCCCGACCCGAGGGACCAGCTTCCCGCCGCCGTCCTCGTCCCCGCCTTCCCCGGCCTTCCCGAGTACGAGCGCCCCGTTGCCCTCATCGATCTCCGCGCCCACAACCTCCTCCTCCTCGTCCTGCAGGAAGGGCGCATCATCGGCCTTCCTCGCGGTGGTCCCTACGACGCGCCCCATACGGTCCACGACCAGCGCGAGACCACCGTGTGCTGCAACGAGGATGGCCTGCTCTCCATTGCCCTGGACCCGGACTTCGCCACGAACGGCTACGTCTACGCCTACTACAGCGCGGCCGTTCCGCGGGGCGTGAGCCGCCTCTCGCGCTTCTCGACGACGGGCGAGGGCGAGACCTTCGCGTTCGATCCCGCCAGCGAGTTGACCCTCTTCGAGGTGGAGCAACCCTTCGTGAACCACAACGGCGGCACGGTTCTCTTCGGGCCCGACGGCATGCTCTACCTCGGCCTCGGGGACGGCGGCGCCGCCAACGACCCCCACGGCCACGGCCAGAACCTGCGAACCCACCTCAGCACGATCATCCGTATCGACGTCCGCAACGCCAGCGAGGACGAGCCCTACGCCGTTCCTCCCGACAACCCCTTACTCGACGAGGCAGGGGTCCTCCCCGAGATCTGGGCCTACGGCCTGCGAAACCCCTGGCGTATGAGCTTCGACCGCGAGACCGGCCTCCTCTGGGCAGGAGACGTTGGCCAGAACCGCCTAGAGGAGGTCAGCATCATCGAACGGGGAGGGAACTACGGCTGGAGAACCATGGAGGGCTCCCGCTGCTTCGATCCCGAGACGGGCTGCGACCGCGCCGGCCTCACCCTCCCCGTCTGGGAGTACAGCCACTCCGTCGGCTGCTCCATCACAGGCGGCCTCGTCTATCGCGGGGAGGCCATCCCCGCCCTGTACGGTTGGTACGTCTTCAGCGACTACTGCACCGGCATCATCACGGCCATCCACGCCGAAACCGCCGCGACTCGCGGCTTTGTCGAGCCCGTGGTTCTCTGGGACAAGGGCCCGATCGAAGCCGTCTCCTTCGCCGAGGATGCCGACGGCGAGCTCTACTTCGTGACCTTCCGGGGCATCTTCCGCATCGTTGCCCCGTAGTGCCGTGGCGCCCTAGGCCATGTCCTCCATGGTGAAGCCCCACCCCTCGGCTCGGCGATCCCGCTCCCACACGTCGTCGGGCGTCGTCCGCCGCGCCGGGATGAGCCGCAGGGCGTCCTCCCCCAGCGGCCAGCGCATCGGCAGCCGCTGCTGCAACTGGACGGCATCGGCGATCGCCATCCCCACCGCATCCGACCCCGGCCGCGTCGCCGCCACCGACCGGAACTCTTCGAGCTTGCGCTCGATCCCCGGCTGATACGCGCTCCGCCCCTCTCGTACCGCCGCGCACACGTCGAGGCTGGTCGTCTGCCAGTCGCTCCGGTACTGGCCCGGCTGCAGGATGGTGACCTGCACGCCGAACGGCGCCACCTCGTCCGCCAGGCCCTCCGACATCGCCTCCACCGCGAACTTCGAGGCCGCGTACATCCCCCGCGTCGCCCGCGGCACCTGTCCCGAGAGCGAGCTGACGTTCACGATCTTCCCCCAGCCCTGCTGTCGCAGCCCCGGCAGCACGGCCTGCTGCATCCGCCACTGCCCCAGCAGGTTCGTATCGAGCTGCCGCCGGCATTCCTCCTCCGTCAGGTCTTCCAACGGCCCGTAGAGGCCGTAGCCCGCGTTGTTCACGAGCACGTCGATGCGCCCGAACCGCTCCACGACCGCCGCCACCGCCGCCGAGACCGACTCCGAATCTGTCACGTCCAGCGCGAACGGCTCGATGCGGTCCTCGAACCCCTCCCGCACCGCCGCCCCATCCCGTTCGGGGTTCCGCATCGTCGCCGCCACGAGGCTCCCCCGCGCCGCGCACTCCCGCGCCGCCGCCGCCCCGAATCCCCGCGACGCCCCCGTGATGAGCACGACGCTCTCGCTGCCCCAGTCGCGCTCGGCGCCGCCCTGCTCTCCGGGACGCCGCCACGTCCGCAGGGTTCGCGCCAGCCGCAGCGCCTCCCACCCTGCCTCCGTCGTGCTCAGCCGCGACTCGATCAGGTGCGTGCTGTCCTCCCCCACCGGCCAGCGCATCGGCAGCGGCTGCTCCAGCTCGACCATGTCCGCCATGGCCACCCCGATCGAACCCGAGGCGGGGCGCGTCTTCGCCCGCGCCCGGAAGTTCGCCAGCGCCGCCTCAACGGTCTCCTGGTAGGCGCTGCGCCCCTCGAGTTGCGGCGCTGCTACGTCCAGGCTCCCGGTCTGCCAGTCGCTCACGTACATCCCCGGCTCGAGGATGCACACCTGCACCCCCGTGTGGCCTACCTCGAAGCGAAGTGCCTCCGACATCCCCTCGACGGCGTGTTTCACGGCCGCGTACATCCCCAGCCACGCTCCCGGCACCCGCCCCGCCAGCGAGCTCACGTTCACGATCTTCCCCGCCCCCTGCCGGCGCATCCCCGGCAACACCGCCTTCGCCAGCCGCCACTGCCCCAGCACGTTCGTATCGACCTGCCGCCACACCTGCTCTTCCGAGACCTCCTCGATCGGCCCGTAGAGCCCGTATCCCGCGTTGTTGATGAGCACGTCGATGCGGCCGTGTCGCGCCAGCGTTTCTCCCACCACCCGCTCGACCCCGTCCGGGTCGGTCACGTCCAGCCGTACCGCCGTGATGCGACCCTCCAGCCCGGCCGCGACCGCCGGACCGTCCCGCTCAGGATTCCGCATCGTTGCGACCACCTGGTTGCCCCGCGCCGCGATGCGCCGGGCCGCCTCGGCCCCGAACCCGCGCGACGCGCCCGTTATCAACACGACCTGGTCGTTCACACGCGCCTCCGCCGGGCAGGATAGCGAAGGGCGTCTCCACACGCGCCCCGCAGGCTCCAAGCAGACGCGCTGCTACACTCGCTGCCGTGAACGCGGAGGCGCTCCCCTACACGCTCCTCATCATCCTCATCGAGCTGGCCATCGGCAGCCTCTGGGTCACGCTCGCCGCAGACCTGCGCGGCGGCGTCACCCGCGGCTTCGTCCTGACCATGTCCGGCCTCGCTGCGATCGTCGCCGGACTCGCCTACTGGCTCGCCGTCTCCCTCAACGTCGGCCCCGACGTCGACGGCTACCTGATCGACACCGGCTGGTTCGCCCCGATGCAGGACCTCCTGCTCGTCGTGACTGGCACCTCGGCCTTCTACGCCTTCATGGTCTTCATGGGCTGGGACCCCATCGGCCGCATCGTCGCCATCGGCGGCTCCGTCGTGGGCGTGATCTGCGTCGCCTTCCTCGCGGGGATGCTCTCGCCGCCCGTCTGGGGCTACGCCGGCGTCCTCCTCGCGCTCCTCGCCGGCACACTGGCGATGGGCGCCGTCTCCACCTCGATGACGTGGGGGCACTGGTACCTCACCGAGGGCACGCTCCCAGCGCGCCCCATGCGCGAGCTCGCCTGGATACTGATTGTGACCATCGTCGTGCAGGTCTTGCTGCTCGTCGTCAACGCTGCCGTCCCCGAGCGCATCACCCCCACCCCTGCCAACCCCGTCGAGGGCGGCCTGCTCGCCAACCCGCTCTTCTGGTTCCGCATCGGCGTCGGGCTTGCCTTTGCCCTCGTCCTCGCGGTGCTCGCCCTCCGCACCGCCCAGATTCGCTCCATGCAGAGCGCGACCGGCCTCCTCTACATCTGCATGGGCGCCGTCTTCACCGGCGAGGTCCTCGCCCGCGGCGTCCAGTTCCTCACCGCCCACCCCATCTAGCCGGAAAGGGGCTAGCTGCGGACCGCCGGCATGATGTCGTGCGCGAGCGTGTCCAGGCCGTCGAGCACCGCCTGCAGGCCGCCCCCGGGCCGCCCGAAGCGGCGGGCGGAGGCGATGATGTGCGTCAGGCCAGCCTCTTCGAACTCCCGCAGCTCCTCCACCACCTGCTCGACCGTGCCCGTCACACTCTGGGCGCGCTCGTGGTCGGCGAGGGTGGCGCGGTGGTCGGGGTCATCCGTGAGGTTGATGCCGTGCAGCATCGCGATGGGCATGTCGGTCCCGTCGCGGTCGTGCGCGTCGCAGCGCTGGAGCAGCCGCGCGCGGTGCTCGGCGAGCTGCTGCGGCCGCAGGCTGATTCCCAGCCAGCCGTCGCAGAGGGCGGCGGTGCGCTCGAGGGCGGCGTTGGTGTTACCGCCAACGAGGAGCGGCGGGTGGGGGCTCTGGTACGGCTTCGGCGTGACGCTCACTTCGTTGAAGCGGTAGTAGTCCCCTTCGAAGGACGCCGGGTCGTTCGCCCAGACCTCCTTGAACACCTCGATCTGCTCGTTTACCAGCGCGCCCCGGTGGTGGAACGAGTCGAGCTGGAGGTTGTCGAACTCGTCCTTCATCCAGCCCACGCCGATGCCGAACTGCACCCGCCCCCGCGAGAGCTGGTCGATGGTTGCCACGATTTTGGCCGTGTGCACCGGGTGCCGGTACGGCAGGATGATGACGCAACTCCCCAGCTCGACCGTGCTCGTTCGCGCGGCCGCGTACGACATGATCGAGAACGCGTCCCACCAGGGCCCCTGCCCGGCCGCCCACTCCCCCGTCAGGTTGTACGGGTACTTCGCGCCGATGCTGTAGGGCAGGAGGATGTGGTCGATCACCCAGATCGAGTCGATCCCGACCTCCTCCGCCTTGTCGCAAACGGCGTCGATCGCCTCGGTGCTCGCCAGCGACCCGATCATGGGAAGAACCACGCCAAACTTCATCGCTCGCTCACCTCGTAACACTCGCTCCAGTCCTCGTCCTCCAGGCCATCGGAGAGAGTTACGTCCCAGACGCTATCCTCCTCCTCATCCCACTCCGCCCACAGCTCGGCGTACTGCACGGTGAGGGTGTTTCCGCGGAGGAGTTGCCACCACCGCCACAGGAAGAACGGGATCACGGCGGGATGGTAGCAGAGCGCGCTACCATGGTAGCGATGACTCTGGGCCTTTCCCGCCGGCAGTTCGTGTTCGTTGGGCTGGTGCTCGCGATTGGCCTGACCGTGGCGATCGTGGGGTTTCACGCGCACTCGCATTCGCACGGCGACCTGCGCGTCATCGACGCCGAGGGGAACGTGCAGGTCGTGGGCGCATGGCGGCTGGGGTCATCGGAGGGGGGCGCCCTGCCCGCGGTGACCAGCGGCGACCTGCGCTTCGAGCTCTCCAACGCCGACGGCGTCCGGCACAGCTTCGTCGTCGTGCGCACCGACCTCGGCGAGGAGGACCTGCCGCTCGCGAACGGGCGAGTCGACCTTGATGGCGCCGGGGACGTCGTGGGCACGGTCGAGACGGTCCTGCCCGGCGGCGCCGGGGGGCGCACCTTCAGCCTGCCGGCCGGCCGCTACGTCCTCTACTGCGACATCGCCGGCCACTACGAAGGCGGCATGTACTACACGCTGGTAGTGGAAGACGCTCCCGGACCCGTGAGCCCCTAGCGGTCCGTTCTCTCGAAGCTTCACCCTCCCTGGTGGACCCCTCTTCTACAATCGGAGCATGCCTGCGACGCGCGAAGCCCTGATCGCGGCGTTTGCCGAGGCCGGCCACGAGCTGTGGCTGGCCGGAGGACTCGTGCGCGACGAGCTTCGGGGCCTGCCCGTTACAGAGCGCGACGACCTGCCCACCAAGGACCGGGCCGACGCCGACTACGCGACGAGCGCCCTCCCCGACGAGACCGAGCGCATTGGCCGCGCACTGGGCGCGACCGTCGCCACCATCGGGCAGCGCTTCGGCACCACGGGCGTACTGCTCAAGGATGAGATGGCCGAGATCACGACGTTCCGTGGCGACAGCTACGCGGCAGGCAGCCGCTGGCCCGACGTCACCTTCGGGAGTTCGATCGACGAGGACCTCGCCCGCCGCGACTTCACCGTGAACGCCATCGCGCGCAACACCGCCACCGGCGAGCTGCGCGACCCCTTTGCCGGGCGCGACGACATCGAACGGCGCCTGCTGCGCGCGCCCGGCGACCCGCGAACGCGCTTCGCCGAGGACCCGCTCCGCATCCTCCGGGGCGTGCGCTTTGTCAGCCAGCTCGGCTTCGAAATCGAGGAGGAGACGAAGGCGGCCATGGTCGCCTCCGTCGAGCTGCTGGAGACCCTCTCGCAGGAGCGCGTGACCGCTGAGATCGAGCGCCTCCTCTGCGGGAAGCACCCGCAGGAGGGACTGGAGGCCCTGCGCGAGATCGGCGCCCTGCCCCACGTCCTGCCCGAGCTCGCCGCCATGCCCGGCTGCGACCAGAACCGCTTCCACAAGTTCGATGTCTGGGGCCACACGACCGCTACCGTCGAAGCCATCACCACCGACTCCGCGAGCCTCTCGCTACGCCGCTGGGCCGCGCTCCTGCACGATCTCGGCAAGCCCCCCGTCCGGCACGTCAAGAAGAACGGCGAGTGGGGCTTCTACCGCCACGAGATCGTGGGCGCCGAGATGACGGACGCGCTCACCGAGCGGCTGCGCCTGGGCAAGCGCGAAGGCGCTCTCCTCTCCCTGCTCGTGCGGCGCCACATGGACCGCCCCGACCCCGACGATGGACGCCTCGTGCGGCGCTTCATGCGTCGCCTCGAGGGGCACTGGCGCGACCTCCTCGCTCTCAAGCGCGCGGACAACGCCAGCCATACCTACGACGACAACGAGTACCACGACCGCCTCGAGGCCGCCTGCGAGCGCGTCGAGGCCGAGGAGGCGGCCATGCTCCGTGCCGAAAGCCCGCTCGACGGTCGCGAGCTGATGGACCTGCTGGGCCGCGAACCGGGGCCCTGGATCGCGCGCATCAAGGAGCGCCTCAGCACCCTCGTGCTCGACGGCGAGCTGGCCCCCGGCGACAAGGAAGAGGCGGCCCGCATCGCCCGCCGCATGGGGGGCACGGCGGCGCTCCTTGCCGACTCGGAGGACCGTTCGTGACGATGGACAACCTGGACGTCGACCTCGACACCCTGGAGAAGCTGGGCGAGGGCTACGAAGCCGAGATCTTCGCCTGGGAGGACGGTCAGGCCCTGCGCCTCTTCCGCGAGGGGTACGAGCGCAACGTCGAGCCGGAGCGCATCGCCATCCCCGCCGCCATCGCCGGCGGTATTCCCGCCCCCCGGATCGGGGAGCCGCTGCACGTGGCCGGACGCGAGGGCACCCTCATGGAGCGCATCGATGGCGAGAATCTACTCGACCTGATTGGCCGGAAACCCTGGTTCATGACGCGAGAGGCCTGGGAGACGGGCAAGATCCACGCGCAACTGAACGCGCTCCCGGCACCTGAGGGGCTCTGGACCGCGCACGAGCGTGTGCGTGAGTGGATCGGGAACGTCGAGGTGCCGCCCCATCTGGCGGCCCTCGCCGAGGAAACGCTGGAGGGTCTTGAGGGCGGCGACCGCTTCTGCCACAGCGACTTCCACCCCGGGAACGTCCTGCTCGAGCCCAACGGGCGCCGCGTCGTCATCGACTGGGGCTTCTGCGCGGCCGGACCGGCTGAGTCGGATGTCGCCCGCTCGGTGGCGCTGCTGCGTCTGGGAGAGCCGCTCGACCCGAGTCCCGCGATGCGCGTCATCACACGCCTGTTCAGGCCGCTGGCGGCCTTCGTGTACCTGCGGGGGTACCAGCTCGTAGCGCCGGTCGACACCACGCTCATGTGGCGCTGGGTCATCGTGCGCGCCATCGAACACCTGGCCATCGTCCGCGCCATCAGCCCCCCCGACGCCGGCATCCCTGATCCCCTGGAGAGCGTGGAGGAACTGGTAGCGCATGCCCGGCGCCGCAGCGGCACGGGACGCTAGCCTGTGCGACGATCGCGCGAGACCCGCGATCACGCGCTGTTCACACGATGTCGGAAGAGTCTGAAACCGGAATGACTGCCGCGCCGGCCACGACGGCAACCGTGCTCGTCGTCGAGGACGAGGAAGCCCTCCTCCTCTCGATGGCGCACCACCTCCGCCGGGAAGGCTACGACGTGCTCACCGCGGCGCGCGGCGATGATGGCCTGCGCATGGCCCGCGACCACAAGCCCGACGTCATCGTCCTCGACCTCATGCTTCCCGGCGTCGACGGCATGGGCGTCTGCCGCGCGCTGCGCCGCGACACCCACGTGCCCATCATCATGGTCACCGCGCTCGGCGGCGAGGGCGACCGCGTCGCCGGGCTCGACACCGGCGCCGACGACTACCTTCCCAAGCCCTTCGGCATGCGCGAGCTCCTCGCGCGCGTGCGCGCCCTCCTCCGTCGCGCCCCCACCCGGCAGAGCACAGCTCCCGACGAAGACGTCGTCGAGTCCGGCGATCTCGAGGTGAACGCGGTGCGGCGCGAGGTGCGACGCGACGGGGAACTGCTGCGTCTGAAGCCGCGGGAGTTCGAGCTCTTGCTATTCTTGTTGCGAAATCCCGGCCAGGTGCTCTCCCGCGAGCACATCCTCGAGTCGGTCTGGGAGCACGACTTCAATGGTGACGCGCGGACGGTGGACGTTCATATGCGCTGGCTTCGCCAGAAGATTGAGCCCGATGCGGCCAATCCCGAGCGCATCCGCACCGTTCGCGGAAGCGGGTACCTCTTCGAAGGCTAGGGCGGGCTCGTGAGCAGCCTCGCTGGCCGAGCGGCCCTCGCCAGCGGGATCGCCGGGCTCCTCGCGGCCTCCGCCGCTGCCATCGTCGCCGCGACAGCCGGCGATGCCCTCTGGGTCGCCGTCACCGTGCTCGCGACGGGCGCCGCCGCCTTCGCCGGCGTCTACCTCCTGCTGCGTCCCGTGGCCCTCTCCGTTCGCGAAACGGCCGAAGCAGCCCGCGCCCTCCGCGGCAGCAGCCTCTCCGCCCGCGCCGTGCGCACCACCGGGCCGACCGCCCAGCTCACCCACGAGTTCAACGTGATGGCCACCGAGATCGAGGCTTCCTCGCGGGCGATCACCGCCGAGCACGCCCGCCTGGAGGCGGCCCTCGCCGCCGCTGCCGACGGCATCATGGCCGTCGACGCCACGACCGACGTCCAGTATGCCAATCCCGCGGCGCTCGCCCTCCTCGGCATGGAGGAAAGCGAGGTGGTCGGCCGCACCCTCATCGAGAGCGTGCGCGACTACGAGTTCGACGCGCTCGTCCGCGAAGCGCTCGCCGGCGAGAGCGTCCCGCAGCCCAGGGTCGTGCCCTTCGGTCGCGACCGCACGCAGCTGCGCGCCCTGGCCGTGCCCGTGGCCGAGGGCGGGAGCTGGGCCGCGCTCCTCGTCCTCGTCGACCTCTCCGACGTGCAGCGCGTCGACCACGTCCGCCGCGACTTCATCAGCAACGTCTCCCACGAGCTGCGGACGCCCATTGCCGCCATCGGGGCGCTCGTCGAGACGCTTGAGCTGGGCGACCTCGAAGGGGACGAGCAGGCCGCCTTCCTCAGCCGCATCCGCAGCCAGGTGGAGCGCATGGCCCTCCTCACCAACGAGCTGCTCGACCTCTCCCGCATAGAGTCCGGGGCGATCCACCTTGAACCCGAGTCCGTGGACCTGGCGTCGTCCGTGGCGGAGGCGCGGGCCGCCCTCGCCGCCAGGCTCGAAGCCTGCGACGTCCGCGTCGAGGGACCGGAGGGCGCCACGCCTGCTGTTGAGGCCGACCGCACGGCTACCGTCCGCATCGTCACGAACCTGCTCGACAACGCCCTCAAGTTCAGCCCCGACGGGAGCGTCATCACGATCGACGTACGCGACGAGGATCCGCTCGTCGCCGTCGAGGTCTGCGACGACGGCCCGGGCATCGCCGCGCAGGACCTCGACCGCGTCTTCGAGCGCTTTTACAAGGCCGAGCACTCGCGCGCGGACGACGGCGCGGGGTTGGGCCTCGCCATCGTGAAGCACCTGGTGCAGGCCCACGGCGGCACCGTCGCTGCCCGCAACGAGGACGGCCGCGGCGCGGCCATGACCGTGCGCCTCCCGAAGCGCTTCGTGGGGCGCGAGCCCCGCGTGCCGGTCTAGGCGAGGGTCAGGGCGTGGAGTACATCTTCATCATGTTCGGCGCGGGCCTGCTTGTCGGCGTCATCTACGCCGCCTGGCAGAAGCTTCGGGGCAGGCGCACCGGTCGCTCCGGACGCAAGCGGGGCGCACGGCGATAACGCCGTGGCGAAGGTCAGGTAGTGGCTCCAGGCCTTCCCTCGAGCCAGCGTCTGAAGGACTTCTGGCCCTCAGCAGACGGGCGTCCCGCCAGCAATGCCGCCACGCTGACGTCCTCATCAAGGTCGGGCCAGTGGATGCCTTCACCCACCCCGATGAACCGCCAGTTGGCCCGCTCTTCGGGAGTGGCGTGGACGAGCCGCGGATACCAGCCGAGCGGTACGGCAATGGTGCGGCCATCGGACAGTTCGGCGGTCAGCGTTTCGTCGTCGACCGTAACTGACTGCGCTTCCGGGACGCTTACTTCAAGAGTCGAAACGCTCATGCCAGGCCTCCAGGAACAGCGCCTCGTTTGCCGTAACGGTCCTCGCGATCCTTCTCAGATCGGAAGGTCTCAGTCCTCCGCTGCGTTGAAGCCGGACCGGATCCAGCCAGAACTTGGCCGTTTGCCGGTCGCGTTCAACATGGACGTGCGGTGGTTCCTCCCGATCGCTGGCGTAGAAGAAGAAGCGGTAAGGGCCCTCCCTCAGAACCGTCGGCATTACCCATTAGTGTAATCGGAAGGTCCCCGGAGTGGAGAGCCGCGTGATCCCCGTGCCAGACGCAAGCGGGGCGCACGGCGATAACGCTGCGCGCCCCGGCAAGTTCGAGCGTGTGTTCCGGAAGGGCGCCTAGGAGGCGCCTCCCGCGGCTTCCGCCTCGGCCGGCTGCCAGCGATCCATGGGATTGCCGTTGCCGTCGAGGTGCGTGATGAGATGCTGCATGTCCTCGGGGGCGTCGGCCAAGCGCTCGAGGACGAACAGGCCGTCCTCAACCGGCGGAGGCACGTCGAAGACGTTGTTGAACTTGTGCACGGAGTCCCAGATCCCGATGCCGATCGTGATCTCGACGATCTGGTCCTCGGTGTAGTACTCCTTCAGCCGGTCCATGAACGCGTCATCGACGTTGTTCGCGTGGTTGAGGATGAAGTCCTCGGCCAGCTCAAGCGCGATCTTGATTCGGTCCGGGAGGTCCGAGTTCCGGAAGTCCAGCGCCTGCTGGATCATCTCTTCCGTCATGCCTTCCTGCTGCGCCGCAGCAGTACGAGCGGGGATTCAGTAACGACATCCGTTGGTGTTGGACGAGTAGAGGCGGATCAGCTCCTTGAGGAGCGGATCGAGGGTGCTGTGGGACCACAGCACGCCGTAATTGAACATGAACCCCTTGAAGAGGTCGGGGCGGTGCCCGTAGACGCCGCCAAACCCCTGCATCCCGCCGACTTCGCTGACTCTCGGCATAGCCTGCTCCTTCGCGCTCTCCTGGGCTGTAGCGCACGCTGCAGCCGACCGGTTCCGCGCCTTCGCGTATCCTGCCGCAGAGTATAGCCCGCAATGACGGGCAAGTGTGGGGAGAATGACTGGATGAAGCTGCTGGAAGGGAAGAAGGCCGTCGTCCTGGGCGCCTCGAGCGGCATCGGCTGGGCCATCAGCGAGCGCTTCGCCGAGCACGGCGCCGACGTGATCGTGGCCGCCCGCCGTGTCGAGAACCTGGAGAAGCTGGCCGGGAAGATCGGCGGCACCGCCGTTCGCTGCGACGGGCGCGACTACGACGACCTGAAGGCGCTGGCCGACACCGCCATGGAGAAGTGGGGCCGCGTCGACGTGGCGGTGAACTCCGCCGGCGTCGTACGAGGGGCGTTCATCAAGGACATCACCCCCGAGGACCTGCACGCCGTGGCCGACATCCAGTACTTCGGCTTCATCTACTTCATGAAGCACTTCGGAAACGCGCTCGTGGCCAGCGGCGGCGGTTCGCTCATCAACATAACGTCTACGACGGCCATCTCCATCCCAACGCGCCTCACGCCCTACTCGGCGGCCAAGGCGGCCATCAACTTCGCCACCAAGATCGCCGCCCGCGAGTTCGGCGGCGACGGGGTCCGCGTGAACGCCGTCGCCCCCACCTTCGTGCCGACCGCCATGAACAACTACGGTGGCGGCACCCCTATCGACGAGGCCCGCGTCGAGATCCCGGACGACAACCCCACGGCCGCAGGCTTCATCGAGCAGACGCCCCTCGGCCGCATCACCACCGTCGACGACTGCGCCGACGTGACCCTCGTCGTGGCAAGCGACCTCTTCGGCGACATCACCGGCCAGGTCATCCCCGTCGACGGCGGCAACCACCTGCTCCGCTTGCCGGAGACGCGCCGGGCGGCAGCGCAGCAGTGAGCGACCAGGGACTGGCCGTCAACGCCTTCCAGCAGGTGGCGCAACCGAGCAAGAACCTGGAGCGTTCGGTCGCCTTCTACCGCGACGTGCTCGGCGCCCGCTACATCGCCACCTTCGACCCGCCCGGCCTTGCCTTCTTCGACATCGGCGGCGTACGCCTCATGCTCGACGCCATTCCTGGCGCCATCGAGCACGAGGGCTCGCCACTCTACTTCCGCGTCGACGACATCGACGCGGCCGTGGCCGCCCTGCGCGACGCGGGCGTGGACGTCGAGCAGGAGCCGACCCCCATCGCTCGCGACGACGAGGGCAATTTCGGCCCCGCCGGATCCGAGGAGTGGATGGCCTTCTTCCGCGACCCCGACGGCAACATCCTCGCCTTCGCGGAGACGCGCGCGCCCTAGCCCGACCCCTCCCGCCGGTTCGCCAGGCGCACCTCGCGCGGCTGGTCGAAGATGATGCGTCGGAACGCCTCGCCGTACTCGAATTCCTGATCCGCGGCGGTGTTGCGAGCCATCTCGCTGGCGAACTCCGCCACCTCTTCGCTCAGCTGGCTCGGATGCGCCGCCAGCGCCTTCTTCTTCAGGTCGATCGTCTCCGTGATGTCGACCCAGACGTTCGCGTTCGCTCCCGCCCCGGACCCCATCCAGAGCTGCTTCACCTTGTGTGGCTCAAGCCCGTCCACCAGCAGCTCGGGAAAGGTCAGGCGGTCGCGTGCGCTCGGGAAGATCGCGTCGACCGTCGCGTCGCCGGCGGCGCGGTGGTCGGGGTGGTTCGCGTAGGCGTCGAACATAAAACGCGCCGTCGGGTCGAAGGTCACGACCACGTCCGGCCGGTACTTGCGGATGAGCCGCGTGAGGTCGCGGCGCAGGTCGAGCGTGTGCTCGAGGTAGCCGTCCTCGTAGCCGAGGAACTCGAAGTTCTTCACGCCCAGGATGCGCCCCGCGGCGCGCTGCTCCGCCTCGCGGATCTCGGCGAGCCGCGTGGAGGTCATCTCCGGATCCTCGCTGCCCTTGTTGCCGTTCGTGATGACCACGTAGGTCACATCGGCGCCCCGCCCCGCCCACTTCGCGGCCGTCCCGGCCACCATGAACTCGGCGTCGTCCGGGTGCGCGACGACGACCATCGCGCGCTCCGGCTGGAACTCGTCGGTACCTTCTTCGGTCATGGGGATACGTCCTCCGTTTGGTCTGGTGTCGGGTGGTTGGGGGAAGCCTCAGAACGTGGCGATCGGGTTCACCGGCGAGCCGGTGCCCCCGCGCACGTGCAGCGGCGCGATCGAGAGCATGAACTCCCAGCGGCCTTCCTCCGCGCACGCCTCCGCCAGCGGATCGAGGAAGGCGTTGTCCAGCAGCGGCAGCCCCATGTAGACGATGGTGAACACGTGCACGGGCCCGCCGGGCGCGTCGTCGAACAGCGGGTAGGAGTGGGGCCGCGAGTCGAGCATGTCCCAGCCGAGGATGGCCGCGTCCGCCTGCTTCAGCACGGGCACGCAGTCGACGTGCAGGCCGGGCGTCGGCGGGGTTCCGGGCACCATCTCGGGGTTGGCCGCGAGGAACGCGGGGCGCGCCCCCCGCACGAGCACGGCGTCGCCCGGCCGGAGCTCGACGCCCTCGGCTTCGGCAGCGGCTTCCAGCTCCCAGCCGCGGGTGGGCCGGTCGGGGGTCACGTACTCGGTCCCGCGCAGCCGCGGGATGTCGAGCAGCACGCCGCGCGTGATGATGCCGTCCTTCCAGGCCGCCACCGCCCCCGTGCGCGCCCCTGCGGAGGTCACCTCTTCGGCGGCGTCCTTCCCGTTCCACATCTTCCCTTCCCAGAAGATGTGGCAGAGCGCGTCGACGTGCGTCGTCGCGTACCCGTGGAACACGAGCCCGATGTAGTCGGCCGAGGCCTGCGGACCGAAGGTCAGGAAATGCTGGGCGGGTCTCCAGTTGCCGGGGCCGCCCTGCGTGTTCAGCGGGTAGGAGCACGAAACCGATCGGCCGCTGCGCACCAGCGCCGCCGCCTCGCGGCGCTTCTCGGGCGTGATCAGGTTGATCGTGCCGGCGCTGTCGTCGGGTCCCCAGCGCCCCCAGTTGCTGCACGTCTCGAAGTAGGAGCGAACCTCCGCTTCGCTGGGCTCGGGGTGCGCATCTGCTGACATCGATCCCTCCCTCTCTCCGCGGGAATCCTACGCATCTCCCCCGAACGGCGAAGCCGGCTCCGGGGCGCCCTCAGCTCGCTGGCGGTGGCGCGCGCAGGGGGAAAGTGGCGACCGTATCGTGGCGGGCGCCGTCGGGGTGGAGGCGGCTGCGGACCAGGGAAATCTCGGTCGTCCGCCACTCGCACTCCGGGATCTCGATCTTCCCCACCGCCACCTCGAGCTCGGCCCGCTGGCGGGTGCCTACCTCGTTGCGGACCCGCCCGAGCGTCAGGTGCGGGCGGAAGGGGCGCGTCTCCCGCTCGAAGCCGACCACCGACAGGGCGCGGTTCACGTCCCGCGCGAGCGCCTCCAGCCGGAGGACGTCGCCGGCGACCGCCGCCCACATTACCCGCAGCCCCTCGCGCCCGCCGAACGTCCCGATGTTGGCGAGCTCCAGGAAGAAGGCCGAATGCCGCACGACCGCTTCCTGCAGGGCCATCTTCACCGCCGGAATCTGCCGCTCTGGCACCTCGCCCAGGAACTTCAGGGTGACGTGGAGGTTCGACGGATTCACCCATCGCACGGCGCCGTCACTCTGCTCCCGCAGGCTCTCTACGAGCCCGCCGACGGTGTGCCGCACGTCCTCGGGTAGTTCGCACGCGACGAACAGGCGGTGGGTCTTCTCGGTTGGCTCGGTCATCTCAGCAAAGCCGCCTGCGTGCGTTCTCTCCCGCGATGGCCGCGGCGTCGCCGGCGTCGAGTCCGGCAAGTGTCCGCTTCATCTCGGCGTCGGGCCTTCGCAGGGGGAAGTCCGAAGCGAAGAGGACGCGCTCCGCGCCGGCCGTTGCCACCAGACGGGCAATCGCCCCGGAATCGTAAAGCAGGCTCGCCGCCGCCGTATCGAACAGCAGGTTGGGGACGGCTTCCCGGACCTCGGGCATGGACAGGTAGAACGACGCCCCCGCCCCCAGGTGCGCCCCCACCATCGTGACCTCGGGCGCGGCCGTCGCAACCTCGATCAGCTCTGCCGGAGAAAGGCCGCCGTCCTTGCCCGGATAGCGGTGCCCGACGGGCTCGCTCGAGTGCCAGACCAGGGCAGCCCCGGCCTCGCCCGCGAGCGCCGCCAGTCGCCGTCCTGCGTCTCCGAGCGGGTTCCAGCCCTGTGTCCCCGGGCGCAGTTCCCCGAAGCCCCGGGCGCCCTGTGCGAGCGCGCGTTCGGCCTCCCGCTCCCAGCCCGCGAGCGTCGGGTTCACGGTCGCGAAGGGCACGATCGCGCGTGGCGCCTCGGCGGCGGCGCCGAGGACGTACTCGTTCTGCTCCGCGACCTCGCGCTCGCCGCTGAAGGCGAAGCCGAGCGCGACCGCCGCTTCGATGCCATCCTCGCCGAGCGCCGCGAGCAGCGCGGGTGCATCCGCGATGGCAGCCCCGGGGTCGCCGTAGATCTCGGCGAAGCCCGCGTCGCGGCCCGCGATGGCGTCGCGCGCCCGCGCCTGCGAGGGGGGAAAGAGGTGTGTATGCGCGTCGATTGTCACCGGGAGCGATCGTAGCAGATGGGGTACGCTCAGCCCGTGGGCCTCTTCATCGACGTGACCATCGACGAGGCCGCCTGCGCCTCGGAACCCGAGTGCCGCGAGTGCGTCCAGAGCTGCCCCGTCGACATCCTCGAGCGCGACCCCGGTGAGCGCGTCGCGCGCGTCATCGACGACAACGTCGACGAGTGCATCCTCTGCGACCTCTGTGTCGAACGCTGCCCGGTCGAGGCGGTAACGGTGACGAAGCTGTACGCGACCGCCTAGTCGCGCTCGACCGCCTGCCGCAGCCAGACGATGTGGGCGCTCTCCTCGAGCGCGGTCAGCCAGTGGAGCGCGTCCCAGAGCGAGCCGCCGCGGGCGTAGGCGCCGTGGCCCTGCAGGATGGCCACGCGCGACTCGCGCAGCGCGGTTGCGATCTTCTCCTCTTGCGTCGGCCCCTGCTCGATCACCGGCACGGAGGGGATGTGCAGCTGCCCCTCCAGGTCTTCCGGCTTGAACACGTCCCGGGTGTAGGAAAGGGCGATGGCGTGGTGGGGATGGGCATGCGCGATCGCCCCCGCCTGCGTCGTCGCGTAGATGGTCCAGTGGAGGATGGTGTCGCTCGATGGCGGCGGCGCCTCGTGCCGCCCGTCGGGATACACGCGGCTGATGTCGAGCTTCTTCAGATGTCCCAGGGCCGTCCCCGTGCCCGTGATCCACATCTCGTGGCCGTCACGGATGCTCAGGTTGCCGCCGCGGCTGCTGACCATGCCGAGCTGATAGAGGTCACGCCCGACCCCTGCGAGCTCGCGCAGCGTCGCCTCCGGAACGGCCATCGGGGGAGGATAGCCCTCCGCTAGACCTCGCGGAACTCGCCCTCGACGGTGCCTTCCTCGGCGCCGCCCGCGCTCGCGCCCGGATCGAAGCCGCCTCCGGCGGCGCCGTCCGGCCCCGGACCGTCGCCCTGCTGGCCGTACACGGACTCGCCGACTTTCTGGAGCGCCTGCGTCAGCTCGTCGAGCGCCGCCTGGATGCGTTCCTTCGTGGCGTCGTCGTCGCCCTCGGCCTCGAGCGCCTCGCGCACCGCCTTCACCTTCTCCTCGACGTCCGCCTTGAGGGCCTCGTCGATCTTGTCGGCGTTGTCGGTGAGCGTCTTCTCCGCCTGGTAGGCGGCGCTGTCGGCCAGGTTGCGCAGCTCGATCATCTCGCGGCGGCGCAGATCCTCATCCGCGTGCAGCTCAGCGTCGCGCTGCATCTGCTGGATCTCTTCCTCGCTCAGCCCGCTCGACGCCTGGATCGTGATCTTCTGCTCGCGACCCGTGCCCTTATCGGCGGCGTGCACGTTCACGATGCCGTTCGCGTCGATGTCGAACGTGACCTCGATCTGGGGCACGCCGCGCGGCGCCGGCAGGATGCCGTCCAGGGTGAACTTGCCGAGCGACTTGTTATCCGGCGCCATCGGGCGCTCGCCCTGGAGCACGTGGATCTCGACGCTCGGCTGGTTGTCGGCCGCCGTGCTGAACACCTGGCTCTTGGCCGTCGGGATGGTCGTGTTGCGCGGGATGATGGTCGTCATCACGCCGCCCAGCGTCTCGATGCCGAGCGTCAGCGGCGTCACGTCGAGCAGGAGCACGTCCTGCACGTCGCCCATCAGCACGCCCGCCTGGATGGCCGCGCCGATCGCGACCACCTCATCCGGGTTCACGCCCTTGTGGGGCTCCTTCCCGAAGAACTCGCCCACCAGCGTCTGCACGGCGGGCATGCGCGTCTGGCCGCCCACGAGCACGATCTCGTCGACCGCGCCGGCGGCCTTCCCGGCGTCGTCGAGCGCTTTCTTCACCGGTTCGAGGGTGCCCCGAAGCAGGTCGCCCACGAGCTGCTCGAGCTTCGCCCGGCTGAGCGTGAGGTTGAGGTGCTTGGGCCCGCTCGCGTCGGCGGTGATGAAGGGCAGGTTGATCTCCGACTGCTGGGCGCTGGAGAGCTCGATCTTCGCCTTCTCCGCCTCCGCCTTCAGGCGCTGCAGCGCCTGGCGGTCCTGCCGCAGGTCGATCCCCTCGGCCTGCCGGAACTCGTCGACCAGCCAGTCGATGATGCGGTCGTCGAAGTCGTCGCCGCCGAGGTGCGTGTTGCCGTTCGTGCTGAGCACCTGGAAGGTGCCGTCGCCGATCTCGAGGATGGAGATGTCGAACGTGCCCCCGCCGAGGTCGTAGACGGCGATGACCTCGTCTTCCTTCTTGTCGAGGCCGTAGGCCAGCGAGGCCGCTGTCGGCTCGTTGATGATGCGGAGCACGTTCAGGCCCGCGATGCGGCCCGCGTCCTTGGTCGCCTGCCGCTGTGCGTCGTTGAAGTAGGCGGGCACGGTGATGACCGCTTCGGTCACGGTCTCGCCCAGGTAGGCCTCCGCGTCCGCCTTCAGCTTCTGCAGGATCATGGCGCTGACCTCGGGCGGGCTGTGGTCGCCCTCGCCCATCGTCACCTGCACGTCGCCGTTCTCGGCGGCGCTGATGTGGTACGGCATCGAGCCCGCGCCGCGCTGCACCTCGGGGTCGCTGTGCTTGCGCCCCATGAAGCGCTTGATGCTGTAGACGGTGTCCTCGGGGTTCGTGATCGCCTGGCGCTTGGCGACCTGGCCCACGAGCCGCTCGCCGCCCTTGGTCAGGGCGACGACCGAGGGGGTCGTGCGCGTGCCTTCGGCGTTCGGGACCACGGTGGGCTCGCCGCCTTCCATCACGGCCATGGCGCTGTTCGTGGTGCCCAGGTCGATTCCCAGTACTTTCGGCATGTTCGTTCCTCCTGGCGGTGGTCTCTCGGGGCGGCTAGTCGCCCTCGTCTTCGCGTTCGGTTGATTCGCCCGCGTTCGCTTCGCCGCCCTCGCCCACGATCACCATGGCGGGGCGGATGACAGCGCCGCTGAGGGCGTAGCCCTTCTGGACGACGTGCAGGCAGACGTTCTCGGGGCCGGGGGCGCGGCCCACGGCCTCGTGCTGCGTGGGGTCGAAGGTCTCGCCCTCGGCGGCCACCTCCGTCACGCCCATGCTTTCCAGCAGGCCGCCCAGCTTGCGCTCGATGGCGAGCACGCCCTGCACCCAGTTCAGCCCGGCGAGCGTGCTGTCGAGTGTCTCGACCGCCCGTCCGAAGTCGTCGCGGATGGGCAGCAGGTTGATCACCAGCGCGGCGCCGGCGAGGCGCGCCTGCTCGGACCGTTCCTGCTCGACCCGGCGCTTGTAGTTCGCGTGGTCGGCGGCCGCCCGTTTCCAGTTCGCCTCGAAGCGCTCGGCCTGGGCCAGCGCGGCCTCGAGCTGCTCCTGGAGGCCCCCGGCAGGCGCCTCCCCGGGCGCCGGCGCCTCCGCCTCGGACGCAGCCTCGGCCGCTTCGCCCTCGTCCTCGGACATGCGCGCGGCTGCGCGCCGGTCGACGAACTTCGGAGCGTCGCTGTCGCTCATTGCGTCTCCTCGGGTGTGTCCGCCGCCTCCGCGTCTCCGTAGAAACGCCGCATCAGCTCGGTCAGGACGTCGCTCACGTAGCGCACGTGCGCGACCGCGTCGGGATAGTCGAGCCGGGTCGGGCCCAGCAGCCCGATGAGGCCGCCGGCGCCTCCCGTTGGTCCGTAGCGTGAGAGCACGAAGCTCATGTCGCGGTAGCGCTCGGCGGGATTCTCGTCGCCGATCACGATCGCCACGTCGTCGCTCCCCAGCAGCCGCGCCGGAATCGCGCGCTGCAGGCGCGAGGTCTCGACCGCCTCGAGCGTGTCGAGCAGGCGGTCGCTGTCGCCCTCGTATTCCGGCTGGCGCAACAGCTCGCGCACGCCCTCAATAACCGGCGTCTCGCTGGCGGCGTCCTCCTCGCTGCGGAGCAGCGCCACCACCTGGTCGACCACCTGCCGCTCGATGACGGCCGCCGCCGGCGCCCTCGCCTCGATCTCCGTGGCGGTCTTGCCCTCGAGCTGCTGGTTCAGGCGGCCCGCCAGCCGTGTGAGCTGGTCCTGTGTCGTCGCCTCCGCGAACTGGAGCGTGTGCTGGAGGACGGCGGCGTCGTTCATCACCACCACCAGCAGCGCGCTCTCCTCCGTCAGCTCGACCAGCTGGAGCTGCTTCAGCCGCACTTCCACCATGTGCGGCGGCGTCGCGATCGCGGCCGTATGCAGCGAGTTCGCCAGCACGCTCGCCGAGAGCGACAGCCAGCGCTGCAGGTCGACCGCGCTCTGGTGGAACTGGTGCAGGATCGTCAGCTCCTCGGCGCTGCTCAGGCGGCGGTCGCCCATGAGCGAGCCGACGTACGTGCGGTAGCCGAGATTGCTCGGCACGCGCCCCGCCGAGGTGTGGGGATGCGTGATCAGCCCCTCTTCCTCGAGGGCCTTCATTTCGCTGCGAACGGTGGCGCTGGAGAGGTCCAGATCGTGCCGCGCCACGAGCGCCGCGGAGCCGATCGGCTGCGCGCTCTCGACGTAGTCCTCGATGATGAAGGCGAGGATCCTGGCCCTTCGCTCTGACAATGCCATTGTGAACCTTGTCGACCTATGTTAGCACTCTCGGGGCAAGAGTGCTAATGACCCGATCGGATAGACTCGCACCATGCCCATCGGCCTGCTCGGAGGCACCTTCGATCCCCCGCACGTCGGCCATCTCGTCCTGGGCGAGTGCGCCCGCGAGCAGCTTGGCCTGGAGCGCGTCTACTTCATGCCCGCGGGCGATCCCTGGCGCAAGGCCGGCCTCGGCGTGAGCTCCGCCGCCCACCGCCTCGCCATGACCCACCTCGCCATCGCCGACAACCCCGGCTTCCACCTCGACGAGCGGGAGATCGAGCGCATCGGCCCGACCTACACCGTCGACACCCTGCGCGAGATGCACGCCCAGGGCCTCGACGATGTCGTCCTCATCCTCGGCAGCGACGCCCTCGCGGATATGCCCGCCTGGCGTGACCCCGACGTCATCACCGCCCTCGCCCGCCTCGCCGTCGCCCCCAAGGACGCCGACCAGGGCGAGCAAGCCTGGCTGGCCGCGCAGATTGGTCTCGATACCCCACCAATCGTCGTCGAGATGCCCCCGCTCCCGGTCAGCTCAACGCTCGTGCGCGAGCGCGTCCGCGAGGGGATGTCCATCCGCTACCTCGTGCCGCCTGCGGTCGAGGACTACATCCGCGAGCACGGCCTCTACCGGTAGCGCTCCCGCAGGGCCGCCTCCAGCGCCGCCGCCCGGATGGGCGCCCGCGCAACCTCCTCGCCGCCGGCCGCGATCACGGGGACCGCGTAGTTGTAGCGGGCGCGAAGCTCGGCGTCCGCGTCGATGTCGACCGCCTCAATCGCGAAGCCGAGGCGCTCGGCGAGCCCCTCAAGGAGTGCGCGCGCCTCGTCGCAGAGGCGGCAGTCGGCGCGCGTGTAGAGGGTGACCGGGCCGGGGGCGCTCATGCCGGGGAGGGCGTCGACTCGTCCTCGGCCTCTTCCGGCGGCGGACCGAGCACGCGGTCCTCCCACTCATCCGTGATCCCGCCCGGGTACCGGCGGAACACGCCCGCCAGGATGATGGCGAGCCCGATGACCACCGCCGCCACGATCTGCGGCACGGGGATGCCGTCGACCGTCTGCTCGTCGATTCGGAACTCGGAGAGGCCGAAGCGCATCACCGAGTAGAGGATGGCGTACGTGCAGAAGGTCCAGCCCGGCACCTTGATGACCCGCCTCGCCACGAACAGCAGGATAGCGAGGATGACGAAGTCGCCGAGCAGCTCGTAGCCGCCGGCCGCCGGGTGCACGGACTGCCCCAGCTCGCCCAGCGTGTTCGGGTGAACGTAGACGAAGGCCCAGGGCAGGTCGCTGGCGGTCGCCAGGTGCTCCCCGTTGATGAGGTCGCCGATCCGCCCGAGGCCCTGGCCCAGGATCATTCCCGGGCCGGCCGCATCCAGGCAGATGCCGATGGGGTAGCGCTGGATGGCGCCGTAGATCACCCCTCCCAGCACGCCCCCGATCAGGCCGCCGTAGAGCGTAATGCCCCCCTCGGTGATGTCCGTCACGATCGCCGCCAGGTCGTTCTCGAAGCGGTCCCAGTGCTCGAAGACGAAGAAGAGACGCGCCCCGATGATGGCGCTGATCACCGAGACGAGGGCGATCTCCTGCCCCACGTCGGAAGGCACGCCGTCGACGCGCGCGAGGTACACCGACAGGCTCACGCCGCAGATGATCCCGATCGCCGTGAACAGCCCGTGCCACGTGATCGTCAGCCCGAAGATCTTCCCGATGTCCGGGTCGATGTCGATTGTGATGGAGAGGAGCAGGGCCAGGGAAGAGAGGTCCATCGGCGGGTATCGTACGGCGCGTTTCGCTCAGGGGCGAAGCCGTTTGCCGCTGCTTCGCGCGAGGCCGTAGGCTTGCCAGCTATGTCAGGCATGGAAGGCAAGACCGCCCTCGTCTCCGGCGTCTCTAACGACCGCTCCATCTCGTGGGGCATCGCCAAGGCGATGCACGAGGCCGGCGCCACTGTCGCCCTCTCCTATGGCCCCGCCATGGAGAAGCGCGTCCGCCCCCTCGCCGAGAGCATTGGCTGCGACTTCGTCGAGTACTGCGACGCCACCAGCGACGAGAACATCGAGTCGCTCTTCGCCAAGCTCGCCGACCGCTACGGCACGATCGACGCGGTCGCCCACGGCATCGTCGGGGCGAAGCGCGACGACCTCTCCCGCCCCTTCATCGAGACCAGCCGCGACGGCTTCCTCCTCGCCCAGGAGCTCTCCGTCTACTCGCTCGTCGCCCTCACCCGCGCCGCCCGGCCGCTCATGCCCGACGGCGGCAGCGTGGTCACCCTCTCCTACCACGGCTCCCAGAAGATGATGCCCAGCTACAACGTGATGGGTGTCGCCAAGGCCGCCCTCGAGTCGGCCGTGCGCTACCTCGCCTCAGATGTGGGCCCCCAGGGCATCCGCGTCAACGCCATCAGCGCCGGCCCCGTCCGCACGCTCTCGGCGGCGGGCGTGGGCGAGTTCCGCAACCTCTACAAGGTCTTCCCCCAGGTCACGCCCCTGCGCCGCCACATCTCGATCGAGGACGTGGGCGCCGCCGCCGCTTTCCTCGCCAGCGACGCCGGCGCCAACATCAGCGGCCAGGTGCTCTATGTCGACGGCGGCTTCAACACGCTCGGCATGGCCATGCCTCCAGACGAGGACGAGGGCTAGCGGACGCCATGAAGGCGATCGTCATCGAGAAGTCCGACGCGGGCGGCTCGCTCGTCTACCGCGACGTGCCGGACCCCATCGTTGGCCCCGACGACCTGCTCGTGGCCGTGCGCGCCTGCGCCCTCAACCGCGCCGACGTGCTCCAGCGCATGGGCGGCTACCCCCAGCCCGGACCGAGGCCCGAGTTCGAGATCCCCGGCCTCGAGTACGCCGGCGAGGTCGTCGAGGCGGGCTCGCGGGTCGAGGGCTTCGCCTCCGGCGACCGCGTCATGGGCCTCGTGCCGGGCGGCGGCTACGCCGAGCTCGTGAGCGTGCCCCAGCGCCTCGCCCTGAAGGTCCCCGACTCGCTGAGCTGGCAGGAGGCCGGCGCGACCCCGGAGGTCTACATCACCGCCCACGACGCCCTGCTCCAGTGCGACCTGCAGGCCGGCGAGCGCGTGCTCATCCACGCGGTCGGGTCGGGTGTCGGCGTCGCCGGCGTCCAGATCGCGAAGGCGATGGGCGCTTCGCAGGTCTTCGGCACGGCGGGCAGCGCGGAGAAGCTCGCCCGCGCCGCCGAGCTCGGCCTCGACGTGGGCGTGAACTACCGCGAGCAGGACTTCGCCGAGGTCGTGCGCGAAGCCACCGACGGCGCCGGCGTCGATGTCGTCCTCGACGTCATCGGCGCGGACTACTGGGAGCAGAACCTGCGCGCCCTCGCGCGCCAGGGCCGCATGGTCGAGGTCGGGCTGATGAGCGGAGCCGACCTCGAGAACGCAAGCCTCGGACCACTCCTGATGAAGCGGCTCCAGGTGCGTGGCACCACCCTCCGCGCCCGCCCCCTCGAGCAGAAGGCGGCGGCCACCCGTGCCTTCGAGAAGAGCGTTCTCCCCCACATTGCCTCGGGACGCATCAAGGTCGTCGTCGACAGCGTCTACCCGCTGAGCGAGGCCGCCGCCGCGCAGGCCTACATGGAGGCCAACGCCAACTTCGGCAAGATCGTGCTCGAGCCGTAGGGGCCTAGCGGATCCCGTCGTACCAGCCCACGCCGAACAGGAAGTCGCCGCGACGCACGATCCAGGTGTGCTTGAGCGCGTCCTCGCGCGTCTCGGGGTGCGTGAAGAGGTAGCTGACCCACTGCCCCGCGCCCCCGTCGACGGTGGCGGCGAAGACTTCGCCGTAGTTGAAGCCGGTGGCGTCGATCCGTTCCCGCGTCGTGCCCACGATGTCGGGCCGGTTGGAGTTGGCGACCGAGTAGAGCTCGCCGTCGCGCTCCTCGAGCACGAAGACGTACCAGGAGCCGTCCAGGGCCTCGGGCGAGTTGTAGTGGTCGATCGTGGCCTCGATCCCTTCCCGCTCGTAGCGCTCGAGCGCCTGTTCGACGAGCCAGATGGTGTAGGCGGGGGCGTTCGTCTTCGAGGGCGCGGGTGCGGCGTGGCTGGAGTAGTCGTACCAGCCGGAGCCGAAGAGGAGGCCGCCACTCCGGACCACCCACGCGTGCTTGCGCTGCTGTTCGCCGGTGTCGGGGTTGAGGAAGACGTACGTGATCCAGCGCCCGCCCTCGTCGGCGGCCGCCATCGCCGAGCCGAAGTGGTAGCCCGTGGCGTCCGTGCCGAGCGGGTCGGTCAGGAGCGATTGCCCGATCAGTTCCTCGTTGAAGTGCCCGATGAGCACGCTGCTCTCGGCGTCGAAGACGAACACGTACCAGGGGCCGTCCCTGCTTTCGGGCGAGCTGTAGTGCGCGACCGCGGCCTCGCGTCCCTCCGCCTCGTAGTAGGCCACCGCCTGCTCGACGAGCCAGATGGTGTAAGCGGGGCCGTTCGCCTGCGAGGGGGCGTCCCCGTCGCCGTCGTCGTCACCCGCGAGGGCGAGAATCCCGACGACCAGGGCGGCGGCGGCGAGGCCGATCCCCAGCACCCCGAGCCCAGCCAGGACCGTCAGTTTCACGTTCGACATTACGTTCCTCTGGTGTAGTTCGATGTTGCGCCAATACGGTACCGGACACGCTCGTACGAGCTTCGTGAGCGAGCTTTCGAGGGGGCTACCGCGGCCCACCCTCCCTTGCGGTGTCGAGGGCCGCGTGCAGCTCGTCGAAGTGTCCGATGCGGCGGTGGGGATGGGCCGGAGGGTCGTCGGGGAACTCCAGCCGTTCGCGGTGGATCCACACGCTGTGGACGCCCACGCCCTGCGCCCCGCCGATGTCGGCGTACAGGTTGTCGCCCACCATCCAGGCCTCGTCCGGAGCCGCCCCCGTCCCCGCCAGCGCCTGCCTGAACACGCCGGGATCGGGCTTGCCGCGGCCGAACTCGCTCTCGATCACGATCTCGTCGAAATACGGCTCCAGCTGCCAGCGCCCGATCTTCTCGCGCTGCGTATCGGACGAACCGTTCGTGACCATCCCCAGCCGGTACCCCTGCGACCGCAGCGCCTCCAGCGTCTCGATGGCGTCCGGGAATGGTGCGACGCGCTCCAGGTACCCCCGAAGCGACCGCCCGGCGATCTCCTCCGCGTCCGAGTCGTCGAGTCCCATCGACAGCAGGGAGAGGCGCACGACGATCGTGCGCGACTCCAGCGGCTTCACCCGGTACTCGGCGACCGCTCCTTCATCCGCCCAGAAGAGGGCGCTCTCGCGGCGGATGGTCTCGCGCAGGCTGTCGGCGTCGCACCCGAGGCCGGGCGCCACGTCGGCGCAGATCTCCTCCCAAGAGCTTTGCATGGCGGTCCACATGTCGAGCAGCGTGTCGTCGAGGTCGAAAAGGATGGCCTTCGGCGGCGTCATGCGTCCCTCCGCCGCACGCCTGCGACCACCTCGACTCCGTCGAGCTTGAACGTCGTCTGCTGGACGTCAGCGGGCGGCGCTTCCGCGAGCAGCTCGACCGAGAGCGTCTCGCCCTTCACGTAGTCGCCGTGCGCGGCCAGCACGCGGGCGATGGTCTCGCCGCCCGCGCACCAGCTCGTGATCCGGTCACTCAGCTCGAAGTCGGCCTCGCGCCGCAGGTCCTGGATGCGCCGCACGAGCTCGCGCGCGAGCCCTTCGTCCGCCAGCTCGTCCGTGATCGCCGTTGCCACCCCGACCGTGTACCCGGCCTCGCTCACGACCGCGTAGCCCTCGCCCTCGCGCATCTCGACGAGCAACTCGTCGGGCGCAAGCTCGTGGCCCGCGACCGTGACGCCCTGGCCCGCGCGGACCGCCGCCGCGACCTCCCCGGCGTCGAGCTCGCCGAGCGCCGAGCGCACCGCCCCCATCTCGCGTCCCAGGCGCGGGCCCAGCACCGGCAAGTTCGGCTTGATCTCGAACGTGACGATGCCCGCCTCGTCTTCCAGCGTGCTCAGCGCCTTCACGTTCAGCTCCTCGAGCAGGAGCGCCTCCTGCCGCGCGAGCACGGCCGCCTCCGCGTCGTCGCGGGGCCGGACCAGCACCTCCGCGAGCGGCTGCCGCACCTTGATCGACGCCTTCGCCCGCGCTGCCCGCCCCATCGACGCGACCCGCTTCACGAGCTGCGTCTCCGCGTTCAGCGACTCGTCCACGAACAGGTCGCCGCCGGGCACGAGCGCGACCGGTTCGGGCCAGTCGGCGAGGTGCACGCTCTCGGGCGCGTCGCCGTCGACGGAACGCGCCAGGTTCCCCCACAACTCCTCCGCCAGGAACGGCGTGAAGGGCGCGAGCAGCCGCGCCAGCGTCGTCAGGGCCGTGTGCAGCGTGAAGTAGGCGCTGCGCTTGTCCGCGTCGTCCCCGGAGACGCCCCGCCAGAAGCGGCGACGCGAGCGCCGCACGTACCAGTTCGAGAGGTCGTCGACGAACGCCTCGATCGCCCGCGAGGCGACCGTCGGGTCGTAGTCGTCGAGCCCGGCGGTCACGCGCTCGGTGAGGGCGTTCAGCTCGCTCAGGAGCCAGCGGTCCAGCTCCGGCGGCTCGCCCTCGGGGCGCTCGCGCGGGTCGAGCCCGTCGATGTTCGCGTAGCTCACGAAGAAGCTGTAGACGTTCCAGAGCGTGAGCTGGAAGCGACGCAGGCTCTCGTTCATGAGCCGCACGCTGAAGCGCCGCGACGAGCCCACCGGCGCCGACGCGTAGATGTACCAGCGCACGGCGTCCGCCCCGAGCTCGTCCAGCAGGTCGAACGGCTCGATCACGTTGCCCCGACTCTTCGACATCTTCACGCCGTCCTCGTCGAGGATGTGGCCGTGGCAGATGACGTTCCGGTAGCTGATCTCTTCCGGCGTCGCCTCCGCCGCGTTCAACAGGGCCGCTTCCGCGTGCAGCGTGTAGAACCAGCCGCGCGTCTGGTCGATCGCCTCGCAGATGAAGTCGGCGGGGAATGCGCGGTCGAACTTGTCCTGGTTCTCGAACGGGTAGTGCCACTGCGCGTAGGGCATGGCGCCGCTGTCGAACCATGCGTCCGCGACCTCCGGGATGCGCCGCATCTCGCCGTCGCAGCCGTCGGCGTCGCAACGCAGCGCGATGGCGTCGATGTAGGGCCGGTGCAGGTCGTCGAGCCCCTCCGCGGCCGTGCGGTCGACCGCCCGCTCCGCCAGCTCCGCCCGTGACCCGACCACCGTCACGTTCGAGCACTCGCCGCACACCCAGAACGGCAGGGGCGTGCCCCAGTACCGCTCCCGGCTGACGGCCCAGTCGATGTTGTTCTCAAGCCAGTTGCCGAAGCGCCCTCGCTTGATGTGGTCGGGCTGCCAGTTGATGCGCGCGTTCCCCGAAAGGAGCCGCTCCCGCTGAGCCGTCGTGCGGATGTACCAGCTGGGCTTGGCGTAGTACAGCAGTGGCGAGTCGCAGCGCCAGCAGAACGGGTAGGTGTGCTTGATGCGCTCGCTCCGCAGCAGCAGGCCCCGCTCCTCGAGGTCGCGGATGACTTCGAGGTCGGCGTCCTTGGCGAACTGTCCCTCACCGGGCAGCCCGTCCGCCATGGTTCCGTGCGTGTCGATCGGCTGGGCGAAGAGCAGGCCGTGCTCCTTGCCGTCCTCGAAGTCCTCGCCGCCGAACGCCGGTGCGATGTGCACGATGCCCGTGCCGTCCTCAAGCGAGACGTGGTCGGCCACGAGCACGCGGCGCAGCCCCTCCGTCTCCTCGCCCGCCTCCAGCGGCCGCAGGTGGCCGTCGCTCCCGAAGCGGCGAACCGTCGCCCCCAGCCTCTCGGGCCGGTACAGCGGCTCGTACGCGAGCCCGACGAGCTCCGACCCCTGGAAGGTACGCAACGCCGCCCGCTCCTCGCCCAGAACGCGCTCCGCCAGCGCCTCCGCCACGATCAGCCGCTCGCCCTCGTTCTCGTAGAGGCCGTACGCGGCGTCATCCATCACCGCGAGGGCGGTGTTCCCGGGCAGCGTCCACGGCGTCGTCGTCCAGGCCACGATGCTCGTGGCCGTCCCGTCGAGCCCGAGGCGCTCGCGCGCCTCCTCCGGCAGCCGGAACTTGATGTAGACGCTCGGGTCGGACACATCGTCCTGGTACCCCTGCGAGAGCTCGTGGTCGCTCAGGCTCGTCTCGCAGCGCGGGCAGTGGGGCGTGCTGCGGTAATCCTGGTACACCAGCCCGTGGTCCCAGAGCTGCTTGAAGATCCACCAGCCGCTCTCGATGTAGTCGTTGTCGTAGGTGACGTACGGGTTCTCCATGTCCGCCCAGAACGCGATCCGCTCCGTCAGCTCCTCGAAGTCGCCAACATGGCGGTTCACGCTCTCCCGGCACTTCGCGTTGAAGCGGTCGATGCCGTAGGCCTCGATCTCGGGCTTGGAGTTCAGCCCCAGCTCCTTCTCCACCTCGATCTCGACCGGCAGGCCGTGCGTATCCCAGCCCGCCTTCCGGGGCACGCGGTAGCCCCGCATCGTCTTGTATCGCGCGAACAGGTCCTTGATGACGCGCGGCATGATGTGGTGCACGCCGGGACGGCCGTTCGCCGTCGGCGGCCCCTCGTAGAACACGAACAGGTTCTCCTCGGGCCGCTCCTCGATGCTGCGCCGGAAGATGTCGTGCTCGCGCCAGAACTCGAGGATCCCCGTCTCGAGCTCGGGGAAGCTGACGCTGGGGTCGACTGGTCTGAACAGCTGGGACACTTCCGGCCTCCCGGGCGAGGGTTGCCGGGACGGACACAAGAAAACCCGTCCCGGTCAGGGACGGGCGCAAGACCCGCGGTACCACCCTGCTTCCCGCACGAGGCGGGCGCTCTGCGGAGCGCCATCACGCTCCCGCCCTCGGTAACGGGGGGCGGTCCGCACCCGCGGACACGTTCCGTCCGGGTCTACTTGCCGGCGCCGCCGGCGTTCGGCCGGAAGCTCGGGAGGGATGTTCACGTCCGCCTGCAGCGCCCCCTCGCACCGAACGGGGCTCGCTGAGCGCAGGAACGGGACGCTACTCGTCTCCGTCAACGCCTCTGGAGCTAGTGAACCAGCGCCCCGCGAATGGGTCAAACACGCGCCGGGTAGCCGCCTAGAAGTTCTGCAGCGAGTACTCCGCCGCGCCCAGGCTCACGCCGAACCCCATGATCACGAGCGTCAGGATCAGCCCCGTGATGCTCAGCACCATGGAGGTGATGCGCAGGCGCCGGATGTCCTTGTCGGGAACGTTCCCGCCGCGGGCCTGCTCCTCCATCGCGTCCACCTGGCTGGGGCCGACCACGAACATGTGCAGCCCCACCAGCACGATCATCACCACCAGCAGCACCATCTTGATGACGAACACCACGCCGTAGCGCAGGTCGAAGAAGGCCGTCCCCTCGACGATGTTGTGGTAGTCGCGCCAGGTCATGATCAGGTACGTGCCGCCGATCAGGATCAGCAGGAGGCCGATGCCCCCGATCCAGCCGAAGCGCGTCGTGATCGTGCGCATCGCCGCCACGCGCGTCTGCAGGTCCTCGATCTGGCGGGAAGCGGGCACCCAGGCGAAGGCCAGGAAGAACTGCGGCCCCACGAACAGCGCGATGCCGAGGACGTGCAGCCAGACGGCGGCGATATGCAGGAAGTTCTCCACGAGCGCGCCTCCTCGGGGTGGCCCCGGCCTGCGAGCTTAGGCGCGCCCGACGCGGGAGCGCAACGGTCGCCGCCTGCGGTTCAGGCGGAGGCGCTCACCGCCGCCGCCTCGTCTTCGGGCGCTGCCTCGGCGGCGACGGGCGCGAGCAACCGCTCCCGCACCCAGCGCGCCATCCCGCGAGGCTGGGCGAAGGTCAGCTCGTGCCCCGCCCCGTGGGCGATCCGCAGGGGCCAGCCACGTTCACGCGCCAGCTCGACCACCGGCTCGAGCGGCGTGACGCGGTCGGCATTGCCGTGGATGAGCGCGACGGGCGTGCCCATCTCCGGCGCGAGCCGCCGGGCATGGCCGGAGAAGACGATGTCCTCCATGCCCCCACGGTGCGCCTCGGGGCTGTGGTTGAACATGTCGATGATCATGGAAAGGGGGTAGTCCGGTTTCGCCAGATGGGCAAACGGTCCCCACAGGTAGCGCAGGGAGTGGACCGGCCGGCAGAAGACGTGTCCGGCGCCGGGGTTCCGCATGTAGCGGTCGCGCGAGATGCTCCTCGAACCGATGTAGCGCAGCCCCTCCTCGATCGTGTCGTACACCGGCAGCCCGGCGAGGCCGACCCGCTTGAAACGCCCGGGGTGGCGGTTGGCCACGCCCAGCGCCACCAGGGCGCCCATCGAGTGGCCGAGCAGGTAGTCCGGCTTCACCGCCTCCACCACGTTGTCGAACGCCGCCGCGACGCCTTCCAGCGTGTAGCTCGCCGGGTCCGGCTCGCCCCCGTAGCCCGGAAGGTAGGGCGCGAACGTCCCGACCTCTCCCTCCAGCTCGCGCCGCAGTGGCGCCCACGCTTCGGGGTTCGAGACGTAGCCGTGGATGAGGAGCAGCCGGGGGGCCATCAGTCGCCCTCCGCTGCGGCGCGCCGCTCGAAGGCGAGCTTCGCTTCCTCGTGCGAGATGAGCGAGAACTCGGCCTTCGTGACGCAGCAGAGCCGGTCCTCGGAGTCGCGAAGTTCGGCGATGGTCGCGGCCCGGTGCTGGCCGATCTCGGAGATCCAGGCGGTGACGGCGTAGGGCTCGCCCGGGCGCACGATGCGCGAGTACTCGATTTCCCCGCGGCGCGTGAGCCCGAACGAGCCGCTGAGCACGTTCACCGCCCAGGCCATGGCGTCGTCGAGGATGGCGCCGATCACGCCCCCGTGGATGACCCGGGGGGCGCCTTCGTGCGCCGTCGCCGGCGTGTAGTCGGCCAGCACGCGGCCGGCCTCCTCGTCGAGGTAGAACGCGATCTGCAGCCCGTCCTCGTTGGCCGGATCGCAGACGTAGCAGCAGGTTTCGACCGCGAGGTCGTCCCGCGTCAGGCGGCGGCGCGCCATATCGATGCCCCTGCGCCAGTCTACAAGGGGTCACGACACGGCTGTGTGGGCGGGCGCACCGCGAAGGCCGTCTGGTCCCGGAGCGGGAAGGGGTCGTAGCATGATCGCCATGGACGACGACGCGCGGGAAAGCCTGGCCCGCAAGACAAGCGCGGACCGCGTGCTCGAGCGCGCCGCCGCCGAGCTTGAGGTGCTGCTGAAGGAAGCGAGCGCCGCCCTGCGCCCCTTCCCCTCGTTCCCCAACGCCTTCTTCACGAACGCCATCGAGTGCGACCCCGGCCCTGCCGGCGACCCCGAGCGCGGCTGCGTCGTCGTGGGCGAGGACGGCGAGCTCTACGAGCTCGAGTTCGGCGTCGACCACGATGCCGTCGAGCTGACCGGGTCCTGGGACCCGGTGACCGCCCGCAAGGAGGAGAAGCGCCCCCTCGACCTCCACCCGCGCGACTACGTCGTCTACGCCTACAGCGGCCTCATGGCCGTCACCGAAGCGCTCCTGGAGCGCGCCGCCGAGGAAGAGGACGACTCGTGAAGACCCTCCTCAGGGCAATCCTGGTGCTCACCGCCCTCGGGGCTGTCGTCGCCGTGCTCGTTCGCCTGTTCGGCCGCCCGCAGCAGAGCGCCGAGAGCGGTGAGGCCCGCGAGTCGATGCCCGACCTCGAGGAGGTCATCGGCGATACCCGCCTCCGCACCGCCGCCTCCTACCTGGACGAGGGCAACGTCTACTTCAACGTCGGCCAGTACGCCCTCGCCGTCGAACGCTACACCCGCGCCCTCGCCGAGTCGCCCGGGATTCCCGCGGCCCTCTACAACCGCGCCACCGCCCACACCCGCCTCGGCGCCTTCGACGAGGCCCTCGCCGACTACGACGCCGCCCTCGAGCTGACTCCCGCCGACGGCGACGCGCTCAACAATCGCGGCATGCTGCGCCTCTATCGCGCCGAACCTGCCGAGGCGCTGGCAGACTTCCAGCAGGCCCTCGCCCTCAATCCCGACGACGCCACCGTCATGGTGAACTGCGGGATGGCGCAGCTCGAGACCGCCGCCCACGAGGACGCCCTCGCGAGCTTCGAGCAGGCGGCGAAACTCAACCCCGGCGACTCTGCCGCCCACTACGGCGCCGCCCAGGCCGCCGGCGCCCTGGGGAAGCGCGAGGTGGCGCTGGAGCACCTGCGGGAAGCCTTCGAGATACAGCCCGCCTACGCCGCCGAGGCCGCCGGCGATGCCCGCCTTGCCCTCCTCGACGGCGACGAGGAGTTTATGAAGCTGCTGCGGAGCACCGCCGAGGAGAGCGCAGAGGAGTAACCATGCCCGCCACCCGCTTCGTCCTGCTCTACGACTACGTCGAGAACGTCGTCGAGAAGCGCGCCCCCTTCCGCGCCGACCACCTCGCCCTCGCCCGCGAATACGTCGACCGTGGCGAGATCGAGATGGCGGGCGCCTTCGCCGACCCCGTCGACGGCGCCGCTTTCGTCTTCACCGTGGACGATCGTTCCCGTGTCGAGGCCTTCGTCGCCGCCGATCCCTACGTCGCGAACGGGCTCGTCCCTTCCTGGCGCATCAGGGAGTGGACGGTTGTGATCGGCGGCGACTAGCCGCTACTGGCCCTCGCCCCAGCAGGTGATGTCGCCGTTGTCCTTGAGGGCGCAGGTGTGCCTGACGCCGGCGCTGACAGCCACGAACCGATCACCCCCCGGCGCGTCGTCGGCGTACGCGGTCGCCCCCCAGCAAGCGACACGGCCACCGGTGGTCACCCCGCAGGTGTGCTCTGCTCCGGCACTGACAGACACGAACTCGCCGTCCGGCGGCGTCGCCTGGCCGTGGCCGTCGGCGCCCCAGCAGGCGAGGGAACCGTCGCGCTTCACGGCGCAGGTGTGTTCCGCCCCGGCGCCGACTGAGCTGAAGATCCCCTCGGGCGGCGTGGCCTGCCCGGAACCGTCACGTCCCCAGCAACTGATCGTGCCGTCGGCCCGGAGAGCACAGGCGTGATGTCCGCCTGCGATCACGGAGACGAACTCGCCGTCCGGCGGCGCGGCCTGGCCGTACACGTTGGCGCCCCAGCAGACCACCGTGTCGTCCCCTGTCAGCCCGCAGGTGAAATTGGCCCCTGCGCTTGCCGAGACCAAGCCCCCACGCGGCGGGGTGGTCCTGCCCTGTCCGTCGTTCCCCCAGCAGACGAGGGAGCGGTCGCTCTTGAAGCCGCATGCGTGAGCCCACCCGGCGGTAACAGAGACGAAGTCCCTGCCCTGCCAGGTCGCCCGGCCGAAAGAGTCCCAGCAGACGACCACTCCGTCGGACTTCAGTCCGCACGTGTGTTCAGTGCCGGTCGAGACCGAGGTGAAGTCGCGCCCGTCGCTGGGGGAGGCCGGCCTCCGCTCGCCGGTTGTCGCCCGTGTCACCAGCACGGCGATCAGCACCAACACCACCACAACGCCCACGCCTCCAACCAGCGTGAGAATGGTTCTCTTGCGCAGGTTGCCTCTGTCTTCCCCGTGCTCCCCCGTCGCGGGCTGGGGAACCAGGAGGTACTGCGCCATGACCGCAACGCTTACGAGCAGGGCGCGCCGCATCCCCTTAAGGGGGCCATCCCTCCGGTGCACCTCCCCACCGTAGCATCCCTATTGGGTCCGAGGCTCCAGCCCGAACGCTTCCGCCAGCAGCTCGTACGACCGCTGCCGCGCCGCGTAGTCGTGGGTGATGGTCACGACGACGAAGTCGTCGAGGCCGTGGCGCTCGCCCATCGCCAGCAGCTTGTCGCGAACCTGCCCCGGGTCGCCGTAGATGGAGCGCCGCTTCAGCATCTCCAGGTACTCGCGCTCGGCTTCCGTGTACTCGAAGGCAAGCGCTTCCTCGGGCGGGGGAATGCCGCCCCGGCCGGCCTGCCCCATCAGGCGCCAGCCCCAGCGGCTCCAGCTCAGCCGCTCCGCCTCTTCCTCCGTCTCCGCCACGAGCGCCGAGACCGCGATCGACGGTCGCGGCTCGCTCGCGATCGGCGAGGGCGAGAAGAGCTTCTGGTAGGCCTCCAGGGCGCTGTCGGCCCTGTGCGAGTTGATGAAGTGTGCGTAGCAGAACGGCCAGCCCAGCTCTGCCGCGTACCCCGCGCTCACGTCGCTCGAGCCGAGCAACCAGAGGTTCGGCATCGCCTCCGGCCGCGGCATCGCTCGGATGCCGTGGAACTCGTGGTCGGGCGGAAAGTCGTCCGCGAGGAAGCCGTACAGGTCGAGCAGCTGGTTCGGGAAATCGCGCAGGTCCATGGGCACGCCGCTCGGCGCGAGCGCCCGCGCCGTGCGTCCGTCGCTCCCCGGCGCCCGACCGATCCCGAGGTCGATGCGGCCCGGGTGCAGCGTCTCCAGCAGCCGGAACGCTTCCGCCACCTTGAGCGCGCTGTAGTGGGGCAGCATCACCCCGCCCGAACCGACGCGGATGTGCTCCGTGTGCGTCGCGATCTGGCCGATCAGCACCTCCGGCGCGGTCGAGGCAAGGGCGGACGTGTTGTGGTGCTCCGCCACCCAGTAGCGCTCGTACCCGAGCCGGTCGGCGAGCTGCGCGAGCTTCACCGTCTCGGCGAGCGCCTCCGCGGCCGTCCCTCCGCGACGGACGGGTGACTGGTCGAGGACGCTGAGCGTGGTCATGACGGCGGCGCCCCCGCAGCCCCGCGTGGCACTTCCACGCGCTCGTCCGCCGCGCGCTTGCGGCGCGTGCCCTCGGGCAGGGGCGTTCGCCGCATCCTCCCCGTCAGCCGGTCCGCCTCCGCCCGCGAGATCTTGCCCTCCGCCACCATCGTGGCCGCCTGCACCGGCGAGAGCTCGGCCTGCGCGAGCACGTCGATGCGCAGGTTGCGGAAGCGCGGCACGGCCACGAACACCACGGCCAGCACCACCAGCAGCACGAGCGACACCACCACGACCGTGTTTCCCGCCCCGAACCGGTCGGCGGCGAAGGTGATGGGCAAGACCCCGATCGGCATCACGCCGAACGACATCATCATGATCGACATCACCCGCCCCCGCAGCTCCTCCGGCGCAATCGTCTGCACGGCGGTGTTGTTGGACGACATGAACAGCATCTGCCCCGTGTTGCTCACGGCGATGAAGAGCATCCCGAGGATGAAGACACTGGTCCACCCGAAGGCGGCCAGGAAGCCCGCCATGATGGTGGCCCCGATGAACATGATGTGGCCCTTGTTCGGCAGGCTGTCGAAGTTCGCCGAGATGATCGTCCCGATCAGGCCGCCGACCCCGCCCGCGGCCATCAGCAGCCCGAATCCCGTACCTCCGGTCAGCCCGAACACCTCCTCGGCGAAGATGGGCAGCATCACCTGCACGGGGAATGCGAAGAACGGCATCAGCATGCCCGCGAGAAGGAGCATGAGGATGACCGGCGTGGCGATGACGTAGCGGAAGCCCCCCACCAGGCCCTCGAGGAAGTTCTCCCCCTCCTCTGATTCCGCCTGCATGCCATGCGGCGGCAGGCGGAACTCCGAGGCGACGGCGACCGTGAAGAGGATGAAGGTGAGCAGGTAGACCCAGCCCAGGCCGCCGCTCTCACCGACCCCGATGACGCCGAGCGGCGCCACCAGGATGCCCGCCAGCGCGGGCGCGACGATGCGGGTCAGGTTCATGCCGCTCATCTGCAGGGAGACGGCGTTCATGAGCTTGTGCTGGGGAACGAGCAGGGGCACCAGCGCCTGCCTCGCGGGCATGTTCAGCGAGAAGATGGTTCCCGCCGAGAACGAGAGCAGGAACAGGTACCAGTACTCCATCAGGTCGGTGAGGATGAGCACCGTCGTGAACAGGCTGATGAGGGCCGCCGCCGACTGCGTCACGATCAGCAGGGTGCGCTTGTTGACGCGGTCCGCGATGAGGCCCCCGACCGGCGCGACGAAGATCATCGGCGCCGCCGCTCCCAGCGTGACCAGCCCGAGGCCGGCGGCCTTCTCCCCCGCCGGCGCGAGGTCGTAGGCAAGCAGGGCGCGCAGCACGAACTGCATCTGCATCGCCATGAAGAACGCGGTATTCCCGGCGAAGTACCACGCGAACTCCCGCTCCTGCAGCGAGGAGAGCGTGCGCTGGAGCGTGTTCCCGTGTGCGGACGTGGCGTGACTGCGGATCACCGGTGGGCGCCCCGGTCGGGGTCGCCGCCCGGCTGCCCGGAGAGCAGGGGCGAGGGCATCGAAATTGAGTGTACACGCGCCGCCCGGGGGCGCCATTCACGCCACGATGGCCGTCAGGACCGCCTCCGCAGCATCGCCTGCGTTGCCCGTATCGACGAGCACGGTCCGTCCCGCGACCATCTGGGCGACCGGGATTGCGCGGCTCACGGCCACGCCCGTCAGCTCCATCGAGGCCGACCCCTCCAGCCGCACCACCGCCCGCCACGCGCTCCCGTCGAACCGCACCAGCCGTCCTCGCAGCGTCGCCATCAGTCCATCTCCCCCAGCCCCACGACCGAGTCGTAGCGGGGCCGCCTGCCGGGACGGCGGCTGTACTCCATCCCCAGCTCGACGATGCGGAAGGACCGCTCCCGCAATCCCAGCCGCTCGTCCGTCACGCTGATCGCGTCGAACAGCTCGAGGCCGGGGTGGAACGGCGCCACGAGCACGCCGGCGTGCTGCTCCCGCCGGTCCCGCTCGAGCGATGCGGCGGCGCGGTCGAGCGGCTGCGCGCCCGTGCCCGCGTCGAGGCTGCGCACGAGGCGCAGCCGCTGCCCGTCCCGGTAGATGCTGGCGAAGTCGTGCGCATCGGCGTCGACCACGGGGCCCTGCGCCCGCACCCAGTTTGAGGCGGGAGCGCCGTCGCCCAGCGCCACCCGCGCCGCCGGGTGCTCGCCCTCGCCGAAGCGCTCGACCGCCTCCGCTCCGGGCTCCGAGACGGCCAGCCCATCACCGCTGGCAAGCACCGCGACGCGGCTCGTTCCGAGCAGGCGGCGAGCGGCCGAGAGCACGGACTCGCCCGGCGACACGGCAAAGGCCGGTCTGCTCCCGGACCAGTCCTCCCCGCCCTGGCCGCTCACGCGGATGCCCGCGCTCGCGCACAGCCGCCAGAAGAGCCGCTCGCGCGAATGCTCGCCCGCCGCCGCCTGCCAGACCTGCGAGGGCCGCCATGCCGCCAGCCGCTCCCAGTGCCCCGAGCACTCCAGCACGACCCGCGCCTGCCCCGCGTCGCGCTCGCGGGTCACGTCGTCGATGACGGCGTGTACGGCGCCCCCGTACTCGGGCCCGCCGCCGGCGCCCGAGGGGTAGCCGGGCGCGATCTCGACCGTGCGTCCCGGCGCCAGTTCGGGGAGCGCGCCGCCGGAGCCGTCGAGCACGAGCCGGGCGCGCGTCGCGAACGGCGCCAGCCTCCACGAGGCCTCGACGATGCGCTCGCTCACGTCGAGGCTGCGCCCCAGCCGCGCCCGCCACACCCCGTCCGGCGTCGACCCCCAGGCCGTCCCCGCCTCCGGGGTCGCGACCGCCAGCCCGTACGCGGATGTCGCCTCGTGGGGCTCCGGCTCCGACCACCCCTCCGGGTTGCCGGAGACAGACGCGGGCGGATGGCTCGTGTAGACGCGGCTTCCCGGCTCGCCGCCGGCATCCCGCGCGGCGAAACAGGCGCGCTGGTCAAGGCCGCCCGGCTGAAACACCCCCGGCCCGCCAAATTCGCGCGCCGAGGAGGCGTCCGACTCCGCGATCACGCTCAGGCCCGACCAGAAACCCGCGGGGAAGCCGCTGTCCCCCAGGAACGCCGACCACACCTGCTTCCGGCCCGAAGGACGCGCCCGGCCGCTCACGATGAGGCGGTAATCCCTGCCGTCGTGCATCGCGGCCACGCCCGTCAGCGCCGCGACCTTCCCGCCCCTGGTCCAGTTCGTCCCCGAGGCGTCCCAGGCGCCCTCCCGGCGGCGCAGTCGCTTGAGCACGTCCGTCCCCTGCGTGTAGAACGCGCAGGCGTCGCCGTTCGAGGCGCGCACCCCGAGGGCCACCCACCCGATGTCCGCGCTCTCCCGCACCAGCGTCCGTGCGGCCGCCCACGTTGCCCCGCCGTCGGCGCTGCGCCGCAGCGCGAGCGCCCGTCCGCCGCTCGCGACGTACAGGAGCAGCACCTCGCTCCCGCGCGCCGCGAGCGCGACGCCCGTCTCTGCCTCTGCCTTCCCCAGCTCGGTCCACGCGCCCCACGCCGAGCCGGCTCCCGGATTGGACACGCGCGAGACCGCGAGCGCGCCCGCATCGTTGCGGGCGCGGATCACGGTGCCGTCTCCGGCGATCGCGAGGGCGTGCGGGCAGTCGCGTTCGTCGCCTTCGTAGAGGCGCTCCCAGGGCAGGAGGGGCACGCCCCAGCGTTCCGCGCGCACGATGGCGCGCACGTGGGGGAGGCGATCGGGGCCGCGCTGGTGGGCTCGGAGCGAAGCGGGGATGGGTCTCATGGGGAGGCAGGCTGCAGTCCCCGACTGCCGACCTCCGAGGGGCCTATGTCGCGCTCCACCGACGGTCCCGGCGCCCGGCACGACCTCAGCGGTGGCTCTGTCCGCTACTCCCTACGGTCCGAGGCCTGCGCGCTCCTCCTCCACGACCCCAGCTCGCCTTTCCGCCTCCACCAAGAGCCAGCAGCCAGAAGCCAATAGCCCGCTACACATCCACCATCTCGACCCGGGACACCTCCGCACCGCTCGCCGCGATGCGCGTCACCAGCGTTCGTCCCGACATCCCCGCTCCCTCCAGCGTATCGAGCATCGCCTTCGCCACGTCCCGGCTCGCCTCTTCCGGCGCGAATGCGGCGACGCTGCTCCCCGCCCCGCTCAGCCAGGCCGCGTGCGCCCCCGCGCCCTTCGCCGACGCGAACACGTCGTAGAGCGGCGGGAACAGGGCCGATCGTTGCCGCTGGTGGAAGCGGTCCTGCGTGGCCTCGTCGAGCAGGTCCGTACGACCCGCCGCCAGCGCCGCCACGAGCAGCCCGAGACGGCTGCTCGTGTGGATCGCGTCCTCGCGGCTGTAGCTGTCGGGCAGGAGGCGGCGCGCCTCCTTGGTCGGCATCGAGTGGTCCGGGATCAGCAGCGCGATCTGCAGGTCGCTCGGGTAGCGGCAACGGACGCGGGCGAACCCGTCTTCCGTGGCGACGCACGCCTGCACGCCTCCGAACAGCGCCGGGCAGGCGTTGTCGACGTGCCCCTCGAGCTCGGCCGCCAGCCCCAGGCAGGCGTCTTCGTCGAGGGGGTGCCCTTCCCGCTCGTTCACCGCGAGCACCCCGGCCACTCGCGCCACCGCGCTCGCGCCCAGGCCCCGCCCCAGCGGGATCGCGACGGTATAGCGCGCCGCCAGGCCCGCCGGACTCGGCCGCCCGATCCGTTCGTAGGCCGCGCGCGCGGCGGAGAGCACCATCTTCTCGCCGACATCGTTCGTGGGAAGCTGCTCGGCGTCGCTGAACGTCACCGTGACCGAGGCGAACAGGTCCAGCGCCAGCCCGAGGCAGTCGAAACCGGTGCCGATGTTGGCGCTCGTGGCGGGAACCCGAACGGTGACGGCTGTGCCTTCCATGGATGGTGCGCCTCCACGCGGACCATCGATCGTAGCACCTGCCTCCGAGCGCGCGACCCGCCGGAAAACCCCCATGCCTCTGCTACGATCCGCCCCCATGACCGACCCCCGTCCCTCCGTCGCCCCCGGCAGCCTCGCTGATATCGAGCGGGCCCTGCTGGGCGTCCTCTGCGTCGGCCTGCCTCCCTCCCGCGCCGCCGGCAGCGACGCCTTCCGCGTCGACTACGTAACGGCGCGCATCCTCGGCCTGCTCGAAGGCGACGCCGAACGCCACCTCGCCGGGGAACGCGTCACCGTCGCCTTTCGCGACCGCCTGCGGGAGGCGATCGCCTCGCTCTCCGAGGCGGGCATCCTCGCCGATCAGCCCCCCGGCGCCCCTGCCGCCCCCGGCGGCTTCGAGGAGGGCCTCGCCGTCGACGTGGTCGAGCCCGACGCTCACCCCACCGTACTCGACCGCCACCTCGCCCAGGAGTGCATGGAGACGCTCTTCCGGGTGAAGGCCGTCTACCCCTACCTGATGGAGCGGTACTCGGCCAGCGGCGAGGTCTGGCGGCGGCTTCGGGCCGAGGGCTACGGGCAGTAGCGGCGGTACACTGGGCCGATGGCTCCCGTAATCACCCTCCGCCAGGAACACCTCGACGCGATGATCGGCCACGCCCTCGAGGACGCCCCCAACGAGTGCTGCGGCATGATCGGCGCGCGCGACGGCGCCGTCACCTCACTGCACCGCGCCGAGAACGCCGAGGCCAGCCCCTACCGCTTCAGCATCGACTTCCGTGAGCAGCGCCGCATCGAGGAAGCCATGGACGAGGCGGGAGACTCGCTCGCCGGTTTCTACCACTCGCACACCGGCAGCCCCGCCCGCCCCAGCCCCACCGACATCCGCATGATGAGCACCTTCTTCGGCCCGCCCTTCGTGCACTTCGTCGTCAGCATCGCGAACCGCCAACGCCCCGACGTGCGCGTCTTCCACATCGAGGGCGAGGCCGCCACCGAGCAGGAGTACACGGTCGAAGCCTGAGTCCGGGAGGACCGCTATCCCCGCCTCCACGCCCCTCACCGCCCGCACCTACCCGTCCCCCGCGCTCACCCTGCGCGGGCGAACCTTCGAGTGGGGAACGCGCACCTACCTGATGGCCATCGTCAACGTCACTCCCGACTCCTTCAGCGGTGACGGCCTGGGTCCCGACCCCGCCGCCGCCGCTGCCCTCGCGAAGCGCTTCGCGGACGAGGGCGCCGACATCATCGACGTCGGCGCGGAGTCGACCCGCCCGGACGCGATCCCCGTGACGCCGGATCAGGAAGCGGAGCGCGCCCTCCCCGCCGTCGCCGCCATCCGGGCGGCCACCGAGCTCCTCATCTCCATCGACACGCAGCACGCCGAGGTCGCCGAGGTGGCCCTCGATGCGGGCGCCGACATGGTCAACGACATCAACGGCCTGCGCGCCGACCGGGGCATGGCCGCGGTGGTGGCGTCCCGGGGCGCGGCCCTCGTCGCCATGCACAACCAGCGAGGCCGGCCCCCCGGCGATGTTGTCGCGAACGTCCTCGCCGGCTGGGATGAGAGCCTGCGCATGGCCGACGAGGCCGGCGTCCCCCGCGACCGCATCATCCTCGACCCCGGCTTCGGCTTCGGCTGGACCCCGGAGGAGAACCTGCAGATTGTGCGGCGGATGGATGAGCTCGCCGCGGCGGGCCTGCCCCTGCTCCTTGGCCCCTCCCGCAAGTCGACCCTCGGACTCGTGCTCGACGCCCCTGTGGAAGAACGCCTCGAAGGCACCGCCGCCGCCGTCGCCATCGCGATCGCGGGGGGCGTCGACGTCGTCCGCGTCCACGACGTGGCCGAGATGCGCAGGGTCGCGGCCGTTGCCGACGCCATCACCCGGGGCAGGTGGCGGGCGCCGTGAGCGAAGCCGTCCTCGCCCTCGGCTCGAACCTCGGCGACCGGTCCGCCAATCTCCGCGCCGCCCTCGACCTCCTCGCCGAGCGTGGCGCCACACCGACGCGCGTCTCCTCCGTCTGGGAGACCCCACCTGTCCCCGCCGACCAGCCGTGCTACCTGAACGCAGTCGTCGCCGTCGAGACGGACCTCGACCCCGAAGCGCTGCTCGCTGTCGCCAAGGAGGTCGAGCACCTCCTCGGCCGGCGCCCCACGGGGCGCTGGCGCCCCCGCCCCATCGACGTCGACCTGCTCTTCTGTGGCGAAGCGGAGGTCGCGACAGAGGCCCTCACCGTCCCCCACCCCCGCATCGCCGAGCGCGCCTTCGTGCTGCTGCCCCTCGCGGAGGTCCTCGAAGGTCTCCTGCCCGTGCTCGGCCGGAGCGCCGCCGCCCTCCTGGAGGGACTCGACACAGCCGGGCACGAACGCACGGGCGTGCGGCTCCGTACCGGCGGCCAGGGTCGGAGAGCGCGCTAGACCCAGGGGTGGTCGTCCATCTGGGCGCCGCCCGAGAGCTGCACCGCCGCTCCCCACCCCGCCAGCGCGGCGATGCCGAGGAACACCAGCGCCACCGGCGCGAACAGCCAGCTCGCCCCCAGGGTTCCCCGCGCCGCCGCCAGCGCGAAGGCGGCCAGCGCCAGCAGCCCGCCGCCGTTCGCGAGGTGGGTCCAGTGCAGCGGCTCGCGGGTCTCGACGGGTGGCGGCTCGGAGTGGTTCATGCCTCGCGCAACTCCGGCGGCAGCAGGTTCGGAATGCCGTCCTCGATCGGGAACGTCTCCCCGCAGGCCGCGCAGTCGAGCGCACCGCTCAGGACCTCGCCCCCCTCCTCATCCACCACCGTCAGGGTCAGGTCGCCCTTGCAGAGCGGGCACGCGAGCAGGTCAATCAGGTCCGGGCGCATGCCCCGATTGTACGGATGCCTCGCGCAAGAGGGCTTACCTTTCCCGAGACCGTGCTCGCCGTACCATGGACTCCCAGTGAACTGGGTCTCCCTCGTCATCATCGTGGTCGTGGCGCTGCTCACGTGGCGAGCCTTCCGCCGGGGATTCCTGCGGGAGCTGGTGGGGCTGGCGGCGCTCATCCTCGCCGTCCCCGTCGCCGGCGTCTTCTACGACGACATGCTCCCCAAGGTCGAGCCCATCATCGACGACAGCACCGTCTCGGCGCTCGCCTCCTTCCTCGCCATCTTCATCGGGGTGATCGTCGCCGGCCAGCTCCTGGGCTACCTCCTGCGGCGCAGCGTCGACGTCCTCAATCTCGGCGGCGCGGACCGCGTCGCCGGGGCCGCCTTCGGCTTCTTGCAGGGAGCGCTCCTCTGCCAGGTCCTGCTGGTCGTCCTCGTCAATTTCCCCAAGCCCGACCTCCGTACGCACATCGACGACTCCCCCATCGCCACGAGGCTGCTCGATGGCGCGCCCGTCGTTCTCGCCTTTCTCCCCGACTCTTTCGACGACGCTGTCGATCTCTATCTCGAAGGGATCGAGTTCCTTGAGAACGTGGACCTCGACGAGGTTGGATCTGGCCGGTAAGCGGGCGTGCTTCGGCGCAACGCGGCTCGCGTCTATCCTGTTGGTTGCGGCTCGAACCGCCCGGAGGACTGCATGCTCATGACCACGTCGGACTCGGTGCCGGGGCGCGAGATCGCGGAGACCCTTGGCCTCATGCAGGGCGCGGCTGAGATACTCGTGTACGGGACGGCCGTGAAACTTCGGTAGACCCTCGCCGCCGAGGGCTTGCCTTATACTTTACCGGTACTTTACTTTCGCAACCCGGTCGAAGGAGGTCAGGGGTGGCCGAGATCATCCGAGCGAGCGAAATGGGTTTCTGCATGGGCGTTCGCCGCGCCGTGCAGATCATGGAAGACGAAGCCACGCCCGAGCATCCCATCGCGAGCGCCGGCGAGATCGTGCACAACCCGCACGTCGTCGAGGAGCTCGAACGCACCGGCGTGCACCAGCTCCCGGGGCCCGATGAGGTTGAGGGTGACTTCGGCGCCGTCACCGCCGAGCGCGTGGGCGAGGGCCGCATCGCCATCACCGCCCACGGCGTCGGCGAGCGCGTCCTGCACGACCTCGAGGACGCCGGCCTGAACATCATCGACACGACCTGCCCCGTGGTGACGAGGGCCCAGCGCTACGCCCAGAAGTTCGTGCGCGACAACTGGCACGCCCTCATCTTCGGCGACCCCGGCCACAAGGAGGTGCGGGGCATCATGGGCTGGGCGTTCGACGAGCAGGGCCGCTCCGGCGTCACCGTCGTCGAGCACGCCGATATCGAGCACCTGCGCGAAGTGATCGAGAACTTCCCCGGCGGCTTCCCCAACAAGATCGGGGTGATGGCCCAGACCACCCACAAGATCGACGATTTCGCCCGCTTCGTCGGCAACCTGATGCTGCTCCAGCGCGAGGCGAACTTCGAGATGCACGTCGTCAACACGCTCTGTCACGCCACCACCGGCCAGCAGGCCGCCGCCGCCGAACTCGCCCACCAGGTCGACGTGATGGTGGTCGTTGGCGGCAAGAAGAGCGCGAACACCCGCCACCTGCGCCAGGTCTGCGAGGCCGAGGGCGCGAGGACCTACCACGTCGAGAGTGCGCACGAGCTCGACGCGGACTGGTTCGAGGCTGCCGACCGCATCGGGTTGACGGCCGGCGCCTCCACCCCCGACAGCTCGATCGACGAGGTGGAGGACCGACTCGCGGCGCTGGTGGGGGTTCGGTGACAGCCCCGAGCTCCATCGAGGGCGCCCAGGCCGGCGCCGGCTCCGCCGGCAGCGCCGCCGCCCTCGATGTGTGCATCGATCGCAGCGTCAGGCACCTTCTCTCCCTGCAGGCCGAGGACGGCTACTGGTGGGCCGAGCTTGAGTCGAACGCGACGATGGCCGCCGAGCACCTCCTCCTCGAGCGCTTCCTCGGCACCACCGAAGAGGAGCGTGAGCAGGGCATCGTCCGCTACCTCCTGGGGCTCCAGTGCGAGGACGGCTCCTGGCCGGTCTACTGGGGCGGCCCCGGCGACGTCAGCATCAGCACCGAGGCCTACTTCGCCCTCAAGCTCGCCGGCGTCGATCCCGAACGGGAGGAGATGAAGCGCGCCCGCGAGTTCATCCGCTCCCGGGGCGGCGTGGGCGCGACCCGCATCTTCACCAAGCTCTGGCTCTCGCTCTTCGGGCAGTTCGACTGGTCGGCGCTGCCGGCCATGCCGCCCGAGTCGATCCTGATGCCCGTCTCCTCGCCCCTGAACATCTACATGTTCGCCTCCTGGGCGCGCGCCACCATCGTTGCCATCCTCGTCGTCTGGGCCTACCGCCCCGTCGTCCCCATCCCCGACTACGCCCATGTCGACGAGCTCTACCTCGACCCCGACCACCGCCGCTCCATCCCCCTCCGCCGCGATCGCCAGCCCTTCACCTGGCGCAACGCCTTCCTCGCCATCGACCGGGTGCTACACGCGCATGAGCGCCTCCCCTGGAAGCCTCTCCGCCGGTTCGCCCTCAAGGAATGCGAGCGCTGGATCATCGAGCACCAGGAGGCGGACGGCACCTGGGGGGTCATCCAGCCGCCGTCGGTCTACTCCCTCATCGCGCTCAGGGCCCACGGCTACTCCATGGACCACCCCGTCATGCAGAAGGGGCTCAACGGCTTCCTCGGCGACTTCGCCCTGCGCCGCGGCAACACCTTCTCGGTGCAGCCCTGCCTCTCGCCCGTCTGGGACACCGCCCTCGCCGTCACCGGCCTGCGCGAGGCGGGCGTGCCCGCCGACGACGAAGCTCTCGTGCAGGCGGGCCGCTGGCTGCTCGCCCACGAGGTCCAGAGCCTGGGCGACTGGGCCCTCACCGTGCCCGGAATCGAGCCCGGCGGCTTCCCCTTCGAGTTCTCCAACGAGCTCTATCCCGACACCGACGACACCGCCGAGGTGCTCATTGCCCTGCGCCTGCTCGATCTGCGAGCCAAGGACGGCCCCTTCCACCGCTCCAAGGTCTGGCTGCGGGCGATGCAGTCCAGCAACGGCGGCTGGGGCGCCTTCGATCGCGACAACGACGACGAGTTCGTCTCCCGCATCCCCTTCGCCGACTTCGGCGCTACCTTCGATCCCCCCACCGAGGACGTGACCGCCCACATCCTCGAGGCCTTCGCCCTCGACGGCACACCTCCAGACGACGAGATGATGGATCGCGCCCTCGATTACCTCTGGGACACCCAGGAGCCGGACGGCTCCTGGTGGGGGCGCTGGGGCGTCAACTACCTCTACGGCCTGGGGGCCGCTGTCCCCGCGCTCGTGGCCGCCGGGGTCGACCCCGCCGACCCGCGTCTCCGACGGGCCGTGCGCTGGCTCGAACACCACCAGCAGCCCGACGGTGGCTGGGGCGAGAGCTGCGCTACCTACGAAGACCCCTCCCTGCGCGGCCAGGGCCCCAGCACCGCCTCCCAGACCGCCTGGGCCCTCCTCGCCCTCCTTGCCGTCGAACCGCCCGACCATCCCGCCACGGTGCGCGGCATCGACTACCTGGTACGCACGCAGACCGACGACGGCGAGTGGATCGAGCCACACTTCACGGGAACCGGTTTCCCGCGGGACTTCATGCTCAAGTACCACCTCTACTCCAACTACTGGCCCCTCTGGGCGCTCGGACGCTACCGCCGTCTGCGTGACGGGAACCCCATCCACCTGCCCGACACGGACCCCCTGGGATGACCGCCCAGACCGGCGACGGCCTTCGGCGGTGGCCCATCGAGCGCCCAACCACGCCCCGCGAGGCCTACCGCTGGTGCGAGCAGTACGCCCGCCGCCACGACGAGAACTTCACCGTCGTCTCCTTCCTCCTGCCGAAGAAGCTGCGCCGCCACTTCTTCGCCGTCTACGCCTTCTGCCGCTACACCGATGACCTCGGCGACGAGGCCGAGGGCGACCGTCTCTCCCTCCTCGATTCCTGGGAACAGGATCTGCGCGACGCCGTCGCCGGGAACCCCCGGCGCCCGCTCCTGATCGCCCTCGCCCGCACCATCGAGCGCAAGGAGATCCCCCTCGACCCCTTCCTCCGCCTGATCGAGGCGAACCGCATGGATCAGCGCGTCTCCCGCTTCGCCACCTACGAGGACGTCCTCACCTACTGCAGGTACTCCGCGACGCCCGTCGGCCAGATGGTCCTGGCCGTTCTCGGGTACACCGACGAGGAGCGCATCGCCCTCTCCGACCAGACCTGCATCGGCCTCCAGCTCGCGAACTTCTGGCAGGACGTCTCCGTCGACATCGAGAAGGGCCGCATCTACCTGCCGCTCGAGGACCTGCAACGCTTCGGCGTTGACGAGCAGCAGATCATCGACCGGCGTTTCGACGAGCGCTATCGCGAGCTCATGAAGTTCGAGGTGGCCCGCGCCCGCGCCTGCTTCGCCGAGGGCAAGAAGCTCGAGGCCCGCGTCAAGCGCTCGGTGCGCACCGACATCCGCCTCTACCGGCTGGGCGGCGAGGCCATCCTCGACGCCATCGAAGCCGCCGGCTACGACACGCTCAGCGCCCGCCCCCGCGTCACGACAGCCGTCAAGGCCCGGCTGGCGCTCGTGAACGGCGCCCGTATCGCTATGGGTATCTAAAAGAGGGGAAGGGGACACGCCATGGCCTTCGATGTGTTGGCGGAGCTCGATGCTCACGCCGACGAACGCTTCACGCCCGAGGAGGCCTACGCCTGGTGCAAGGCCTACACCAAGGACCGCGCCTCGAACTTCTACTACGCCTTCACCATCCTGCCCAACGAGAAGCGCAACGCCATCTACGCCGCCTACGCCTTCAGCGGCTACGTCGACGACATCGCCGACGAGCTAACCGATCGCTCCCGCCAGGAGAAGGAGATCGCCCTCGCCCGCGAGCGCCTCGAAGCCTGCTACGGCGGTTCCCGCCAGGGACCGCTGTTCATCGCCCTCGGAGACGCCGTCGACCGCTTCGCCATGCCCCAGCAGCACTTCGAGGAGCTGGTGAACGGCGTCGAGATGGACTTCACCATCAACCGCTACGAGACCTGGGACGACCTTCGCCAGTACTGCTACCGCGTGGCCTCGATGGTGGGCCACATCTGCGTCGCCATCTTCGGCGCGAAGCCCCACCCCCGCGCCGAGGAGTTCGCCACCAGCATGGGGATCGGCCTCCAGATCGTGAACATCATGCGCGACGTGAAGGAGGACGCCGAGCGCGGCCGCGTCTACTTCCCCACCGAAGAGCTGGCCGCCCACGGCCTCACGCCCGACGACATCCTCGCCTGCGACTACGACGAGCGCTTCCGCTCGATGATGGCCGCCCAGGGTGAGCGCGCTCATCGCTACTTCCGCCGCGGACGCCACCTCCTGCCCCTGCTCGACGTGCGCTCGCGCATGTGCGTGAACGTGCTCCAGGGCGTCTACTTCGAGCTGCTCCAGCGCATCGAGGAGCGCAACTACGACGTTCTCTCCGAGCGCGTCCGCCTCAACGGCCGGGAGAAGGCCTCCGCCATCGCGCGCCTCTGGGGCTCCGCCGCCCTCCTGGGGCCGGCGCGATCGGGCTGACGCCCGCACGGCCATGAAGGTCGGCATCATCGGCGCGGGCCTGGCCGGACTGGCCGCCGGGCTGGAGCTCGCCGACCGCGGCCATGAGGTCGAGGTGCTGGAGCGCCGACCGTGGGCCGGAGGCGCCACCTACTCCTTCCTCGATGACGAAACCGGCGACGAGGTCGACAACGGCCAGCACCTCTTCATGGAGTGCACCACCGCCTACCGCGCTTTCCTGGAGCGCCTCGGCACCCTGCACCTGACCTATCGCCAGGAGCGCCTGCGCGTCCCCGTCTTCGACGCCGACGGCCGCCGCTCCGATCTCTGGTCCTCGAACTTGCCCCTGGGCCTCCACCTCGCCCCCGCCCTCCTCCGCTACCGCCACCTCTCCTGGCGCCAGAAGATCGAGATCGCCCGCGCCTTCCTCGCACTGCGCCTCCTCCAGGTCCACGAGCGCGGCCGCCTGGAGCAGATCACGTTCGAGCAGTGGCTCCGTGAGCGGAAGCAGTCGCCCGACACCATCCGCGAGTTCTGGGACTTCCTCGTCATCCCCACGCTCAACTGCCGCGCCGGCGAAGCCAGCGCCAGCCAGTCGATCTTCGTGCTGGAGGAGGGCTTCCAGAAGGATCCCCGCGCCGCCGCCCTCGCCGTCCCCGCCGCCGGCCTCTCGAAGCTCCACGTGGAGCCCGCCATCCGCGCGATCGAGGAGCGCGGCGGGACGGTCTCGATGCGGACGGCCATCGAGTGCATCCAGGTCGAAGAGGGCCGCGTCGCCGGGCTCGTGCTCGGCGACGGTGAGCGCCGCGGCTTCGATGCCTGCGTCAGCGCCCTTGCCCCCTGGCGACTCCTCCCCCTCCTCCCCGAGCAGGTGCGTGTCGACAGGCCCTTCGTCGACCTCACCCGCTTCGAGCCCGCCCCCATCCTCAACCTCCACCTCTGGTTCGACCGCCCCGTCCTGGACCTCCATTGCGCCTCCTTCATCCGCTCGGAGGTGCAGTGGGCCTTCAACCGCAGCCGCCTCGGCGGCGAGGATGAAACGCAACGCCAGCGCCTCGTCCTCTCGATCAGCGCGCCGGGCGATCTCTTCGCCCTGAGTCAGGAGCAGGTGTGCGAGCGCGTCCTGCCGCAGTTGCGGCGGGCGCTTCCGGCCTCCCGCGAGGCCACCCTCGTGCGCTACCGCGTGACCAAGGAGCCGGAGGCGACCTTCGTACCCGCCCCCGGCCTTTTCCGTCCCGGCCCCCGCACGCCACTCCCCAACTTTTTTCTGGCGGGCTCGTACACCGATACGGGCTGGCCCGCCACCATGGAATCGGCCGTTCGCAGCGGTCTCGCCGCGGCAGCAGCAGTGGACGCGAGCAGTGCATAGCCTTCGCGCCGCTCGCTCCGTATGCTGTGCCGCCAGTCTCCCGGAGGAATCACGATGGGCATCCCCCTTCGCCAGGCGTTCGCCGTCAGCCGCTATCTGCTGAAGCAGAAGCTGCTGCGCAAGGAGCGCTACCCGCTCGTCCTCATGCTGGAGCCGCTCTATCGCTGCAACCTCGAATGCGAGGGCTGCGGCAAGATCCAGCATCCCGAGGAGATCCTCAACACCTACCTCTCCCCCGAGGAGTGCTGGGAAGCCGCCGATGAGTGCGGCGCCCCCGTCGTTTCCATCGCCGGCGGTGAACCCCTCATCCACCCCAAGATCGACGAGATCGTCGAGGGTCTGATCGAGCGCAAGAAGTTCGTCTACCTCTGCACCAACGCCATCCTCCTGGATCGCTGGCTGCCCAAGCTGGAACCCTCCCCCTACCTCACCATCAGCGTCCACATGGACGGCCTCCGCGAGCAGCACGACAAGGCCGTCGACCGTGAGGGCGTGTTCGACAAGGCCGTGGCCGGCATTCGCAAGGCGAAGGAGCAGGGCTACCGCGTCAGCACCAACACGACCGTCTTCAACGACAGCTCCCCCCAGGAGATGGGCGACCTCTTCAACTTCCTCATGGACGACCTCAACGTCGACGGCATGATGGTCTCGCCCGGCTACGACTACCCGAAGGCGCCCAACCAGAGCGTCTTCCTCAGGCGCCCTGAGATGATCTCCACCTTCAAGTCCATCCTCGATTCCCCTGACCGCCGTCGCTGGCGCTTCTTTCACACCCCCGTTTTCCTCGATTTCCTCCAGGGAGAGCGCGCCATGCAGTGCACGGCCTGGGGGAATCCCACGCGCAGCGTCCTCGGCTGGCAGCGACCCTGCTACCTGATGAACGAGAGCTATGCGGAGAGCTTCGTCGAGCTCATCGAGGAGACCGAGTGGGAGCGCTACGGCTACGGCCGCGATGCGCGCTGCACCAACTGCATGGCCCACTGCGGCTATGAGGCCACCGCCGTCGGCGCCACCATGGCCAGCCCCCTCGAGGGCGTCCGCGCGGCGCTCGGTACGCTAGGCGGCCGCGGCAGTTCGTGAGCCTCCTCATCGTGGCGCCCACGACGCGCGAGGCGCGCGCGATCGGCTCCGGGTGTCAGGTCACAGGCACCGGTGAAGCAGGCGAAGCCGCTCTCGCCGGTCTCCTGCGTGAGCACAAACCCGACACTGTCCTCATCGCCGGCCTCTGCGGCGGCCTCGACCCCTCCCTCGGCCCCGGCTACCTGATCCTCGCCCGCGAGGCCATGGACGAGGCTGGCGCGGCCCTCCAGCCCCCGGCCATGACGCTTCAGAACGCTCGCCGCGCCCTTCGCAACGAGGGTTCCCGCTTCGTCTGCTCCCGGCTCGTGACGGTCGGCACGCCCGTCGCCACGCGCACTGCCAAGCGTGACCTCTGGAACGAGCACGGAGCCGCCGGCGTCGACATGGAGACCGCAGCCTTCGCCAGGGTGGCCGTCGAGCACGGCGCCGACTGGATGGCCCTCCGCGCCGTCATCGACCCGGCCGCCATGGAGCTGCCCGTCCCCCTCCGCGACTGGAACGGCGAGTCGAGCGAGATCGGCATGGCGGCCGGCATCGCCCTACGCCCCAACGCCTGGCTTGCCGGTGGGCGCCTAGCGCTGGCGATCCGTTCTGCGGGACGCGCGCTGCGCGCCGCCATCCCCATCGTCGCCCGCGTGGCCCGCGACACCGTCCCCCTCGGCGACGACCTCCTGGCCTGATGCCTGCCCCGCCCGTCGTCGTCATCACCGGCGCGAGCGCCGGCATCGGGCGCGCAACCGCCGTTCGCTTCGCCCGCGAGGGCGCCGCCGTCGTCCTCGCTGCGCGTTCGCGCGAGCGCCTTCAGCGGCTCGCCCGGCGCCTCGAGGAGCGCTTCGGCGTCGAGACCCTCGCCATCGCCTGCGACGTCCGCGACCGCGAACAGGTCGATGCCCTCGTGGGGGCGGCGCTCGCCAGCTTCGGGCGCATCGACGTGCTCGTGAACAACGCCGGCTACGGCCTCTACGGCCGCATGGAAGACACCCCGGACGAGGCCTTCCGCGACCTCCTTGAGACGAACGTACTCGGCGTCCACCACGCCGTCCGCGCCGTCCTGCCCCACATGCGCCGCCAGGCCTCCGGCCACATCGTCAACGTCGGCTCGGTCGTGGGGAAGCGGAGCTGGCCGTATCACGGCGCCTACGCGGCCAGCAAGTTCGCGCTGACCGGCCTGACCCAGGCGCTCCGCGGCGAGCTCGCCGGCTCCGGCGTGAGCGTCACGCTCGTGCTCCCCGCCAGCACCGAGACGGAGTTCTTCGCCAACGCCCGCACCTACTCCTCCGAGTACACCCCCGCCCCCCTCGGCCCCGTCCAGACCCCGGGCCAGGTGGCCCGCGCCATCGTGCGTTCCGTGCAGCGCCCCTCCCCGGAGGTGCACATGCAGCCTCTCATGCGCATCGCCCACGTCCTCGCCGAGGTCTTCCCCGGCCTCACCGCCTGGGCGAGTGAGCTCCACTACCGCTGGCTCCAGCGCTGACCCAGCCCTTCGGTTTGTGACGCGAAGGAGGGGCGGCCTGGCCGCCCCTCCGGTCGTCGTGGTTGATGGTGCGGGACGCTACTCCCGCGAGACCCAGTTCTCGAGCAGCGTGTGGAAGTGGCGGATCTTCGTCTCGCCGTAGTTTCCGAACTGCACGAACTCCTTCTTCGTCGCGTGCAGACCGAGTTGCACGCGCGGCAGGTTGTAGGTGTCCTGGTTGAACACCCGCGCGAGCATCCCCAGCTCCGGCGCCTCCGTCCAATCGTCGTCGACCCCGATCCAGTGGATGGGGGCGGCCGGCGGACGCTCGCCGTCCTGCGGGTAGGGCGCCAGGTAGAGGCACTCCATGATGCTCTCGTCCGGGTTGTTCCCGTTCGGCCGGAAGCGGTAGACGATCCGGTTGAACGACCCCCACGGGTGGAAGTTGGGGAACAGCGTGAAGTAGATGCTGTCGTTCAGCTCCGCGTCGGGCACGTTGTCCATCAGGTCGCCGAGCACCGGGCGCAGGCCGTCGCGGATGGCGGCGGCGCCGATCTCGCGGACAGAGGCGCCCGAGGGACCGTCGCCGCTCAGGCCCAATTGCTCCATGCGCTTGTCGAGCTCGTCGGCCGCGCTCTCCGCCTCAACCTGCTCGTTGCCGCCGTTGTCCTCGCTGGCGCCGTTTCCGCGACGGTTCTCCCAGTACTGGTCGTCCGTCTCGAGCTGCTTGCCCGCGAGCCACTGGCACATGTGCGGGTCGGCCTCGCCGAGGTCGCCGCTGATATGCGTGCCGCTCTCGGTGAAGAGACCGGAGCGCCCGTCGGGAGCGGTGACCAGAACGGTGCTGTCGGGCTGGGTGTCGTAGATGGCGTTGGTGAGGGGGTGCCGCATCTTGAAGGGACTGGTGTCCGGCAGCGGCTCCTCCTGGACGACGTTCGAGAGGTGCGGGCTGGGAACGCCGTTCGGCGTGATCGCCCGCGCGTAGTTCCCGAACACGTCGTACTTCGAGTTCGCGTCGCAGATGCCCGCCAGGATCTGGGGGTGCGTCGCGACCACGTGGTAGGCCTCCATGAAGGCTTCCTGCGCCACCTTCCAGTTGCAGCGCAGCACCTTGGCGACGTGAGCCTCCTTGTACCGCTTCTCGTAGGGAAGCAGCGTGAAGTGGCTCTCCAGATCGCCCACGAAATCCTCGAACGGCTCCGCGTCGGGATCGGGGTTGATGAACACGAACCCGCCCCAGCGCGCCACGTTCACCTCGGGCAGCGACTGCTCATCCGGGTCCACGTAGGGGAAGTCCCACTGGCAGGGGATCTCCTTCAGCGAGCCGTCCAGGTTCCAGGTCCAGCCGTGGAACGCGCAGCGCAGGTCGCGCGCCCGCTTGCCGTCCTCCTGCCGCAGCAGGCGGCCCCGGTGGAGACAGGCGTTGTAGTACGCCTTGAACTCGTCCTCGGCGACTCGCACGACCAGGTAGGAGAGGTCGGCGAGGTCGTAGACGAGGTAGTCGCCCACGTCCGGGATGTCGTCCTCGTGGCAGGCCATCTGCCAGATGCGCTTCCAGAGCTTCTCGACCTCCAGTTCGTGCCACTCGCGCGACGTGTAGCGCTCGACGGGCACCAGCGTCGGCTGGCCCTCCTCGAGCGGGGAGTCGCGCAGCAGGTACTCCGGTACGGGATGGCTGTCCTCGGCGAGGAGCTGGGTGTAGGCGACGCCCGCGGAGCGGTTCGTGCCGGTCAGGGTTTCGGTCATGGTGAGAGCCCTCGATTCGAGACCGTCATGGGGTCTGCGGTTTCGCGCCGGATCGTAGCAGAGCACGGCCAACGTTTGGGGCCTCCGCGCGCTGCCCGCCCCATCCGGTAGGCTGACGCGCACGCGCGCCGTCTGGCCGCGACGCACGAGAGAGAAGGAGGGAGCACGATGCTCCTCGAAGGCAAGGTTGGGATCGTCACCGGAGTTGGTATGGGCATGGGCGAGGCCGTCGCGAGGCGCTGGGCCCGCGAAGGCGCCCGCGTCATCGGCACGGACGTGAACGACGAGGCGGGCCACGCCGCCATCGAAGCGATCACGGCAGCCGGCGGCGAGGCGCACTACGTCCACGCCGACATCGCCAGCGAGGACGACTGGCAGGCGGTCTCCGCCTACGCCATCAATGAGCTCGGCGGCCTGAACATCATGCACAACAACGCCGCCGTGCACTTCTGGTTCGACTCCCTCAACGACCCCATGGAGAAGTGGGACCAGATGATGGACATCAACCTGCGCGGCGTTCTCCTCGGCTGCCGCTACGCCATCCGTCACATGATCACTGCCGGCGGCGGCGCCATCGTGAACACGTCGTCGGTGTCCGCCCTCCACGGCGTTCCCCTGCAGGGCCTCTACGGCTCGACGAAGGCCGGCGTCATCAACCTGACCCGCTCGCTGGCTCGCGCCTACGGGCCCCAGGGCGTGCGTGTGAACGCCATCTGCCCGGGTACGATCGACACGCCCATGCTCCACACCGCCGCCGCCGAGGCCGCCGAGCTTTACCGCGACCAGGACGAGCCCGTCGGCGGTCGCGGCGGGAGCACCGGCCCGACCCTCGACGGCGGCCGCCTCGGCACGCCGGACGAAATCGCGAACGCAGTGACGTTCCTCGTCTCGGACGAGGCGTCCTACATCAGCGGCGTCTTCCTCCCGGTCGACGGCGCGATGATGGCCTAGGCGCTGGCCTTCGCGGGCTCCTTCGCCCATGACAGGCCCCGGCGGACGAGCTCGTAGAACACCGGCAGCTCCCACGAGCCGCGCATGATCGGCGCCTCCTCCACCAGCGGCTGCATGTCGTACTTGCCGCAGGAGTGCCCGAGCGTCAGGTAGAAGACGGCGCCCTCGCCCAGCTCGCGTACATAAGCGATCAGGCGGGGGTCGTCGTCGGGCCAGTCGTTCTCGACGTAGCCGGCCTCGAACTTTCCGGTGAAGCGCGTCTCGAGGAGCGGCGTGAGCCCCTGCGAGTAGTCGCACAGGTAGATTTCGTCCGACGCCTCGAACGGCTCGATGCCAGCCACCAGCGGGTGGTCCGGCGCCGTCACCGTCACCTGGAACGGCTGGGTGGGCGGGTGCGAGATGAAGCGGCTGCCGAGCGTCTCCATGAACGTGTCGCAGATGCGCGGCGCGATGATGCCCTCGGGACCGAAGTCGAGGAGCGCGTTCGTCGCGTGCAGCGCCACCCAGCGCCCACCGCCCGCGACGAAGTCGCGCAGCGCCTCTTCCTCGTCCGGCTGCGGACGCAGGTCGCATGTGTACGTCACGAGGATGTCGGCGGCGCGGATCCCCTCCGTGTCCGCGAACGACTCGGCCACGCGCACGCGCACATCGTCGTCCTCGTGCAGCAGCTTCAGCAGCTCCAGCCGGGCGAAGTCCGTGTCGTGGAATCGGGCGTTGGCGACGAGGTAGGCATCAATTCGAGGCATGCCCGCGATGATACGCCGACATGGCGGCGCTTCCGCACCCCACGGGTCTCAGGCAATGACGCCCCGTCCGAACAGCCCCTCGATCTCGTCCTCGCCGAAGTCGAGCTCGCCCAGCACCTCGCGCGTGTGCTCACCGAGCATGGGCGCGACCTCGAGGGGAACGTCCGAGCCGGAGAGCCGCGCCGGCATCCGCATCAGCTTCACCGACCCCAGCTCGGGGTGCTCGAGCTCCTCGACGAGGCCCCGCTCGCTCAGGTGCGGGTCCGTGAACAGCTCGTACGTGTCGAGCGTGGCCGAGCAGGGCACGCCCGCGCTGCCGAGCTCCTTCATCGCCTCGTGCTTCGTCCGCTGGAGCGTCCACTCCTTCACGATGTCGTAGAACTCCGCGCCGTGCTCGAAGCGACCGCGCTGCGTCTCGAAGCGCGGGTCGCTGATCAGCTCGGGCATCCCGATCGTCATGCAGAAGGCGTCCCACTGGGCCGTAGTCACGATCATCACGAACAGATAGTCGTTCTCGCCGCCGCCCTTGCAGGGGTAGACGTCCGTGCCGGGACCGCGCGCGTTGCCCGTGCGCTCCTGCGGCGCCTCCCCCCAGGTCCGCAGCCCGAGGGTGCGCATGAAGAGCGTGACCGCCTCCTGCATGGAGATCTCGATGAACTGGCCCTCGCCCGTGCGCTGCTTCTGCACGTAGGCGGCGGTGATGGAGAGCGCCAGCTGCGCGCCCGTGCCCGAGTCGCCGATCGTCGGCCCCGGCCGCGTCGGCGGGTCGCCTGCCCGGCCCGTCACCGAGAACGTCCCCGCCGCCGCCTGCGCCACCCAGTCGTACGAGGGGAAGCCGGAGTAGGGACCGCTCAGCCCGAACCCCTTGAGCCGCGCGTAGATGATCGACGGGTTGGCCTGCTTCATGACGTCGTAGGTCAGGTCCAGCTTCTCGATGACGCCCGGCCCGTAGTTCTCGACGAACACGTCGAACCGCGGCGCCATCCGCAGCAGCAGGGCGCGCCCCTCCTCGCTGGCGAGGTCGATGACGATGCTGCGCTTGTTGCTGTTGTAGTTGAGGAAGTACTGCGGCAGACCCGGCTGCGCCACGACGCCGCGCCCCGGATCGCCCCGGGGCGACTCGATCTTGACGATGTCCGCGCCCAGCCAGCCGAGCAGCTGCGTGCACGAGGTCCCCGCCTCGTACTGGGTCATGTCGAGCACCCGCATGCCATCAAGCGCCGGCATCCGTTCCCTCCCCGAGAGTGGCCCGATGATACGCCCTGCCCCCGGAGCCGGGCGCTGCGGAGCGTTTCCGATACGTGCGATATGCTGGCCTCGTGGCGTCCGGACCGACGGCGAACCGGCCTGATGAGGCCCCCGAGGACGCGCTCGACGCCCCCAACCTGCCCGACTTCCGCAAGCTCGCCCAGGGCGACTTCAGCGCCGTCGACTGGCGCATCTTCTGGAGCCTCCTGCCCCTCGTCGTCTTCCTGGTCCTGAACTCGTTCTGGCCGGAAGACCTCTGGCGCACCCAGGTCGCGATCGTCGCCTCCTTCGCGGCCTCGACCTGGGTGTTCGCGACGAACCGCGACAGCGGCGTCATCCGCTTCATCACCGTGCTCGGCTTCGTCGTCGTGGCCGGATCGGCGGTCGTGGGGCTTGCGGCCGACAGCGCCAAGGCGTTCGCCGCCCAGAACATCTACAGCGACTTCCTCGTGGCCGCCGTCTGCCTCGGGAGCATCGCCATCGGCAAGCCGCTCGTGGGGGCGGTCGCACGCGAGACCATCCCTGCGCTGCGCACGCTGATGGAGCCTGGCCACCGGCTGTTCGTCATCCTCACGCTCGTGTTCATGACCTACAACATCGGCACGGGCATCTTTCGCATCTTCCTGCTGGGCGAGTTCTCCGCCAACGAGTACGTCATCGTGAGCCGCGTCACCTCCCCCATCAGCCTCGTCTTCTTCATCGCCTGCTACTTCACCATCAAGCGCGCCGCCGGCCTGAGCATGCAGAAACCGGCAACCTGAGGCCGGCCCGCGCCAGCCGCTGCGTACAATGACCCCGTGGCGAAGCCGTTCCTGAAGTGGGCTGGAGGCAAAGGGAAACTTGCCCCGCTCATCGTCGAGCGGATCGGGCGGGGACCGAACGGGATCAACCGCTATCACGAACCCTTCCTCGGCGGCGGAGCCGTCTTCTTCGCCCTGCAGGAAGCGGGCCTCATCCGCGACGCCTCCCTCGCCGACAGCAATCCCGACCTGATCGCCACCTACCAGGCCGTCCGCGACGACGCCGAGGGCGTCATCGCGGCGCTCGACACGCTCTCGCGGCGGTACCTCGCGCGGGAGTCCTCGCAGCGCGGCCTCTACTACTACGAGGTCCGAAACCAGCACCGTCTCCGCCGCCCCGACCGGAAGGCCGCCCGCCTCCTCTTCCTCAACAAGACCTGCTACAACGGCCTCTACCGCGTCAACAGCAAGGGTCATTTCAACGTCCCTCACGGGCGCTACGTGAACCCGACCATCCTCGACGCCGACCGCCTCCGCGAGGCGTCGGCCAGCCTCGCCGGTACCGAACTCCACGCCGAGGACTTCGCCGAAGCCTGCGCACGCGCCCAACCCGGCGACTTTGTCTACCTCGACCCGCCCTACCAGCCCCTGAGCGCGACCTCGCAGTTCACGAAGTACACCAGCGGCGACTTCGGCTTCGCCGACCAGGAGCGCCTCCGCGACGCCTTCGACGACCTGACCGCCCGCGGCGTGCCAGCGCTCCTCTCGAACTCGTCCCACCCCGACATCCACGACCTCTACCGCGACTACGACCGGGAGCTCGTTCCCATGGGCCGGGCCATCAACTCGAACGGCCGTGGCCGCGCCGCCATCGACGAGCTGCTGGTCAGCAACCTGTCGCGGGCTGAAGGAAAGGCCGGTGGCAGCCCAGCGCAAACTCAAGCGGTCTAAAGTAGAGACATCGGTGGCGCCGTACCTGATGGTCGCGAGCAGTCTGTTGGCGGCGGCGCGGCGGACCGCCACGGTCGAGTGGTGGGACACGCCATAGAGGAGGCCGATGGTGCGAGGGCTACCTACTTGCAACGGGCAAGCCCCAAGCCCCAGCATTGACAGGTGATGACCATGAAGGCGTTGGACAGAATCACCATCGATCCAGAGGTCATGGGCGGTAAGGCCTGCATACGGGGACTGCGGGTAACCGTGGGGACCGTGGTCAGCGTTCTGGCGGCCGGGCGCTCCCCCGCAGAAATCCTCGACGCCTATCCCTACCTCGAGCGGGAAGACATCAACCAGGCCTTGGCCTACGCGGCCTGGAGGCTGCAGGAACACGAGGTTCCCCTCTCGACACTGTGAGGCCGAAGCTCCTCCTCAAGATGAACCTGTAGCCTGACTGGTTGCCAGTGCTGCGAGCGCAGGGGTGGGAGGCTGTGCACTGGTCCACGGTTGGCTACCCGCGAGCCACCGACAGGGAGATCATGGACTGGGCGGCCGCCAACCACTACGTCGTGTTCACCCACGACCTCGACTTCGGCACCATGCTCGCGCTCTCGCACGAAGCCGGCCCGAGCGTGCTTCAGGTTCGAGCGGCGAACATCCTGCCAGACGATCTGGGCGCCGCGGTTGTCGCCGCACTGGGTCAGCATGAGGAAGACCTGTTGTCTGGAGCTCTCGTCGTGGTCGACGAAGGCCGGAGCAGGGTCCGGGTTCTGCCGATTTGAGCGCTCCCGCTCAGCCCTGTGATGACCCTGCGGATCCCACCCTGCGGCCGTCAGTGGAGACGGAGCACCCGGGCAATGGGCCAGCCCTCGATGTGTCGACGAGGAGATCAAGGGACTTCGCGAGGCCTGCAACCTGATCGCGGAACTGCGTTCCGGTCAGGGTCGACTGGGCGCGACCGGGCACCGGTGTGCTACCCCGCGGGGACCGGCGCCGACAGAAACTCCGTGATCGCCGCTGCGTACGCCTGCGGGTGCTCGACCAGGCCCGCGTGCGCGCCTGGAAGCTGCTGCAGCGTCCCGTTCGGGAGCGCTTCCGCGAGGGCGGCCGCGTCCGCCGGGTCGACGAGGATGTCTTCCTCGCCCGAGAGCACGAGCGCCGGCTGCTCGATACCGGCCAGCTTCGCGCTGGCGTCGTAGGCGAGGAACGCCTCCGCCTGGCGCGCGTAGGCGTGGTCCTGCGCCGGATACGGGTCGTTCGCGCCGCTCTCGACCGCCTGCCTGCGACTCTGCCCGTCTGACAGGAGCGCGGAGGTGTACAGCCACGGCGCCGTGAGCGCGAACGTCTGCTCGCGGCTCAGGCTCGAGCGTCGCGCGTCGGCCCAGCCCTCGGTCACGAGGCGCTGGCGGCCCGACGGGCTCGCCGACGTCCCGATCAGCACGAGGTTCTCGACCCGATCGGCGTGCTCGGCAGCCAGCTCGAGGGCGATGGCGCCGCCCATGCCGTACCCGGCCACGCTCGCTTTCTCGATGTCGAGCCGGTCGAGCAACTGGCAGGCGTCGTCGGCCATGCCCGCGATGGAGTAGGGCTTGTCGGGGGCGCTGGTGCGGCCCGCGCCGCGGTTGTCGAAGGCGATCGCGCGCCGTCCCAGCGAGAGCGCCCGGAGCTGCAGCGACCACAGTCCAGAGTGGCCACCGAGGCCCGCGATCAGCAGCAGCGGCGGGCCCGAGCCCGCCTCCTCGTAGTAGGCGACGACGTCCCGAAGCTGTACATGCGGCATGACGCGGCTAGCCTAGCGGGGCCGCTGGCTACTGGCTATCGCTCCGCAGCGCCCCGCACGAGTCCCCGCCGGTCCGCTTCCTCGATGATCTGGACCACGTTCGTGGCCGCGCCCTTGCGAATGCTGTCCGTCACCGCCCAGAGCGCGATCGCCCCCGGACGCGAGCTGTCCGCGCGGATTCGCCCGACCAGCACGTCGTCGTTCCCCGCCGCGTCGACCGGAGTCGGGTAGCGCTCGCCGTCCGGCTCGTCGACGACGCGCACGCCGGGCATGGTCGCGATCGCCTCGCGCGCCTCCCGCGGGTCCACGGGCCGCTCGAATTCCGCCCAGATCGCCATCGCGTGCCCGAAGAAGGTAGGAATGCGGACGCAGGTCGCGCTCGCTGCCAGTTCCGGCGCGTCGAGGATCTTGCGGGTCTCGTTCACCATCTTCGTCTCCTCCTTCGTGGAGGCGTCTTCGACGAAGACGTCGACCTGGGGCACGGCGTTGAAGGCGATCTCGCGTTTCTGCGTTCCGGAGGGTTCGCGCCGGCCCGCGAGCGCGGCCGTCGTTTCCGTGCGCAGCCCTTCCACCGCCGCCGCGCCCGCGCCCGCGACTGCCTGGTAGGTGCTCACGACGATGCGTCGCAGGGGGTTGTCGCGATGGATCGGGTAGAGCGCCATCACCATCGGCGTCGTCGTGCAGTTCGGCTGGCTCACGATGCCGTTGTGCCAGCTCAGCGCGTCCGCGTTCACCTCGGGGATGACGAGCGGCACCTCGGGGTCCATGCGGAACGCGCTCGAATCGTCGATGACGAGCGCGCCGCGGTCGCGCGCGAGGGGGCCGTACTGCCGGGAGGCGTCGCCCGAGGCCGACAGGAACACGATGTCGTCGTCTCCCGCGAATGAGTCCGGCGAGGTCTCCTCGATCGTGACCGTCGAGCCCCGGAACTCGACCGTCGAACCGGCCGAGCGCTTCGTCGCGAGCAGCCGCAGACGCCGAACCGGCGTCTCGCGCTCGTCGAGGATCTTGAGGAACTCGCGGCCCACGATTCCCGCGCCGCCGACCACCGTGATCGCGTAGGGATTCATGCTGGGCATGGTAGCGTACGGCCCCGTACCGACCCACGGAGGCCCCCATGCTGGAAGTCGAAGAGAAACGCCTCGAGCCGCAGTCCGCGGTGGTCATCCGGGCGACAGCGCGCGCCGACGCCATGGGGCCGGTCATGGGCGAACTGCTCCCGGCCGTCTTCGCCTTCCTGCAGGCAAGCGAGGCCAATCCCGCCGGGCCGCCCTTCTCGCGCTACCTCTCGATGGAAGGTCCGGAGTGGGAGTTGGAGTGCGGCATGCCCGTCAACGGGCCGGTCGAAGCGAAGGGCCGCTTCGAGGTCGTCGAGCTCCCCGGCGGGGACGCCGTCACGACGATGCACGTCGGCCCGTACGACACCCTCGGCCAGTCCTGGGACGCGCTCGGGGCCTGGCTGGCGGAGCAGGGGAAGGTCGGAGGAGCGGCGCCCTGGGAGATCTACTGGACCGACCCGGGCGAGGTGCCGAACCCCGCTGAATGGCGCACAGAACTGGTGATGCCGCTCGGGTCGTAAGGGTGTTGGGGGGCGCTACTCGACGATGGCGGGCTCGGTCGGCTGCTGCTCCGGTTCGACCGCGGGGGCCTCGATCGCCTTGGGCTGCGGCTCCATGTGCTCCAGCCCGGCGATGCTGAAGCCGAGGTCTCCCAGCTCGCAAAGGAAGCTGCAGTAGGTGAGACGCAGGGAACTGGTCGACTTCGAAGGCACGTAGCGGAGTTCGCAGCGCGTGCAGCGCAGCATCTCCTCGCTGTCGGGGCCGAAAACCGGGGTCGGCGTGGATTCGGGACCAGATGTCTCAACCATCGCACTCACCACTCTAACGCTTCCCGGAGCGACCGCAAGCAAGCGCGCCCCGTTCTGAACGCATTCTTGAAGCGGCTCGCCGGGGCTGGTAGCCTCGTAGGGCTAGAGTCATCCACGCAGCAAGCCTTGGAGGGAGGCGATGCAGCGCCCGCAGTTCCTTTCCCGCCCCATAACGCGGCCCCTTCCCTGGTATCTCGATGTGCGCAGGCTGGGCATTGCCTCCGTCGAGATGTTCGGAACGATCGGGGCCCTTTTCGTGTACTTCTTCGTGCGCGGCGGACGGCCCGATGATATCGAGGCTTCGCTCAGCCGCGGCCTGCAGATCATCGATCTGGAAAAGCGGATGGGAATCTTCACGGAACTGCACTGGCAGGAGTTCTTCCTCCCGTACGAACTCCTGATGGATATCGCCAACCAGGTCTACGCGTGGGGCCACTACCCCGTCCTCGCGGCCATCGGCACCTGGCTCGCCATCAAGAACCCCTCCCGCTTCCGCTTCGTGCGCAACGTCATGCTGCTATCGGGCGTCGTCGGGATCGTGGCCTACTGGCTGTTGCCGACGGCCCCGCCCCGCCTCATCCACCTCTCCGGCATCGACTTCGGCTTCGTCGATACGGTTCACGGCAGCGCCGACGTGGTCTACCTCCAGCCCGCGCCCTTCGTGAACGACTTCGCCGCCCTCCCGAGCTTCCACTTCGGCTGGATTGCGCTCGCCTCCGCGGCCATCTGGGTCAACACCACCAACCCCTACCTGCGCGCCCTGGCTGTCGCCATGTCGGTCGTGATGTGGTGGGCCATCGTCGTCACCGGGAACCACTTCTTCTTCGACATGGTCATCGGCGGGCTGGTCGTCGCCGTCTGCTGGATCGCGGTGGCCTACCTCGACCGCATCGGTGTAAGCGCGCGGTTGACGGAGCTCCTGCGCGCTCCCGCCCTGCGCCTCTGGGCGGGACTTCGCGCCCGCCTGCGCCTGCCGCTGGTTGAGCGCCTGCGCTCGCGCTCCTCGGACCTGGGTTCGCGCATCATGGACAGGGTGGCGTAGCCTCCCGCCCGTGCCCGAGCTCGATCGCGGAACCTGGACCCTTGCCTACAATGTCGCCGGCGCGGCGGACGCCCCCGCCGCCCTCCTCCTGCACGACATCCCCGACGACCGCCGGGTCTGGCGCGCGCTCGCCGCGGACATGGTCGACGATTTCCGCACGATCGCGCCCGACCTCCGCGGCTTCGGCGAGAGCGGCTGGCCCCCCAAACCCGCCTCACCCCCGGGGATGCGCGACTACGCCGCCGACCTCACGGCCCTGCTCGATGCCGAGGGCGTAAACGCCTGCGCGGTCATCGGCGCCGGCTTCGGCGCTGAGGTGGCGCTCGAGCTGGCCCTGGACGCCCCCGAGCGCGTCGAGCGCATTGTCGTCAACGGCGCCCTCCCCGCCGCCGACCACCCCACCTACGACGAGGCGCTCCGTGCCTGCGAGGCGGAGCGCGGAGAGCACGGCCGCCTCGCAGCGAGGTTCGGCACGGGACGTGCCGGCGCTGGCGCCGCCATGCCCCTCACGGGCACGTACCTGCGAGCTTCCGCCCGCGAGCGTTACCGGCACACGGACGCCGAAGCGTTCGCAGCCGCCCACGGGGCCCGTGCCGGCCGTGACGGCCTTCTGGCGCGGCTTGCAGCCCTTTCCGTCCCCGCCCTCGTGGTCGCGGGCGAGGAGGACCCGCTGCTCCCCGCCGCGCGACTCCTCGCGGACACGCTCCCGAGCGGGCGGCTCGTGACGCTTGACGGCTGCGGCAAGGGTGCGCCCTTCGTCGCCCCGCGCGCCTTCGAGGGGGCGCTGGGCGCGTTCCTGGGCGATGTTCGCGCGGCCGAGGCGCACGGCTAGGCGCGCTGCCCGCAGGGAACGGGCTGCTATACTCGAATTCGCTCCCTACGACTCACCAAGGGGTTGCCAACCCATGAAGCGCATTCTCGCCCTCCTCGTTCTCCTCGCCGTCGCCGCCTCCGTGGTGGTCGTGATGCGTCGTAGCGCCGGCGTCGACGACTTTCTTGATGAGGACCTCGACTAGCTGAGCGACGCGCCGCAGTTCCCAACCGAGCCCCTGCCAGGCCCCACCGCCGCCCCGGTCATTACGGGATACGGCGCCGTGACCGCACACGGCAGCGGCGTCGAGCCGATGTGGGCGGCGCTCGCCGAAGGCCGCTCGCCCGCCACTGACTGGTCCCCCGACGAAGGTCCCGAGACCTACCGCGCCGGGCCCATCCCCGACGACTACCGCCCCCATACCCGCATCCCGCGAAACCTCGTGCACTTCCTCGATCGCGGCTCGATGGTCGGCCTCGATGCCGCCCTGCAGGCGGTCGATGCCGCCGGACTGACGGCCGGCATCGCCGACTCCCGCCGCTTCGCCGTGGCCGACGGCCTCGCCTTCCGCGCACCCGGCCAGGCGACGCTCTTCGTGCCGTACGGACAGCTCGTGGCGCGAACGCTGGGCGTTCGTGGCGCCGTCGTTGGGCTCGCCGGGGCTGAGGCGAGCGGTCTCGCCGCCGTCGCCGAAGCAGCGGCGATCGTCGCCCGCGGAGAGGCCGACGTCGTCGTCGCCGGAGCTGCGCAGGCGCTGCAGCCGCCGGTGCTCTCGCACTTCGCCCAGCAGGGCCTGATCGCGCCCGAGGACGCCCATCCCCTTGACGCCCACCCCGACGGCTGTATCCCCGCCGAGGGCGCGGCCTACGTCGTCGTCGAGGCAGAGACGCACGCCCGTGAGCGGGACGCGACCGTGCACGCCCGCATCGCCGCCGCAACCCGCACCTTCGACCCCCTCGCCGAACCGCTCGACCCCAGCGACCCGGCCGAGGCCGGTCGCGCGATGCAGGCCGTGCTGGGCGCCGCCGGCTACCTCCAGAACCAGGTCGACCACGTCGCCTCCTGCGCGGACGGCCGCGCCAACCGCGACGCCGCCGACGCCGTCGGGCTCACGCGCACCTTCGGGCGTCACGTCTACTACGCGAGCGTGACCGCTCCCGCCGGCGCGCTCGGTCAGACGCTTGCCGCCGGCGGCCCCCTGGCGCTCACCTACGCGCTGGAGGCGATGCGCCGCCAGCAGGTCGCCCCCGCCGCCGGCTTCCGCGAGCCCCCCGAGCGCTCCGACCTGAGCGTCGTCCGCGAAACCCGCGACGAGCGCCTCGATTGCGTGCTCGTCACGAGTCTCGGGCTGGGCGGCTCGAACGCGAGCGTGCTCCTGCAGCGCTAGCGCCTGCGTTTCCTTCCGCGTTTCCCGGACCGCCGGTAGCATGCGGCTGGTGGAGATCAGCTGGCTGGGACGCACGTGCTTTCGCCTTCGTGGCCGCGAGGGCGCCGTCCTCACCGACCCCGTGGCTCCCTCGACCGGCTACAGCCTCGGGCGCACCACCGCCGAGATCGTCACCCTCAGCCGCAACCAGGATCCCGAGATCAGCCACCACGACGGTGTCCACGGCGAACCTCGTGTGTTCCAGGCCCCGGGCGAGTACGAGGTGCGCGGCATCCTCGTGACGGGCATCCCCGTCGCCCGCGAGGACGGCCGCACGATGGCCTTCCACTACGAGATCGACGGCGTCAACATCGTCCACCTCGGCCTTCCCGACGCCCCGCCCGACGCGACCATCCTCGAGCGCTTCGAGAACGTCGACGTCCTCCTCATGCCCGTGGGCGGCGGCGGTTCGCTCTCTGCCTCCGTCGCTGCCGACCTGATGCAGCGCATCGACCCCAACATCGTCATCCCCATGAACTACCGCACCGACCTCGACAGCGCCCACCTCGACCCCATCGACCGCTTCCTCAGCGAGGCCGGCGCCACTCCCGAACCCCGCCCCCGCCTGAGCGTGACGCGCGCATCCATCCCCGGCGAGCTGACGGTCGAAGTCTTGAAGCCGCGCGGCAGCTAGCCGCCACTCCTACCGGTCCGCGACGAGCGCTCCGTACGCCTCGGGTACGCGGTCGCGCAGGGCGTGCGTTCCCGGCGCCATGTCCTTCCAGCGCGCCTGCGAGCGGTTGACCTGCGCCGCCATCGCCATATCGGTGCCCGCCGGCACGGCCGTCAGGGGAGCGCCTGTCGGCGACGTGATCACCCCGCCCCCGTGCCAGGCGGCGGCCGTGTAGACACGGTTCTCGTCGCTACGGGCGCGGGCGATTCGCTCGTTCATCGGGTGGTCGCCGAAGCTGGGCCAGGCGATTACGTCCGCCCCCTCCAGCGCGAGGCAGCGCGCCACCTCGGGCGCCAGCCCCTCGTCCCCGCAGACCAGCCCCACGTTTCCGGCCTCCGTGCGTGTGACCGGAGCCGTCGACTCGCCCAGATCGATGCCGCGTCCGTGGGTGGCCCGGTGCTCGACCGTCTGGTCCGGTGTCACGAGCACCGCCGCCTGCTCCATCGTGCAGCCGTTCGTGGCGACTGCGAAGGCGACAGCCCCGCCGTTCGCCCGCACCGCCTTCTCGACCGAGGGCAGGGCGCCCTGCCACCCCTCGCTCCCCACCTCGCCCGCGAACACGGTCAGGTCGCAGTCCTGCTCCCGGAGCGCCTCGTACCGCGAGATCACCGCGCCCGTGTCGAGCAGGTCGCCCGAACCCGGAACGACCGCGATGCGCCGGTTCTCCTCTGCCGGCACCATCGGTTCCTCCAGCAGCGCCCTCGCCGGCGATTCCTCCCACGGCTTCGTCAGGCGGCCGTAGAGGCTCGGGCGGCGCGGAACGGTTCCCACCGGCGCCTCCGCCGGGTCGATCGTGTAGGTGACGACCTGGTCGCCCGTGCTCGGGGCCGCCACGCGCGTCTTCCCCTGCGGGTCGATGACGCAGGAGCGGCCTGCGTAGATGAGCGTGTTGCCCTCCGGCCCCCACTTGTCCGCCGCCGCCACCCAGGCGCCGTTCTCGAACGCGCGCGCCGGCATCAGGTACTCGCACTGCGTCGTGCTCAGCTGCTCGACGGTGCTCGCCCACGAGACCCACGCCGTCAGGTCGAGGATGACCTCCGCCCCGTTCACCGCCAGCGACCGCGCGATCTCGGGCTGCCGCCCGTCCGCGCAGATGAGCACCCCGAATCGCGCGAACCCGGCGTCGAAGACGGGGAACGCGGCGCCGCGCCGGAACCAGAAGTTGTCGAAGTGCCAGAGGAAGCCCTTGTCGTAGCGTCCCACCATCTCGCCGCTCGGGTCGAAGATGACGCCGCTGTTCGTCAGCGAGCCGTCCTCGTGGGGGACGGCCATGCCCGCCGCCAGCCAGTAGCCGTAGCGTCGCGCCTTCTCCGCGAAGAGCGCGGTCACCTCTGCGAAGGGCCGCACGCCCGGGCGCGCGTACGGATCCGAATCGCGCACGTAGTAGGCGGGGTAGGCGCACTCCGGCAGCGCCACGAGCCGGGCGCCGGCCTCACCCGCCTCGTCGAGCGCCCGCAGGAGCCCCTGCAGGTTCTCCTCGGCGTCCTCGAGGGCATAGGCGCGGACCTGGCAACAGGCGACGGTGAAGGGTTCCACGGCGGCTCCAGTCCCGGTTTCGCGCGCACTCGGGGACGTTGCTAGGATCGATCCCGGAGAGGTGTCCGAGTGGCTTATGGTACCGTTCTCGAAAAGCGGTGTGCAGCAATGCACCGGGAGTTCGAATCTCCCCCTCTCCGCCAGATCACCTGAATTCCCCCGGTTTCGTGGTCCGAAAGCACGTTCCTGCCAATGCTCAGGCGGGGCCCGACATGCACCCCTCGCGGCGAGACCCAGGGCGTAGGAACAAGCCTGGACCGGGCTAGGACAACATCCGCGAGCGGACGGCCTCGATGGCGGAAGGGCTGAGGCCCAGCGCGCCCATGTAGCCCGCGGCCGACCCCCAGCGCCCGCGGATGAAGTCGAGCGTGAGCTCCATGTCGCGCGGCGGGGCGGCCATCATCAGGCGGCCTGTCTCGACGCTGATGCCGTACTCCTCGAAGCGCTCCAGCCGCTCTTCGACCAGGGGCTCGAGCTCGCTCGTCGAGAGCGCGTAGTCCTCGATGATGTGCTTGTCGGGGACGCCCGCGAGCTCCAGCAGCAGCGCCGCCGCCACGCCCGTCCGGTCCTTCCCGACCGCGCAGTGGAAGAGCACCGCCCCGGTGGCCGTGGCGATCGTCTCGAAGAGGGTGCGGAACGCGCCGCCGCCCTCCGTCAGGAAATGCCGGTAGGTGGCGGCGTGGCCGGGGTACTCCTCCCGCTGGGCGAGCGCGCCCGGCGAGTAGTCGGTCTGGAAGACCGGCGCCTTGGTGAGGCTGATGCCGAGAGAGCCGAGGTCGGGCGTCGGGTAGTGCTCGTGCTCGACGTCGGAGCGGAAGTCGACGACGAGCTTCACGCCAAGGTCCGCGAGGGAGGCCAGGCCGCCATCGGTCAGTTCGTGCAGGCCGCCGCTGCGGATGAGGTCGGAGGCGGTCGTGTGATGCCCGTTCGCGGTGGGGTGGCCGCCGAGGTGGCGGACGTTGTGCGCGACTTCGAGGTGGATTTTCCGGTCGGTGGTTTCTTGTTCGATCGTTGCGGTTGTCACGTCTGTCATGGTGTGGGGCTGGTGTGATCGGGCGGTGAACGGCTCCGGTGCTACTCGCCGGGGATCGTCGCCTCCGGATGCGAATCGTAACGCGGAAGGTACGGTTTCAGGTCGAGCACGGGCGTCCCGTCGATCGCGTCCAGGCCACGCACCCGCAACACCGTCCCCTCCACGCCCAGCAGCGGCACCGCCGCCACCCCCAGGTGGTTCGGGCGAAGCTGGCTGCGCGTCGCCAGGATCCCCGTCTCCACCCCTTCCACGGGCACCGTCGATGGCTTCTCCGGAGCGTCCGCCGCCAGGTCCATGTAGAAGACCGCGACGACGTGGCTGTACTCGTCGAGACCCTGCAGCCGCTCCGCGTGCTCGGGCAGCACCTCGATGGCGCTCTCGACATCCTCCCACCCGCGTGGCCGCGGCTTCGCGACGTCGTTCCGCACCCATCCGATCGCCTCCAGGGTGACCCGTTCCGGCGGCTCCGGCCGGTCGAACGTGCGGAAGCGGTCAAGCAGTCCCATGGCGGGTCAGGCGCCCGCGGGAGCGGGGTCGGGAGGGCGGAACAGCATGCGGATCTGGTGCTCTCGTTGCCGGAAATGGCGCCGCCAGTATAGGCCCGGAGGCCCCTTTCCGGACGCCCGAAACACTGGCTTCTAACCCCCTCCTCGTGATAAAATGCACAGGAATCCTAACAATACCCGCGGTGGCGTTCCGGGCGCCTGCGGTCGAGTCCAGACAAGGCAGCGTATGGCGATCGAAGAGGCGACCCCGAGCACCTACACCGCAGCCAATATCCAGGTGCTGGAGGGTCTCGAAGCGGTCCGCCGCCGGCCCGGCATGTACATCGGGACCACCGACAAGGCGGGCCTCCACCACCTCGTCAAGGAGCTCGTCGACAACGCCGTCGACGAGGCCATGGCCGGCTTCTGCGACCGGATCGAGGTCGTCTTTCAGGCAGACGGCTGGTGCACCGTCAGTGACAATGGTCGCGGCATCCCCGTGGGTGTCCAGAAGCAGACCGGCAAGACCGCCGTCGAGACGGTCATGACCGTCCTCCATGCCGGCGGCAAGTTCGGCGGGGGCGGTTACAAGGTGTCCGGCGGCCTCCACGGCGTCGGCGCGAGCGTCGTCAACGCCCTCGCCGAGGAGATGTGGGTCGAGGTCGTCCCCGACCCCGAGGCCCAGGGCAAGCGCACCGCCAACAAGGTCTACCGCCAGGACTACTCGCGCGGCGAGGCCCAGAACAAGCTCGCCCCGACGCCCCTGAAGAACGGGCGTGGCTACGGCACCACCATCTCCTTCAAGCCCGACGAGGAAGTCTTCGACTCCACCTCGTTCGACTTCGCCACCGAGGCCGACCGTCTGCGCCAGTACGCCTTCCTGACCAAGGGCGTCTGGTTCCGCCTCTACGACGAGCGCGACGGCCAGGAGATGAACTACTACTTCGAGGGCGGCATCCAGAGCTTCGTCCGTCACGTGAACCGCGACCGCACCGTCCTCAACCACGACCCCGTCTACGTCGAGCGCGAGATCGAGGGGAGCCTCATCGAGTGCGCGATCCAGTACAACGACGGCTTCAACGAGTCCGTCTACACCTTCGCGAACGGCATCAACACCATCGACGGCGGCGCCCACCTGACCGGCTTCCGCAGCGCCCTCACCCGCGTCCTCAACGACTACGCCCGCAAGGCGAAGGTGCTCAAGGACGGCGACGCCAACCTCGGCGGCGAGGACGTGCGCGAGGGGCTCGTTGCCGTCGTCTCGGTGAAGCTCCCCGAACCCCAGTTCGAGGGCCAGACCAAGACCCGTCTCGGCAACGCCGAGGTGGCCGCCCACGTCCAGAGCGCGCTCGGCGACGCCCTCACCCAGTACCTCGAAGAGAACCCCTCCGACGCCCGCCGCGTCATCGAGAAGGGCATGACCGCCGCCCGCGCGCGCGAGGCCGCCCGCAAGGCCCGCGACCTCGTCCACCGCAAGAGCGCCCTCGAGAGCGGCAACCTCCCCGGCAAGCTCGCCGACTGCTCCAGCCGCGACCCCGAGGAGTCCGAGATATTCATCGTCGAGGGCGACAGCGCCGGCGGCTCGGCCAAGCAGGGCCGCGACCGTCACACGCAGGCCATCCTCCCCCTGCGCGGCAAGATCCTGAACGTCGAGAAGGCCTTCCCCGAGAAGATGCTCGGTCACGAGGCCATCCGCCTCATCATCTCCGCCCTCGGCACCGGCATCCGCGACACCTTCGACATCACGAAGCTGCGCTACCACAAGGTCATCATCATGACCGACGCCGACGTCGACGGCGCCCACATCCGCACGCTCCTCCTCACCTTCTTCTTCCGCAACATGGTCGAGCTGATCGAGAACGGCAATCTCTACATCGCCCAGCCGCCCCTCTACCGCCTCCAGCAAGGCAAGACGACCCACTACTTCTTCTCCGACCCGGAGCTGAAGGCGTTCCAGCGCGGCAAGAAGCAGAAGGGCAACGTCCAGCGCTTCAAGGGCCTCGGCGAGATGAACGCCGACCAGCTCTGGGAGACCGCGCTCAAGCCCGACTCCCGCATCCTCATGCAGGTGACGATCGAGGATGCCGCCGCCGCCGACCGCATCTTCTCCGAGCTCATGGGCGAAGACGTCAGCCACCGCCGCCGCTTCATCCAGACCCACGCGAAGGACGTCCAGAACCTGGACGTTTGAGTGGAGCGCCGCGCTGTTGCGCGGCTGAGGATGAGGAGAGCGAGCCGCTGCGCGGCTCTGAGGGGTGAGTGGGTGCGCCGTTCGGGGGCCGGAGCGGCTAGTCCGCTTCCCGGCCCCGGCGGCGGAGAGTGGTGAGCATTCGGCTGACCTCGTCCATTAGCGACTTGAGTGAAGTCGTCTCATCGTGGGGAAACCAGCCGAAGTCCTCGCAGAGAGTGAGGAGCGTATCGGTTTCGCCCAGAGAGCCTTGTGCGATGGCGAAGAAGTGCGCTTTGTCCCTGGGCGTCTCCCGAGACCAACCCTCGGCGATGTTTGCGGGAATCGACACGGCGGCGCGAGTTATCTGCGAGCGCATGCCGTAGCGCTCCTCTCCGGGTAGCTTCGGAGTCAGCTCGTAGACCTCACGGGCGATGCCCATCGCTTTCTGCCAGACGACCGCTTGTCGGTAGTTCACACTCGCCCTCCACTCACCCTCAGCGGCGCCAGCGCCGCGCTCTCCTCAACCTCAGCCGCGCGCCAGCGCGGCGCTCCACTCAGGTGGCGGGAGTGCATGGGAGTCGAACCCACCCCTCGCCGCGCTGGCGACGAGGCGACCGTTTTGAAGACGGCGAGGACCACCGGGCCCTATCCACTCCCCCGGACTGGCCATCCTACCGCGCGGCGCAAGGCGCGTCGGTCCTCCCCCTACACGTAGGGCAGTACCTTCTCCGCGAACAGCCTTGCCGGCTCGCGCGTGTCGCGGCCGAAGAACTCGATCACGAACATGTCACAGCCCGCCTCGCGGTTGGCCGCGATCTGGTCGCGGATGCGCTCGGGGCTGCCTGAGAGCGCGAGCGGCCCTGTCGGGTCGCCGAGATGCCCGCCGAAGATCTTCTGCGCCCGCTCGATCATCGGCGCCGCTGAGGCCTCGTCCGGCGCGATCGTCACGAGCGTCTGCTGGCTGATCCTGATCTCGGACGGGTCGCGGCCGATGTCGGCGCAGTGCTCCCGGAGCACCTTCACCTTGTGCGCGAGATTCGAGTGGTGCCCCGCGAGGTTGTTGTAGATGTCGGCGTGCTCCGCCGCGATCCGCAGCGTGACGCGCTCG
>JAJEIT010000038.1 GCA_022827945.1 Dehalococcoidia bacterium | reverse complement strand
CGAGGCCAGCCACAAGAAGATGCCGTACCGCTGCCGCGACTGCCGCAAGTACTTCAGCGTCAAGACCGGCACGGTGATGGAGGGCAGCCCGATCCCGCTGAGGAAGTGGGTCTATGCGATCTACCTGGACGCCACCAGCCTGAAGGGTGTGTCCAGCATGAAGCTCCACCGCGAGATCGGCGTGACGCAGAAGACGGCGTGGTTCATGCAGCAGCGCATCCGCGAGGCGTTCGGCAATCACGGCGGTAGCTTCGGCGGTCCCGTCGAGGTGGACGAGACGTACGTGGGCGGGCTGGAGAAGAACAAGCACGAGCACAAGCGGAGCCACGAGCGCGGCGGCCTCAGCACGAAGGCGGCGGTTATCGGCGTGAAGGATCGCGAGACGGGGCAGGTACGCGCCCGTGCCATCCCGAGCACGGACGGCGAGACGCTGCGCGGATTCGTCCGCGAGCACACCGCTCCGGGCGCGCAGGTCTACAGCGACGGCCACGGCGCCTACACGCCGCTCGAAGGCGAGTACAAGCACGCGGCGGTCCAGCACTCCGTCGGGACGTACGTCATCGAACAGGCGCACACGAACGGCATCGAGAGCTTTTGGTCGATGCTGAAGCGCGGCTACATGGGCACGTTCCACCACTTCAGCGCGAAGCACCTGCAGCGCTACGTGAACGAATTCGCGGGACGGCACAACATCCGCGACCTCTACACCATCACGCAGATGGCGATCATCTCGCGCGGCATGGTGGGCAAGCGCATCCAGTACGCGGAGCTCGTCGCCTAGTGGCTTCGACTGCCCCCCCCGAAACTTTGCAAACCGCACGCTTTTTCATGGCGACAATCTAGAGTTCCTACGCGGCATGGATTCTGAGACCGTGAACCTCATCGCGACGGACCCGCCGTTCAACAAGGGCAAGGACTTCCACGCCACGCCGGACAGCCTCGCGGCGGGCGCACGCTTTCAGGACCGCTGGCGCTGGGAGGATGACGTAGAGGGCGAGTGGGTGGACCAACTCGCGGACGACGAGCCGCACGTGCTCCACGTGATCAACGGCTCCCGCCAGTCCTACGGGGACGACATGGGCGCGTTCCTGTGCTTCATGGGCGTGCGCTTGCTGGAAATGCGGCGCGTGCTGCGCGAGGACGGGAGCATCTACCTGCACTGCGACCCCACGGCCAGCCACTACCTCAAGGAGCTAATGGACGCCGTGTTCGGGAAGCGGCAGTTTCGCAACGAGATCGCGTGGTGCTACACCGGCCCGAGCAACACGCGGCGATGGTTCCCCCGCAAGCACGACGTGATCCTGTTCTATGGCAAGAGTGACGCCTCTCCGTTCTACCGTGATGCCGTGCGCGTCCCCTACAAAGAGGCGTCTTTCACGATGGGCGGCAGCGGGAGCCTCGCGACTAAGAACCGCACGGGGGACTACCGGACAGGGAGAGAGGAGGCGCTGCGGCGGGGGAAGGTGGTCGAGGACTACTGGACGGACGTTCCATCCCTGAGCGTGACGACTGAGCGCATCGGGTACCCCACGCAGAAGCCGCTGGCGCTGTACGAGCGCATCATCAAGGCCAGCAGCAACGAGGGCGATGTGGTGCTCGACCCGTTCTGCGGTTGCGCCACTACGCCGGTAGCCGCCGAACGGCTGGGCCGGCAGTGGGTCGGGATGGACATATGGGACGGCGCGCACCAGATCGTGATCGACCGCCTCGAAGCGGAAGGGCTGGCGGGACCGGAGCGCACACCCGATCGGCTGTTCACGTTCGGGGACGTGACCTACTCGACGCAGCCGCCAGAGCGCACGGACGCGGCGGACGTGGCCTCTCCCTACCTTCCGGTCAGCTACCGCCGTAGGAGCGAGCGCTGGGAGCGCCTCTCGCGCGCTCAGATCGTCGCGCACCTGGTAGAGGCGCAGGCGGACGGTGAAGGCGTCACGTGTGGCGGCTGCGGCCGGGTGCTGGAGCGGGAGTTCATGCAGCTTGACCACATCACGCCGCGCTCCGACCGGGGAGCCAACGACATCACGAACCGCATCCTTCTGTGCCAGCCGTGCAACGGGAAGAAGGGCGACCGCTACACGCTCCGCGGCCTTGTGCGCGAGAACAAGCGGGACGGCTGGCTCAAGGACGAGACGCTGGCCCGCATCGCGCAGGACAACGCCACGGCGAAGGCGGAGCGCGTGCGGAACGAGATGAGCTAGGGGGCAGCCATGCCGGAGGGCAAGGGCGGCAGTATCGAGGACCGCTGGCGGGACGACTCCCGCTACCGTCCGGTCCACACGCCAGCGAAGCGGGAGCGCGAGCCGGGGCTACCGGCTGACTACGGGGATGCGACGCCGGAGGACGTGGCGAAGGCGGTGCTCACGTACCGCCCTCCGAAGGCGCGCCCGACTGGCAGTCAACCCTAGTATATAATCCCCAACTGGAGGAGTTCCGGGTCGAACGCCTGCTCCCGCGCGTTTCCAGGACAGGCGGAGAGCGGATCTCCGCACGACGCAAATGCGGCGCGACCGGGTACTCGCTTCCGGTGGGTGTTCTCGAGCCCGGTGAGACCGCGCGGCCACGGAACGGCCCATTTAGGGTCGCCAAACGAGCGAGCGAGAATCCTTTCAGGTGGTGCGACAGCTATGGTCGGGGTGACACCCCCGGCTGCTCGGGGCGGACTTACGCCACCATGCGTCGCCGACTTCCGACCTTACTCACGGCGACGCTCCTACACCGCCCCAGCGCGCACGCTTTGCGGGTGGGAGCGCGGAAACAACTGCGGAGGGGTGTCTTGATCTCAGTCACGTGTCGCAGTCGGACCCGCTGGCGCGACGGTGACGTGGCGGAGCGAGACACGCGTTTTGCACCCCCGCCTTTGGATGTCCGCTAATGGTCGGGCGCGCCACCACCAGATCGGGAAGAATCCGCCCCGTCGCTACACTGTGGACACAGGAGGCCCAACCGTGAGCACGAGCGACTCGAACGATCTTCTCGATTACCCGGACCTACAGGAACGACAGCACCGCCTCGCCCACCAGCTAGCCGGCAACATTGACAGACTGGCTCGGAGACTCGCCCCAGAGATCGTCAGCCAAGCGGAAGTCCTCGCCGCCGCTCTCCTGCAGGCGCAACACCCCGACTGGTCGGAAGAGATGATCTGGCATGCGATCGTGGCGCGCCGGCCCTTCGTGCTCGCCAGACTCACAGGCTCAGGCTCCGGCGAGTCTTCCGGCTAGCAGATCCTTCAATTCTCGGCGTGCACGATCGTGACTGTGCGCCAGTCCTCGCACCCGGACTCCCACCACCACGCCCAGCGAGAATGGCTCCCTTTCTTGTGCTTGATGTCGCAGTGCCGATTCGCGGTGGAGAGCTACCGGCTAACTTTGAGGTTCCGTGCGGTCACCTTGCCGTGTGAGGGGAAACGCTCTGCCACGGCAGGCGCGCGCCAACGGCAGCTCGATGTAGACTGAGCAGGCGCGGGAGCAGAGCGATGACGACCACGACGACGACCGAGGCGAAACTGCTTACCGCCGACGACCTGCTGCGACTGTATCGCGAGGGCGTCCGCGGCGAACTGATTCGGGGAGTACTCTGCGAGACCATGGCGTCGGGACAGGAACATGGCGAGATCGTCATGAATCTCGGGATCGAGATGGGGAAGTTCATCAAGCCCCGCAAGCTCGGGAGGCTGATGGGATCGGACGCGGGCGTCTGGCTCGATCGTGACCCCGATACGGTCCGGGAGCCGGACATCGCCTTTTTCTCCGCCGAGAAGGTGCCGGAGGGCAGGCGCGTCACGGGATACGCCGAAGTCGCTCCCGACATCGTCGTGGAGGTCACTTCCCCCAGCGACAGCCGCCGCGAGGTCCACGACAAGGCCCACATGTGGCTGGGTCACGGCGTGCAGTTGGTCTGGGTTGTGCATCCCGAGACCCGCACGGTCGATGTCCACATGTCTGACGGCAGCGTCACGACGCTCGCCCAGGATGACACTCTCGATGGACACGATGTTCTGCCCGGATTCTCCTGCCCTGTGAGTGCCGTCTTCGACACGTAGTCGGTGGAGACCGCTGTGACCTCCCGCGACCGGGGCCAGATATCCATCATCGAGATCGCCGCTACGCACGGCACAATCAGACAGACAGTCCATAAGCTCGCTAAGCGACTCGGCATCGAAGCTTCAAAGGTGAAGAGTGCGAACTCCAGAGGACAGAGAATCTCGTATGTGAGTTGGGCGGACTACGAGAGAATGAAGCCGCACCTGGCTGGCGGGGCCATCGATGGAGGGGAACGGGACGATCCCCATGGTGAGCTCTTCTACTTGATCGCGTTGGAACCAGAATTCGATCCCGGTCGCTTCAAGGTTGGTTTCACGTCTGACATCGCCGAAAGAGTACGTCACCACAAGACCTCCGCCCCCCTCGCAGAGGTCGTGAGAACGTGGGGATGCAGGCCTCTGTGGGAAAAGACCGCGATCGACTGCATTACGCAGGATGGGTGTGAGCAGCTCTCGCAAGAGGTATTTCGGACAGAAGATCTGGAATCCGTTATCGCCAGAGCTGACGCATTCTTCGCCTTGATGCCCCGAGTCGGCGAAGAATAGACCACCAGGATGGGGATTTCCCGCCGATGCACCAGCCCGTCTATCCTGCCGCTGCTGCCGCACGCTCGTTCTGATACCATGCGAGTATCCCCCATCCGGTAGAAGAGGCAGCGCGCAGGAGCTCCCCGGGAATACCCCCCCCCGGTCCTGCCACCAGTCCCCACCGTGTGAAACGGGCATCGCAACGGTCATGTCGATTGAAGCAAGCGCGCCGGGAGGCGAGACGGCAGTCGCCGTGCGGAACGTCTACAAGGTCTTTGGCGGGAACGAGGACGGGGCGCTGGCGCGCGCCAGGACCGGGACGAGCAAGGAAGCGATCCAGGAGATGCACGACTCCGTGCTCGCGCTCGCGGACGTGACGTTCGACGTGAAGCGGGGCGAGCTGTTCGTGGTGATGGGGCTTTCGGGGTGCGGCAAGTCGACCCTCGTGCGCTGCATCAACCGGCTGATCGAGCCGTCGGCGGGCGAGGTGTGGCTGGACGACCGGGAGATCACGGCAATGGACGAGGAGGAGCTGCGGGAGCTGCGCCGGAGCGAGGTGGCGATGGTGTTCCAGCACTACGGGCTGCTCCCGCATCGCTCGGTGGTCGAGAACGTCGCGTGGGGGCTCGAGGTGAACGGCGTGGAGAAACGCCATCGCCGCGAGCGCGCGGAAGAAGCCCTGACGGCAGTCGGGCTGAAGGGGTGGGGAGACCGCATGACCGACCAGCTGAGCGGGGGCATGAAGCAGCGCGTGGGGCTGGCGCGGGCGCTCGCCCAGGACGCGCCCGTGCTGCTGATGGACGAGCCGTTCAGCGCGCTCGACCCGGTCATCCGTCGCGAACTCCAGGAGGAGCTGGCCAAGCTCCAGGCCGAACTGCACAAGACGATCATCTTCATCACGCACGACCTGGACGAGGCGGTCCGCATCGGCGATCGGATCGCGATCATG
>JAJEIT010000027.1 GCA_022827945.1 Dehalococcoidia bacterium | reverse complement strand
GCGCCATGACCCGAAAGAACGCCGCCGCCGGGCTCGATCACGGCGGAGGCAAGGGCGTCATCATCGGCGATCCCGGCGCCTGCAAGTCCGAGCGCTTGCTGCGCGCCTACGGCCGCGCCGTCGAGTCGCTCGGCTGCGCCTACGTCACCGCCGAGGACGTGGGCACGACCACCGCGGACATGGAGGTGATTGCCCGCGAGACCGGGTACGTCACCGGCGCCTCCCACGACACCGGCGGCTCCGGCGACCCCTCCCCCGTCACCGCCCGCGGGTTGATGGCCGCCATGCGCGGCACGGCCCGTTTCCTCTGGGGCTCCACCGACCTCTCCGGCCGGCACGTCGCTATCCAGGGTGTCGGCAAGGTGGGAGGCGCCTTCGCGAGGCTCCTCGCCGCGGGCGGCGCCCACCTCACCATCGCCGACGTCAACCAGCAGGCGGTGAAAGCTCTCGCCCAGGAGATCGGCGCCGATGTCGCTGCTGCCGACGCCATCCACGCTACCGCGTGCGACGTCTTCGCGCCCTGCGCCCTCGGGGGCGCTCTCAACCCCGAGACCATCCCCGAGCTTCGGTGCGCGGCTGTCGTCGGCAGCGCCAACAACCAGCTGGCCGACGACGAGCTCGCCGCCGACCTCGCGGCTCGCGACATCCTCTACCTCCCCGACTTCATCGTGAACGCCGGCGGGGTCATCAACCTTGCCGAGGAGGTCGGCCACGAGTACCGCCTGGACCGCGCCAACCGCCGGGTCGACGGCATCGAAGCGACCGTCATCGAGCTCCTTGAGCGCGCCCGGGAGAACGGCGGCACGCCGCTCGACGAGGCGGTCGCCCTGGCCGACCGGCGTATCCGCGAAGTGGGCGGTTTGCACGCCCGCGTCTCGCGGCCGCCGCGCACCGGCTCGGGAGCCCGCTAACCGCACGTCTGCTATAGTGATGAAGGCCAATCCCTAGGGAGAGGTGGGCGCGTTGCCCGCCTTTTTTGTTGAACAACGATGAAGAACGATTTTCTGCTTGCGATCAGCCAGCTGGCCGCGGAGAAGAACCTCGCCCGCGAGGTGATCTTCCAGGCCGTTGAAGCCGCGCTCGCCTCGGCCTACCGCCGTGATGGCGAGGAAGGCCCCGAGGTGCACGTCCGCATCTCCGGCGAGACGGGCGATATCAGCGCCTTCATCCAGAGGACCGTCGTGCGCAATGTCGAGGATTCGAACCTCGAGATGGACCTCGAAGAGGCGAAGCGCTACAAGCCCGACGCGCGCATCGACGACGTGCTCGAGTTCGAGGTGAAGCCGCCCGAGAACGCCGGCCGCATCGCGGCCCAGACCGCCAAGCAGGTCGTTCTCCAGCGCCTCCGCGAGGCGGAGCGCGGCGCGATCTACGAGGAGTACGCGGACAAGCAGGGCGAGGTCCTGCTCGCGACCGTTCAGCGTGTCGAGTCCCGTCAGGCCACCGTCGAGATCGGTCGCGGCACCGAGGCCCTGTTGCCCGGCAGCGAGATGGTCCGCAACGAGCACCTTCGCGCCGGCCAGCGCGTCAAGGTGCTCCTGCTCGAGGTGAACGACGAGATCAAGGGGCCCCAGGTCATCGTCAGCCGGGGCCACCGCCTCCTGCTCCGCCGCCTGCTCGAGGTCGAAGTGCCTGAGATTTCGCAGGGCCGCGTCGAGGTCAAGGCCATTGCCCGCGAGGGCGGCCACCGCAGCAAGGTCGCCGTCCACGGACGCGCTGCCAGTGTCGACCCGATCGGGGCCTGCGTGGGCATGCGCGGCTCCCGTATCCAGAACGTGGTCAACGAGCTCGGTGGCGAGCGCGTGGACATCATCAAGTGGGATCCCGACCCGGTGAATTTCGTGACCAACGCCCTCAGCCCGGCGCAGGTCGTCGATGTCCAGCTCGATGAGGACTCCCGCGAGGCCATCATCGTCGTTCCCGACTCGATGCTCTCCCTCGCCATCGGCAAGGAGGGGCAGAACGCCCGCCTCGCCGCCAAGCTCTCTGGCTTCCGCATCAGCATCCGCAGCCAGACGGGGACGGAGCGCGAGACCGAAGGCGCCACCATCGTCGAGGCGCCCGCCGCCTTCGATGCCTTCCCGCCCGGCACCGAGCCGGACCTCGACATCCTCCAGCTTCCCGACGAGCCGCTGCCCCCGATCGAGATCGAGGTGCCGCGCCCGGCCGCTGCCGTGCCCGTCGCGACGCCCGCCGTCGCTGAGGAGTCGGCCGCTGCCGTCGCAAGCGCCGAGGAGGAGGACCTTGCCTTCCCCGCCGCCCTCGCCGAGATGGAGATCCCCGACGAGGAGACGCGCGAGGCCGAGGACTACGGGGAGGAAGAATTCGACGACGAGGAGGGCGAGGAGTACCAGGTGCCGACGCTCGTCGTGCCGGAGGAACGCCCCACCGCCATCCGCTTCGCCGAGGACGTGCTTCCCACTCGCGAGGAAGAGGACCAGCCCAAGCGCCGCCGTCGCCGCGGACCGCGCGTCGAAGAAGAAGACGAGTTCGAAGACGACATCGACTACTCCGGCCGGATCCACTGAGGCTCGCCATGGCAGTCGCCCGTCGTGAGCCGCAGCGCACCTGCATCGGCTGCCGCGAAGTCGCCGGCAAGCGGGGCCTCGTGCGCCTCGTGCGCTCCCCCGAGGGCGCTGTGGCCGTCGAATCGCCCGGCCAGCGCCTTGCCGGAAGGGGCGCGTACCTCCACCACAGCCGTTCCTGTTGGGAGCGCGCCCTTGGAGGCGCTACCATAGGCAAGGCCCTGCGAGTGTCCCCGAATTCCGGCGATATCGAGGGTCTGCGGCGGTACTTCGAGACCATTCCCGACACAGGCGCGGAGGAAGCATGACAGCCCGACAGTCGTCCGGTCCGCGCACCGTCACCCTCCCCGAGGCGATCACCGTCAAGGGGCTCAGCGAGCGCCTGGGCATCTCCCCCATCGAGGCGATCAAGCGCCTCATGACGCACGGCGTCATGGCTGCCATGAACGACACGATCGACTACGAGACCGCCGCGATCGTCTCGTCCGAGCTGGGCATCGCGCCTTCCCCGGAGGCCGCCGCCGCAGCCGTCGCCACCGCTGTTCGCGAGGATGAGGAGGGTGAGGAAGGCCAGGACGCGGGCGCCCCCCGTCCCCCCGTCGTGACCATCCTCGGCCACGTCGACCACGGCAAGACGAGCCTGCTCGACGCCATCCGCGAGACGAACGTCGTCGCCGGCGAGGCTGGTGGCATCACCCAGCACATCGGCGCCTACCAGATCGAGCGCGGCGGGAGCCCCATCACCTTCATCGACACGCCGGGCCACGCGGCCTTCACCGCCATGCGCGCCCGCGGCGCCCAGATCACCGACGTCGCCGTCGTGGTCGTGGCCGCTGACGATGGCGTGATGCCCCAGACCATCGAGGCGATCGACCACGTCCGCGCCGCCGACGTGCCCATGATCATCGCTATCAACAAGACCGACCTTCCCGCCGCCGACGCCGACCGTGTCAAGCAGCAGCTCACCGAGCAGAGCGTCGTCGTCGAGGACTACGGCGGCGATGTCCTTGCCGTGCCCGTCTCCGCCACCACCGGCGCCGGTCTTGGCGACCTGCTCGAGTCCATCGACCTCGTCTCCGAGATCCAGGAGCTCAAGGCCAATCCCGACCGCCCCGCGACGGGGACGGTCGTCGAAGCCGAGCTCGACTCCCGGCGCGGACCCCTCGCCACCGTCCTCGTCCGTAACGGCACCCTGCGGCAGGGCGACGCGCTCGTCAGCGGCCTCATCAGCGGCAAGGTGAAGGCGATGTTCGACGAGCGCGGCGAGCGCCTCAATGAGGCCGGTCCCGCCCGCCCCGTGCGCATCATGGGGCTTGAGGACGTCCCCGCCGCCGGCGACGCCATCGAGGTGGTCGAGAGCGAACGGGCCGCCCGACGCATCGTCGAGCAGACCCGTCGCGAAGCCGAGGGAGCGTCCGGCGCCCGTCGTGGCCACGTCACCCTCGACACCCTTTTCCACGAGGTCAGCGCCGGAAACGTCAAGGAGCTGGTGCTCATCCTCAAGACCGACGTGCGCGGCAGCGCCGAGGCCATCCGCGGCTCCCTTCAGGGTCTCGGCACCGGCGAGGTGAAGGTGAAGGTCATCCACACCTCGACCGGGCCCGTCAGCGAGTCCGATGTCATGCTCGCCGGTGCCTCGGGCGCGATCATCCTCGCCTTCAACGTACGCACCGAGCCGTCCGCCGCCAGCCAGGCGGAGATCAACGGCGTGGAGATTCGCTCCTACGAAGTCATCTACCAGCTCCTCGAAAGCGTCGAGCAGGCGCTCGAGGGCCTCTACGAACCCGTCTACGAACGCGTGGTCGATGGTACCGCCGAGGTCCGGCAGCTCTTCCGCTCCAGCCGCGTCGGTCAGATCGCCGGCTCCTACGTGACCGACGGCACCCTTCTCCGGGGTGACCGCGTTCGCGTCCTTCGCAACGGCGAAGAGGTCGCCGACACCAGCTGCGGTGGACTGCGGCGCTTCCAGGATGATGTGCGCGAGGTGCAGCAGGGTTTCGAGTGCGGCATCGTCCTCGAACGCTTCGATGCCTTCGAAGAGGGCGACGTGCTGGAGTTTTACCACCAGCAGCGCGTGAACTAACGCGACCCCGGAAGGAATTCCCATGAGCCGGCGCACAAGCCGTGTCAGCGAGCTGCTCCGTGAGGAGATCAGCAACCTCGTCCAGCGGGACCTGAAGGATCCCCGCCTCGAAGGGGCACTCCTGAGCATCACCGAGGTCGAGGTAAGCGCGGACCTCCGCGTGGCCGCCGTCTATGTCTCCCACCTCGGCAGCGAGGAGGAGCGCGACGACGCCCTCGCCGGCCTCCAGAGCGCTTCCGCCTACCTCGAACGCGAGCTGCGCCGCCGGCTGCGCATGCGCCGCACCCCCTCCCTCACGTTCCAGTTCGACCCTTCCATCGAGCGCGGCGCCCGCCTCGCCTCGACCATTGCCGACCTCGCCCGCGACCGCGGACCCGACTCCGAAACGTGAGCAGGCGCCGCAAGGGCGACTCCGGCCTCACCGGCGTGCTTCTCATCGACAAGGAGCCCGGCTGGACGAGCCACGACGTCGTCGCCCGCTCCCGCCGCCTCACCGGCCAGCGCCGCATCGGCCACACGGGCGCCCTCGACCCGATGGCGACCGGCCTGCTCGTTCTCTGCCTCGGGCGCGCCACCCGCCTTGTCGAGTACATGATGGCGAGCGAGAAGGCCTACGAGGGCGAGATCGCCCTCGGCCAGGAGACCGATACGGACGACGCCGAGGGCGCGCCCACCGCCAGCGGCGAGGCGCCTGAGGGCGACCTCGACCTGGACGCGATCGCCCGCCGGTTCACCGGCGAGATCATGCAGACGCCGCCCGCGTACAGCGCCGTCAAGGTCGAGGGTCGCCGCGCGTACGCCCTCGCTCGCGAGGGCGAGACGCCCGAGCTGCGGCCCCGCCCCGTGCGCGTCACCTCCCTCGCGCTCGAACGCACCGCCCCCGACCGCCTCCGCGTGGACGTGCACTGTGGCCCGGGCATGTATGTGCGCAGTCTCGCCCGCGACATCGGACGCGCCATCGGTTGCGGCGCCCACCTCGCCAGCCTGCGGCGCACCGGCAGCGGGCCCTTCGACGTTCGCGAAGCTGTGCCCGTCGAGGCGCTCGGCGCCTTCGCCGGAGCGGGAAAGCTGGACGAGGTCGTGCGCCCCGCCGACGAGGGCATTGCCGAGAGCGCCGCCGCCATCCTCACCGTCAGCCACGCCGAGCAGCTCCGCAGCGGCCAGGTGGCCTGGACGCGCGGCGGCTTCCTGCGCCCCGCTACCCTCGCGCGCCTCTACGGCGCCGATGGCTCCTTCGTCGGTGTCGGCGAGGTCGACGAGCCCGGCCGCGTGCGCGCCCTGAAGGTCGTCGCCGGCGCCTAGGCCCCGTCCCCTCCCGCCCTTAGCACGTCGAGCAGCGCTTCGTGGATGCGCCCGTTTGTCGCAACCGCGTCCTCCCCCGCTCCGTCGACCCCCTCCCATGTCGTCAACCGCCCTCCCGCTTCCCCCATGAGCACGGCGAACGGCGCGATGTCCCACGGGTTCGCGACGGGGTCGATCATCGCCTCGGCCCGTCCCGCGATGACCGCCAGGTAGCCGTAGCAGTCGCCCCACGAGCGCAGCAGCCCTGCTTCCGCCGCGAGCCGCGCGAAGCCGTCGGGCGACCTCCGTTGCAGGCTCGCCGACGAGGTCGTCAGCACTGTCGCCTCGCTGAGCGAGTCGGCCTCGCTGACGCGCGTCAGTTCGCCGTTCAGGAACGCGCCTCCCCCCCGGCACGCCCATGCCGTCTCCCCCACCGCCGGGCACGCGACCACGCCGACCACCGGCTCGCCGTCGCGCTCCAGTGCAACGAGCGTCCCGAACAGGGGCACGTGGTGGATGAAACTCTTCGTCCCGTCGATCGGGTCGATCACCCAGCGGTGGCGCCCGTCTCCCGCCGATTCGCCCTGCTCCTCCCCCAGCACCCCGAACCCCGGCGTTTCCCGCGCGAACAGCTCGCGCATCGCCTCCTCCGCCCGCCGATCCGCCTCCGTGACCGGCGTACCGTCCGCCTTCAACTCGACCGTGAGGCGCTGCTCGTAGAGGGGCATCACGACATTTCCCGCAAGGGCGGCGGCCCTCCGCGCGATGCCGGTCAGCTCCTCCAGTTCGCGGTCCATTCGGCGAGTCTAGCGCCTGCCCGGCCCTGCGGCCCGCACCTCCTTCGGTAAGCGCGCGGTTACCGCTCGTCGCCTACACTGAACTGCTAGTGGGTGTGAAGAGGATGCAATTGTGAGCGTTGGACAGGCCATCCCCACCATCGTGGGAGAGCCCCCCGACGGCGATCTGCAGCAGCGGTTCCTCTACGAGATGCTGCTCATCAGGCGCTTCGAGGAGAAGTGCGCCGAGATGTATACGCGCGGCAAAATCCGTGGCTTCCTCCACCTCTACACAGGTGAGGAAGCCTGCGCCGTCGGCGCCATCAACGCCCTCCGCGCCGACGACAAGATCGTCACGCATTACCGCGATCACGGGCACGCCCTCGCCCGCGGGGTCGAGGCCAACCGCATCATGGCCGAGCTCTTCGCCCGCGTCGGCGGCACCAACCAGGGCCGCGGCGGCTCGATGCACATCTTCGACGTCGACCGCAACTTCCTCGGCGGCTACGCCATCGTCGCCGGCCACATGCCCATCGCCGCCGGGCTCGGACTCGCCGCCAACCTGAGCGGTGAGGACTGGGCCGCGCTCTGCATCTTCGGAGACGGCGGTGTGGGGGAAGGCGAGTTCCACGAGGCCCTCAACCTCGCTGCTATCTGGAAGCTCCCCGTCGTCTGGTTCTGCGAGAACAACGGCTACGGCATGGGCGTCCCCTTCGACGACTCCCTCGCGAACGACGTCTACAAGATCGCCGCCTCCTACCAGATGCCGAGCGTCCGCATCGACGGCATGGATGTGCTCGAGGTCTACTCCGCCACCCAGCTCGCCCTCGCCCACGTTCGCGAGGGGAATGGACCCTACTTCATCGAGGCCCTTACCTACCGGTACCGCGGCCACTCCATGGCCGACCCCGAGCTCTACCGCACGAAGGCGGAGGTCGAGGAGTACCGCAAGCGCGATGCCATCCAGCGACTCAAGCGTTCCATGACCGCCGACGGTCTCATGGACGAGGCCTCATACGAGGCGCTCGTCGCCCAGGTTGACGCCGAGGTCGACGAGGCCGTCGCCTACGCCGACGCCAGCCCGGAGCCCGGTCTCCACACCCTCTACGACCACATCACGAAGGAGTACGAGGGGGATTCCGGATGACCGAAATGCGCATGCGCGACGCAATCCGCGAGGCGATGCGGGAGGAGATGCTGCGAGACGAGCGCGTCTTCCTTATGGGCGAGGACATTGGCGCCTACGGCGGTTCCTACGCCTGTACCCGCGGTCTGCTTGACGAGTTCGGCCCCGAGCGCGTCCGCGACACGCCCATCTCCGAGTCCGGCATCGTCGGCGCGGGCGTCGGCGCCGCCCTCGCGGGCTTCATCCCCATGGTCGAGATCATGACCATCAACTTCAGCCTCGTCGCCCTCGACCAGATCGTGAACAACGCTTCCAAGCTCCACTACATGAGCGGCGGCCAGGTGAACGTACCTCTTGTCCTGCGAATGGCCAGCGGCGGTGGCAGCCAGCTTGGCGCCACCCATAGCCACAGCCTCGAGGGCATGTTCGCCCACTTCCCCGGACTCACGGTCGTCTGCCCGGCCTTCCCCGGCGACGCCAAGGGCCTGCTCAAGCGCTCGTTCCGCGAGCCAAACCCCGTCGTCTTCATCGAGCACACGGCTCTCTACGGCGCCCGCGGCGAGGTTCCCGACGACCCCGACCACCTCGTCGAGTTCGGCCGGGCCGCGACGGTTCGCTCCGGGAAGGACGTCACGCTCGTCGGCTACAGCGGCAGCGTCCACCAGTGCTACCGCGCCGCCGACATGCTCGCCGCCGAGCACGGCCTGACCGCCGACGTCATCGACCTACGAACCATCCGCCCGCTCGACATGTCGTCGGTCATCCGCTCCGTGCGGCGCACCAACCGAGCCGTCGTCGTCGAGGATGACTGGAAGTTCGGCGGCTTCGCCGGCGAGATCGCCGCCCAGATCATGGAGCGCGCCTTCGACTGGCTCGACGCGCCCGTCGCCCGCGTAGCGGGCAAGGACGTGCCCATGCCCTACAACCGCAACCTCGAATACGCCGCCCTGCCCTCCGAAGAGGATGTGGTCGAGGCGGTGTTGGCGATGCTCTAGGAGGCGCGCGTATGGCTCTCGAAGTAGTGATGCCGCAGATGGGCGCCGACATGACCGAAGGCACCCTGGTGCGCTGGCTCAAGGCTCCCGGGGACACCATCGAGCGTGGCGACATCATCGCCGAGATCGAGACGGACAAGGCGACCGTCGAGCTCGAGGCCTTCGACGCTGGCGTCCTCCGCCAGGTCGTCGCTGCCGAAGGTGACGTCGTCCCTGTCGGCGAGGTCATCGCCCTCCTTGGTGACGCCGACGAAGAGATGCCCGAGGTCGAACGCCACGCGCCGGCGGAGAAGCCCACGCCCCGCGCCGTCGCTGCCGCCGCCGCCAACGCCGACGCCATCGACGAAACCTTCGGCTCGCGGCGCGTGCGCGTCTCCCCTGTCGCCCGCCGCATCGCGGGCGATGCGGGCATCGATCTCGACGAAGTCACGGGCTCGGGCCCCGACGGGCGCATCCTCCGCCGCGACGTGGAGGCCGCGATCGCCGCCCGGGACAACCACGCCCCCGCGGGCGTGCCCACCGTCGAGCCCGAACGCCCCGCCCCGCCCCCGCCTCCCGCCGACCCCGCCCGCGTCGAACCCCTCTCCCGCATGCGCGCCGCCATCGCCCGCAACATGACCGACGCCAAGCAGCAGCAACCCCACTACTACCTCACCGTCGACGTCGACATGACCGAGGCGATGTCCTTCCGCCGCCACGTCAACCTCGTGCTCGAGGACGCCCAGAGGGTCAGCGTGAACGACCTCATCGTGCGGGCCTGCGCCGTCGCACTGCTGAGCCACCCCAAGTTCAACGCCTCCCTTACGGACGATGGCATCCAGTACCACCAGCAGGTCGACATCAACATCGGCGTCGCCCTCGATGAGGGCCTGGTCGCTCCCGCCCTTCTCGACCTGGCCGCGAAGGGGCTCCCGCAAATCGCGGAGGAATCGACGGCGCTCGTGGAGCGCGCCCGCGCAGGCAAGCTCCGCGCCGAGGAGTACTCCAGCGGCACGTTCACCATCACGAACCTGGGCGCCTACGGCATCGACGTCCTCGTTGGCATCATCAACGCCGGCCAGGCCGCCATCCTCGGCGCCGGGTCCGTCACCGAGCGCCCCGCCGTCGTCGACGGCGACATCGCCGTCCGCCAGCTGATGACCCTCGCCTTGAGCGCCGACCACCGCGTCAGCGACGGCGCCGAGGGCGCCCGCTTCCTGAAGGAGATCCAGACCATCCTGGAGAACCCGACGCGGTTGTCGGTCTAGGAATTCTGGGCCCGTTAGCGGCTCCGGGGGAGAACCAGATCTGCCGAGTCAACCTCGGCTTCGAGCAGGTCGCGGGGCGCCTCATAGCGCATGAGCCAACGGTTCAGGATGTCGCGCCCCAGTAGGGAGGGGAGCCCCCGGTTGTGTTCGCTGGGTTCGGCGACTTCCAGGTCGAAGTCATACAGGTAGAGAGTGTCTTCCCCAGGGAACAGCAGGAGCGCGGGTTCCGGGTCGTACCGAGCTTCTCCTCCGATGCCGTGAGCAGTCTCCTGTGCCGGAGCGAGGGTGCCATAGGGCTTGTCCATGCTTGCGGCGTCGGCAGGCATCAGCACGGTGTTGTCGGCGCCGGTATCCAGAAGAAAGAAGACCCTGCCTTGAATCCCGAGTCGAGGGAACTCGACCTACCCGTCCATGAAGGGGCGTCCCGTCAGTTCTTCACACTGGCCGCTTATCGTCATGCTAGAGGATGAGAGGTTGCTTGCTTGAAGTGACAAGGCGAACGAAGCACTCTCTCTCGGGAGGCCCGTACTGCTCCAGCTTGGTGCTCAGCTCGTCCGGGCTGTCCGCCGCGATGATGTTCTCCGCGGCGAGATCATCCTCGTGGATAGCGATCCAGCTGTTCTCATACTCGGCTTCGATGCGTGCCTGGTGAGCGGAGAAGATCCTCGCTCCGCGGGAAAATGCCTCAAGCTCGCGTGCTCGCTCGTCAAGATCTCCGAACGCTTCGCGGACTTCGGTTTCTGTCAGCTTCGTGCCCATGCTCTTGTACCATGCACTATTCGTGACACGGCGACAACCCCTCAGCCCAGCACTTTCCCCATGACGTAGAACGGCGCACCCCCCGGTGTGAATGTCATCTCCGTGATGACCTCGAACCCGAGGCGGCCGTAGAGCTCGTGGGCCCGGCTATCCGTGCGCGTGCTGAGGACGCACGTCTTCTCCGGTCGCCCCGCCAGGAGCGCTTCGACAAGGAGCGCGCCGATGCCCAGGCTCTGGAAGTCGGGGTGCACGGCGATCTCGACCAGCTCGTAGGCGTTCCCCAGCCAGCGCTTGCGCCCCTTCCGGTCCAGCTCCCTCGCGACGGCGTCGCGCCACCAATGCCCCCGCAGGCTCCGGTACCCGTAAGTCATCCCCACGACGCCGTGCTCGGGGACGCCCTGCTCCTCCGGCTCACCGAGCGCGATGAACCCCCGGAAGCCATCGCGGTCGCGGTGGAGACGCCGCAGCCGGTAGCGAATCTCCTCGCCCCGATCCGGATCGCTGTAGGGAGGTGGCGCGAACGCCGCCGCGTAGACGGCGATGGCCCCCTCGAACAGGGGGCCACCTTCCGGAAACGGGTCGATGCGCCAGCTCATCCCCGATACTGGATCTTCGCCCCGACGCGGTCCTTGTTCAGCCGCTTGTTCAGGTGCAGCCCCTCAAGGATGAACTCGGTGCCGGCGGCTACCTCGCCGGGAGAACCGGCCTCGACGACCTGGAGCGCCTCGTCCAGCCCCTCGATCGTGTTCAACAGTCCCTTGTAGTCCTCGCTCGAGGTCATCTCCCCGACCTCGACGGAGATGCCCGCCTTGAAGCGCGCCACGATCGGTTCGAGGTCCGCGAGGTTGTAGAGCCGGTTGAACACGGCCACGACCGCGCCCTGGATCAGCTTCTCGATGATCTGGTCCTCGCGGCCGTCCTCGATCGTCTCCAGCTCCACCTTGCCGCTCAGGGTGGGCACGACGAAGGGCAGGTCGCTCACGCGCGGAACGGCCTCCTCCTCGCCGTTCACGATCGCGCGACGCAGCGAGTTCGCGAGCATGCTCTCGTAGTTCGCGATGCTCGCCCGCACGCTCACGCCCGAGCGCTGGTTCACGTCGGGACTGCGCCGCGCCAGCCGCGTGATTTCCGCGATGATCTCCTTCATGTAGGCGGGCACCGAAACGCTGAAGTCGGCGGGGACGGGATGGTGCTCCGCCTCGACGATGTCGATCTCGTGCTCGATGCGCTGGGGGTAGTGCGTCCGCACCTGGGCCCCGTAGCGGTCCTTCAGCGGCGTGATGATGCGACCCCGGTTCGTGTAGTCCTCGGGGTTCGCGCTCGCAACCACGAACACGTCCAGCGGCAGCCGCACGCGGTAGCCCCGGATCTGGACGTCGCGCTCCTCCATGATGTTCAGCAGGCCAACCTGGATGCGCTCCGCAAGGTCGGGCAGCTCGTTGATGCAGAAGATGCCGTGGTTTGTGCGCGGCACCAGCCCGTAGTGAATCGTGAGCTCGTCCGACAGGTAGCGCCCTTCCGCTACCTTGATCGGGTCCACCTCGCCGATGAGGTCGGCGATCGTGATGTCGGGCGTCGCCAGCTTCTCGCCGTAGCGCTGGCTCCGGTCGAGCCAGACGAGGGGCGCGTCGTCGCCCTGCTGCTCGAGGATCTGCCGGCCCTGCGTGGTAATCGGGTCGAACGGATCCTCGGGAATCTCGCAGTCCGCCAGTACCGGGTAGGCGTCATCGAGCAGGGCGGTCAGCGAGCGGATGATGCGCGACTTCGCCTGTCCCCGTTCTCCCAGGAAGATGATGTCCTGGCCCGCCAGGATCGCGTTCACGATGTGCGGAATGACGGTCTCGTCGTAGCCGTACACGCCGGGGAACAGCTCTTCCCCGGAGCGAATCCGCGCGATCAGGTTCTTGCGCATCTCCTCGCGCACGGGCATGGGCCGGTAGCCCGACTCTCGCAGTTCACCGACGGTCCTGGGGCGTTCGACTGTACTCACTCGCTCGCGCTCCTCCGGGCAGCGGGCACATGCTCCAACACGACAACGACGAAAGGAAGCCGCCGCGCCGCCCGGGTCCGCCGCGTGTCGCGGCGCTCAGACTCACCCGGAACGGTATCCCTACCCTGTGGCGCCCATGATAGGGCGTCGCCCGCCTGTCAACCACGGGCGGTCCGCGGCCGGGTTACGCCCCCGTGAACAGGTCTAGCTGCTCGCCCGTCTCCGAGGTCAGCTCCTCGACCAGGTCCGGCCCGTCGTTACGCACGCTGTTCACCCGCTGCGAGACGGGACGCACCACCAGGTAGTCCTCGGGCGCGGGCCCCAGCATCGCCTTCAACTCGTCCGGCTCGCGCTCGCCGCCGAAGATCCACTCGTCGATGCGGTCCTCCGGCAGGATGACCGGCATGCGGTCATGGATGCGGGATGCCAGTTCGTTCGGCGGGCAGGTCAGGATGGTGAACGTCGCCTCCCAGCTTTCGGGCGTGGGGCGCCACCACTCGTACAGCCCCGCGAAGGCCAGCAGCTCCCCGTTCGGGCGGTGGAACCAGAACGGCTGGCGGTTCTCCTTCGTCCCCACCCACTCGTAGTACCCGTCGGCGGGCACGATGCACCGACGCTTGCGGAACGCCTCCCGGTAGAGCGGCCGCGTCTCGACGCCCTCAACGCGGGCGTTGATCCCCCGGGCCGCCTGCTTCCGGTCCCTGGACCCGTACTTCACGAGGCCCCAGCGGGCCGGCAGCAGCTCCCGGTCCTCCCGCCGCATGCGCACCACAACGTGCTCGTCCGTGGGCGCGATATTGAACCGTGCCTGGATCGGCGGCAGCTCCCCCGATTCCACCCCGAACGCCACCGCCACCGCTTCGACATCGTCCACCGTCATCGTGAACCGCCCGCACATGCCGCAAGCATAGGGGAAGGTGCCAGACGAGGAGCCTGGTCTTGGCGGAAGTCGGGACAATCGTTGTACGTTAGAGACGCACAGAACGCCGTTGGGGAGGCCGGACATGGCCATCAGGATCAGAAACGAGGAGACCTGCCCCCTGGCTGCCGAGTTGGCCGAACTGACGGGCGAGACCAAGACCGGCGCTATTACGGTCGCCCTGCGCGAACGTCTGGAACGCGAGCGCCAGTAGCGCAAGGCTGAAGGCGAGGAGCGCATCGAGCAGATGCGCGCCATCGGGAAGGAGATGGCAGCCCTGCCGGACGTCGGCCCGCCCCTGGCCCCCGGCGAAGAGCTATCCAGCACCCACGGCGACTACCTCTACGACGAGCACGGCGCGCCCAGGGGAAGGGGGAACTTCGCCCTCACCGACATCGAGCGGGCCTGACAGGAGCTCGCCACGTAGGTGTAGCGGAAGCTCTAGTACACGCAGTCGTAGGTGGCGAACAAGACGTCGGGATCAACAGCGCCAGCAAGGAAGTCGTTCTTGGTCAGATACCCGATCGCTCTCCCATTGACATAAATGGCAGGAGGGCTGGTTGCGTATGAGCTGTAGGCACTTTGGAACCCAAAGCTGCTGCCGTAGGTGCTGAACCTGTTCCGTACACTATCCGATGCAAATCGACTTCCGTGATCTCCAAACCTGTTGCATATGGAGTCGGACTCAAACCGGTTGCTACTTACGAGTCCTAGGTACGTCCCGTCATCTGCGATCAGCGTGGCAGAGCCGTCGATCGACTGCAAAGTCCAAGTTGATGGGGTCGGCGTGGCCACCACTGGAGGCGTCCATGCCCTTGCTGCCGCTTCGGCCTCCGTGGCGGCCTGCTCGGCGGCTGCCGTCTGGTTGCAGACCACTTCCGCGTTCGTATACAGCAGGCGCCATACGGCACACTCCGCGCGCTTTTGTGCGGCGTAGGCAGTGGCTTGGTCGGCCTTCGCCTGCAGCACCGCGCCCCATGTCACTTCATCGCGGGCGTGCCTTGCGTGTTCTAAGTCCATCTCCCCAACCTTGAGCCAGTAGTTCCACGCTTTGAGCCACCAGTCTGCTACGGTCACATTCAACAATGCCGGATCCCCTTTGAGGTTTCCTACACGGTCTGCCATCCTGATGCTGAGATCGGCTACATCCAAGGCTATCTCTGCCAGTCTGGGCGAGGGGACACGTTCGTAGCTGACGATGGCGTTCCATTGGTCCCACAGGGCAGCCCGTGCGGTATGCGTCGAATCCCAGCGCTCGTATACCGCCTCAACGAGCGCATCCATCTGCGCCCATGTAGGTCCAGTCGCCACTGTCGCGAAGCAGAATTCGTAGGGCGTCGACCAGTGTGTCGAGATGCCATTCTCGGCTATCTCAAGTTCGTGGCAGCCCGAGCCCAGAGACCGAAGGACTGCTTCTACGCCCGATTGGCGGACCCCTGACCCTTCCTCATTGAAGCGGTAGACGACGTCGTCCCAGTCTTCAACTCCCTTGGCCCAGACGCTCCATCTACGGCCGCCGGTGAGGTTGAGGCTTGACGAGCGGCTGTGGCACTCGGCGGAGGTAAAGTCCTCGGCGGGCAGTTGGGTGCAGAAGGCGGTGATGGTGAGGAAGTTCTTCTCGACGGGGGCGACGTACTGTCCGGACCGGATAGAGGTGAGACGGGCCGCCAGCGTCGGCTCGCCTACGACTAAGGCCAGACCTTCCGTCGCGTTCCCCTGGCTGTCACGTTGGATCTTCCAGCTGACGACCCCCGCTACGCGACCGCAGGCGTCGACCAGCGGCCCTCCGCTGTTACCGGGATTGGCGGGTGCGTCCGTCTGCATCTGGGAGACGCCCGCCTGGTCCGTGAACGTGCGCGAAATGATGCCCCGCGAGATCGAGGCGCGCAGTCCCTGCCCCAGGGGGTAGCCAACGACCGCGACCTCCGCGCCTTCGCCGATTGCGCCCGCCCACTCGAGCGCCGCCATGTTGGACGCGGACGCAGATAGGATCGCCAAGTCGCCGTCTTCCCGCGATGTGTATCCGATGAGGCGCGCGGAGGCGTTGACGCGTTCGTTGCGGAGCGTGATCGTGCGGGGGTTGTTGTCGACGACGTGGGCGGCGGTGACGAACTCGCCGTTCCCGATGTAGAAGGCGCTCCCCGTTCCTGTCGGCGTTTCGACCTTGACTGTGCTGGCGATCACGCGCGCGGCCATCGATTCATCGATGCGGCACTGGCTTCGGTCGCTCGGTGTCGGCGTGGCTTCCACCGGCTCAGCGGTTTCCTCCGGCTCCGGCGCCGGAACCTCGACCGTGATGTCGCCGTAGCGGAATGTCCCGCTGCGGCTGAAGCCGTCGTCCAGCGGCAGGAGGATCGTGCCGAGCGTGTCCCACGAGCCGCCCTCGGGCCGCGCGCTGATGTAAATGCGGAGCGCATTCGAGACCCGTTGCCAGACTCGCACCTCGACGCCCTCGACCGAGATGTCGCCATAGCGGAAGGTCCCGCCGCTGCTGAAGCCGTCGTCGAGCGGGAGGGGGAGCGTGCCGAGCGTGGCCCAGGAACCGCCTTGGGGTCGGGCGCTGATGTGGATGCTGAGCGCATTCGACACGAGTTGCCAGACTCGCACCTCAACATTCACCGTTGCGGGTTCGCTTGGCTCTTCTGGTTCGGCTGGTCCCTCCGCCGGTTCGTCAGGGGCGCACTCGCCGTATCTGGCGTCCCACTCCCACCCATCGGGGCACGATCGCTCAGTTGACTGGGAGGAGGCTGTCAGGTCCAGGTCGGTGCGACCACTACCGCTCCAGGTTCCGGATTCTGCGGCGTGGTAGCCACCGACCTGGAAGGCGACAGCGTCACCTGCATCGGCGCAGCTGTCGGGCACATCGAGCGCATAGGTCGAGCCTGCAACGCTCTCGATGACCGTGGCGGAGCCACACTCGGCGCCGTTGACGATGGCCGTGACCGAGGTGCCGGCGGCCGCTGGCTCACCGTCGAAGGTGACGGAGCCGCCGAATCGGTGAGGAGTGCCGGGCGACTGTGCTCCCACGCTTGCCGCCATGCCCAGCGCCACCACCACCGCGAGCGCCGCCCCCCACAACCTTGCGCGCCTCACTCGGCGAATCTACCGCCAACAGCCCCCATGACACCACCCTGCTAGCATGGATTCGGAAGGAATCCGCGCACGATGACCGCCAGCCAGACACGCGTCCCACGCTCCAGCGAGATGCTGGACGACTACCTCCTCAGCGAAGAGCAGCTCGAGGCCATCTACCGCTACATGCTCCTCTCGCGGCGGCTTGAGGAGCGCATGATGACCCTGAACCGCCAAGGACGGGCCGACTTCGTCATCGCCGGCGCCGGACAGGAAGCGGCGCAGGTGGGCGCGGGCATGGCCCTCAAGGCAGGCGTTGACTACGCGGCCCCCTATTACCGCGACCTCGGCGTCATGCTCGTCCTCGGTATGACCGCCCGCGAGGCGATGCTCAACGCCCTCGGCAAGCTCGACGACCCGAACTCCTTCGGTCGCCAGATGCCCTCGCACTGGGGCAGCGCGAGGCGACGGGTGCTCACGCAGTCCAGCGTCGTCGCGACCCAGCTGGTGCACGCCGTCGGCGTCGCCCTCGGGGCGAAGATGCGCAACGACCCGATCGTCGCCTTCGCCAGCTGCGGCGAGGGCAGCACCAGCCGCGGGGACTTCCACGAGGCGCTCAACTTCGCCGCCATCCACAAGCTCCCCGTCATCTTCTTCGTCGAGAACAACGGCTACGCCATCTCCGAGCGAACGGAGAAGGAGATGCCCGTCCCCCACGTTGCCGACCGCGCCTCCGCCTATGGCATCCAGAGCGCCGTCGTCGACGGCCTCGACGCCATCGCCGTCTACCAGACGGTGCGCCCCGCCGTCGACCAGGCCCGCCGCGGCGCCGGCCCCTTCCTCATCGAGGCCAAGTGCTTCCGCATGTGGGCGCACTCCAGCGACGACGACCACCGGCGCTACCGCCCTCGCGAGGAGCTGGAGAACTGGGCCAGCCGCGACCCCATCGCCCTGTTCCGTAACCGTGTCGAGGAGGACTGCCTCTTCCCGCCCGAGGATCTCGACGCCATCGATTCGGGCGTCGAGGTCGAGGTGCGCGCCGCGGCCCGGTGGGCCCTCGACCAGCCCGATCCCGTGCCCGAGGACATGTACGGCTACGTCTACCGGGAGGGCGACGATGGCTGAGGTCAGCGTGCTCGAAGCCGTCCGGGAGACGCTCGACGAGGTGCTCGCTGCCGACGAGCGCGTATTCCTGCTCGGCGAGGACCTCGAGGCGGGCGGCGTCTTTCGCGCCACCGACGGCCTCTCGGCGAAGTACCCCGGCCGCGTCCTTGATGCGCCGCTCGCCGAGTCCTCCATCATCGGCATCACCATCGGCGCAGCCCACTACGGCCAGCGCCCCGTCGCCGAGATCCAGTTCGCCGACTTCATTCACGCCGGCTTCGACCAGCTCTGCAGCGAGGCCTCCCGCTGGTCCTGGCGCACCCGCGGCGAGCAGTACCTGCCGATGGTCGTGCGCACGCCCTGGGGCGGCGGCGTCCACGGCGGCCAGCACCACTCGCAGAGCATCGAGGCGTACTACGCGCACATGCCCGGCATCAAGGTCGTTGCGCCCTCGTTCCCGGCCGACTACCGCTCGCTGCTGAAGGCCGCCATTGCCGACCCCAACCCCGTGCTCTTCCTCGAGCACAAGCGGACCTACCGGCTGATCCGCCAGGAGGTCGATGGCGCCCCCGCCGAGGACCGCATTGGCAAGTCGCGCATCACCCGCCACGGCGACGACCTGACGGTGTTCGCCTACGGCCTCATGCTGCACGAGTCACTCGCCGCCGCCGAGGAGCTTGCCGGCGAAGGCATCGAGTGCACGGTTGTCGACCTGCTCACGCTCAACCCGCTCGACCGGGAGACGATCCTCGAAGCCGCGCGCGCCACCGGAAAGGTGCTCATCGTCCACGAGGACACGCTGACCGGCGGGCTTGGCGGCGAGATCGCCGGCATCATCGCCGAGCACGCCTTCGAGGACCTCGACGCGCCCATCCGGCGGCTCGCCGGCCCCGACATTCCCCCCATCCCCTTCCATGAGGCGATGGAGACGGCCTTCATGCCCGACCGCACGAAGATCGCCGCCGCCGCGCGCGACCTGGCGGCCTACTGATGGCGACCGTCACCATGCCGCAGCTCGGCGAAAGCGTGACCGAAGGCACGGTTCTCCAGTGGCTGAAGCAGCCCGGCGACACCGTCGCCCTCGACGAATCCCTCTGCGAGATCGAAACCGAGAAGGTCTCGGCCGAGCTTCCCTCCCCCTTCGAGGGGACCCTCGGCGAGATCCTCGTGCCCGAGGGCGAGACCGTCGATGTCGATGCTCCGCTCTGCACCATCAACGAAGCGGCCTCTGCCTCCCCTGAGCCCGCCCCCGCCGCCGTTGCGGAACCGGCTGCCGCTGAAGCGGAAGCCGCCCCTGCTGCCGACAACAGCCGCTCGGGCGTCTACTCCCCGGTCGTCCAGCGACTCGCCGCCAAGCACGACATCGACCTCGCCGCCATCGCCGGCAGCGGTCGCGGCGGCCGCGTGACCCGCAAGGATGTGCAGGCCCTCATCGACGAGCGTGCGCGTGAAGCCGCCGCTGCCGACGGCATCCCGCCTGCGGCGGCACCCCTCCCCCTCCCCGATGGCGAGGTCGTTCCCCCACCCGAGGTGGCGACCGTGGCAGCCTCCGACGCCTACGACGTCGTCCCCCTCTCCCCAACGCGCCGCAAGATTGGCGAGAACATGGCGCGCTCCACGGCGGAGGCGCCCCAGGCCTGGATGATGGTCGAGGCCGACGTCTCGGGACTGGTCGATCTCCGCGCCCGCGAACGTGAGCGCTTCGCCGGCGTTGACCTCACCTACCTGCCCTACTTCGCCTCCACCGTCGCCCACACCCTCACCGACTTCCCCGAGCTCAACGCCCGCTGGCACGGCGATGAGCTGCGCCGCTACCGGCGCGTGAACCTCGGCATCGCCATCGCCACCGAGCGCGGCCTCGTCGTCCCCGTCGTGCCGAACGCCCGCGACCTGAGCGTCGCCGGCCTGGCCCGCCGTATCGACGACCTCGTTGCGCGCGCCCATGCCGGCAAGCTCCGCATCGAGGACATGGAGGCCGGCACCTTCACCGTGAACAACACGGGCGCCTTCGGCTCGATCGCCTCGAACCCGATCGTGAACCACCCGCAGATCGGCATCGTCACAATGGAGCGGGTCGTCCGCAGGCCCGTCGTCGTCGAGGGCGACGCCATCGCCATCCGTTCCGTGATGAACGTCGCCCTGAGCTTCGACCATCGCGCCCTCGACGGCGCCGAGGCAGGCGCCTTCCTCGCCGCCCTCAAGGACCGCCTGGAGGCGCTGAGTTAGGCGCCTAACCCAGCCAGCGGTGCGGCCGCGAGCGAAGCTCGCCCAACCCCAGCTCGTCGCAGAGTGCCTGCCAGGGCTCCCGTGGGACGCCCAGCCACTCGAGATCGGCGAACGTCTGCGGGATGGGCGCGTCCCGGCGGAGCGTCGCCAGTTCCTTGAACAGCGCCGCGTCCTCCTGCCCCTCCCGCAGCGACTTCGCCAGGCGACCCGCCCCGCGCGGCTGCACCGCCCAGTCCCCGTGTGCCTCCGGGATTGCCTCCAGGTGGACGTAGTGGGCAAGGACCGTCGCCGTCGACTTCGCCCCCCACCCCGGCAGCCCCGGGAAGCCGTCCGCTGCGTCGCCGACCAGCGCCAGGTAGTCGGGGATCGACTCCGGCCCGACGCCGAACTTCTCGCGCACCCCCTCGGCGTTCGTCGTCACGCCCTTCCGGCGGTCCAGCATGACCACGTGGTCGCCGTCGACGCACTGGGCCAGGTCCTTGTCCGGCGAGGCGAGGAAGATCTGCTCAGCCTCGTCCGCGAAGCGGGCCGCGCCCGAGGCCATGCCGTCGTCTGCCTCGAACTCCCGCATCCGCCAGACGGTCACGCCCAGCGCCTCGAGCGCGTCCTCCGCCAGGGGGAACTGTGCCAGCAGGTCCTCGGGCACGCCCGCGTCCGTCTTGTAACCTGCGTACAGCTCGTTCCGGAACGAGTGCACGACCGTATCCGTCGCCGCCGCTATCGCCAGGGGCTCCTGCTCCCGCAGGAGCGCCAGCGTGCTCGCCGCGATTCCCGCGACCGCGCCTACCTGGCGCCCGTCCGGCGCCGTCCGCGGCGGCGCGCCGAAGTACGAGCGGAACAACTCGTAGGTCGCGTCGAGCAGGACGAGCCGCACGGCTCCGCCCCCTTACCGCTGGTAGACGATGTCGTCCGTCGAGTGCTGCCCCTGCGTGAAGGCGGGCGCTCCTGGCCACGTCTCCGTCACCGGGTCGAACCGCGTGTAGTCGTGCACGACCGTCCGCCGCAGGATGCGCCACTCCCCGTCGCGTCGCTCGAAGCGGTCGACGTAGCGCCCGCCCCAGAGGAAGTCCACATCGACCTTGCCCTCGTCGCCGGGGATACGGTGGCGGGCCAGGCAGTACGACTCGCACCAGGCGAAGTCGCCCTCCACATCGATGATCACGTTGCCCACGCGGTGCTGCGTGAACCGGTAGGCCCCCAGCCCGTTCGGCGCGTTCGCGGCGAACGCCTCGGGGGTCGTGTCGTCGCCGTAGCGAAGGACGGCGTCGGGGTGGAAGCAGCTCTTGAGCAGCTCCGCATCGATGCGGTCGATGGCGCGTGCGTAGAGCATGAGTACGCGTGTGATGTCGCGCTCCGCGATGAGCGTGTCGAGTGTGGTTGGGCTGGCAGTCTCCGTGGCCATGGGGCGCCTCCCGCCGCGAGGGTGGCGTGATTCTAGCGCCCGCCCGCGGAAGTTACGCCAGTCGCTCCTGGAAGGTCAGGCGCCGCACAAGGGACCATCGCCGGTACCAGATAGGGCCGGTTGGATGGCTGGGCGGCCCAGCCATCGCGAAGAAGATGGTCCCGATGCCTGCGATGATGGCCAACACGGTGAAGCCGCGCTCGTAGTCGCCGAACGCGTCCGCCATCGCTCCCGCGATGATCGGCCCCGACATCATCCCGAACATCACGATCAGCGACGAGAAGCCCATGATCTTCCCGAAGTCCCGGCGCCCGAAATAATCCGCGCGCAGCGCCTGCTGCATCGGTCCGCGGGTCCCCCACGCGATCCCGTTGATCATGGCGAACAGCACAATCATCCAGAACCCGGCCGAATAGGTGACCAGCAGCAGCGCGACCACGTGCCCGACCATGCAGCCTGCCAGCATCACCCGCTTGTTCAGCCGGTCCCCGAGATAGCCGCCCCCGATCTGCCCCACCAGTTGGAAGGCCGTCATCAGGAGCACGATCAGGCTCGAGATGAAGGCCGAGTACCCCAGGTTCTCGAGGTGCAGCACGAGATGGACCATGAAGGCCCCGATGATGAGAACGGCTGCGCCGTGTCCGATCGAGATGAACCAGAAGCTCGGACTGCGCAACGCCTCGCCCGTCGTAAAGTCCTCGTTGGCCGGGATCACCACCGGGCCGCTCCCCGGCGCCGGCCTCGCGGGCGCCTCCGGGACCGGTTCGCCGTCGATCGTTTCGCCCAGATCCTCGGGCCGGTGGTGGATGAAACTCGCGACGATCTGACCCACGATGAAGATGACGACTCCCGCCACCAGGGAAGTCGCCCGCCAGCCGAACTCGTCCATGGCGAGCACGACCAGGAAGACGAGCAAGCCTCCCACCGAGAAGCCCGCTGACATCAACCCCAGCGCCATCGACCGCTTTCGCTCGAACCAGTTGACGACCGCCACGACAAGCGTCACGAAGCCGGCCATGCTCGCCCCGACGGCGATCAGGAAATACGTCAGGAAGAACGTCGTGACCGAGTCGACGAAGCTGAAGAGCACGAACCCGAGGGCCGTGGTCGCGATGCCGATGCGGATCATGATCCGTGGGCCGAAGCGGTCGATCGCCCATCCCTGGATCGGTCCCAGCACCCCGCTCTCGATGCGCGTCATCGCAAACGCGAGCGAGAAGGTCGTCTTGCTCCACTTGAACTCTTCCTCCAGGCGCTCTACATAAAAGCCAAAGGCGTGGAACATGAACAGGCCGAGCGTGGTCTGGATCAGGAAGCCGCCGGCGACCATCCACCAGCCATGGAAGACTCGTTCGCGAAGAGAATCGAACTGTTCTCGAACAGGCGTGAGCAACGGGGGCACGGCTCCACAAGATAAGCGCTGACCGCCCTTGCCGCCGGGGACGGGTTCTGGGCGGAGACCTCACGAGAGGTAAGCCGAGTCACCGCTGGCGCACCTTCGCCGGTGACAGACTGGGCTCTCCAGACAGGGGTACCGTCTCATGCAGCATCGCTGGCAATTCTTCGCGCTTCTGATTCCCCTTGCCGTCCTCGGAACGCTGCTCGTCGCAGCCTGTGGCGATGACGACGATGCTCCGCCGGTCCGCACTCCGGAGGCGACGGAAGCCCCCGACCCCACGGAGCCCCCGCCCACCGCGACAACCGAGCCGGCGGAACCCACCTCCACCGAGCCCTCCGCAACGCCCGAGCCGACGGAGGCCGCGACAGAGGCGGCGCCACCCCCCACGGAGGCCGCCCCCGAGCGGGTCGCCCTCCACATCGGGCTGCTGATCCCCGAGACGGGCGCCGTCGGGCCCCTCGCCGCCCCCGCCATCGAGGCGATGAAGCTCGCCGTGGACGACATCAACGCCTCTGGGGGCAACGTCACCACCACCACCGCCGATACCGCCACCAACCCCGCCACCGGACGCGAGGCGGCGGCGCGGCTGCTGGGCGAGGGCGCCGAGGTCATCGTCGGCCCCGCCACCTCCGCAGTCACGCAGGCAGTGATCCAGGCCCTCTTCGACGAGCGGGTGCCGCAGTGCACCCCTTCCGCCCAGTCCCCTGCCCTCAGCACGCAGGAGAACGCCGCCTACTTCTTCCGCACCGTGCCGCCCGCCCACGCCGTCGCTCCGATCATCGCCCAGGTGGTCGCCGAGGACGGCGGCACGCGCGTCGCGATCGTCGGTCGCGCCGACGACTACGGCACCGCGATCAGCGGCCTCGTCGCCCAGATACTCGGCCAGATCGGCGCGGAAGCGGAGGTCATCCTCTACGACCCGGGCTCCACCACGTTCGACTCCCAGGTCGCTGCAGTCGCCGCCTACGGACCAGACGCGATCATCAACATCGGCTTCTTCTTCGACGGCACCAGCATCGTCCACGGGCTCATCGAGGCCGGCTACGGTCCTGAGATCCAGTACGGCGGCGACGCCCTCTTCCACCCGTTCCTCTGGCAGCTCATCGACCCCAACGACCCAACCGTCCTCGACGGCATGAAGTTCATCGGCGTCGCCGGCAGCGACGCATTCAACACGCGCATCTCCGATGTCACGGACGGCAACGTCAACTTCGCTGCGCAGTCCTACGACTGCGTCGTCCTCCTCGCCCTCGCGGCCGAGATCGCCGGCGGCACGGATGGCGACGCGGTCATGGAGGCCATCGCGGGTCTCACGCACGATGGCACGGAGTGCTACTCCTACGGGGAGTGCGTCGCACTCATCGATGCAGGGGAGGACATCGACTACTTCGGCGTCAGCGGCCCCATCAATTTCACCCCGAACGGCGATCCGACGACCGGCTCCTACGCCGTCTTCCAGTTCCAGGGCGGCCAGATTGCCGTCCTCCAGGCGTACGAGGTGGACCTGACCCAGACACAGTAGCCACGGCGGCGATCCGTTGGGTGGCCGCTGCTAGAATCGAAGGTGCATGCCCCTCGACCACATCGCCGTGCGCGGCGCCCGTGAGCACAACCTCAAGAACATCGACGTCGAGATCCCGCGCGACAAGCTCGTCGTGATCACGGGCCTCTCCGGCTCGGGCAAGTCCTCCCTCGCCTTCGACACCATCTACGCCGAGGGCCAGCGCCGCTACGTCGAGTCCCTCTCCGCCTACGCCCGCCAGTTCCTCGGGCTCATGGAGAAGCCCGACGTTGATCACATCGACGGCCTCTCGCCGGCGATTTCCATCGACCAGAAGTCGTCCTCCAACAACCCCCGCTCGACGGTCGGCACGGTCACGGAGATATATGACTACATGCGCCTGCTCTGGGCGCGTGTCGGACGGCCCCACTGCCCCACGTGCGGCCGCCCCATCGAGCGCCAGACCGTCCAGCAAGTCGTCGACGCCACGCTCGCTTACGCGCCCGGCTCGCGTCTGCTCCTCCTGGCCCCCCTGACGCGCGCGAAGAAGGGCGAGCACGTGGGCCTCCTCGAGGAGGCCCGCCGCCAGGGCTTCGTCCGCGTCCGCATCAACGGTGAGGTGCGTGACCTCGACGAGACCATCGAACTCGACAAGAACAAGCGCCATGACATCGATGTCGTCGTCGACCGCGTCGTTGTCCCCGAGCCCGGTGAGGGCGACGGCGCCAGCCTGCGCCTCGCCGAGTCGGTCGAGACGGCGCTCGCCGCGGGCCAGGGCGTCATGCACGTCGCCACCGTCACCCGCGCCGGCGAGGAGGAAGCGCCGGAGCGCATCTTCAGCGAGCACTTCGCCTGCCCCTACGACGGCTTCTCCTTCGGCGAGATCGAACCGCGTACGTTCAGCTTCAACAGCCCTCACGGCGCCTGCTCGCGCTGCACCGGCCTCGGTGTCGAGATGCAGGTCGACCCTGCCCTCGTCATCCCCGACCGCACGAAGTCGGTCGCCGAGGGCGCCGTCGAGCCGCTCGCGAAGTCACGTGGCGGCCAGACCTGGTACCAGCGCCTTCTCGAAGCCGTCGCAGGCGAGTACGGCTTCGGCATCGACACTCCCATCCGCGAGCTCACCGAGGAGCAGCTCAACGTCATCCTCTACGGCAGCGGCGAGGAGAAGCTGCGCCTGCGCTTCACCAACGACTACGGCCGCACTCGCTACTACGACGCTCGCTTCGAGGGCGTGATCAACAACCTCCAGCGCCGCCATAAGGAGACCGACTCCGACTACGTCCGCAGCGACATCGAGCGCTACATGGGCGCCGTCCCCTGCCCCGGCTGCAACGGGCAGCGCCTCCGCCCGGAGGCTCTCGGCGTTCGCATCGACGGCCGCACCGTTGTCGAGATCACGACCAGCAGCATCAGCGAGACGCTGCGCTGGTTCGACGGACTCGCCGCCGCGGACACGCCCCTGAGCGAACGCGAGCAGACCATCGCCCGCCAGATCCTCAAGGAGATCCGTTCACGCCTGCAGTTCCTCATCGACGTCGGGCTTGAGTACCTGACCCTCGACCGCGCCTCCGGAACCCTTTCCGGCGGCGAGTCGCAGCGCATTCGCCTCGCCACCCAGATCGGGTCCGCCCTCATGGGCGTCCTCTACATCTGCGACGAGCCCTCCATCGGCCTCCATCCCGTCGATGGCGACCGCCTCATCCGCACGCTTGAGCGCCTGCGCGACCTTGGCAACACGGTCATGGTCGTCGAGCACGACGAGGCCACCATGCGCGCCGCCGATCACATCATCGACCTCGGCCCCGAGGCCGGGCGCGACGGCGGCAACGTCGTCGCCGAGGGAGCCATGGCCACCATCCTCGACTGCGAGGAGAGCATCACCGGGGCCTACCTCTCCGGCCGCCGCACCATCCCCACCCCTGAAACCCGGCGGGAGGGGCACGGCACCGAGCTCGTCATCCGTGGCGCTCGCGAGAACAACCTCAAGGACCTCGACGTGGCCGTCCCCCTTGGGAAGTTCGTCGTCGTCACCGGCGTCTCCGGCTCCGGCAAGTCCTCGCTCATCACCGAGATCCTCGTGAAGCGCGCCGTCAACGTCCTCCAGAACGGCCGCCAGCATCCGGGCCGGCACGACGCCATCGAGGGCTTCGAGCACCTCGACAAGGTCGTCGATATCGACCAGTCCCCCATCGGCCGCACGCCCCGTTCCAACCCCGCCACCTACACCGGCGTCTTCACGGTCATCCGCGAACTGTTCGCCTCCGTCCCCGAGGCCCGCGCTCGTGGCTACAAGCCCGGCCGCTTCAGCTTCAACGTGAAGGGCGGACGCTGCGAGGAGTGCTCCGGCGACGGCTACAAGCTCGTCGAGATGCAGTTCCTCCCCGACGTGACCGTCCCCTGCGAGGTCTGCCACGGCCAGCGCTACAACCGTGAGGCCCTCGAGATCCGGTTCCGCGGCAAGAATATCGCCGAGGTCCTCGCCATGACTGTCGCCGAGGCGCTCGAGCACTTCGACCGCTTCCCCCGGGTCAAGCGCATCCTCGGCACGCTCGACGCCACCGGCCTCGGCTACATCCGCCTCGGCCAGCCCGCCACCACCCTTTCCGGCGGCGAGGCCCAGCGCATCAAGCTCGCCAGCGAGCTCGCGCGCCGTTCCACCGGCAAGACCCTCTACGTCCTCGACGAGCCCACCACCGGCCTCAGCTTCCAGGATGTCCACCACCTCCTCGATGTGCTCCAGCGCCTCGCCGACGGCGGCAACACCGTCGTCGTCATCGAGCATCACCTCGACGTCATCAAGTCGGCCGACCACATCATCGACCTCGGTCCCTACGGCGGCGACCGAGGCGGCGAGCTTCTCGCTGAAGGCGCCCCCGAGGACGTCGCCCGCAACCCCGATAGCGCCACCGGCCGCTACCTCCGCCCCCTCCTCGAAGCTGCCGGCACTCTCCCCATGCCAAAGGCGAAGCGCAAGCGCACCCGAAAGGCCCGGGAGGCGGAAGCCGCTGTCGCGGCCCGCTAGCGTCGCACCCGGTACCGCAGGTAGACCTCGTCCGTCTCCGGATTGGCGTGTGCCGAAACGAGCGCCAGCCGCTTGGCCTCGTCCCGCGTGAAGGCGCGCTCGCCCGCGACCGCCGTCAGTGTGTCGATTCCGCCCACCACCACCGGCCCCAGCGTCACGAACGCCTCGTCGATGGCGTCGAGTGCGTACAGCCCCGCGTAGACCGTCGGCCCGCCCTCGACCAGCAGGACTTCGGCGTCGAGCTCGTGACGCATGTGGCGCAGCATCTCCTCAAACTCGTGCCCCTCGGGGAGCGCTACGACGGGGCGACCCGTGCCCCCGATCGCAGCCCGCCGTTCCTCCGGCGTGGCCTCGGACAGGTACACAACTGCGGGAAAGTCCCGCGCCGTGAAGAACGGTCGCTCGAGGGGCAGGTCACCCCCGCGACTCAGGACCGCCGCGATCGGCGTCGGCGGCTTGCCCCGCTCGATGCGGATGGCCTCCAGCGCCTCGTCCGCCAGCCGCGAAGAGGTGCCGCTGGCGCGCAGCGTTCCCGCCCCGTTCAGGACCACGTCCGCGTTCACCCGCAGCTCGCGCATGAGGCGCTGGTCCACCGCCGACCCGATGCCCTGCTCCGTGCCTTCGATCACGCTCTTCCCGTCCGCAGACATCACCGTGTTGGCGATGACGTAGGGGCGGTCGGGGGGCGGCGCCGGCAGGTCGAGCGCCGTGTAGTCCGGTTTGCCTGGAGACCAGGCGTCGCTCATGGCAAGTCGTGCTCGCGGTCGACCTCGCGGTAGTAGCAGGTGACGTTGTTCGTGTGGCAGGTCGGCCCCTCGGGGCGCGCCATCACGAGCAGCGAGTTGTCCTCGCAGTTCTTGTGCAGGCTGACGAAGTTGAGAAAGTTCCCGCTCGTCGCGCCCTTCTCCCAGAGCTCGTCCCGGCTCCGGCTCCAGAACGTCACGTGCCCCGTCGCGAAGGTGCGGTCCAGCGACTCGCGATTCATCCAGCCCAGCATCAGGACCTGGTTCGTCTCGGCGTCCTGGACGATGGCGGGAATGCGGTCGTGGTCGTCGAAGGTGAGGGGCATGGGCGCGCTCCGGAACGGCGTGTTCGATGCTTCGAGGATACCGGAGGGAGGCGCTGCGCTCAGTCGCGGTCGGCGACCGGACGCATCGCGATCCCCTGCTCGGAGAGCGCCTCCTTCACCTCGCGGATGGAGTACGTCCCGAAGTGGAAGATGCTCGCCGCCAGCACCGCGTCCGCCTTGCCCTCGGTCAGCGCCTCCGCCATGTGGCCGGGACCGCCGGCTCCCCCGGAAGCGATGACGGGCACGTTCACGGCCTCGCTCATCGCGCGCAGCATGGGGATGTCGTAGCCGCTCTGGTGGCCGTCGGTGTCCATGCTCGTCACGAGCAGCTCGCCCGCGCCCCGCTCCACAACCTCCCGCGCCCATGCGATCGCGTCGATGCCCGTGGGCGTGCGACCCCCGTGCGTGTAGACCTCCCAGCCCTCGCCCACCCCCTTCGCGTCGATCGCCACCACGATGCACTGGCTGCCGAAGCGGTAGGCGCCCTCGTTCACGAGGTCCGGGTTGTTTACCGCCGCCGTGTTGATGCTGACCTTGTCCGCCCCCAGCTCCAGCATCGTCTTCATGTCGGAGGTCGTGCGGATGCCCCCGCCCACGGTGAAGGGGATGAACACCTGGTCGGCCGTCGCCGACACCATGTCGTAGACCGTCGCCCGGTTGTCCGAGGAGGCGGTGATGTCGAGGAACACGAGCTCGTCCGCTCCCTCGGCGTCGTACAGCTTCGCCAGCTCGACCGGGTCGCCGGCGTCGCGAAGCTCGATAAAGGAGACGCCTTTCACAACCCGCCCCTGGTCGACGTCGAAGCAGGGGATGATGCGCTTGGTCAGCACGCCGCCACCGCCTCCAGCGCCTCTGTCAGCGTGAAGCGCCCTTCGTAGAGCGCCTTCCCCACGATCGCGCCTTCGCAGCCTGTCTCCGCCAGTACCCGCAGGTCGTCCGTGGTCGTGACTCCGCCCGAGGCCACCACCGGCACGGGCAGCGCTGCCGCGAACGCCGCCGCCAGCTCCGTGTTCGGGCCCTCGAGCGCCCCGTCGCGGGCGATGTCCGTGACCATGATGCGGGGCGCGCCCCGCTCCACCATCTCCCGCGCGAGCGTGAGCGCGTCCGCCCCCGACCCCTCGCGCCACCCTTCCGTCAGCGCCTCTCCCGCGCGCGTGTCGACTGCGACCACGAGCATCCCGGGGAAGCGCTCGGCCACCTGGTTTACGAGTTCCGGGTTGCGAACGGCGGCGCTCCCGAGTTGGATGCGCTTCGCCCCCCGCTCCACCGCGCCGTCGATGTCCTCGATCGTGCGCAGCCCTCCCGACACCTCGACCGGAATCGCGACCGCCTCACAGATCGCCGCCACCTCCGCCCGGTTCACCGGGCGCCCCTCGCGGGCGCCGTCCAGGTCGACGACGTGCAGCCGTTGGGCGCCCTGCGCCTCCCAGTCGCGCGCGACCTGGGCAGGGTCATCGGCGTAGGCCGTCTCCTGGTCGTAGTCGCCCTGCAGCAGGCGCACGCAGCGCCCCCCGCGGATATCGATGGCGGGGATCACCTCGAAGCTCACGCCGCCTCGCGCACCCACTCGGCGAAGTTCGCGTAGATCGCCAGACCTGCCTCGCCGCTCTTCTCGGGGTGGAACTGCGTTGCCACCATGTTCTCCCTCGCGAGCACGCTCGGGAATGTCAGCCCGTACGTCGTCTCGCCCAGCGCCAGGTCGGGGTCGGCTGGATCCGGGTAGAAGCTGTGCACGAAGTAGAAGTACGACCCGCTCGCGATGCCCGAGGCGATGCGGTGCTCGCGCAGCCACGTCACCTGGTTCCAGCCCATGTGCGGTACCTTCAGGTGGTCGAAGCCGAAGTGGCGAACGTTCCCCGGCAGCAAACCCAGGCACTCCTGCCCGCCCCCCTCATCCGAGTGGTCGAGCAGCGCCTGCAGCCCCATGCAGACGCCCAGGAACGGCTTCCCGGAGGCGACGTACTCGCGCAGCGGCTCCGTCAGGCCGCGCTCCCCTAGCTTCGCCATCGTGTCCGAGGCCGCCCCGACGCCGGGGAGGATGACGCCGTCCGCGCGCGCGAGGTCTGCCCAGTCGGCCGTGATCGTTGCGTCAACCCCGACGTGCGCGAGCGCCCGCTCGACGCTGCGCAGGTTGCCGGCGTCGTAGTCGACCACGACCAGGAAGGGGTTGGCGCCCATGAGGTCAGTGTGCGGCCTCGTATCGCTATCGTCACGAGCTGTTCCAGCGGTCGAGCGGCACTCCCCGGCGCGTTAAAATCAATGGACGGATGGCTGACTCCCAGCACGAGGCGCGACTCCGCAGCGAGGAGCTGCGCTCGCGCATCAACTACCACAATCACCGCTACTACGTGCTCGACGCGCCCGAGATCAGCGACGGCGAGTACGACGAGCTGCTGAACGAGCTGCGCGACCTCGAGGCGGCCTTCCCTGAGCTCATCACCCCCGACTCGCCCACCCAGCGCGTCGGTGGTGCTCCCCTCGAGGCGTTCTCCACGGTCGAGCACCGTGCGCCCCTGCTCAGCCTTGGCAACGCCTCCAGCGCCGAGGACCTCGCCGACTGGCACCGCCGCGCCGCCGAGCGCGCCGGTCGCGACGACTTCGCCCTGACGACGGAGCCGAAGATCGACGGTCTCGCCATCTCCCTCACCTACGAGGGCGGACGCCTCGTGCAGGGTGCTACTCGCGGGGACGGCCGTCGCGGTGAGAACATCACGCCCAACCTCCGCACGATCCGCACGATTCCCCTCGCCCTGACGGGAGACTTCCCCTCCGCCTTCGAGGTGCGCGGCGAGGTCTACATGACCAGGAGCGGCTTCGAACGCATGAACGCCGAGCGGGCGGAACGCGGCGAACCGCTCTTTGCCAACCCTCGCAACTCCGCCGCCGGCGCTGTCCGCCAGCTCGATCCCGCCATCACCGCCCAGCGCCCCCTCTCCATCTACGTCTACCAGATCGGCTGGAGCGAGGGCGTTGCGCCTGCGAGCCAGATCGAGCGGCTCCAGTGGCTCGCCTCGCTCGGCTTCCCCGTGAACCCCGACGCGCAGCGGCACGCCGGCCTGGATGAGGTCGCCCGGCGCGTGTCCTGGTGGGGGGAACGCCGCGAGCGCCTCGACTACGACATCGACGGCGTCGTCATCAAGATCGACGACACCGAAGAGTGGGACCGGCTCGGCGTCGTCGGGCGCGAGCCGCGATGGTCCGTCGCCTTCAAGTTCCCGCCCCAGCAGCGCACGACGAAGCTCCTCGACATCGCCGTCAACGTTGGGCGCACGGGTGCGCTCAACCCCTTCGCCGTGCTGGAGCCGGTCGTCGTAGGCGGGGCGCGCATCCAGATGGCGACGCTCCACAACGAGCAGGACATCCACCGCAAGGACGTCCGCATCGGCGACACCGTCATCGTCCAGCGGGCAGGCGACGTCATTCCGCAGGTCGTCGCGCCCGTCGTCAGCCTGCGCGACGGCAGCGAGCGCGTGTTTGCCATGCCCGACGCCTGCCCCGCTTGCGGCACCGGCATCGAGCGTGAAGAGGATGCCGCCGACTCCTACTGCCCCAATCTCGCGTGCCCCCAGCAGCAGGTCCGCCTCGTCGAGCACTTCGCCTCGCGTGGCGCCATGGACATCGAGGGTCTGGGCGAGCGCCTCTCCTACGTGCTCTTCCGCGAGGAGCTTGTGAGCGACGTCGCCGACATCTACGACCTGACGTCCGAGCAACTCGCCTCGCTCACGCTGCCCCAGACCATCGGTGAGAAGAGCGCGGCCACGCTCGTCCGGCACTTCGGCAGCGTCGCCGAAGTCCTCGAAGCGGACGAGGAGGCGCTGCAGGAAGCCGAGGGCGTGGGACCGATCGTCGCCCGCAGCATCGCCGGTTGGCGTGAGCGGGGGGAGAACTTGAGGCGCGTCGCCTCGTGGCAGGAAGACGGTGTCGAGCCCGGCGTTGCGGAACTCGCCCGGCTCCGCATCGAGGACCGGGGCTTTGGCCCCAAGAACGCCGCCAACCTCATCGAGGGCATCCGCCTCAGCAAGGAGCGCCCTCTCCCCAACCTCATCTTCGCCCTCGGCATCCGCCACACGGGATCCGAGACCGCCCGTCTTCTCGCCGAGCGCTTCGGAGACCTCGACGCCATCCTCGATGCCGGCGAAGAGGCCCTGCAGGAGGTCGAGGGCGTCGGCCCCGTCGTCGCCCGCAGCATCGCCCGCTGGGCCGAACGCGACCTGAACCGCGACATCGTCCGCCGCCTGCGTGCGGCAGGCGTGAACATGGCCGGCGAGGTCGTCGAGCCGGCCAGCGACCTGCTCGCAGGGCTCTCCGTCGTCATCACCGGCAAGCTCGACTCGATGACCCGTGGCGACGCCGAAGCCCGCGCCAAGGATTCGGGTGCTTCGGTGACCGGCTCCGTCTCGAAGAAGACGGACTTCCTCGTGACCGGCGCCGACCCCGGGGGGAGCAAGCTCACCCGCGCCGAGAAGCTCGGCACGCTGCTCCTCAGCGAGGAGCAGTACCTGGCCGTCCTCGACGAGGGTCCACCGGCCCTTGAGCGGTTCCGCGAGGAGCGCGAGGCCGCCGCCGGCGACGCCTGACCCCAAGCCCCCGACCGTCCACAATGGCGCGACCATGAGCGACCCCGGGCCCAGGGACACCTACACGCACGGCCACCACGCCTCCGTCGTGTCCCAGCACAGCCGCCGCACCGCCGAGGAGGCCGCCGCCTTCCTCATCCCGCGGCTGCAGCCGGGGATGCGCCTGCTCGACGTGGGCTGCGGCCCCGGCTCGATCACCGCCGGCCTCGTGAAGTACGTCGAGCCCGGCGAGGTCGTAGGCATCGATGCCGAGCCCTCCGTCCTCGAAACGGCGCGGGAGCTCACAGGCGATACCCCCAACCTCAGCTACGAGGAGGGCAGCGTCTACGCCCTCCCGTACGAGGACGCTTCGTTCGACGTCGCCTACGCCCACCAGCTCATGCAGCACCTCGCGGACCCCGCGGCCGCCCTCCGCGAGATGCGCCGCGTCGTGCGCCCGGGCGGTTTCGTCGCCGCTCGCGACTCCGACTACCAGACCATGATCTGCCACCCCCGCACCGAGGGCATCGAGGAGTGGCGCGCCCTCTACACCGAGGTCGTGCGCCGCAACGGCGCCGACGCCAACGCGGGCCGCCGCATCCCCTCCTGGTTTGCCCGCGCCGGCCTCGACCGGGTCGAGGTCAGCACCACCGTGGCCATGATGCGAGACCCCGCGGAGGTGCTGAACTGGGGCGATTCCTGGGCCGAGCGCGTGACCACCTCCGCCCTCGCCGAGCAGGCGCTCGCCTACGGCCTCGCCACCCGCGACGACCTTGAGCGGATCGCCGCCGGCTGGCGCTCCTGGGCCCGCCACGAAGAGGCGCTCTTTCTCTTCGTCCACGTCGAGGGTCTGGCCACCGTCTCCTGACACTCAGGCCCCACCGGTGCGCTGGACCGGCTGCCCTATACTGACCCCAGGCACTTAACTCGCGAACGCAGGCTTGCCCTGCGACAGGACCGGTCCCTTTGGCAATCCTCGGCCCTTTCTCGCGCCTCTTCGGTTTCCTGTCCCACGACATCGCCATCGACCTGGGGACGGCGAACACGCTCGTCATGGTCCGCGGACGGGGCATCGTCATCATCGAGCCTTCGATCGTGGCCATCGACCGCACCTCCAAGCGCATCCTCGCCATCGGCGAGGATGCGCAGCGCATGGTCGGCCGCACCCCGGCCAACATCGTCGCCGTCCGCCCCCTGCGAGACGGCGTCATCTCCGACTTCGAGGTCACGGAACGGATGCTCAGCTACTTCATCCGCGCCGTGCAGGACCGTTCCTTCCTTGCCCAGCCCCGTGTCGTCATCGGCATCCCCAGCGGCGTCACGGAGGTCGAGAAGCGCGCTGTCCACGACGCCGCTCTCAGCGCCGGCGCCCGCTCCTGCTTCCTGATCGAGGAGCCCCTGGCCGCCGCCATCGGCTCCGGCCTCCCCGTCATGGAGGCGTCCGGGTGCATGGTCGTCGACATCGGTGGCGGCACCACCGAGGTCGCCGTCATCTCCCTCGGCGGGATGGTCGTCAGCCGCTCCATCCGCGTCGCCGGCGACGAGATGGACCGCAGCATCGTCGCCTACGCCCGCCAGGTGCATAACCTCCTCATCGGAGAGCGCACTGCCGAGGAGGTGAAGAAGCTCGCGGGCTCCGCCGCGCCCCTCGATACCGAGGAGTCCGTGACGCTGCGCGGCCGCGACCAGGCGACCGGCCTTCCCAAGGCCGTCGACGTCAGCACGATCGAGCTGCGCGATGCCCTCGCCGGCTCCGTCGGCCAGATCGTCGAAGCCGTCCGCTCCTCCATTGAGGTCACACCTCCCGAGCTCGTGAGCGACCTGATGGCGCACGGCATCGCCCTCGCCGGCGGCGGCGCCTTGCTCCGGGGCCTCGACCGCCGTATCAGCCAGGAGACCCGCTTCCCTGTCTACGTCTCCGAGGATCCCCTGCTCTGCGTGGTCCGCGGCGCCGGCGCGATATTCGACGAGATCGAAGCGAGCAGCACCGTGGAGGAGCAGTTCGACTCGGGAAGGGCGCGGCGGTAAGCCTCGAAACGGTCGCCGCATGCTGATCTTCAGTCGGTACAGCTACTGGGTCGGGGCCATGGTCGCCCTCGCCGTTCTGCTCGCGGTCGTGGGGCGCGCCGGGCTTCTCGATCCCGTCCAGGATGTCTTCCTGCGCGCCACCGGCCCCCTCGAAGAAGGGACCTCTTCCGTCTTCAGTCCCGTCGCGACCTTCTTCAGCGACGTTGGCGACGTCGACCGGCTGCAGGAGGAGAACCGCCGCCTCCTCAGTGAGAACGAGACCCTGCGCAACCAGAACGCCGCCCTGCGCGCCGACAGCCTTCGACTGGCCGAGCTCGAGGAGGCCCTGGGCGTCATCACCGCCGACCCCTCAGCCGAGCGGCTCGCCGCCGGCGTCCTCAGCCGCATTCAGGGGCCC
>JAJEIT010000054.1 GCA_022827945.1 Dehalococcoidia bacterium | reverse complement strand
GGAGCGCGTCGGCGAGGGCGTCCTCCTCGCACTCGTAGTGGTAGAAGCGCGTGCCTCCGAGGGCCGGTCCGAGAACGGTAGAGTGAACGGCGATGATGGCCTTCAGGCCCGACTCGCAATCCTGGGCGAAGAGAATACGCTCGTGACCGTCCTGCCCGACGGCTCCGAATACCTTCATGGCTTCGATCGTAGCGCAGCGCCGGGCAGGGCGCGTGAGCGCCGGAAGGGCGGGTAAAGAGGTGTCGGTCGAGGCGATTGCAGCGGAGATTGAGCGGGAGCTGCGGGCACAGGGCAACCCTCGAGTCGGGCTGGGGCAGCAGGCCGACCGCGAGAAACACATCCCCGATCCCCCCGGGCCGCACATAAAGCTCGAGTACCTCGGGACGCGAGTGCCGGTAGTCCGCAGCACAACGAAGGCGGCGCTGCGGGCCCACCCGGTAGCGGACCGCCGCGAGCTGGTCGCACTGGCCGAACGCCTGTGGGACGCCGGGGTCTACGACCTGCGGCTGGCGGCGATCGACGCGCTACGGGTGCGCATCACGCTGCTCGAAGCCGGAGACCTGCAGACGCTGGAGCGGTTCGTCCGCGAGGCGCAGACGTGGGCGTTGCTCGACACGCTCTCGATCAGCGTGCTCGCGCCGCTGGTCGAGCGCTACCCGGAGCTGGTCGCCACGCTGGACCGCTGGGCAGAGGACGAGGACTTCTGGGTGCGCCGCCAGGCCATGCTGAGCCTGCTGCCCGCGCTGCGGCGGGGCGACGGCGACTGGGAGCGGTTCACGCGCTACGCCGACGCCATGCTGGACGAGCGCGAGTTCTTCATCCGCAAGGTGATCGGGTGGGTGCTGCGCGAGGTCAGCAAGAAGCGCCCGGGGCTGGTGGTGGAGTGGCTGGCGCCGCGCACGGGTCGCGCATCTGGGGTGACCTTCCGGGAAGCGGTCAAGTACCTGCCGCCGGAGGACCAGGCGCGGCTGACGGCGGCCTTCCGGGAGGGGCGGCCGGCCTAGCGGTCAGTTGGCCTCGGTGGCCGTCTCGAGGAAAGGCCTGGCGTTCATGGCGACGCCGCGGTGCTCGGGCTTCTGCAGGAGCGAGTCGCGGGCGAGGACGCGGCGGGCCATCTCGCGCGCGTCCGTCAGCAGGTCGCGGTCCGTGACGCGGGCAACGCGGAGCATGCCGTTGCCGCCACTCTGGGCCATGCCCCAGGCCTCGCCCTCCCCGCGCATCTCGAGGTCGACCTCGGCGAGCTCGAAGCCGTCGGTCGTGCGCTCCATGGCGCGGAGGCGGTTCTGCGCGTCCGGGTTGGGGTCTTCGTCGGTGCTGAAGAGGAGGCAGTAGCCCTGGCGGTCGGAACGCCCGACGCGACCGCGAAACTGGTGGAGCTGGCTGAGGCCGAAGCGCTCGGCGCCCTCGATGACGATGGTGGTGGCGTTGGGCGCGTCGATGCCGACCTCGACGACGCTGGTCGAGACGAGCACGTCCGTCTCGCCGGACCCGAAGCGGCCCATGACCTCGTCCTTCTGGCGGCCCGACATGCGCCCGTGGAGCAAGTCCAGCCGGTAGGCGGCGAGGGGACCGCTCCGCAGGCGCTCGAACTCCTCCTCGGCGGAACGCACGTCGAGCACCTCGGATTCGTCGACCAGGGGGCAGATGACGAACGCCTGCTCGTTCGCCTCGAGGCGCTCGCGGAGGAATTCATAGGCTAATTCGCGGACATCAGGTTTCACCCACGATGTCTGCACCGGAAGACGCCCCGGAGGGAGCTCGTCGATGGTCGAGACCTCGAGGTCGCCGTAGGCGGTGAGGGCGAGGGTGCGGGGGATGGGAGTGGCGGTCATGACGAGGAGGTGGGGATTCGCGCCCTTCTGGCGCAGGCGCGCGCGCTGGTCGACGCCGAAGCGGTGCTGCTCATCGACGACGGCGAGGGCGAGCCGGGGCAGCTCGACGGCCTCCTCGATGATTGCGTGGGTGCCGATCACGATGTCGGCGCCGCCGTGCGCGGCAGCATCGCGAACCCGCTTCTTCTCGGCGGCGGTGCGGGAGCCGGTCAAGAGGGCGGCACGCAGCGGACGCTGGTCGAGCCAGTCGGGCGCGAACATCCCCTCGAAGGCGGACTCGCCACCGCCGAGCAGGGTGGTGAGGGAGCGGTAGTGCTGCTCGGCGAGGATCTCGGTCGGGGCCATGAGCGCCGCCTGCTTGCCGGCGGCGACGGCCGCGAGCATGGCGGCGAAGGCGACGACGGTCTTGCCGCTGCCGACGTCGCCCTGGAGCAGACGCAGCATGGGCGCCGGATTCGCGACGTCGGCGAGGATCTCGTCGAGGGCGCGGCGCTGGGGGATGGTGAGGCGGAAGGGGAGCGAGTCGAGGTAGCCGTCGAGATGGGCGGCAAAGTCGAGCTCGGGGGCGTGCTGATCGTGCTGCCAGGCGGCGCGGCGCTGGAGCACGGCCACCTGGATGGCGAGGAACTCGCCCAGGGCGAGGCGCTGGCGGGTGCTTTCGGCGTCACGCAGCGTCTCCGGGGTGTGGTAGACGCTGACGCACTCCCCGAAGGACTCAAGGCCTTCTTCCTGCGCGAGCCAGGCGGGGAAGGGGTCGGGGAGGCGGTCGGCGAGCTGTTCGACGGCGTGGCCGACGGCGCGGCGGATGGTGCGCTGACCGAGTCCCTGCGTGCCGGGGTAGATGGGCAGGAGGCGGCCGGGGCGCATCAGGTTGGAGTCGAAGGGCTCGTACTCGGGCGGGTTCGCCATCTGCAAGCGTCCCCGGTAGACGGTGACGGTTCCGGAGACGGCGAACTCCTCGCCCTCCTTCAACCCGCGATGCACCCAGGGCATGTTGAACCAGACGAGCCGGAGGGAGCCGGAGCCGTCGGTGATGACGGCCTCGCTGCCGCGGACGCGCCTGCCGTAGCGGAGCTGGCCGGACTTGAGGATCGTGCCCACCACCGTCTTGGGGAGGCCGTCTGGCTCGAGGTCAGCGATGCGGCGGACATCGGTGAAGTCGCGGAAGCGGCGGGGAAAGAAGAGGGCGGCATCGCCGGCGGTCGTCACGCCGAGCTTTTCGAAGCGCTCGGCGGCGCTCTTGCCGATGCCGGGCAGGCGGGTTACGGGGTCGTCGGGCGCGAGGGGACGCTTGCGATCGCTCGTGGAACGCGCAGGGACATCACCGCCAGCGTCAGGGCCGGCGGCGGGGATGGCGCGTTCCAGCCACTTGCGGCGTCCCTCCTCGGTCAGGCCGCGGTAGCCGCCGCCTCGCTGGAGGCCGCGGATGCGCTCGTGGAGGGGATGGCCGCGGGCGATAACGCCTTCCTCGACCATGCGAATGAGGAGCGTGTCGAGGCCACCGGTAATCTCGCTGTTCGCGGCGCCCTGCTCAAGCTCGCGTTCAAAGACGGCCCGGAGACGGGAAAGCTCGCTCGCGGGGGAGGGTGGAGAAGGGGTGGCGGCCAACCCTACGGGCTCCGGCGCACCGTGCAGATGCCGAGGGCGTTCGGACCGAGGTAGGCGCCGACGGTGGGCCCGGTCTGGATGACGTCGATGCGCGTGTGCGGAAGCTGCGGCGTCACGTGCTCCACGAGCTGCCTGGCGGGAGCGTCGCCGGTGGAGTAGATGACGAAGAGCCGCTCGAGGGTCTTGTCCTCCAGCGTGACCTCCTCGAGGCGCTTCACCGCCTTCGAGCGGGTGCGGACGCGGTCGAATGGGGCGACCTCGCCGCCATCGATGTGGATGAGCGGCTTGATGCGAAGGGCGGTGCCGACGAAAGCGCCGGCGCGACCAATTCGGCCGCCTTTCTGCAAGTACTCGAGAGTGTCGAGCGTGACGACGACATGGGCGCGGTCCATCACGCTACGGGCGGCGGCGGTCACTTCCTCGAGCGGCGCGCCTTCGCGGGCGCGCTCCGCCGCAGCCTCGACGACGGCGCGCAGGCCGACGCCGGCGGTATAGGAGTCCAGGAGCTCGATGCGCGTCTCCAGCTCACTCGTTTCGCTGGCGATGGACGCAGAGTTGAGCGTGCCGGAGAGCTTGGAGGAGACGTGGATGGAGGCGATGTCGTTCCCCTCCGCGGCGACCTCCCGATAGACCGTTGCGAAGGCCTCGACGCTCGGCTGGCTCGTCTTGGGGAACTCGCGCGCGGTTGTCAGGCGCTCGTAGAACTCGGAGGGGGTGATGTCGACACGATCGCGGTAGACATCGTCGCCGAACGCCACTAGGGCGGGGACGACCCTGACGCCGAGATCCTCGGCTTCCGGGGGGCTGATATCGCTGGTGGAATCGGTGACGACCTGTACAGCCATAAGGATCAACCCCCTACGCACGTGAATTATACGGCGGGCGCTGCCGAGCGCATACAATCCGGCCATGCGCAGCGTGCAACTTGCCCCCTCGATCCTGACCGCGGACTTCGGGCGGCTCGCGGACGAAGTGCGGGCGGCGGAGGAAGGCGGGGCGGACCTGCTCCACCTGGACGTGATGGACGGGCGTTTCGTGCCCAACATCACCTTCGGCCACGCGCTGGTCGAGGCGTTGCGGAAGGCGACATCCCTCCCCTTCGACATCCACCTGATGGTGGCGGAACCGGAGCGGCAGGTCGGGTTCTACACGGAGGCAGCGGCGACGGTGAACGTCCACATCGAAGCCACCGACCACATCAACCGCGTGCTCGACCTGATCCGCAAGGGTGGTGCGGAGGCGGGGGTCTGCCTGAACCCCGGCACGCCGCTGGCGGCGGTCGAGGAGTCCCTGCCGGAGGCGAACCAGGTGATGGTGATGACCATCAACCCCGGCTGGGGCGGTCAGACGTTGATCCCCTCGCAGCTTGAGAAGGTGGCGCGATTGCGAGCGATGCTGGACGAGGGAGGTCACGGCGCGCGGATCGAGGTCGACGGCGGCGTGAAGGTCGAAAACGTGGCGACCTGTGCGGGAGCGGGCGCGGATGTGCTCGTCTGCGGGAGCAGCGTCTACAACGATCGGTCGAGCGTGGCGGAGAACCTTGCGTCGCTGCGGGCGGCGCTGGCCGCCGGGAGCTAGGCGCTCTTGGAGAGCGTGCGGAGGCAGCGAGTGCAGATGTTCAGGCGCTTCCAGGAGCCATCGATGAAGACCCGCTGCTTGTTCACGTTGGGGCGAAGCTGGCGGGGCTTGGAGGGCGCCTTGCGCTCCCAGCGTCCACCGTGGCGGTGGCGGATGTGGCGACCGAAGGTCGTCGTCTTTCCGCAAACGTCGCAGGCGCCGCTGGCCATGGAAGTCACTCCCCTGGAAGGCTGGGAACCGATGCTAGCACCGGTTCCCGCTACCAGCCATCCAATACCCATGAGGGAGAAGGCATGAGCGGCGAGACCCTGAGCGGAGCGGAACTGCGAGCCGCGATCACGTCGGCGTCGGACTACCTGACGGAGTCGGCGAAGGCGGTCGACGCCATCAATGTTTACCCCGTTCCGGACGGCGACACGGGTTCGAACATGGCCGCAACCCTGCGCGAGGCGTGCGACCACATGCTTGCGCTGGAGGAGCCGCTGGCGGCGGGGCAGGTGCTGGCGACGTTCGCGCGGGGGGCGCTCTACGGGGGGCGGGGGAACTCAGGCGTGATCCTGTCGCAGTCGCTGCTGGGGCTGGCGAAGGGCGTCGGGGAGGTCGAGGAACTGGGCGGGGACGTGCTCGCGGAGGGGCTGCGGGCGGCGGCGGCGGCGGCCTACACGGCCGTCTCGGAGCCGGTCGAAGGCACGATGCTAACGGTGCTGCGGGCGGCGGCGGGTGGGGCGGAGGAGCGCTCGGGGGAGGGGGTGCTGGCCACACTCGAAGGGGCGCTGGCGGAGGCAGAGCGGGCGGAGGCGGAGACGATTGACCAGCTCCCGGTGCTGCGGGAAGCGGGGGTCACGGACGCGGGCGGGGAGGGCGTCTGCGTCGTGCTGCGGGGACTGGTGGCGGCACTGCGGGGCGAGCTCCCGCCGCCGGTCGCGATTCCGGACAAGCCGCTCGCGATGCTGCCGGGGCACATCGACGACGGGTTCGGGTACTGCACGGAGTTCGTGCTGGTGTCGGGCGAGCGGGAGGTGGACGTGGAGGGGCTGCGGCGACACACCGAGGGCGAGGGGTACGGGTCGGTCGTCATTGTCGGGGACGAGCAGGCGCTGCGCGTCCACGTGCACACGAACGAGCCGGAGCGGCTGCTGGAAGAGGCGGGGACGTTCGGGGAGCTGACACGCCCCAAGTTCGAGGACATGAGCGCCCAGCATGCGCGCTTCCGGGAGGAAGGGAGCGGCGAGGGGCTGAAGGTGGGACTGCTGGCGCTCAGCAGCAGCGCCGGCTTCGACGAGGTGTTCCGGAGCCTGGGCGCAAGCATCCACCGGCTCGAGGCGATCGTGAAGCCGGCGGCGGGCGACATCGCACAGGCGGCAGACGCGCTCGGACCACCCGACGTAATCGTGCTCCCGAACCACAAGAACGCGATCCCGGCAGCCGAGCAGGCGGTCGAACTGGCGCGCTGCAACCTGCACGTGGCGCCCTCGATCTCGCTGGCGCAGGGGGCGGCGGCGGCCATCGCCTTCAATGCGCTCTCGACGGCGGAGGAGAACACGGAGGCACTGGCGGAGGCGCTCGAGGCAACGCGCTCGGTCGAGGTGACGCGCGCGGCGGCCGATCGCACCGCCGACGGGGTGGACGTGCGGGAAGGGGAGGCGATCACGCTCGTCGACGGGACGCTCATCGGGGCGACGGACGACCCGGTGGAGGGGCTGCTGGCGGGGCTGGCGGAGGCGGAGGCGGAGGAAGCCGCCATCGTGACGGTCTACGTGGGGGACGAGTTCGAAGGCTCGCACGACGATCTGGCGGAGCGCATCGAGGCCGCGTTCGAAGACATCGAGGTGGAGGTGGTGATGGGCGGTCAGCCGCTCTACGAGCTGGTGGCAGCGGTGGAGGCCTGAGGGAACGCTAGCGGCGTTCCTTGATGCGGGCCGCTCGGCCGGTGAGGCCGCGGAGGTAGGAGAGGTTCTTGCGGCGGACCTTGCCGCGACGCACGACCTCGATCTTGTCGAGGCGGGGGCTGTAGAGGGGGAAGGTGCGCTCGACGCCGACACCGCTGGCGATCTTGCGGACGGTGAAGTTCGAGGCCATGCCCTTGCGCCGCTTGCGGATGACGACGCCGGCGAAGACCTGGATGCGCTCCTTGTTGCCCTCGACGACCTTCGCGTGGACGCGCACGGTGTCGCCGCTACCGAAGTCGGGCAGGTCGTCGCGAGGCGTGGCGTCGGTCAGGGCATCAAGTTCGTACGACATGGCGGCGTCCGTCTCGGAAGGCGTGAAGGCATACGGTAGGACAGACGCCGCCTATGGCCAACGGCGGGCGTCAGCGGCCGGTGCTGCCGTGTCCACCGGCGCCGCGCTCGGTTTCCGAGAGATGGTCGCGGATGGCGAACTCAACCGCGGCGAGGCGCGTGACGACGAGCTGGGCGATGCGGTCGCCGTGCTCGACCACGTAGCTGATGTCTGCAGCGGTCGTGTAGAGCGTGACGAACGCCTCGCCGCGGTAGTCGGCGTCGAGCGTCCCGAAGGTGCCGATAACGCCTTGGGTGGCGAGCCCGCTACGGGGGCGGAATTGCGCGTCGAGGCCGGGCGGGATGGCGATGGCCAGTCCCGTGGGGATGCGAACGGGCCGGTTCCCGACCCTGACGGGGCCGTCGGGCAGGCAGGCATGGAGGTCGTAGCCGGAAGCGTGCTCGCTGGCCTTCTGCGGCAGCCGCGCCCCTTCGCGCAGCAGCTTGACCTCAATCTGCTCCACCGTTCGCCTCAGCGGAAGAGGTCGCGCTCGGCCTCGCGGATGATATCGGTCATCGAGGCCGTGTCGTCGGGTTCCCAGGGGTACCCGCGGATAAGGGCGACGGGCACGCGGCTGAGGTTGCCCTTCACGAGCTCGCCGGCGCTGGCCAGCTCGTCCGCGCGGCAGACGGCCTGGACGAGGAACTCGTGGCCGTGGGGGTCGTGCTCGCCCACGTAGCTGATGACGGGGTTGATCCCGGCGATGCCGATGGCGACATCGACCTGGGCCTCGCGCCAGGGCCGGCCGAAGGTGTCGGAGATGACGACGGCGACTTCGTGGCCGAGCTCACGGAAGCGGGCCCGCAGGCCACGGGCGCTTGCGTCGGGGTCGACGGGGAGGAGAACGATGCGTCCCTTCGCGCCGGAGCTGGACTGGTCGACGCCGCTGTTGGCGCAGACAAAGCCGTGACGCGTCTCGGTGATGAGGACGGGGCCGACCTGCCGGACTACGCGCTTCGCCTCGCGCAGGACCATCTCGACGACGCCTGGCTCCTTCTCCCAGCGCTCGGCGAAGTCGCGGGCAAAGGGGGAAGGCTCGACGGTATCGAGATCGACGGCGCGGCCCTCGGACTTGGAGACGATCTTGGAAGTGACGATGACGATGTCGCCATCGGCGAGGGGTTCTTCCCCGGCGGCGGCCGACTCCACGATCATCGCGGCGAGGTCGTCGCCCTCGGTGATCTCGGGAAGGCCCTCGACGGCGATGACGGAGACGGCCACCTCAGTCCTCCTCGATTCCCTAGACGCCGGCGATGCGGACGCTGGTCTGCGTCTTGTGGACGCGGTTGAGGTTGATGAGCAACGACGTGAGCATCTCGACGTAGCGGCTGTTGCTGAGGGCGCCGCCATCGACGCCGCGGACGCCGTCGATCTCGTCGGCGAGGGCCATGATGACGGCCTTCGCCTCCTTGTCGTCGCCGCAGACGAGGACGTCGGCCTCGACGGGCTTGTCGAGCTCCATGAGCTTCTCGGCGCTCATATTCTGGAAGGCGGAGACGACGCGGGCGTTGGGGAGGGCGGCAGCAGCTTCTTCGGCGGCGCTGTTGCCATCGACATCAAGGGCGACGGCCCCCTTCCCGCGGACGAACTCAAGGGGAGCGACGACATCGCAGACGATGGCGCCGTCGAGGGCCTCGCCGATGGCCTCCAGCGTCGGGCTCTGGCCGCTGTAGGGGAAGGTGAGGAAGACGACGTCGGCGCCTGCGACGGTGGCGGCGTTCTCGTCGCCGCTGACGGTGGCGCCGGGAACGGCCTCGGCGATCTTGGCGGCTCCCTCCTCGCCCCGTTCGGTGGAGCGGGAGCCGATGGCGACGTGGTGGCCGGAAGCGGCGAAGCGGATGGCGAGCCCGAGGCCCTCGGGACCCGTCCCGCCGACGAATGCAAGTTTCATGGCTGGGGAGTCTAGCGGAAGTCGGGTGGAAGGGACGGGCGAGGCCCGGTAGTGTCCACTGCGCAGTGGCTTTCGTCGGCCCTTACGGGCCAAGGCGGTTGCTCTGCTATACTCGATTCCGAGAGCAAGAAACACCTTCTCTGAGCGGCCTCCTTGCCGCCAGGAGTTCCCATTTTGTACTCCCGCTGGATGCGCAACGGCTTCATCTGGCTCCTCGTGGTCGTGGCCGCGATCGCCATCGGTTTCGCCTTCTTCTCGGGTGGTGACTCGAAGCAGGAAGTGCCGTTTGGTCAGGTCGTGCAGGACATCCAGGGCGGCCTGGTCGAGACCCTCGAGGTCGACGGCCGGGATATCAACGCGATCTACTTCCAGCACATCAACGGCCAGCCACTGGAGAAGAAGTCGAAGGTGGCGGAGAACACCGACATCGCCACCTTCCTGCGCGACAGCGGAATCTCGCTGAGCGGCGCGTCGCCGGGACGGCTGAATGCCGTCAACCTCGAGTTCAAGGACAGCGGCGGACTGGGCCCGTGGCTGGGACTGCTGCTGAACCTCTTCCCGTTCCTGCTGTTCGGCGCCTTCCTGCTGCTGATCATGCGACAGGCGCAGGGCTCGAACTCGCAGGCGATGAGCTTCGGCAAGAGCCGCGCCCGGCTCTTCACGGGCGCCAAGGTGACGGTCACGTTCATGGACGTGGCGGGCGCGGATGAGGCGAAGGAAGAGCTCGTCGAGGTCGTCGAGTTCCTGAAGTACCCGGAGAAGTTCGCCGCGCTGGGCGCGCGCATCCCCAAGGGTGTGCTGCTCGTCGGCCCGCCGGGCACGGGCAAGACGCTCCTCTCGCGTGCGGTCGCGGGCGAGGCTGGCGTGCCGTTCTTCAGCATCTCCGGTTCGGAGTTCGTGGAGATGTTCGTGGGCGTGGGCGCGAGCCGCGTGCGCGATCTGTTCGAGCAGGCGAAGAAGAACGCGCCCTGCATCGTGTTCGTCGATGAGATCGACGCGGTCGGGCGGCAGCGCGGAGCGGGGCTGGGCGGCAGCCACGACGAGCGCGAGCAGACGCTGAACCAGATCCTCGTCGAGATGGACGGGTTCGATACGGGCACGAACGTGATCGTGGTCGCGGCCACGAACCGGCCCGACATCCTCGACCCGGCGCTGCTGCGGCCGGGGCGCTTCGACCGCAAGGTGGTGCTGGATTCGCCGGACGTGAAGGGCCGGGAGGCGATTCTGGGCGTTCACCTGAAGGGGAAGCCGATCAGCGACGACGTGGAGCCGGCGACGCTGGCGAAGTCGACGCCGGGCTTCAGCGGGGCCGACCTCGCAAACCTCGTGAACGAGGCGGCGATCCTGGCGGCGCGGCGCAATCGCAAGACGATTGCGATGGAGGAGTTCGAGGAGGCGGTAGACCGCGTGATCGCAGGCCCGGAGCGCAAGAGCCGCGTCATGAGTCAGCACGAGAAACAGCTGACGGCCTACCACGAAGGCGGCCACACGGTGATCGCGCACTTCCTGGACAAGCACGATCCGCCGCACAAGGTCACGATCGTCTCGCGGGGCATGGCAGGCGGATACACGCGCTTCCTGCCCGACGAGGAGACGCACTACCGCACGCGCGACATGTTCAAGGACCAGCTCTGCACGGCCCTGGGCGGCCACGCCGCCGAGGAGCTCATCTACGGGGAAGCCTCGACGGGCCCCTCGAACGACCTGGAGCAGGTGACGCGCATCGCCCGCTCGATGGTGACGCGCTGGGGCATGAGCGAGCGGCTCGGCCCGCGCACCTTCGGGCGCAGCGACGACCTGGTCTTCCTGGGCCGCGAGATCTCGGAGACGCGTAACTACTCGGAGAAGATCGCCGAGGAGATCGACGACGAGGTGCGGCGCATCATCGAGGAAGCGCAGGCGCGGGCGCGCGACATCCTGCGCGACAAGCGCGACGTGCTGGAGAAGCTGGCGACCGTCCTGCTGGACGTCGAGACGCTGGAGGGCGAGGAGCTGACGCGCTTGCTCGAAAGCGACCCGAACGACCCCTGGCCGCCGCCCGACCTGGAGAAGAAGGACGAACCGCCCGCGGAGTCCCTCGACGAGGAGCCCGCCGACACGCCCACGTTCCAGCCGACTCCCAAGCCGGGGCTCGCCTGGGAAGGCGGCGCGCAGGCGACGACGGACGGCGGCGGCGGCAAGTAGGCCTGCCAACACGGTCGCCGGACGGATGAGCGACGACGAACCGCGACAGTGCAGCGCATGCGGCGCGGAGATCGACAAGGACTCCGACAGCAACCTGTGCGTGGACTGCATCATCGCATCGGAGGGCTGAGGCCGCCGGAAGAGTTCGCAGCAGTCACTCCCTGGCTGATTCGCGCGGGGCGCGAAGTCGCAGAGTCCGTATGAGGCGTTGACCCTACGGGGGGCCTTCCTAGACTGAACTTTCCCCGTCAGAGCGGGAACGAGCGGAGCAACCAGTGCAGGCGATCGTGCGAGCCGGCGGACACCAGTTCATGCTCACGGAAGGGCAGGAGTTCGACGTGGGCAGCCTTGAGGGCGAGCCCGGCGATACCATCGACTTCGACGTGCTGCTGCTGATCGACGGCATGGACGTCGAGGTCGGCGAGCCGACCGTTCCCGGAGCGTCATTGACCGCGCGCATCGCGCAGCACGGCAAGGACCGGAAGCTGCGCTTCATGAAGTACAAGAACAAGGTGCGCTACCGGCGCACGCTCGGGCACCGGCAGCCCGTCACGCGGCTCGTCGTCGAGTCGATCACGAAGGGGTAGGCCATGGCGCACAAGAAGGGCCTGGGCAGCACCAAGAACGGCCGCGACAGCAACAGCAAGCGGCTGGGCGTGAAGCGCTACGACGGCGAGTACGTGACGCCGGGGACGATCATCCTGCGGCAGCGCGGCACCCGCTTCCATCCGGGAGAGAACGTGGGACTTGGCCGGGACTTCACCATCTTCGCGAAGGTGGAGGGCACCGTGAAGTTCAGCCCGCACGCCAAGGGACGCCGCAAGCGCGTGAGCGTGCTCGCGCCGGCGGGCCAGGAGTAACGCGGTGAAGGCCGAGATTCATCCCGAGTACATCGACGCCGTGATCACCTGCTCGTGCGGCAACCGCATAGAAACGCGGGCCACCAAGGAGCAGATGCACATCGACGTCTGCAGCGAGTGCCACCCGTTCTTCACCGGCGAGCAGCGCATCGTCGACACGGCGGGCCGGGTTGAGCGCTTCCAGCGCCGCTATTCGCTCGGGGACCCCTCGTAGAACGGCATCACCCTCAGGGCCGGGAGTGATGCGGCCTCACGCTCCCACCGGCCAGACCCGAGGCAAAGGCTGATCGGCCCATGAGCGCCGCCCCTCAGCGTCCGGACGTGTACTACGGCGGCCAGGCCGTAATCGAGGGCGTGATGATCCGCGCGCCGCGGCACATGGCCGTGGCCGTTCGCCACCCCGGCGGCGAGATCGTGCGGCATTCGGAAGAGCTGACCGGCTTCACGACAGGACCGCTGCGACGGGTCCCGCTGGTGCGGGGCGCCGTCGTGCTGTGGGAGACGCTCTCGCTGGGGCTGCGCGCCATCAACTACTCCTCCCGTATCGCCCTCGACGAGCCGGAGGAGGGAGCCGACGAGGAGGCTCCGACCACTCCACCGGACCCGGAGGAGGAGCCATTCACCGACGCGGCGATGTGGTTCTCGATGGCGATCGGGATCATCTTCGCGATCGCCATCTTCTTCGTGGGACCGGTGCTGCTCGCGAACTTCCTCGAGTCGCAGGGAATCGCGCGGGCGGGCGTAGTCGCGATCGAGGCGGCGGTGCGGCTGGCGCTCTTCGTGGCCTACATCGCGCTCATCGGGCTCATGCCCGACATCCGCCGGGTATTCCAGTACCACGGCGCCGAGCACATGACGATCCACGCCTACGAGGCGGCGCGGCCGCTGGAAGTGGCGGACGTGCGCCGGTTCCCCAAGGAGCACACCCGCTGCGGGACGAGCTTCCTCGTGATCGTGATCATCATCGCGCTGGCGGCGTTCCTCGCATTCGACCTGCTGGTGGACCAGGGACTCGTCGTGCGTCTCGCCTCGCGGATCGTGCTGCTGCCGCCGATCGCGGGCATCAGCTACGAGGTACTGCGATTCGGCGCTCGCTACGAGTCGAACGCGTTCGTGCGGGCGCTGTTCGTCCCGAACATCGCGCTGCAGGCGCTGACGACACGGGTTCCGGAAGACGACCAGATCGAGGTCGCCATCGCGGCCTTCGAAATGGCGGTGGAGTCGGCGACCGAGGACTAGCGGCGCGCCTTCTGGCGCGCAGGGGCGGTGGTCCGTACTGTTGCGCCATGGCGGCGGCAACCTACCGAACGGGCGAATTCGACATCGCGGTCGTCTCCGACGGGCACATCAAGCTCGACGGCGGGGCGATATTCGGGCTGGTGCCACGCATCCTCTGGGAACCCGTGGTCGGCAGCGAGAATATCGACGAGCAGCACCGCATTCCGCTGGCGCTCAACTGCATGCTCGTGCGCCACGGCGGCAACGTCGTGCTGGTCGAGACGGGCATGGGCACGAAGTACACGGAGCGTGAGCGTGAGCGGATCTGGCCGGGCGAGTACGGCACGCTGCTCGATGAGCTGGCGGCGATCGGCGTCGCCCCCGGGGACGTGACCCACGTCGTCAACACGCACCTGCACACGGACCACTGCGGCTGGAACACGAGCGAGCGGGACGGCGAGATTCGGCCGACGTTCCCGAACGCGCGCTACTTCATCCAGGAGGGCGAGTACGAGGCGGCGATGCACCCGAACGACCGCACGCGCGCGACGTACCTGGCCCCGAACTTCGAGCCGCTGGAGCAGGCGGGACAGCTCGAGCTGGTGGACGGCGAGCGGGAGTTCCTGCCCGGCATCACGTTCCTGCCGACGCCCGGTCATACCGCCGACCACGCCTCGATCGTGCTGAGCTCGGGCGGAGAGACGGCCATCTACACCGGCGACCTGGTGCACCACGCCGTGCAGGCGGAGCGCCCGGCATGGATCGCGGCCTTCGACATCCTGCCCGTGGTCTCGCTGGAGACGAAGAAGCGCCTGATGGAGCGCGCCGTGCGCGAGAACGCCCTGCTCGTGTGCGTGCACAACGCGTTCCCGGGGGTGGGGCGCCTGACCGAGGTCGACGGGCGGCGGCGCTTCGTCGAGGAGTGACGGAAGCGGGCATCAACCGGCTGGCCCTGCACGCGGTCCACGAGGCGCTGGGCGCAACGTTCCGGCTGCGTGGCGGCTGGCGCCTTCCCGAGAGCTACGGCGACAGCGAAGACGAGTACGCGGGGCTGCGGTCGAACGCCGTCGCCTTCGACCGCTCGGACCGGACGCGGTTGCTGGTAAGCGGCACGGACGCAGGGGCAGTGCTGGGGGCAGTCTTCGGGGACGCTGCCGGGGAGCTGCAGGAGGGGCGGGCGGTTCGGGCGGCCGCGCTCGACGCGGGCGGCCGGCTCGCGGACCTCGCGCTGGTCGCCAGGACTGGCGGTATCGCCTACATCGTCATGGGGGAGCCGGGCAGGGGCGCCACGACGATGGCGATGCTTGAGGACGCGGTCGGAGAGGGATACGACGTGGCGATCCAGGACCGCACGGCGACGACCTGCCTGATCGGGATCGCGGGGCCAGGGGCGGCGGAGGCAGCCGCACGGCACGTGAATGAGGAACTCCCGCCACGGCTGCCTTCGATGCACGCGTCCCCGTTCGAGTTCCACGGCTACCGGGCGCTGGCGATCCGCACGAGCAGCGTCGGCGAGGACGGCTTCGAGTTCATGGTCGCCCCGCCCGTGGCGGAACACCTGCTGGGGCTGCTGCAGGCATCGGGGGTGGGGCTGGCGGGCGCGGGGGCGCAGGAGATCGCGCGCATCGAGGCGGGCGTTCCGGCCTTCACGCCGGACCTGGAGACCGGGCTCACGCCGGCGGAGGCGGGACTGAGCGAGGTGCTGGGCCTTCCCTCGGACGAGCCTGCGCGCGTGCTCAGCGCACTCCTGTTCGAGGGGGCGGAGGCGCCGCCGGTGGGGACGCCGGCGCTGGCGGACGAGCAGGTCGTGGGGGAGCTTCGCAGCTGTGCGCGGTCGTTCGCCCTTGACGCTGCGGCAGGACTGGCAATACTCAATCGGAACCGGAGCCATCCAGGCACAGCGATTTCGGTAGGTGGGGCACGCGCGCTGGTCGCGCAGACGCCGCTCTACCGGCGGAGGAAGACGTAGCGATGCCACTCGGCGACATCCCCATGCCCAAGGTCCCGATCCCGGAGGTTCATTTCCACGGGAAGACCGAAATCATCCTCGGGCGCGACTGGCGCTCGGAATACGTCGAGGAAGAGGAGTCCCTTCCCGACGACCGGCCGGCGCTCTTCGGCTACGCGTGCGTCGTCCGTGGCGACTACGGCTACGTGACGGAACCCGACGAGGACGGCGACGGCTGGCGAGTCGTGGAGGGCGAGATCGGCCAAGGCGAGACACCCGGGGAGTTCATCGCACGGGCGGCGCGTGAGCAGATCGGCGCCACCATCTCGCAAACGCTGCTGCTCGGCTATCTCGACTGCGAGGCGACAAGCTACAACGAGCAGTACGAGACGCACTTCCGGTCCCTGAGGCCCCTGTATGTGGCCGTGGCGAGCGAGGTAGGCCCGATCCCCGAAGGCTCCGGCTACCACCGACGCCGCTACCCGATGAACCAGTTCCAGAACGAACTGCGGGTTCGCTACCCCTCGCTCCACCAGCACTTCACGAAGGGGCTTAGCCGTTACATGATCCTGGAGCGCACAGGAAAGCTGGACAGCTAACCCCGGCTATTCGTCCTCGTCCGCGATCTCCCAGGCGGCCTGCACGGTGACCGTCACCGCGGACGTGCCAGGCTGGATCGACATGCCGAGGCTGTCGTCCGCGGCGAACTCGGCACGGGGCGCCAGCCCCACAAACGGAGCCGCCCAGCTGGTCTCGATGACGGTGATGATGGGTCCGAGGGTGACCCCGGTGAGCGCGGCGAGTTGCTCCGCCTTGGCTCGGGCGTCGGCGACGGCACGCTCGCGGGCCTGCTCGGCGAGGGCTCCGGGATCGGCGTGGGAGAACGAGATGCCGTCGAAGCGGACGGCATCGCCGCCGGCAGCGGCAATGGCGTCAATCAGGTCGCCGACGGCCTCGACATCGCGGATAGTCACCTGGACGGTGTTCGAGAAGACGTAGCCCGTCACCCGCGGGGTCTCATTGCGGTAGTCGTACTCGGGGTAGACGTAAAAGTTGACGGTGCGGATGTCGCTTGCTTCGACGCCGCGGTCCCGGAGCGTGGCGATGACGGCATTCGCGGCCTCGGCCGCGCCCGCGCGGGCCGCCGCAACGGTCTCGGCGCGGACCTCGACGCCGGTGCTTACCGTTGCGATGTCGGGCTCGGCGCGGACCTCGCCCGTACCGTTCACGCTGATGGAACGCACCTCCTCGCCGCCTTCTTCGACGGATGCCTCGAAGCAGGCCGAGGCCAGTACCAGCACCGCCGCCACGGCTACGAGGGAGACGAGCATTCGAGCGCGTTTCATCCGGCCTCCAGGGCTCGCACTCGTTGCGAGCTGCACCGAGCGTAGGCGACCGGAACGAGACGCGCGACCTGTTCGTAAGGACAAGTGATAGGCTCGGGGGGTGCCTTCCGCAGACGAACGCGCTCCCGGCTCCCCGCCGGAGGAAACGCCCGCGCCCGACGAGTCCGCGCCCATCATCGGCGGGGGCCTGATGCCGCCTGTGGCGGAAGCGCGCTCCGCCACAGGCCGGGAAGTCGCGGCCAGCGAGCTTCCGGCGCTGGAGGCGGAGGCGTTCCTGGTGCCTTCGTGGACGGAGGGGGTGGCCGTGCCGGCGGTGGCGGAGAAGCCGGACCGCAGCCGCAAGCTGATCCGGGAGATCATCGAGACGGCGCTGCTTGCGCTGCTGGTGTTCCTTGCGGTGCGGGCGAGCCTGCAGAACTACCTCGTCGAGGGGTACTCGATGTTCCCGACGCTCGACCACGGCCAGCACATCCTCGTGAACAAGCTGGGCTACGCCGAGATCAACATGGACCGGCTCACCGACTTCATCCCGTTCGTCGATGCCGAGGCCGGCGACGTGCGAACGGTCTTCGGAGATCCCGGGCGCGGCGACATCATCGTGTTCGAAAGCTCGGCGGGAAGCGGGAACGACCTCATCAAGCGCGTCATCGCGTTACCGGGCGAACGCATCGAGATCGTGCAGGGCAGGGTGTACATCAACGGGCAGTTGCTGGAGGAGCCGTACATCACGGAGGCATGGAGCGACACACGCCCCGAGATCCTCATCCCGGCGCGCCACTACTACGTGCTGGGAGACAACCGGAACAGCAGCCAGGACAGCCGCAGCGGCCGGATAGGACTGGTGCCCCGGGAACGCATCGTGGGGAAGGCGCTCCTGCGCTACTGGCCGTTCGATTCCTTCGGGCTGGCGCCGAACGGCGGCGCGGAGCTGACCGGGGCAACGGCGCCGGCGCCATCGCAACCCTCGGAGCCAGACGAACCAGAGGAGCCAGCGGAACCGTGAGCGACACCCTTCGGGAACAGCTCGAAGAGCGCGGCGCGATGCTGCAAGGGCACTTCCAGCTCGCCAGCGGCCGGCACGCCGACACCTACATCGAGAAGTTCCGCATCCTGCAGTGGCCGGACGTGACAGGCGAGCTCTGCGCGGAGATGGCGGAGCGGTTCGCCGACAGCGGGGCGAACATCGTGGCGGGGCCGACGACGGGCGGGGTCATCCTCGCCTTCGAGGTGGCCCGGCGGATGGGCTTGAAGGCGATCATCGCGGAGCGGAAAGACGAGGGCCGGGGGCGCGAGTTCCGGCGCGGGTTCGAGCTGGGAGCGGGCGACCGCGTGCTCGTGGTCGACGACGTGCTGACGACCGGGGGCAGCGTCCGCGATACGGTCGACGCCGTGCGCGAACGGGGCGCCGAGGTCGTTGGAGTGGGGGTAATGGTCAGCCGGGGCGCCTCGCCCGACTTCGGAGCACCGCTTCACGCCTGCCTGAGGGTGGAGGTCGCCTCCTGGGAACCGGAGTCCTGCGACCTCTGTCGCGAGGGCGTGGACCTGGTCATCACCTGAGTCGCAGGTGGGGTTGGCAGGGTTCGTAGAATGGGCGCATGCAGGAGGCCCCCACCAGCAGCGACCGGTTTCTCCTGAAGGCGCTGGGGGAAGCGGCGGGTGAGCTGCGTGGCTTGCTCTGGTCGACGAGCGAGCGGCAAGCGCGAGAGCCGGGGGAGGGGCAGGATGAGGGGTGGTGCCTGCTCGCGATCGCGTTTCACTTGCGCGAGGTTGAGCGGGAGACGACCGAGCAGTTCGAGACGATCCTGCGGCGACCGTTCGCGCCTATCCGCAACATCGACCTCGACAACATCCCCTTCCCCGAGGACTACCAGTACGTGAACATCGACGAGGCGATCTCGGGCTTCTCCCACGCGCGCCAGGACACGTCGTACTCGCTCTGGGGCCTCTCGCGGTCGGAGTGGGAGCGGACGGCGATGCATCCCTACCGGGGCGAGGTGGCGCTCATCGACCTGGTGCGCGACCTCTACAAGCACGACCTCGAACACCTCTGGCAGGCCCGGCGGATGCTCGGCCTCGACCCGATTCCGCGCCGGTGACGCCGCTGCTGCGAGCCGTCCCGCCGGCGGAGTGGGCGCTGGCGACGGACGGCGAAGCCGAGCACATCGCGTTCTTCGGGGACGACCTCGAACGGCTGGCGCTCGCCACGAGCGCCCTCGGCCTGGGATTGACGGTGGCGGAAGGGGCGGGACGGCTAGCGGCAAGCGCACGCGACCTCGGACGGCTGGCGGCGGAGCTGGAGCGGCGGGAGAGCCCGCTGTCCGGGCCGCTGACGCGCTACCTGTCGCCGGTCGAGCACTGGCGCGCGGGGCCACACGAGCTGGCGCTGGACGAACCCCTCGTGATGGGAATCGTGAACCTGACTGACGACTCCTTCTCCGGGGACGGGGTGGGGACCGACGTGACGGCGGCGCTCGCCCACGCCGAGCGGCTGCGTTCGGAGGGGGCGGACATCATCGACGTGGGGGCGGAGACGGCGCGGGCGAGCCGTCCGCAGCTGGAGGCGGAGGCGGAGGCGGCGATCGCGGGGCCGGTGGTAGCAGCGCTCGCGGGGGAGGGACATCTCGTCTCCATCGACACGTACAAGCGCGAAGTGGCGGAGACGGCGATCGGGAGCGGGGCCGCGATCGTGAACGACATCAGCGGGCTGACGCTGGGAACCGAAGCAGCGGAAGCGGCGGCCGAGGGCGGGGCAGGGTACGTGCTCAACTACAGCTACACGGTCCCGAAGCACCGACCCGACCCCGCGCCGGTCTACGGCGACGTGGTCACGGAGACGGTGGGGTGGATGGCGGAACGGCTTGCGGAGCTGGAGGCGGCGGGGCTGGAGCGGGAGGCCATAGCCATCGACCCAGGGATCGCCTTCGGGAAGAGCCACGACGAGGACATCCAGTCGCTCCGTCGCCTCTCCGAGCTGCGCACCGCGGGGCAGCCGCTGCTGCTGGCGCACTCGCGCAAGAACTACATCGGCAGCGTCTCGGGCGCCGGTCCGGAGCACCGCGACCTGGAGACGCACGTCACGACGGCGCTCGCGTACGCGCAGGGGGCACGCATCTTCCGCGTGCACGACGTCGCGGGCACGCGCCGGACGCTGGCGATGGCGGCGGCGATCGTGTCGGCGGCGCCGGGCTCGTTCGCGCCGGACGAGGGGAGTTGGCCGTGGGCGGCGGGGGCGACGGCGCCGGAAGCGATCGCGGAGCAGGCGCTCATCGACGCGCCGCCGGGCCAGCGCTGGTAGGGAAGGGGATCGCTCGCGCGTTCATGCGCGGGCTGTATGCTCGGCGCGGTGAGTTCGCCACAGCGCGGTCCGGCTTCCAACGCGTTCAACGAGGCGTTCCTGACGGGGATCGAGGGAACGACCGAGATCGTGCTGGTACGGCACGGGCAGCAGTCGGTCCCGAACTTGCCAAACGCGAAGCTCGGGGACAGCGTCGACGCGCCCCTGAGCGACCTCGGGCGGGAGCAGGCGCGGCTGGTGGGGGAACGCTTCGCGACGGAGCGGGTCGACATCGTGTACTCCAGCGGGATGCGGCGCGCATTCGACACGGGCGCGGCAATCGGGGGTCACCACGGGCTCGAGCCGGTCGTGATCGACGACCTGCGCGAGATCGGAATGTTCCGCGATGTTCCACGCGACCAGACCGCGGCGGAGGCGCTGGGCATCGACTACCTTGCGGGGCTGCGGAAGCGGATGGCGCGGGAGCGGTCGTGGGATGTGTTTCCGTTGACGGAGCCGAGCGCGGAGTTCCAGAAGCGCGTGGTGAACGCCATCGAGGGCATCATCGCGAGGCACGACGGCGAGACGGCGCGAGTCGTGATCGCCTGCCACGGTGGCGTGATCAACGCCTACACCGGATACGTCATCGCGACGGACTTCGACATGTTCTTCCGGCCGGCGCACACCTCGGTGCACGTGGTTTTCGCCAGGGGACACAACCGGGCGCTCCAGAGCCTGAACGACACCCATCACCTGCAGACTGCCGAGGGCAGCTTCGTCACCTACTAGGGCTCGGGCGTGGGTCAGCCGGTCTCGTAGCGACGGCGGGCGCCGGCCGTGTTCATGCGCGGTGGATCGAGGGTGATATCGCCCAGGCCCTTCTTACGCAGGGCTTCCCGCACTCGCTCGAAGTGGTGGGGTCCGTTGACCTCCAGCAGGAGGTCGATGAGGGCGACCTCGACGGGGAGGCCGGGAGCCTCGCGGTCGTGGTTTACTTCGAGCAGGTTCGCGGCCTCGCCGGCGATGGCGCCGGTGATGGCGGCGAGTTCGCCGGGGACGTCGGCGATCTCGATGGTGAGGTGGCGGTAGCGCCCGTCCTCCACGAGGCCGTGGCGCACGATTGAGCCGAGCCGGTTGATGTCGACGTTGCCGCCGGAGAGGACGATTGCCGTCTTCCCGCGGGGGCGGTAGGCGTCAGAGAGAAGCGCAGCGACGCCAAGGGCGCCGGCGCCTTCGACCAGCAGCTTCGACGTCTCGAGGAGGAACACCATCGCGTGGGCGATGGCGGTGTCGCCACAGGCGACCATCTCGTCCACATGCTCGCGGATGAGGGCGAACGTGCGGTCGGAGGGGCCCGCGACGGCGACGCCGTCGGCAAGGGTGCCCGCGTGGGGCACGCTGCGGACCTCGCCCGCCGCGTAGGAGCGGCAGATGCCGTCCATGGCCGCGGCCTGCACCCCCACGATGCGCACCTCGGGGCGGCGCGCCTTGATGGCCGTGGCGACACCGGCGAGGAGGCCGCCGCCGCCCGCCGGGACGAGCACCTCGGCGAGGTCGGGCACCTGTTCGAGCAGCTCGAGGCCGAGCGTGCCCTGGCCGGCGATCACGGCGTCGTTGTCGAACGGGGGCAGGTAGACGAGGCCGTCGCGCACGGCGAGGTCGCCGGCGTGGGTACGGGCCTCCTCGAGCGACTCTCCGTGGAAGACGACGCGGGCGCCGTATCCCTCGGTGGCGGCTGCCTTCACGAGGGGGGCGCCCTCGGGCATGACGACGGTCGCGGCGATCCCGGCCGCCTGCGCGGCAAGGGCGACTCCCTGGGCGTGGTTGCCGGCGCTGGCGGCGACGATGCCGCGAGCGCGGTCCTCGTCGGAGAGGGAGCGGATGGCGTTGAGGGCGCCGCGAATCTTGAAGGAGCCCGCGCGCTGGAGCTGTTCGCACTTGAGCACGACAGGGACGCCCGTCAGGCGTTCCAGGGCGCGGGCGGGCCAGACGGGCGTCTCGAGGATCCCTCCCGCGATCACGTCGCGGGCCGCTTCAATGTCGGCGAGGGTGACGGATGGCGCAGCGGTCATCGTTTGCTCCAGATGGTGCGGCGTTCCCAGCAGTGGGCGCAGACGATGGCCATCTCGGCGTCCTGGCCGGGGCCGGCGGAGGGGTACAGCTCGTCGGAGAGGTGCTGGAGGCAGAAGCGGCCACCGCACTTGGAGCAGTCGAAGCCGTGGTTGTGTTCGCAGCCGTCGAACCCGCAGAGGCCGTCGCGGTTGCGGAGGCGGACGCCGCGGACGTACTCGTGGTGGCCCGGGAGATCGTCGTGCTTGGCGGTGCAGGCAGGCCGAACGCAGACCGCGTCGTAGCCCTTGAGGACGTAGGCGTGGTGCTCGCAGATGGGGCGTGCGCAGTACTGGCAGGTGTCGCGCGAGGGGCGCTTGCAGCGCCGAAGACGACCTCCCAGCGCGCAGCGATCCCCGGGCATGAAGTCACCGTACCGGGTTGCGCAGCGGCGGGCCACCGGAGGCCTCGGAGACCGGTTTACGCCCCGAACGGGCTGGTCTATCGTTCACCGCGCCAATTTGGATTGAGGAGACGGCATGAGCGACGAGACGCAAGAATCGTTGATCACGGACGAGATGCGGGCATCGATCGGCAGGGAGTCGGAGCCGACGACGCTGGAGGTGGACAAGACCTCCGTGCGCATGTTCGCGCGGTCCGTGGGGTACACCGACCCGGTCTACTACGACGAAGCTGCAGCGCAGGCGGCGGGCTACCGGAGCCTGCCCGCCCCTCCGGGGTACCTGGGCACGCCGGTGTTCGACCCGAACAGGCGCAGCGCCCGACCCCAGCAGATGCTGGAGCCGAGCCGCCCGCTGAAGCGGGTGCTGAACGGCGGCACAGACATCGAATACCTGGCCGACATCTGCGCGGGCGACGTGCTGACCTCGGTGAGCGCAACCTCTTCGATCGAGGAGCGCCAGGGACGTCTCGGCGAGATGCTGATCACGACCACGAAGACGACGTACCGGAACCAGGACGGCGAGGTTGTCGCCATCATGACCGGCACGGGCATCCGGTACTAGGAGGACCACCATGGGCTCTAGCTGGGACGAGGTTCAGGAGGGGATGGAGATCCCCACGCTGGAGAAGAACTGCAGCACGCAGCAGCTCGTGCACTGGGCCGCGGGCTCGGGCGACTTCTACCAGATTCACTACGATCACAACTTCGCCGAGGCCACGGGGCTCCCCAACATCATCGTTCACGGGGCGCTGAAGCACGCCTTCCTCGGGCAGCTCCTGCACGACTGGGTGGGTAACGAGGGCACGGTCAAGCGCGTGGGCTGCAGCTACCGCGGCATGGACTTCCCCGACCAGGACATCCACTGCAAGGGCGTGGTGACACGCAAGTACGAGGAGAACGGGGAGAAGCTCGTCGACCTCGAGATCTGGACGGAGAACCCGGACGGGCAGAGGACCTCGCCCGGAAGCGCGACCGTCCGCCTGCCGTAGGAGCACACCATGGCGAATCTGCTTGAAGGCCGCGTTGTCGCGATGACGGGGGCGGGGCGAGGGATCGGTCGCGCGACCGCGCTGCTGGCCGCTTCGGAAGGAGCGCGCGTCATCGTGAACGACCCCGGGGTCAACCCCGACGGAAGCGGGCACGACGACGACCCGGCGGCGCAGGTGGTCGCCGAGATCAAGGACGCAGGCGGCGAGGCGACGGCGAACTTCGCCGACGTCTCCTCGATGGAGGGCGGCGAGAGCGTTATCCAGACGGCGCTGGACGCCTACGGGAAGCTCGACGGGCTCATCAACTTCGCGGCGATCCTGCGCGACCGCATGGTCTTCAACATGACCGAGGCCGAGTGGGACGACGTCATCCGGATCGACCTGAAGGGGCACTTCACGACGACGAAGCCGGCGGCGGTGCTGTTCCGGCAGCAGCGCTACGGCCGCATCATCAACTACTCGTCGGTGTCGGGCCTGCAGGGGAACTCCGGACAGGCGAACTACGGCGCCGCCAAGGCGGGCGTCGCGGGGCTGACGCGGGTGTCGGCGCGCGACCTCGGTCGCTACGGCGTGACCGTGAACGCGATTGCGCCGGGCGCGGCCACACGCCTGACGGCCACGGTGCCGGACTCGGCGCGGCAGATCCGGCAGCAGCGGGGGATGACCTCCGGCGGCGGCCGGGCGGCGGAAGCGCAGCGCCAGGCGGCGCAGGCCTCGGGCATGCGCGGCCCGGAGATGGTCGCGCCGATGACCGTCTACCTGCTGCTCGACGAGGCGTGGAACATCAACGGGAAGATCTTCTCCGTGGCAGGGGGCCAGGTGGGCCTGCTCAACGAGATCTATCCGCCGGTGCGGCAGATCTACAAGGACGGCATGTGGACGCTGGACGAGCTCCGCACGCTGGTGCCGGCGCAGCTCATGGCGGGCATCCCCAACCCCGCGCCGCCACCGGACGACCTGGAGGTTCCGGGACGGTCCTGAGCCGTCCCGACTCCCGACTCAACTACCAGGCGCCCTAGGCGCCCTGGCTGGCCTGGATGTAGCGCACGACGCGCTCGTAGTCGGGCGCCTCGATGCGGCCCGAGTAGCGCAGGTAGGTCGCGATCTGGTCGAGCGTGAGGATGCTGACCAGGTTGATGCCCTTCGCCCTGAGGGCGGCGCGGCCGCCCTCCTGGCGGTCGATGAGGGTCACGGCGTCGTGGGCGACGAGGCCCGCCTCGGCGAGCGCCTCGGCGGTCTGGATGATGCTGCCACCACCGGTAATGAGGTCGTCGATGATGAGGCAGGACTGGCCGCGGACGTAGTTCCCCTCGATCAGGTCTTCCTTCGCCGTCCCGGGCGGGTGGATGTAGATCATCGGCGTGTTGACGTGCAGGGAGAACGCAGTCGCCACATGCAACCCGCCGAAGGGAACGCCCGCGACGAGGGTGAAGGGCTGGACCTGGGGGTGGCGCATGGAAACGAGCGCTTCGAGCTTGAGCCGGATGATGTCGGCGCAGCGCTGGAGGGCGTGGGGGCTGCTGATGAGCTTGCGGAGGTTTATGTAAATCGGTGAGTCGACGGTGGTGCGGCCGAGGGTGAAGTTGCCGAACTCGACGGCGCCGAGCTCCCAGAGCTCTTCCGCAAGCCAGAGGTTTTCGGTGGCTGGTTCGTCGCTCAGGGCGAGGGCCTCCCGGCTGAGGTGATCGAATGACGCGCCGCCCCTGTTGTCCGCGACAGGGCCGGTGGTGTCAAGCGGAGCGGGGGTTGGGCGGGCGGTTGACGGGATTCGGAGGCTCCTCCCCGGCGAGGACGGCGATGACGTTTTGCGCCGCCATCTCCGCCATGCGGGCGCGGGTTGCGTGGCTGGCGCTGCCGATGTGGGGCGTGATGACAACGTTGGGGAACTCGAAGAGGGGATGGTCGAGGGGAAGGGGCTCGGGCACGGTCACGTCGAGAGCAGCACCGCCAATAGCGCCGGCGCGGAGGGCCTCGACGAGCGCGTCCTGGTCGACGACACCACCGCGGGACGTGTTCACCAGGATGGCGCTCTCCTTCATGGCAGCGAACTCGGCGGCGCCCATGAGGCCCTCCGTCTCGGGGCCGTAGGGAACGTGGAGGGTGACAAAGTCGGAGCGCTCCAGCAGCTCGGGGAACGGGACGCGCTCGACGCCCAGCCCCCGCTCGACCTCGGGGCGGGGCGTGCGGGTGGCGGCGAGCACGGTCATGCCGAAGCCGCGGGCGCGGCGGGCGACGGCACGGCCGATCTCGCCGAGGCCGACGATGCCGAGGGTCGCGCCGTAGGGATCGGGACCGAGGAAACCGGTCGGCGACCAGGTCTGCCAGCCGCCCTCACGCGTATCGCGATCGCTCAGGACGACATTGCGGGCGGCCGCGAGGAGGAGAGCGAAGGCGAGGTCGGCGGTGGTCTCGTGCAGGACGCCCGGGGTGTTCGTGGCCCAGACGCCGGCGGCGGCGGCGGCTTCCGCATCGACGTTGTCGTAGCCGACGGCCATGTTCGCGACGACGCGCAGCCCCGGGGCCGCGTCGAGGAGGTCGGCGCCGACGGGGTCGGTGACCAACGTGAGGGCGGCGTCGGCCTTGTGGACCCCCTCGCGGAGGGATTCTGGATCGGGCGGGAAGTCGCCGGGCCAGACGACGACCTCGTGGCCGGCTTCCTCGAGCATCTCGATGGCGCGGCCGGGGACGCGGCGGGTAACGAAGACGTGGCTCACGAGAGAGATTCTAGGGGCCACACGCGCTGCGGCGGTCTGGGCTCGGTCAAAACGCTACGATGGACGGACAACGAGGCATCACCGCCCACAGGGCGAAGCGAGACGGAGCGCAGCATGGGAAGCAAGGAGATCGCGGCCCTCATCGACATCCTGACGCGGGAAAACGAGCTGGGAACCGACAGCCACGTGCTCGGAAGCTGGACGATCAGCTTCAACAAGGAGAAGGGCGCGTTCACGTTCGACAAGTGCGAGAACGATGGCTACTGCGAGGAGCGCCCGAGCGTGATCGGGGTCGGCGGCGAGGTGCTGGACCCGGGAGGGCCGCTGTTCTAGCCGGGTAGCGGGGCGTCCCAGGGCAGGGCGCCGGCGCGGGGATCGAGGACGATCCTGACCTGCCCGTCGGCGACGACGGCGATAAGGTCGTAGCCGGAGTAGAGAGTCGGGTCCATGCCGCGCAGCGTGAGCGAGACCTTCTCGCCCGCGAGCTCGGTGGCGGCGGCGAGGATGACGACGGCGCGGGCGTCGGCGGGCGCAGGTGAGAGGCCCTGCGCTTCCCGCAGCAGCTTGCGGAGGGAGCGGCGAAGGCCGGCGCTGGCCTCATCGCCCTCGGCGACCGGCGAGCCGATGACATAGGCGCGGTCGCCCGCAAGGCGGTTCGCCGTCCAGACTTCATCGGCGGGGATGACGCAGGAGTCGTCGACATCCGGCTGGCCTGCTGCGAGGACGACCCGCTCGATAAGTTCGGTGCGCTCCTCCTCGGACTCCGGGAGCCGGTGCAGCTCACCGGCGTTGAGCTGGAAGGAGCCGGCGACGCGGTTCGTGAACTGCGCCCAGAGCGGCGCAAGCCCTCCGAGCACCGTGACGACGGAGCCGTCGAGGCTGGTGCGGCGCAGGTAGAGGCTGACGCCACGACGTACCTCAAGGCGGTCACCATCAACGGCCACCGCCTCGTTGGCAGCGAGGGCGAGCTGGCTCAGGCCGGGCTCGCCAACGGGCAGCTCGGCCCCGCGCGGCAGCCAGAGTGCGTACGGCAGCCCTTCGAGGTCGAGGCGCCGCTCGACAGCGGCGCGGGCGGCCTCGAAGGGGAGGTCGACATCGCCGTGGACCGAGTTGATGAGCGTGCAGGCCAGCTCCCAGCGGCGCCCGACCTGGACGCGCGCGCTGCGCAGGGCCTCGCCCTCGGGGGAGCGTTCGGTGACCCGTGTGCTGCGGGCGTAGCGATGCCCGAACCAGTCGAGGAACAGCAGCAGTGCCGCTTCGCCGGGGTCGGAGGGATAGAGGCGGTCCGGCACGTCGGGGCGCTAGGCCTCGTCGTCGGCCCCTTCCGCAGGGGTCTCGGCGCCTTCCTCGCCCTCGGCGACTTCGCCTTCTTCGCCCTCGAGCTCCTCGTCGCCTTCCTCCTCCTCGCCTTCAATCGTGAGGCGAGGCGCGTCCACCGTGGCGACGCCGATATCCGGGGCGGCAAGCACTTCGACGCCCTCGGGCACATTGAGGTCGCCGACGCTGAGGCTGAGCTCGAAGCTGACGAGGGAGCTGACGTCGAGTTCGATCGCTTCAGGGATGTCGAGCGGCAGGCAGCGGATGGCGACCGTCTCCAGGTTCTGCAGCAGCGTGCCGCCGAGGTCGGCGACAGCGGGAGCCGTGCCGACGAGGCGGATGTTGGTGGTGGTCTGGATCGGGTGATTCAGGTCGACCTGATAGAAGTCGACGTGGATCGGGTCGCCGGTGCCGCCTTCGCGGTCGAGGCCGCGGACGAGCACGTGGCGGGAATCCTGCTCGCCATCGATGGCAAGCTCGAACATGCTGCGGATGCCGGCCTGGCGGATGGCGCGACGGAAGTCGCGGCTGTCGAGCTGGATAGCGGTGGACGCGACGCCGCGGCCGTAGACGTTGGCGGGCAGCAGTCCTTCACGACGAAGGCGCTTGACCTTCTTGCCGAGCACGGTGCGGCTGGCTGCGGAGAGGGTAAGTCGGTCGGGCATGGCGCCTCCTGGGCGACGCGCTTGATACGCGCCTACGCGCTCACTGACCGGGGAGCGGTGACCGGGTGGTGGTTCAGGCGGGCTTCAGCTCGTTGATGCGAGCGCGGACGCCGTCCTTGTCCTCGAACCAGTTCGCGTTGAGGGCGGTGTACTCGGTCTCTTCCTCGGGGACGTCGTCCTCGGCGAAGATGGCCGTCACGGGGCAGGCCGGCTCGCACGCGCCACAGTCGATGCACTCGTCCGGCTGGATGTAGAGCATGCGGTCGCCGTCTTCATCGAAGTAGATGCAGTCGACTGGACAGACCTCGACGCAGGACTGGTCCTGGACATCGATACACGGCGTCGTAATGACGTAGGTCATGCTCTTTGATCCTCTCGGCTTCTGCTACGGGTCGCCCTCAGCGACCGCAACGCATAGTACAACCCGTTCCGGTATGTGTGAAGCGAGGCGCAATCGAGGGATCGCCCGCTAGCCCTCGACGGCGGCGACGAAGGGCACCGGGTCGCCGGTGCGGAGGTCGACGGAGTAGAAGCGTCCGGCCTTGATCTCCTCGATGAGCTGGCGCTCGTCCTCGATGTCGCGTTCGAAGTAGGTGGCGCACTTGCCGATGTCGCCGATGGCGTGGGAGTCGGTACCGGCGGTGCCGGGCATCTCAAGGCGCTCGCAGAGGCGGCGGGAGAACTCGTTCTCCTTGTCGCTGCCACGGCCGTTGAGGGACTCGAGCGCGGTGCAGTACTCGTAGGCGGGGTTGCGGCCGGCCTTCTCCAGGGCCGCCTCGTACTTGTCCTCGCTGCTGGTGAACCAGGGCATCTGGCGGCGGTAGGGGTGGGCCGCGACCATGACGCCGCCGCCCTGCTCAACGTAGTTCGCCAGCTCGGGGGCGCGGTGCATGCCGAAGACGTAGCGGTCGATGCCGAAGGCGAGGATGTGTCCGTCGTCCGTGCTGATCTCGACGCCGGCGAAGACGGGGAAGTTGTGCTTCGCCCGCATCTCCTCGACTTCGCGCTGGTCCCAGACGGTGTCGTGCTCGGTGAAGCAGATCGCATCAAGGCCGGCGGCTTTGGCCCGGACGACGAGGTCGTCGGGGTTGAGCACGCTGTCGTGCGACTTGGGCCAGGTATGGGAGTGGAGGTCGACGAGCATTGCCGCGCGTGACTCTACCACGTTCGGCGGTTTCGCTTAGCGTAGGACGTGCGCAACTTGCGCGAGGATGGCCATGCGGCTACGACGGGCGCTGCGGCTGGGACGGAAGAAGGCGGAACCGGCCGCCTGGTGCGTGGTGGGCCTGGGCAATCCCGGCGAGCAGTACAGCCGCAACCGTCACAACACCGGCATCTGGACCGTGAACGAGCTCGCGCGGCGGCTGGGCGTGAAGCTGAAGGCCGAGGGGCGCTCGATCCGCATCGGGTACGGCGAGATCGCGGGCGAACGAGTCGCCCTCGTGCGTCCCCGCACCTACGTGAACGAGAGCGGGCGGGCAGTGGGCCAGGCGCTACGGGCGTGCGGAGCGGAGCTGGAGCAGACCATCGTGATCTACGATGAGCTCGACCTGCCGCTGGGGGCGGTACGGCTGCGGGAGGGCGGGGGCGCCGGCGGACACAACGGCCTGAAGTCGATCATCGCGGAGACGGCGGCCGACTTCCTGCGGGTGCGGATCGGCATCGGGAGGCCGCTGGACGGGGGCGAGCCGACACGCGACCCCGACCTCGTGGCCGACTACGTCCTCGCGGATCCGGTCGGGGAGGAGCGGGCGACGCTGGAGGAGACGACGCGGCATGCAGCCGACGCGGTTGAGGCGATTGTCGCGGAAGGGGTCGATCGGGCGAGCTCGCGCTTCAACCGGCGGGGCCCGGGCAGCGGGCCTGACGCGTAACGGGGAGCCGTGTAGATTCGCTCCCGGCCCGCCGTACCGACGGCGGGATCGCTTTGCACACGGAGAGAGAAGATGGCTGGACGGCTCGAAGGCAAGGTGGCGATCGTGACGGGCGCGGGGCGCGGGATCGGGCGCGGTGAGGCGCTGCTGCTCGCGGAGGAGGGGGCGAAGGTCGTGGTGAACGACCTCGGCGGCTCTGAGGCGGGGGAGGGAGCGGATGCGCGTCCCGCGGACGAGGTGGTGGCGGAGATCGTGGCGGCGGGCGGCGAGGCGGTCGCGAACTACGACTCGGTGGCGACGATGGAGGGGGGCGAGCGGATCGTCCAGACCGCGCTCGACAGCTTCGGACGGCTCGACATCCTCATCAACAACGCCGGCATCCTGCGCGACCGCATGGTCTTCAACATGAGCGAGGCGGAGTGGGATTCGGTAATCGCGGTGCACCTGAAGGGTCACTTCACAACGACCAAGCATGCAAGCATCGTGTTCCGGCAGCAGCGGTCGGGGCGCATCGTGAACACGGGATCGGAATCGGGCCTGGGAAACATGGGACAGGCCAACTACGCCGCCGCCAAGGAAGGCATCGTGGGGCTGACGCGCACGCTGGCCCTCGACCTGGGGCGGTATGGCGTGACAGCGAACGCGATCCGTCCGCGGGCTGGGACGCGGCTGACGCTCTCGCCGGAGCTCCGCGAGGCAATGCAGCGCGCCCGCGCCTCGCGTCAGGGCGGTGGCGGCAGCGAGACCGGCGCCGAAGAGGCCGTCTCCCAGATCGACGCGCTCGCGCCGGAGATGGTCGCGCCCCTCGTGGTCTACCTGTGCACGGACTCGGCGGCGAACGTGAACGGCCGCGACTTCGTGGTCGGCGGCGACGAGGTTTCGCTCATGACCATGCCTACCAAGCAGGCGACGATTCACCGCGAGGGCGGCTGGGACCTGGCCTCGCTCGAGCGGGTCTTCCCGCGGGTCATCGGGGCGGACCTGACGAACCCGGCGCCCGCGCAGCCTCCGAACACGGGCAGCTAGCGCACGCAGAGCCCGGGGCGCGCGGAGTCGCGCTGCCGTAGGCTCGGGGCATGGCGCCGGAGCGGATCGTCTCGCTGGTCCCGAGCCTGACCGAGCTCGTGTGGTGGTTCGGCTGCGGGGATGTGTTGCTCGGGCGCACGCGCTTCTGTGAGGAACCGGCAGGCGACATCGAGGTAGTCCCGACGGTGGGCGGGACGAAGAACCCGGACATCGAGGCGATCGCCGCGATCGAACCTGACCTTGTGATCGCGAACCGCGAGGAGAACCGGCGCGAGGACGTCGAAGCACTGCGTGACGCAGGGCTGAACGTGCTGCTGACAGACCCGAACAGCGTGGAAGAAGCGCTGGCAATGATCGCCGGGGTGGGCGAAGCGCTGGGGCGGGAGAAGCAGGCGGCGGGGCTCGTCGGGGAGGTGCGGGCGGCGGTGGCGGAGGGGAGCGGGGAGCGGCCGACGGCGCTCTTCGTGCCGATCTGGCGGAACCCATTGATGGGGCTCGCGGGGGGCACCTACGGCGACTCCGTGCTAGAGGCGGCCGCCGCCATGAACGTGCTGGCAGACCAGACCCGCTATCCCGAGGTGACGCTGGACGAGGTAGCGGCGCTCAAGCCGGAAGCCATTCTGCTGCCGGACGAGCCGTACCGGTTCAGCGAGGGGCACATCCACGAGTTCTCGGGGATCGCGCCGACGGCGGTCGTCGATGGGAAGCTGCTGTGGTGGTACGGCCCGAGGATGCCGGAGGCCATCCGCGAGCTGCGGCGGATCGTGCGGGAACTGGTCGCGTAGGGTTCCCTAGCGGCCCTGGAAGTTCGGCTCGCGCTTCTCGACGAAGGCGAGGCGGCCCTCCTTCACGTCCTCGGTCTGCTGCATGAAGCCCTGGTAGAAATTCTCCATCTCGGTCTGTTCCTCGATACCGCGGTGGAGGCTCTCGCGGACGAGCTTCTTCGAGACCTCGACGGCGACGGAGGGGCCGCGGGCGATCTCGCGGGCAAGCGCGCCGGCGCGTTCCATGAGCTCGTCGTGCGGGGCGACCTCGCTGACGAGGCCGATCTCCTTCGCCTCCTCGGCGCCAACCATGCGACCGGTGTACATCATGCGGAGGGCGTGCTCCATGCCGACGCGGCGGGGCAGGAGCCAGCTCGCGCCCGAGTCGGGGACGATGGCGCGCTTCACGAAGATGGCGCTGAACCGCGCCTCGGTGGAGGCAATGCGAATGTCGGCGGCGAGGGCGAAGGAGAAGCCCGCGCCGACGCAGACGCCGTTGACCGCGCAGACGCTGGGCTTGTTGGAGTTGTAGAGGTAGGCCGGCCAGAGCATCGTGCTGCGGGTGATGCCGGCCCGCCCGGGGAAGGGCCGCTCGCCGCGGGCGCCACCACGGGCGGTGAGGTCGGTGCCAGAGCTGAAACCACGGCCCGCTCCCGTGATCAGGATGCAGCGCACGTTGTCATCGTCGTTGGCGATGGCGATGGCCTGCTCGACCTCGGCCAGGGTATCGAGGCTGATCGCGTTCAGCTTCTCGGGCCTGTTGAGGGTGAGGTGGGCGACCCCGTCGTCATCGACTTCCCAGAGGATGTCCTCGAATTGCATGCTCGGCCTCCGCGCGGCGATTGGCCGCTAGCGTACGGGAGCACGCGCGTGGGGACTATGGCAACACGGTCACGCGCAGTCGCATCTGCGGGTGGTAGTCACAGGTGACGACGTGTTCGCCGGGGGTGGAGAAGCTCCAGACGAAGATGTCGCCGGCCTCCATGTCGGGGGATCGCGCCGACTTGTCGAAGACGAGGTTGTGCACGGCCGTCTCCCCGTTCCAGAAGTAGATGCGCTCGCCCACGCGCACCTGCAGCTCTTTCGGGGAGAAGGTGAGGCGATCCTGGGAGACGAAGGGCGCGCCCGGGGGGACGTCCCTCGGGGCGGGGACGCCGGGATCGGCGCAGGCCACGAGGGCCAGGGCGGCGGCGATCGCGAGGAGGACCCGAAGCACGAAACGATTGTGACGCAGGCGGGCGCTGCGGGCAGATCACGGGAGGGGCACCGTGTACGGTGCCCCTCCCGGCCTTCGCGAAATCCGAGAGACCCTAGGCGAGGTCGAAGCGATCGAGGTTCATCACCTTGGCCCAGGCAGCCACGAAGTCGCTTACGAACTGCTCCTGACCGTCGTCGCAGCCGTAGACCTCGGCGAGAGCACGGAGCTCGGAGTTCGAACCGAAGACGAGGTCCACCCGCGTGCCGGTCCACTTGAGGTCACCGGTCTCGCGGTCGCGCCCCTCGAACACATTGTCCGAACCGGAGGACGGATTCCAGTCCGTGCTCATGTCGAGCAGGTTCACGAAGAAGTCATTGCTCAACGCGCCCGGCCGGTCGGTGAGGACACCGTGCGCGGACTGCCCGCTGTTCGCGCCCAGGACGCGCAGGCCACCCACGAGGGCGGTCATCTCGGGGGCGGTGAGGTTGAGCATGTACGCGCGCTCCACCAGGAGCTCTTCCGCGGTGCCCTCCTGCCCGTCCTGGATGTAGTTGCGGAACCCGTCGAAGGTCGGTTCAAGGACGGCGAACGACTCTTCGTCCGTCCACTCCTGGGAAGCGTCGGTGCGGCCCGGCGAGAAGGGAACCTGCACGTCGTGGCCGGCGCTCGCGGCAGCCTGCTCGACGCCGGCGCACCCGGCCAGGACGATCAGGTCGGCGAGGGAGACCTGCTTGCCGCCGGACCGCGAGCCGTTGAAGCCGTCCTGGATGCCTTCCAGCGCCTCCAGGACGCCGGCGAGCTGGGCCGGGTCGTTGACTTCCCAGTCCTTCTGGGGCGCGAGCCGCACGCGCGCGCCGTTGGCTCCGCCGCGCTTGTCGGTGCCGCGGAAAGACGCCGCCGAAGCCCAGGCGGCCGAAACCAGCTGGGAAACGGACAGGCCCGAGGCGAGGATCTGCGCCTTCAGGTTAGCGGCATCCGCGTCGTCGATCTGGTCGTGGTCGGCGTCGGGGACGGGGTCCTGCCACAGCAGGGCCTCCTCGGGAACGAGGGGCCCGAGGTAGCGGCTTCGAGGTCCCATGTCGCGGTGGATCAGCTTGAACCAGGCCCTTGCAAAGGCGTCCTCGAACTCCCCGGGGTTCTCGAGGAAGCGTCTCGAGATGGGCGCGTAGTCCGGGTCCATTCGCAGCGAGAGGTCCGTGGTGAGCATCATCGGGGGGTGCTTCTTCGCGGGGTCGTGGGCATCCGGCACGGTGGCGACAGACCCGGCATTCGCGGGCTGGTACTGCGACTTCCCACCCGGTCCCGTGATCAGCTCCCACTCGTGGTTGTGCAGGTTCTCGAAGAAGTTGTTGTCCCACTGGACGGGGTTGTTCGTCCAGGCGCCCTCAAGGGCGCTGGTGACCGCGTCGTTGGCCATGCCGCTGCCGGCGCCGTTCGTCCAGCCGAAGCCCTGCTCGTCGATGCTGGCGCCCTCGGGTTCGGGACCCACCAGGTCGTCGGTGTGGGCGCCGTGCGCCTTGCCGAAGGTGTGTCCGCCCGCGATCAGGGCGACCGTCTCCTCGTCGTTCATGGCCATGCGCTTGAACGTCTGGCGGATGTAGCGGGCCGCGGCGAGGGGGTCGGGATTGGCGTTCGGGCCCTCGGGGTTCACGTAGATGAGGCCCATGTGGTCGGCGCCGAGGGGTCCCTGCAGCTCACCGTCGGCATCGTGTCGCTCGTCAGCGAGCCACTCGCTCTCGGCGCCCCAGTCGGTCTCGTCGGCCTCCCAGACGTCAGGGCGTCCGAAGGCGAACCCGAAGCTCTTGAACCCCATGGACTCGAGGGCGCAGTCACCGGCGAAGATGATCAGGTCGGCCCAGGAGAGGCTGCGACCGTACTTCTGCTTGACGGGCCACAGCAGGCGACGGGCCTTGTCGAGGTTTGCGTTGTCGGGCCAGCTGTTAAGGGGAGCGAAGCGCTGGTGGCCGGAGCCTCCACCGCCGCGGCCATCGCTGATGCGGTAGGTGCCGGCGGCGTGCCAGGTCATGCGGATGAAGAGCGGGCCGTAATGGCCGTAGTCCGCCGGCCACCAATCCTGCGAGGTGGTCATGACCTCCTCGATGTCGCG
>JAJEIT010000051.1 GCA_022827945.1 Dehalococcoidia bacterium | reverse complement strand
CGAGCGCGTGCAGCTCTACACCTTCGACCTCATCCACGAACGGATGGGCTTCAAGATGTTCTGGGGCGACATCGTCGTCTACGGCTGGCTCTTCATCGTCCCCCTCTACGGCATGGCCGCCTACCCCGACCCCGGCTTCGGCACTGCCTGGACGTACGTCTGGATCATCGGCGCCTCCGCCCTGTTCCTGGTCGGGTGGAGCATCTCGCGCGGCGCCAACATGCAGAAGTACACCTTCAAGCGCTGGCCCGACCGCAAGTTCCTGGGGATCATCGAGCCCCGCTACATCCAGGCCGGCGAACGCAAGATCCTCACCAGCGGCTACTGGGGCGCCGCCCGCCACTTCAACTACATGGGCGAGGGCTTCTTCGCGCTGGCCGTAGGCCTCTCCTTCGGCCACTTCGACGTCGCCTGGTCGTGGGCCTACGCGGTCTTCGTCATCTCCATGTTCACCTGGCGCCAGGTCGAGGACGACCGCGCTTGCGCGGAGAAGTACGGCCCCGAGAAGTGGGCCGAGTACCAGGAGAAGGTCCCCTACCGGATCGTGCCGGGCATCTACTAGGAAGCTCCCGGTGGGATCCGGCCACCGCGAACAAACCCCAATCGCGAACCATCTTCGGACGTTCAGCATGTTCGGGTAACGCAGGGCGAGCGCACTTCTCGCTGCGGAACGCGCAGTGATATGGAGTCCCAGGTCCCGGCGGCGAAGTCACTATCATTGCCGCTGCCAACCCTATTCTGCCTGTGGAGTAGGGATTAATGCCCCCACTACCGTTGATGCGCTATCTCCCCGTGCTGGCGATTGCGCTGACCCTGTTTGCGGTGACCGTGGCCTGCGGCTCGGACGAGGAGGAGCCGCTACCCGCCACCGAGGCGCCGGCGGAGGCTCCCCAGCCGACCGAGCCTCCGGAGCCGTCCTCCACCCAGCCCGCCGCTGGCCTTGAGGATCTGGACATGGCAGCGGCGACCGGCCAGGACGTCGTGGACCGTGTCTCTGAGGCCGAGGTCGTCTGCACGAGCGCGGCCTTCGGCGCCGACTATGAGGCGTTCCTGGGCGCCAAGGTCGTAACCGCGTATCGCGACGCCACGACCCTGGGGCCGCTCTTCGGCTGCCTCACGGGCGACAACTTCGTGGCCTTTGGCATGGCCTATACCGTCGCCCGGTCGGGCCTCGCGAGCGAAGCGCATGCGTGCCTGCTCGCGCTTGGCCGCGAGCACCCGGATGCGGTGGTGACCATCCTCGACATCGAGGCTCCCGAAGCCGTAGCCGCCCTCACCGCCGAGACCCACAACTACGTCGTGGAGCTCTACAACTGCCTGACCACCGAAGAGCGCGTCGAGCTCACGGTCCACATGTGGAACGAATTCGGCACCACGGCGGTCCCTGCATCGGAGATGATGGCCGCCTTCACCGAAGACGAGATCACGTGCTTCACCGACACTTTCGGGATCACGCGGGACCAGTTGGAGGCCATGTTGGCATCCCGCCAGCCGGGGGAGACCTCCCCTGAAGCGACACCGTGCATTACTGAAGAGACCTACACTCGCATCATCGTCGCTCTCCTCTTGTTCCACCTTGGTGGTGTGACCGAGGAGTCGGCCGCCTGCGTCGCAGCGTTCTCGGCCGAACACCCCCACTTCCTTGAGCTGGCGCGCGTCGGTACCTTCGACCCCGACTCCATGGATCAGAGTCAGTTCGAGGAGATCGCCGCTGACGGGCTCTTGCTGTTCGACTGCCTGACCGACGACGAGCTCAAGGCGATGCAGACAACGGCCGCCCGTGCCCTGGCGTCATTCGGCGACCCCTAGGCACGGCGGCAGCCGCGAGCCTCACGGGCCCCGTCATGGGTTCGTAGCTCTGGATGCCCGTTTGGCCCCCCGACCCCAGCCCTAGTCCGTCTCCGCGTGCGTGAGAAGCCACTCCCCGTCGAACTCCTTGTAGAGGAACTTCATCTTCACCGAACCCCCGCTGAAGCGCGCCGTGTGCTTCACCTGCCAGATGCCGGGTTCGATCTCCGTGGGCGGGGATGTCTCCTCTGCCGTGAACTTGATGTTCCGCCTCTCGAAGGGCTCCATGTTGTGCCGGAGCTCTTCCTCTTCTTCCAGCCAGTAGTTGGGCTCGTAGAGTGTCCTGAGGCTCTCGAGGTCGTAGTTGTTGTAGTACTCCCACAGGAGCATCGTCTTTTCGCTGAGGTGAGCGGCAAGCTCCGCGTCTTCTTCGCTCAGCGGCTCCGCCGGTGGGGGTGGTTCGGGATCACTGCCACCGCCGCACGCAACCGAGACGGCCAGGGCAAGTGCCGCCACGACCCAGAGCAACCCGCTCGCCCCGCCCCTGCGGTCGGAACAGGCCCGCGAAACTCGAAGAAGTCCGTCGCTGGCAGCCACCGCGCCCCCGTGTCGGGATCGAAACCCGCACAAGGATACTAGCGCCACGCCGGACCCTGCACAGTTGTGGCCGTGCGTCTCGACTGGAGTACGCGGGCTGGCGTGGCAGCGTCGTTATGCTGTGGCGGCCAGACCCCTGCGGCGACACGCTCCGCGCGGTCGTCGTCAAGGACCGGCGGGAGGCGTCCCGGTGGCGAGCCGTCGGACGATTGGCTGACCAGTGACTGCTGCGAGCCCTGACCAGCCCATCCGCTTCGAGCCCGAGGAGGCTGCTCCCCCGGGGGTCGCCCTGCTGGTGGGCTTCCAGGGCGCCGCCCTCGTCCTCGCGCCCACAGTGCTCAACGTCGCGATCGCGATTCGCGCCTCGGGGCTCGACGACGGCTGGCTGAGCTGGAGCGTCTTCGCCGCGATGCTCATCTGCGCGTTGATGACGGCGTTCCAGGCCATCCAGCTGCGGCGGTTCGGCGCGGGCCACGTCGTGCTCGCCTGGCCCGCGGCCATGTTCATCGCGATCATGGTCGCCTCGATCGAGGCGGCCGGGCCGGCCACGTTCGCAAGCCTGCTGGTCGTTTGCAGCCTCGTGCAGATCGGGCTCGCCTGGTGGCTGCCGATCCTGCGCCGGATCGTCACGCCCGTCGTCTCCGGAACGGTGACGATGCTCATCGCCGTCAGCGTGCTCCCCATCGCCTTCGACAGCGTCCAGGACCTGCCCGCCGGCGCGCCCACCTCGGCCGGCCCGGTCATCGCCGTGGCGACGCTCCTCGTATCCGTGATCGTGACCCTGCGCGCCCGCGGACGTTGGCGCCTGGTGGCGCCCTTCATCAGCATCATCGCCGGCTGCGCCGTGGCCGCCGCCTTCGGTGTCCTCGACGGGGACCGGATCGCCGCCGCCGCCTGGTTCGGGTTCCCCGATGTGCCTTCCGTGGGCCTCGACTTCACCCCCGGCAAGGAGTTCTGGGCGCTCCTGCCCTCCTTCGCCATTCTCACGCTGGTGCTCGGGCTCAAGACCATCAGCGACGGCGTCGTCATCCAGCAGGGCTCGCGCCGCCGGCCCCGGGCAATCGACTTCCGCCAGATCCAGGGCATGGTCAGCGTCAACGGCATTGGCATGTTCTTCGCCGGTCTCTGCGGCACGCTCCCCACGATGGCGAACTCCTCCTACAGTCTCTCGCTGATCAGCCTCACCGGCGTCGCCGCCCGTCGCGTCGGCGTTGGCGTCGCCGTCGTCATGATCACGCTGGCCTTCTTTTCCAAGTTCGCCGCCGTCCTGCTGACAATTCCCGGCCCCGTGCTGGGCGCGTACCTGATGCTCGCCATGGGTATGCTCTTCGTCAGCGGCTGGCAGACCATCCTGCGTGATGGGCTCGACGCGAGGCGGGTGCTCGTCGTCGCCCTGGCCAGTGCGCTGGGCCTCGGTCTCCACGGGCATCCCATCACCCGCGACCTTTTCGGCGACGAGGTGGGCTCGCTGCTGGGGAGCGGCGTCACGATCGGCGCCGTCGTCGCGATCGTCATGACGTTCCTGCTCGAGGCCATGAGTACGCGCCGCTCGCGCCTCGAGGTCAGGCTGGACATGGCCTCGCTGCCCGCCATCGACGACTTCCTCGTTGGGGTGGCAGACCGGCTCCGGTGGAACGAAACCTCCACGCTGCGGCTACGCTCCGCCGGCGAGGAAACGCTTGCGACCCTGCTCACGCGGGAGGAAGCGGAAGAGGGGTCCGAACGGCCCCGCCTGAGCCTCGTCGCTCGGCCGGAGGGCAACATGGTCGAGCTGGAGTTCGTCGCCACGACCCGCCACGAGAACATCGAAGACCAGCTCGCGTTCCTGACTGACGAAGCTCCCATCCCGACCATCGACGACCTTTCGCTCCGCCTGTTGAGACACCACGCCGCCGCCGTCCGCCACCAGAAGTTCCACGGCGTCGACATCGTCACCGTCCAGGTCGAGGGCGGCGCCTGATGCGGGGGTCGTCTCCTCGGCTTGAGGTCACGGGCTGACCTTCGGCGGGTGACCTGACCGGCCGAACGCGGTACCGCCCCGGGAGTGGGCGGTACACTGCCGGCCATCCGGGTCACGGGGGAGCGCCATGCCTGTCCGTCCCTTCGCCCCCCACGCGACGGTCGACCCCTACCCCGGCCACCGGCGCCTCTTGCGGCGGAGCTCGCCCTATCACGAGCCCGACCTCGGCGCGTGGGTCGTGGCGCGCCACTCCGACATCCTCGACATCCTGCGCAACCCCCGCGTCTTCTCGTCCTCGGGGAAGACGGGCATCGACGACCCCAGCCGCATCATCATCCTCGTCAATGACGACCCCCCACGACACACGGAGCGCCGCGCCCTCGTGCAACGCCCGATGACCCGTCGCCTCAACGACGACCTCGACGCGTGGATCGAACGGCGTGTCGACGAGCTGCTCGACGCGGTTGACCCGGAGAACGTGGAGGCGATGGGCGACTTCGCCGTCGGGCTCCCCGTGTCCGTGATCACGCACCTGCTCGGCATTCCCGATGAGGACAGCCACCGCTTCATGCGCATGCGCAGCCCCCAGCGCGGCCAGACCCAGCAGGAGCGCGAGGCCGAGTTCACCGCCATAGTCGGCTACCTCCGGCGGCTCGTCGCCGAGCGCCGGCGCGATCCCCGCGACGACCTCATCAGCGAGCTCTTCGCCCTGAAGCGGGGGGTGCGCAGCCCGTCGATGACGGTGCCCCCTTTGATGACGGTATCGAACTCGGGCATGGCAAAGCCTCCGACCGTGTGGGTCGAATCCTACAACGTTTGGCAATAGCCCCGGCGCGGGGTTGTGATGGCCCTTCGAGCGTGGAGGGTGTCAGGGCGTCGCGCTGCCCGGCCGCAAGCAACATGCCGGGGCGGGTCCGGGCGTCCTGGCGGCTCGTAGCTGTGGCCGGCGGCTTCGCGGCGGGGCGTCGGTCGGACGAGGGGGTGGTAGCGCGTGCGGGATTCGAACCCGCGATCTCCGCCTTGAAAGGGCGGTGTCCTAGGCCTCTAGACGAACGCGCCTACCGTCCTCGCAGTATAGCGCCGAGCACGCTTTCGTCGGCTCCGCGACTGGCGGTCAGGACTGGCGGTCAGGACTGGCGGTTGCCGCTGCGGTAACGGTCCGGGTCGTCGCGACGGTCCTCGCGCTCCCGGGCCCAGCGCGCGTTGCGCTGACGCATCACCTTCAACACCGTCTGGATCATGGGGCCCCGCTCCTTCCAGACGTCGGCAGCCAGCGCCTTCGCCGCGGCGAGCTCCTCCGGGTCGTGGACGTAGGCGTTGTCGACCTCGATGACCTCAACCGGGCAGGCGTCGATACAGAGGTTGCAGTCGATGCAGCAGGAAGGCTCGATCGTGTGCTGCAGGTCCGGCGTGTCGTAGTAGCGGATGGTGTCCGTGGGGCAGACGTGGCGGCAGTTCCCGCAGTTGATGCAGCCGTCGATGATCTTGAGGGCCATGGCCCGCTAGTCCTTGCGCGTGCCGCGGCGCGCCTTCTCGGGCATCACCGAGGGCCGGAACTTGGCGCGGGGCGCGAGCTCCTTCAGCAGCTCGTCCTGGTTGCGTTTGCGCGCCCACTCCCGCGCCTTCGCGAGGGCCTGCTCCAGGGCCTCGCCCTCGAGCACGTTCGTGTCGTCGTACGTGATGCAGTCAACGGGGCAGACGGGCACGCAGGCGTTGCAGTCGATGCACTCCTCCGCGTAGATGGTGTGCATAAAGTCGTCCGTATCGAAGTAGTGAATCGTCTCGGTCGGGCACACGCGGCGGCAGTAGCCGCAGTTGATGCAGAGCGCCTTCTCGATGACGTAGGTCACTCGTCGTCGTCGCTCCCGCGGATGCCGATGACGCCGCCGGCCTCGGTCAGCATCTCCTCCAGGTGCATGCGCCACTCGTTCGCGCGGCGCCGCTTCTTCGGGGTGTCAGCGAGCTCTTCGATCTGGGCGCGGCCCCACTGGATGTGTTCTTCCTCGTCGATGAGGATGAACTTGAGGATGCGCACGGTGGGCGAATCGACCACCTGGTCGGTAGCGCGCATGTGATAGAGGTAGTGCGTCGCGAGGTGGGGCTTGAGGACGCCGAAGATCCCCATCACGCGCAGGACCGGGTCGTCCTGGTCCTGGATAGCCTCCATGAAGGCGACGAACTCGTCGTTTGGGGGGTCCATCTTGGGGGAGGTCATGAGCGGGTAGGGGCCCTCGGCCCCTTCGGTCATGCGCAGCTCGGGGAGACGCTTGCCGAGCATGTCGGCGTGTTGTGCGTCCTGGTAGGCAATGGGCCCGAATTCGACCTTGTGGTGCACCTGTGGCTGCGTGGCGATCCACTGCAGGAGGGCGCGCATCATCTCCACTTCCGCGTAGCGGTAATGCATGAGGCGGCGCGCGCATTCGTCCACGGAGAAGGCCCCGCCCAGCTTGCGCTGGGGAAACCACAGTTCGACCATCGTTGACTCGCTTCCCGGCCCGGGGGCCTGGCGTTTCCTACTTCAGCTCTTCGCGGGGGGTGAAGTAGAGCGCCCCCGACTCGCACGGCTCGTGGCGCTTCCAGCCGCCGCTCTCGAGGGCGGCAACGACTTCCTCCTCCGAGTCCCACATCGTGATCTGCCCGTCCTCGAGGGTGGACACGGAACACTCCGGCTTCTCGCACACGAGGTCGTGGATGACCATCGCCTCCGAGTCGCCGCAGTAGCGCTTGAAGTTGAAGGGCGGCCGCCAGCGTTTCGCCATCGTCGTTCCCTCTCCGGCGGCGCCTAGAGGGCGAAATCCTCGGGCGGGAGCACCTCGTCGCCGGTGTTGAGGGCCATCACGAGCTCCTCGAAGGCCTGCTGCGCCTCCATCGCCTCGCGGCGCCTGGCGGCGTCCCCCTCCGTGAGGCGAGGCACCCAGTAGTTCCCGACCTCGACGTGCATGACCTCATCGGCGTGGTTGTAGTCGAAAGCGGTCTCCCACTCCTTGTCGCCGATGTTGCGGCCCATGTCGATGAGCGACGTGAAGAGGTTCATCGCCATGCCCTCGCCGCCGCGATGGACGGCGGCCATGCTGTTGACCATGTTCTGTTCACCCGTCTGGGAGACGCTGCCGTCGTCGGCGCGGTAGCCGTCGGCGAAGTCGCCCAGCGTGACGCCGTGCTCGGGCATCTTGTTCAGGACGATCTCGGCGTGGCGGCACTCGTCCCACGTGAGGCGCGCGTTTACCAGCGCCAGCTCCCAGGGGAGCTCCTCGCCGCCGCCGTCCTTGGTCGCCATCACGTAGCGCCTGGAAAACGCCTCGGCCCCGCCGATCTCGCCGTTGTACATGGCGTGCAGCAGCACCCGCCGCGACATCTTCTCCGGGTCACGGAGCAGGATGGACGCGAGGTCGATGCCGTTCTCGCGCCAGTTCTCCCGCTCGTCCACGGGAAGGTAGCGGTGCGGTGGGTCGCGCCGATGGTCGCCGGCGTTGAGGGGGCGGTAGAAGGGTCGCTCGGTGGATTCGGTGGCGGACATGGACTCCTCCCCGTGTTGCGTGGACTGCTAGAGCGCGAACTCCTTCGGTGCGACCACCTCGTCGCCGGTGTTGAGGGCCATGATCAGCTCCTCGAACGCCTGCTGGGCCTGCATCGCCTCGCGGCGCTTGCCATCGTTGCCCTCGGTGAGGCGCGGCACCCAGTAGTTGCCGACCTCGACGTGCATGACCTCATCCGCGTGGTTGAAGTCGAACGCCGTCTCCCAGTCGGGGTCGCCGATGTTGCGGCCCATGTCGATCAGGGCGGTGAAGAGGTTCATGGCCAGGCCCTCGCCGCCGCGGTGGACCGAGGCCATGCTGTTGATCATGTCGAGGGCGGCGCCGGGGTTGGAGTTGCCGCTCGAGCTGCTGAGGCTCTCGCCCGCCATGTAGCCGTCGACAAAGTCGCCCAGCGTGCAGCCGTTCTTGGCCATCTGCTCGAGGACGATCTCGGTGTGGCGGCACTCGTCCCAGGTGAGCCGCGCATTGACGAGCGCCAGCTCCCAGGGGAGCTGGTCGACCCCATCCTTCGTGGCGAGCACGTAGCGCCGCCCGAAGGCCTCGGAGCCGCCGATCTCACCGCCGTACATGGAGTGCAGGAGCACCTTCACCGGTAGCTTCTCGGGATCGCGCAGCAGGATGGAGGGCATGTCGATGCCCTGCTCGCGCCAGTTCGAGCGCTCGCTCACGGGCAGGTAGCGGTGGGGCGGGTCACGCCGGATCTGGTCCGGCGCCGGATCCTTGTAGAAGGGTCGCTCCGTCGTCGCTTCTGCCGTCATGCTCAGCCTCCTCGGTTCGGCGAGCCCACACGGGGCCATTCTCGCGAATGATACCGCCTCGGACCGCCGCTGGTTAGCCCACGACCTCGCGCAGGCGGTAGATGAGGTCGCTGCGATCACCGCGCGCGACCTCGGTGAAGTTGGCCGCCATCGTGGCGTTGTCGTCGAGCACGGGGTCGATGCGGCTCCAGGAGTGGACGACGGTGCGGTGCAGGATGAGCCAGGGCCCGCCGTCGCGCCGCTCGAACACGTCGACGTAGCGCCCGCCCCAGGTGAAGTCCTTGGCGACGCCGTCGTCGCCGGCGGGGATGCGGTGATAGGCCACGTGGTAGGTCTCCGAGTACGCGCGGTCGCCGTCGACCTCGATGTGGGAGTTGCCGAGGAAGTGCTCGGTGCACTCCAGGTTCGACAGGCCGGTCATGACGTGCTCTGCGAATTCGTGGGCGTTCCCCTTGAAGGTGCCGTGGTCGTCGTAGGCGTCGGGGTGATAGGCCGACTTCACGAGGTCCGGGTCGAGCAGGTCGATGCCGCGGGAGTAGCGCATGAGGGCGTCGCGGATCTCCTGCTTGGCGAGCAGCTCGTCGATCGCGGCCTCGCGGTCGGTCTGGGTTCGGGGTTCGGTCGCCGTCATCGCTGACCTCCGCGCGCAGCGGCGCGCGACGGCATTCTAGCCCGTGCCCGGCCCCCCGTTCGGGGTCCGCGTGGGAGGCGTATCCTTCCGCCCATGCCAGCAACGAAAGCCCCCGAGACCGCGGGACGCATGGCGGACGCCGCACGCGACTTCCTCGCGCTGCTCGATCCGGAGCAGCGGGAACGGGTCGTGCGCCCGCTCCTGGACGACGAGGAGCGCCGCCACTGGAACTATGCGCCAATGAAGCGCGAGGGCCTGCCGCTGCTGGCGATGACGCCGGACCAGCAGCAGGCCGCGAACCGGCTCGCCGCCACGGGACTGAGCCGCTCCGGGTACGTGACGGCGGCGGTAATCATGGGGCTGGAGAACATCCTCGACGCGGCGGAGGCGTGGAGTGGGGGACGGATAGGCGTGGATGTGGGGTCTGAGCGGTGGCGGGACCCGCAGCTCTACTTCGTGACGATCTTCGGAGACCCGGACGAGGAGACGTGGGGCTGGCGCTTCGAAGGCCACCACGTCTCCATCCACTACACGATCGAGGAAGGCGCCGTCATCGCTCCCAACCCGACGTTCCTCGGGGCGAACCCGGCTGAGGCGCCGTTCGGCGGGGCCGGTACGCTGCGGCCCCTCGCCGCCGAGGAGGACCTCGCGCGCGAACTGCTGCACGCGCTCGACGGCGAGCAGCGGGAGGCTGCGCTCATCTCGACGGCGGCGCCCCCGGACATCGTGCAGTCGAACCGGCCTCGCGTGGAGGACGGCGCGCTGCCAGTCCCGACGAGGCGCCTCATGGGCCTTCCCGACGACCCGGCATGGGACGAGCGCTGGCGGGCGGAGCGGGCGGGGCTCGGGTTCGGGCCCGAGCAGGAAGCGGCGGTGCGCTACGCGGTGACGCCGAGCGGGCTCGCGGCAGGCGTGCTGAACGCTTCCCAGCGCGAGATGCTGGACGCGCTCGTGACCCTGTACGTCGACCGCCTGCCCGACGAGCTGGCGGAGAGCCAGCGGGAGGCCCTGGCGACCGGCGCCCTAGCGGAGATGCACTTCGCCTGGGCGGGCGGGGCCGAAAAGGGCGAGCCGCACTACTACCGGTTGCAGGGGCCGCGCTTCCTCGTCGAGTACGACTGCACGCAGAACGACGCCAACCACATCCACGCGGTCTGGCGCGACCCTGAGGGCGACTTCGGCGAAGATCTCCTCGCGCGGCACTACGGCGAGCACCACTGAGCAACGCCGCCGAACGCGGGGAGGCCTGAGCGTGCGCTACGTCATCTACGGCGCCGGGGCGATCGGCGGGGTCATCGGGGCGCGGCTGCACCTCACCGGCCACGAGGTCGCCCTCATCGCGCGCGGCGCCCACCTGGAGGCACTACGCGAGAACGGCCTGACGCTCGTGAGCGCCGAGGGGACGGAGACGCTGCCGATCCCCGCCGCGGGCTCACCCGCCGAGCTCGACCTGACGGCGGACGACGTCGTCATACTCGCGATGAAGTCGCAGGACACCGTGGCGGCGGTGGACGCGCTCTTCGCCAGCGCGCCCCCGTCGATCACGGTCGTGTCCGCGCAGAACGGGGTCGTCAACGAGCGCATCGCGTTGCGGCGCTTCCCGAACGTGTACGGCCAGCTCGTCATCCTGCCGGGAACGCACCTGGAGCCGGGCGTCGTGGTCGCGAGCGCGAGCCCCGTCTACGGCGTGCTCGACCTTGGCCGCTTCCCAAACGGCAGCGACGAGCGCGCGGAGCGCATCGCGAGCGACCTGACGGCGGCAGGGTTCAGCGCCGTCGCCAGCGACGACATCATGCCGTGGAAGTACGCAAAGCTGCTGCGGAACCTGGCCAACTCGACGCAGGCTATCCTGGGGCTGGAGGAGCGGGCGGAGGGGCTGATGGCGCGGGCGCACGAGGAGGCGCTGGCCTGCTTCGAGGCGGCCGGCATCGATCTTGTGGGCGACGACGAGTTCCGCGAGCGCTTCGAGGTGCTCAACCGCATCTTCTCGGGGAGCCCGGCGGCGCGCGCCGGGAACTCCTCCTGGCAGAGCCTCACGCGCGGTTCGACGACGATCGAGGCCGCCTACCTGAACGGCGAGGTGGCCCTGCTCGGGCGGCTGCACGGCGTCCCGACGCCCGTGAACGCGCTCCTGCAGGAGATCGCGACGGAAGTGGCGGCGTCGGGCAAGGGACCGGGCGCATACACGCTCGCCGACCTCGAGGCGCGGCTGGCCGAGGGCTAGCGCTCAACCTCACCGACGACAAAGTCGCGCACGAGTGGGAAGACCGCCCGCCGCTTCGGCTCAAGGATGTCCTCTTCCCAGGTCTCGATGAGAAAGGCGAAGGTGAAGCCCGTGCTTGAGCCGTCCTCGGGCACGACGTACCCGGCGGAGACGAAGATGTCGGGCTCCTCTTCGGGGGTCCAGTAGCCGGCTTTCTGCCCGTACCGGTACCCCTCGACGCCGAAGTCCGCGGGGAACGCTTCCTTGCCCTCGGGCAGGACCACCTCGGAGGCCAGTTGCAGCAGGTGAGCGGTCCAGCGCTCATCGAGTTGCTCGCCCCGCACGATCGAGGCCCAGACGCGGGCGAGGTCGTGTGGCGTGAACCACGCCTCGCGCCAGTGCCACTCGAGGTACGAGCTCGTCACACCCGCCTGCGCCATGACTTCGGCAACCTGCTCGGGCGTGACCAGATCGGCAATCTGGTCCGTCTGCTTGTCGAGCGAGTGGTGCAGGACAAGCTCGACGTCTTCCTCGATGAGCTCGAATTCGAGGAGTCCGTCCTGCACCGCCCGCAGGCCCGCGGTCAGGATGACGATCTTGCCGGCGGATGCGGGGTACTGGGAGTGTCGGGGCCGCACGACCACCGATGAGCCGCAATCGAGGTCGATCAGAGCCAGTCCCCAGGTTCCCTCGTAGTCCGTCATGGCCGCCTCAACCTGGATGACAAGGAGGGCGGCCCGTCCGGCCACGGTCTCGCAGCGCGAGGGGCGGCCGTTGCTGGTATCGGTGCTGGTGGCGGCGCTTGCTGTCGCGGAGGAGGTCGCGGCGGTGGCCGGCGTGGCGGCTGTGGTGGTGGTTGGAGTCGGGGAAGGAGTCGCGGGCGGGCTGGGGGACGGAGACGCGGTCGTAGCGGGGGTGGAAGCTGGGGTGGCGGCGGACGTGGGAGCAGGCGGTGGGGTGGGAGAAGGGGATGGGGTGGCGGTCTCCGCGTCGGGAGAAGCTGGGGTCGAGGCGGGTGGCTCAGGAGGCTCGGCAGGCTCCGACGCTGGGGTGGACGAACCGTCTTCGAGCACGAGGAACAGCAGCAAAGCAAGTCCGGCGACGAACGCCAGGATGACCGTGAAGACCCACCGGCTCGGGCGCATCCCTCCACTGTAGCCGCATCACCGGCAGGGCCAAGATGGGCCTGTCTTGTGGGAACCCCCCGGAGGCGGCATAGTCGCGCCGCCGGGCGGTTGGCCCGCAAGGGGAGAGCGATGGCTGGACTGGAACTCACGGGAGTCGAGGGCAAGGTGGCGGTGGTCACGGGCGCGGGCCGTATGAAGAGCATCGGACGGAGCATCGCCGTGGAGATGGCCAAGGCCGGCGCCGACGTGGTGATCACCGGCACCGGGCGACCGCCTGAGCGCTATCCCGACGACGAGAAGGCGGCGGGTTGGCGCGACGTCGCCTCCGTTGCGGAAGAGATTGAGGCGGAGGGCCGCCGCGCCCTCCCCCTCGTGAGCGACGCCGCCGACGAGAACTCGGTGCAGGAGCTGCTCGACGCCACGCTCGCCGAGTTCGGGCGCGTGGACTTCGTCGTGAACAATGCCGGAGCGGCGCGCGGCCCCGACCGCGTGCCCGTCGTCGACATGCCCATCGACGCCTGGGACACGGTCATCCGCGTGAATCTGCGCGGCCCGTTCCTGATGTCGAAGATATTCGGGCAGCAGCTCATCGATGCCGGGAACGGTGGCGTCATCATCAACATCTCCTCGATCGCGGGGAAGGTGCTCGGGCCGAACATGGCCGCATACGTCGCCAGCAAGGCCGGCCTCCAGGGCATGACCGGCGGGATGGCGCGGGAGATCGGCAGGCACGGGGTGCGCGTGAACGCCATCTGTCCGGGGCTCGTCGACACCTCGCGCATGGCGGACGTGTTCGACGACCCCGACTTCGCCGCACGCGCCTCGATGATCCCCATCGGCCGCGCGGGCCTCGGCGAGGACATCGGCTGGGCGACCGTCTACCTGTGCAGCGACCAGGGCTCCTGGATCACGGGCCAGTCGATTAACGTCTGCGGGGGCAACGCGGTCGCGCATTGACGGGCGAACGCGAGCCGCTGCGAGCGATCGTCGACACGAACCTGCTGGTCGGGGCGCTGGCGCGGCCCGACGGATCGGCGGCGCGCATCCTCGAACACTGGCGGGCGGGCGCCTTCGAGCACGTCGCCTCGCAGGCGACCCTGCGGGAGGCGGAGCTGGTGGTGGGGGCGCGCTGGGTCACGCGCATCGCCGACAGCCGTGCGCGCGATGCGCTCCTCGCGGAGCTTCGCCAGCAATCGCTGCTCGTCGAGGCGCCCGTGCTCGACGAGCTCACGCTCAAGGACGCAGGCGACCGCCGCCTCGTGGAGGCCGCGCACGCTGGCTGGGCGAGCTACCTTGTGACCGCCGACCGCGAGGTGCTCCTCGCGCGCGGCTACGCAGCCGTTGAGTTCGTCACAGCGGGGGAGTTCCTGCGGGCGCTCGCTGCTCGCGCCGGTTGACGCGTCCCCCGGGCGCTCCTACGGTTCGCGGACCCGAGGAGGCGGATCGATGACACTGAACCCGCAGGCGAAATTCCTTCTTGACCAGATGGCGGCGATGGGCATGCCCCCGATCCACGAGCAGGAACCGGAGGCCGTGCGCGAGGCCAACCGCCTGCCCCCGGCGGTGCCCGGCGCGACCATGGCGAACGTCGAGGACCGCAACATCCCCGGTCCCGCGGGCGACATCCCCGTGCGCATCTACCGCCCCACCGACGCCGGTGACCACGCCCTGCTGGTCTGGTACCACGGCGGCGGCTGGGTCATCGGCGACCTCGACGGGGCCGACGTGACCTGTCGCGAGCTGGCAGCGAAGAGCGGCTCGGTCGTCGTCTCGGTCGACTACCGGCTCGCGCCGGAGCACCGCTATCCGGCGGCTCACGAGGACTGCTACGCCGCGACTGTTTGGGCGGCCGAGAACGCCACCGACCTGGGAGCGGACGCGAGCAAGCTCGCCGTCGGCGGCGACTCGGCGGGCGGCAATCTCGCGGCGGTCGTATCCCTGCGGGCGCGGGACGAGGACGGCCCCGCGATCCGCTTCCAGCTGCTCGTCTACCCCGTGACCGACCACGACTACGGGACCGACTCCTACCGCGACAACGCGGACGGCTACCTGCTCACGCGCGACGGCATGGAGTGGTTCTGGAACCACTACCTGGGCCCGGACGGCGACGGCTCACATCCGCACGCTTCGCCGCTGCGCGCCGAGGACCTGTCCGGGCTGCCCCCGGCGCACGTGATCACCGCCGAGTACGACCCCCTCCGCGATGAGGGCGAGGCCTACGCGAAGCGGCTCCAGGAAGCGGGCGTGGCCGTCACGCAGACGCGCTACGCCGGCCAGATCCACGCCTTCTACGGCATGCACGGCGTTCTCGACGACGCCACCAACGCGGCCGACGAGTCGGCGGAGAAGCTGAAGGCCGCGTTGGGCTAGGGGACGAGCGCCTTCGTCTCGCGCTCCTCTTCGATGCGAGCGAGGAATTCGGGCAATGGAATCGCGCCGAGGTCCTCGCCGGTGCGCACGCGCACCGCGACGGTGCCCGCCTCGGCTTCGCGGTCGCCGGCGACGAGCATGTAGGGGATCTTCTGCAGCTGCGCGTGGCGAATCTTCGCGTTCATGCGCTCGCTGCGGGCGTCCACCTCGACGCGGAAGCCGGCCTCCCGGAGCTTCCCCGCCACCTCGTCGGCGTACGGCTGGTGGCGGTCGGCGATGGGGATGACGGTCGCCTGTACGGGCGCCAGCCAGAGCGGGAAGGCGCCGCCGAAGTGCTCGATGAGCACGCCCAGGAAGCGCTCGGTCGCGCCGGTAACCGCCTGGTGGAGCATGACGGGGGTGTGCTCCTTCCCATCCTCGCCCGTGTAGACGCAGCCCAGCCGCCCGGGCTGGATGAAGTCGACCTGGATCGTCGAGAGCTGCCACTCGCGCCCGAGGACGTCCTTCGCGATGAAGTCCGCCTTGGGGCCATAGAAGGCGGCCTCGCCCTCCTCCTCGGCGAACTCCAGGCCCGAGGCCTTCATCGCGCTGCGTAACGCGGCTACGGCCTGGTCCCACTGCTCGGGAGCGTCGACGAACTTGCCGTCGCCGCCCGTGTCGGGCAGCGAGAGGGCGACGCGGTAGTCGGTGAGGCCGTAGGTCTCGAACGCTTCCCGGATGAGGGAGAGACCGAGGGCGAACTCCTCCTGGATCTGGTCGGGCGTGCAGAACACGTGGATGTCGTCCTGGGTGAGGGAGCGCACGCGCGTGAGGCCGTTGAGCTCGCCCGACTTCTCGTAGCGGTAGAGCGTGGCGAACTCGGCGTAGCGCAGGGGCAGGTCGCGGTAGCTGTGGGGCTCCGCATTGAAGAGCATCATGTGCGAGGGGCAGTTCATCGGCTTCAGGAGGAACTCGGTCTCGCCGTCGACCATCGGCGGGAACATCGCGTCGGCGTAGTGCTCGCGGTGGCCGGAGCGGTCGTAGAGCTGGTCCTTCACCACGTTGGCCGTCCAGACGTGCTGGTGGCCGGCGCGCTCCTGCAGCTCGCGGACGTAGCCCTCCATCAGGTGGCGCACGGTTTCGCCCTTCGGCAGGAAGAGGGGGATGCCCTGCCCGACCACGTCGGAGAAGGTGAACAACCCGAGCTCGCGGCCGACTCGGCGGTGGTCGCGCTTGCGCGCTTCCTCGAGCTGGTGCTCGTACGCCTCGAGCTCCTCCTGCGTCTCGAAGAGAGCGCCGTAAACACGCTGGAGTTGGGGGTTGTTCTCGTCGCCCCGCCAGTAGGCGCCCGCGATGCTCATCAGCTTGAAGGCGGGGATCTCACCTGTGTGGTTGACGTGGCCGCCCCGGCAGAGGTCGGTGAACTCGCCGTGCGTGCACTGCGTGATGGCGCCCTCCTCGAGGTCGGCGAGCAGGTCGAGCTTGAAGGGCTGCTCGGCCCAGCGCTCCGCGGCCTCGTCGCGCGTGATGGAGGCCATCTGGAAGGGGAGCCGCCGGCCGATCGACTTGCGCATGCGCCGGCGGAGCCACTTCAGGTCCTCCTGCGTGAGGGCGCGAGGGAGGCGGAAGTCGTAGTAGAAGCCGGTAGCGGTGGGCGGCCCGATGCCGAGCTCGGCCTCTGGCATGAGCTCGACCATCGCCTCGGCGAGCACGTGCGCGGCGGAGTGGCGCATGCGCGCGAGCCGGTCCTCCTGCGGGAGTTCGGCAAGGTCGACGTGGTCTTCGATGGGTTCTGGCATGGCTGGGATTCCCCCGGACGGTTTCGCGCCTGTTCCAGGGACGGCGCGCGACCGTGGTCCCACCCTGATTCCCCGCGCGTTCGCCAGGCGGCTGCGCGGGCTCGTCGCGGCCGGTAACGGGGCCAACCGTGCGCGCCTATCCGCCGGGGCTTCGGGCGCAGGCTCGCGGGTGGTGTTCGCCGCCGGGCGCCGCGCTTCCAGCCAGGGCGCGGCTCTCTGTGGGTGGCGGGTACTCGTCCCGGTCGTCGCCTCTCGTATCTGCGACTGTGCTGCTTCGAGTATAGCCAGCTAGGCGGACGGGTCGAGGGGGGCGGCTAGACGGCGTTGGCAATGAGCCAAATGATGAGAGCTGCCGCAGCGGCAACGAGGAGCGATCTAAGCCACCCCACGCCCTCTCCCGTAGGAGCATGGTAGGGAGATGCAAAGGGAACCGGTTCCAGACTGGTTATTTCCTCGAACCGCCTGGCCCGCTGATCGCGCAGTGACTTCAGTGCCGCCTCGAAGCGTGCTGCGTCGGCACGCGTGCGAAGAGGACTGGAGGTCCACGCGAGCTCGGGAGCGCTGCCTGCAGTGGAAGGCGTGTTGCCATCCTGGTGCTCGCGGAATCGCCGCCCGACATGCGAGGTGTGGCCGACATAATGACCGTAATCGGTGTCGAGGACGTAGACGTAGAACCGCCGGTTTGGGTCGGCGGCGTCTCGGAGATCCTGCTCGTAGCCGAGGTCTTCCGGCTCGTAGTACCTGCGGCGTTTACGCATACAGCCCGGCATTATGCCAAGCCGAGATTGTTCGTGACGCGACGGGAGCGTGCCAGCGCGAAACGCGCTAGGCTGAACACTCCGTGGGCGGTTAGCTCAGATGGTTAGAGCGCTGCGTTGACATCGCAGAGGTCACTGGTTCGAATCCAGTATCGCCCACCAGACTGGACAAAATCGAGAACCTTCGCTCTGAGGCTCCGGCTGGCGATGTAGCCTGCCGTCGGCGTCGTCCCACCCACAGGGGCCCGACACCAGCCGGCAACGACACAAGCTCAACAAGCGGTGGGACGTCTGACGCTCGTTCCATGCTTTAGCGGGTGGGATGGTTTCGACGGCGATCCGCCGGCGATCGTCAGGCGAGAACCTCAGCCCTGTGGCCGCAGATCGATGACACTCATGATCACCTCTCTGCAATGGCCCAAGGCCAGGGGCACTCCGTCGGTAAACGAATGCCCTCCCCGGCGTAGGCCAACACGCCCTGGTCGACGAAGGAGGGTTGGAAAAGATGGACATGGCGCTGTCGGCGGTGCCATCCTTGGCTTCGCCCACGGCCCGCTCGTCAATGTGCTCCAGGGCATTCCGCATCCGCTTCAACGTGGCTCGGAGAGAGTCGATCTCCTCCGGTATGTGGAGGCCCAGGTCAAACTTCTCCTCCAAGCGGTAGAGCATTTGCACGCCGCGAGACAGCGAGATGACCGTTACTTCAGCCATTGCGAGCGCCCGGAACAGAGTCGATCGCCTCTCAATCCCAGCGAGATCACCAGGCTCTTCCAGCGCCTCCATCGTGGCTGACCAGAAGACATGCGTTGCACCCAACCTCCGGGCCGCCGCCAAGACCATCATCAGGAAGCTCGGATCCGTAGCGCCCACGATCCTGTACCAGGTCCAAACGGTGTCCGCGACGGGTGCGTACCCGCCACGCCCCTTGGGGCTCTTCGCGTCGGTCTCGTCCGAGCTGATCGACAAATCACCGGGCTTGATCACCAACTGGTGCCCGGCTGGGATGTGTACCGCCTCCCCGGAGTCCTCTTCACCGGGCCGCAGCGATCTCGCGTAAGTCGTGTTCCCGTCACTGCCAGCCGGAACCAGCCTGCCCGCAACCAGGAATTCATCACCTGGACCCAAGTTGAGAAGCGTCATCGCGTTCTTCCTGAGTTGGCGTTCACGGCGCTCAGACCCGGAACACCTTCATCACCTCGTCGCCCAGGCGGTTGATGACCTTCACGGCGATGCGGCCGGACTCCGGCTTGTCGAAGGGGCGCGAGGTGTCGCTGTGCAGGGTCTCCCACGCCTCCTGGTTGATCTCGGCCTTGAGCGTGGTCTTGAGCGCCTTGTATGGGTCGTTCTGGCCGAGGAAGTAGGCGTGGCGGACGAAGAAGCTCTCCTGGTTGTAGTCGGTGTCGATGAACCAGCAGGCGCTGCCGTCCGGGCCGTCGCTGCGCACCTCGCCCGTGTTCGGGTGGAAGACGTCGACGCCGTTGACCCGCACCTTGAGCTGCCCGGGCTCGGCGCCGTCGTCGCCTGAGGCGTCGAGGATGTCGATGTCCGGCTCGCCGAAGATGACGAAGAGGTTGCCCCTTGCCGGTGTTCTTCAGGTCGTTGGCCATGTGCAGGTCGGCGTTCATCCGCGCCTTGAGGACCGGGAGCGGGCCGAGCTTGTTGAAGTCGGTGGCGTGCGCCTCGTAGTTGAAAGCGCAGGCGATGAGCACGTCGAAGCCCGCGTCCGCGGCCTCGCGGGCGGCCTCGACGAGGTCCGGCCGCGAGACGGTGCCGAACTCCGGCCCGATGAAGATGCCGGCACGCTGCCGTCGAGGGTTCGAGGAGGCTCGGTCAGAAGCGAAAGGTCCGCGTGAGGGTGCGGCTGGCGACATGGCCGAGGTGGTGCCCGCAGTTGCGCAGGAGGCCCATGTCGCTCCCGGCGAAGCGGTAGATCGACTGCCAGTCATCGCCGACGAGGAAAGTAGGCCACACCCTCGCGTCGGAGCGCCTTGAGGAGCGCCACGCGACCCGCGGAGATGTCCTGGAACTCGTCCACGAGCACATAGCGGTAGGGAGACATTAGCGGACGCTAGTCGCGTCCGTTTATGCTTGCTTCCTGCGCAAGTGTTGCGCTTGCCTTCTCTTCCTGTGTAAACGTGCCCGGGCGGACCAAGATCGTGCCCGAGGGCGTCCGCGTCGAAGCATGACCCGGCTGGACGACTGGCGGCGGAGGGGGCGCGGTCACCTTCTTGACGACGCTGACCACCACAGGTGGCGTTACTCTCGCCGCGCCTCGGACGATGTTGGCGCACGTCTGGGGGTTGCGCCCACAGTAGGATGCGGCTATCCGGGTTCCAACGGCAATGCCGGTAGGAATCACGATGGCGGGCCCCGCAGCTTCAGCTTCCCTGGTTCCCGTCGCGGGCGCAACAACACCGGCGACCACAGCTGCCAGGACAAAGACCGCGATGAACGCTAACCAATGTTTCATGGGGATACTCCTCATCCGAAGCTGGCGGGATGCTACATGGCATTCGCTCATGGTTCTATACGAAAGACCGCATCCTGTGGTGTAGGTCTGGTTCGCGACGGTCGCCCCGCCGAAGCTCGGCGTGGTGTCCCTGGCCCACCAGGGACAGTGGCCATAACAGCCCTGGCTCCTGAGAGTCGACACGGTGGACGAAGACGGGAACCGGATCATCCGGCTGATGAAGAACGGCGAGATCATCGAAGTCTTCAAGCAGAGCGACGTGCAGGAGCCCATCCAGGGCCTCACCCACGATTCCTGAGGCCGGCACCAGCAGTACCAGGCGGTCCGCCCGTGCCGCGAGGGGCGGAGGTGGCGGTTGCGCCCACTTCAGGCGGTGGGCCGATAGCCGCCGAAGAGGGCTCCTCCGAGGCGTTTCCAGAAGCAGTCGACGTGCTCGAAGCCTGCGTCCCGAAGCCACCCGAGGTGGCGGTCGAGCGGCTCCAGGTGGGAGTGGTGGCGGGGGAGCTCGGCGGGCTGGGGCGGCTCGTCGCGGGCGTCCTGTTCGGACTGCATGATTGAGCGGTAGCGGGCGTCGAGCGCGTCGTCGGGGGCGCTGACGAGGTCGAGGTTGAGGAAGGCCCCTCCGGGTGACAGCAGCGCGAATACCTCGCCGTAGAGGCGTCTGAGCGCCGCCTCGGGGAGGTGGTGGATGGCCGCGGACGAGATGACCGCGTC
>JAJEIT010000042.1 GCA_022827945.1 Dehalococcoidia bacterium | reverse complement strand
GATGAGCCAGTCGATGGCTAGGTGGGCAACGTTGTAGTTCGCGTTGGCGTAGTCCTCGATGAAGAGACCCGCTTCCATCTCCTCCAGCGTTATTGGGGTCAGTCTCGCGTGCGGGAGCACGATGTCGGTGATGTGGGTGCTGTAGCTCCGATTGCCTGTTGCGGCGTAGTACTCGGCCGACCAGCGGTTTGCGACACCTTCCGTGACCCAGGCTGCGCTGTTTCCCGGTCCAGCCATGTACGCCTGGATGGCGTGGGTGTACTCGTGGGCCGTCGCTCGCAGGCAGGGCTCTTCCAGAAAGATCGCCCAACCCGCGAAGGCTCCGCAGTAGGTCGGGTGTTCCCCGACTATCCAGGTCAACCCCGGGACGAAGACCCCGAAGCGGTGGGCGAAGTACGCCAGCACCGACTCGATCTCGGATGGCAGCGAAGCCCGTGCGTCGGCCGGAATCTCGCTGACGTATTCGATATGCGACTGCGCGCTTCCGGGTTGGAGCCAATTGCGGTCGTCCGACACCTGGACCAGCAGGGCGCTGCCGCGCGCGAGCTGTTGCAGGGTCCTCTCGCTCGCCGGAGTTGCTGGGGAGTAGTGCAGGTCCCGCCCGGTTGTTGGGTCCCCGGCCGCTGCGGCCCTCAACTCGGCGCCAAGAGCCGCCAACGCGTCGTCGGCGGCCAGTCCGTCCTCCCCGCTCCAGGACACGAGATTCCATCCTTCCGCCAGGGTGACGAAGCCACTCTCAGGCACGAACGGCCGCGTCCACTCCACCGGCTCCGTTCCGCCAAGGTAGAGCCACAGCCCCATCCCTGGCGTGAGCGTCCGGAGGTCGCTCACTTCGTCTGGCACGCCGGCGGCCGCCGTCAGGAAGCGTTCCCGCTCAGCGTCCCAGGCATGCACGACCTCAAGGGCCGGTATGCCGCCAAAGAGTTCCGAGACATCGACGTTGTCTCCAGTCCAGCCGGCAAGGTTCCATCCCGGCTGGAGTTCAGTCGCCACCATCCTTGGCGGGAACGAGCAGTAGAACCGTTGCCACGCGTCGCTGGGCCGACCGGAGACGATGACGCGAATGTTGCTGGCGCCGTCCTCTGTTACGTCGATGCGGGCTCGAACACCGGGCGGCGCGTTAGCGTTGTCGACCACTTTGCACGCCTGGCCGTCCCTCGTACTGATGAGGAGGGTGTAAGACGCGGGCTGGCCGTAGAGCGTGAACGTGCTGTCTTCCTTCGTCTTCCCGCTTGCCCGCACTCCGTGGATCGGACCCGCGCTGTCCACCGCAAGGTGCACAGTCCCGAGCGACTGCCCGTCGCTGTCCGTTACGGTGCCTGTGATGGGTCGGCAGAGAGCGGAGGGAGTGTCGGGCAGTCGCACGGTAAGCCCCGTCACCGACTCTTCGCTGACCACGAACCGGTCCACCTCGTAGGAGACGAAGGTGTGCCCGCTGTCGGGGTTGACATAGCCGAGGCTGCACTCGGCCCCGTCGATGGTCCGGAAGAGCTGGACCGCGTACGAGCCATCGGGAACCTCGATCGAGAACGTCCCGTTCGAGCCGGTATCCGGTGAGTCCCAGGGCCCGAAGCTGTCGGTGTCGAATTCGCCGAAGGCACGGACCGAGATCCCCTGCAGCGGTTCGCCGTTGGGACCCAGCACGGCGCCCTCGATCCGGGGTAGGGGTGCATCGAATTTGCACCTCGACCAGACCTTACTTTCGGAACTGGATCCGGAGACGACCACCTGGAGTCCCGCGACATCGCCATCTCCCGTGTCGAAAATGGCCGGTCCGCGGGCGCCCGGAGCGTCGTAGCCCGAGACGGTGCACTCGTTGTAACCCTCGGTATGGATGTGCAGCCAGTAGATGCCATGCCGCAGCCGGAGGTGGAAGGTGCCGTCGGAGGCTGTGAATTCGCCCTCGTAGACGCCTGCCGAACGATGGACGTTGGCCGTAATCCACAACCCTTCAACCGGCTGGCCTTCGTCGTCGGTGACGGTTCCCTCGATGTGGCCGAGGGTCTCCTCCGGGAAGGAGCAGTGAACACGCGCCAGGGGAGCGCTTCTGCTGCCGGAGACAGTGACCTGGATTCCGGCTATGTCGCCGTCACCAACGGCGATGGTCACTTCCCACCCGGATTTCGGGTTCTCATACCCCTCGACCATGCACTCGCTTGCGAAGGCGGTCGTGGTGACTAGCCGGTAGGTCCCTTCGGGAACGTCGAAGGAGAAGGTTCCATCGGCTTCCGTATGGTCGATGTGTTGTGCTCCCCACGACTCTCTGTGCCCATCCAGGATGATCAACAGTCCGCGTACGGGCTTCCCCTCAGGGTCAGTCACTGTGCCCTGGACGCGAAAGCGTGGTTCCTGGGCCTCTGCGGGTACCGGCGATGTCCACGATCCAAGCGCAACCGCCAGTGTCGCGACCAGTGCGACTCCAACGAGCGCTAGACGGCAAGTGGCAGGCATCGACGACTTCCCCAGACCTTACCGGAGGCGGCAAATCCCTGGCGCTCCGGCCCACTGCTGTCGGTGACGCTTGACGAGCGCCTCACAACAGAGGCCGCCAGCCTCCCAGGGCTGGCGGCCTTCTTGATGGTGACCCTGCGTTGGCTAGCGCGTGAGCCAGCCGAACGGCTGCGGCTTCCGCTGCGCCTTCGGGTCGATCATGATGTTGACGATCGACGGCGTGGGGTCGTTCACCGCCGTCCGCAGGGTCGAGTCAAGCTCGTCCACCGTCGTGACGAAATAGCCGTTGCCCCCGAACGCCTCGATGATCTTCTCGTAGCGCGCGTTCGGCATGTACGAGCCCGGCGGGATGTTCTTCCGGTCGAGCTCGCTGGGCCCGCCGCCGATACCGTTGTTGTTCACCACGATGAACGTGATCGGCAGGTTGTAGCGAACCGCCACCTCGACCTCCATCGCGCTGAAGCCGAAGCCCGCGTCGCCCTCCACGGCCACGACCTTGCGCTCCGGGTGGACCGCTGCGGCGGCGATGGCCTGGGCCACGCCCACGCCCATCGTCCCGAACGTGCCCGCGTCGAGGCGGGAGCGCGGAACGATGTTCGGCAGCACCGTGCGGCCGATGTCCATCGTGCTGGCGCCCTCGCTCGCGATGATCGCGTCCTCGGGGATCGCCTCGCGCACGGCCCGCAGCACGCGGTAGTAGCCCATCGGCTCGGAGTCGTCCATCTCCATCGCGGCCACGGCCTGGCGGTTCTCCTCGGCCTTGGCCGAGAGGCCCGTCCACCACGTGGTCTCCTGCGGGTACGTCCACGGCTCCTGTTCGAGCGCGACGTTCAGCTGGCTCGTGATCGCCTTGCCGTCGCCTACCAGCGCGACCTCGGTTGGCACGTTCGTGCCGATCTCCTCCGCGCTGATGTCCATCTGCACCACGCGCACGTCCTTGTTGAACCGTGGCGGCAGGCCGAAGTGCATGATCCAGTTCAGCCGCGCCCCCATCAGGAAAACGAGGTCCGCGTTCTGGAGCGCGTAGGAGCGCGCCGGCGCCACCGAGAGCGGGTGGTCGTCGGGGACGACGCCCTTGCCCATCGGCGAGGCGAGGAACGGGAGCTGCGTCTTGTCGATGAACTCCCGGACGTCGTCCTCGGCGTGCGCGTAGGCCATGCCCTTGCCGACGATGACGAGCGGGCGCTCGGCCGACTTCAGCGCGTCGACCGCTGCATCGATCGACCCCGGCTCGGCGTACGTGCGAGGCGCGTCCGGACAGCGATCCTTGAACTCGAGCTCCGACTCCTCGACCCGCGCGGTGATCACGTCGTTGGCGAAATCGAGGTACACCGCCCCGGGGCGCCCGTACATGCTCGTGCGGACCGCCTGCTCGACGTAGTAGGGCACGCGCTCGATGCGTTCCGCCCGCCGCGACAGCTTCGTGAAGGGCCGCGCGGCCTCGACCTGCGGCGCCTCCTGGAACGAGCCCTGACCGTCCTGGTACGAGTCCGGCGCGCCGCCGATCAGGATCATCGGCCACGTGTTCGACCAGGCGTTCGCCAGGCCCGCGATGCCGTGCACCATTCCCGGCCCGCACACCGTCAGGCATGCGCCCGGCCGGCCCGTCAGATAGCCGACCGCGCCCGCGGCGTAGCTCGCCGCCTGCTCGTTGTGGAAGCCGTAGTACTGGATGCCCTCGCGCTGGGCCGCCGCGGCTATGCCGGCTACCGGGAATCCCACCACGCCGAACATGTAGTCGACGCCCTGCTGCTTGAGGCTGCGAGCGATGACGGTCGCGCCGTCGATTTCTGCCATCTGGTCACCCCTTGGAGGTCGTAGGCCGCCGATGATACGGGAAGCGCCTCCCACGCTCCCGCCCGCCCCTCGCGCAGACCGTGGCGCGAATTGATCGGGACGGACCGGTAAGATTCGCCGCCACTACCGCAGAAGGAGCGCCCCCCATGCCCACCGACGCACGTGTTGTCGTCTGCCCCTCCGAGCCCGGCCCCCTCCGCATCGACGAGATTGCCCTGCCGGATCCCGGACCCCACCAGGTTGTCGTCAAGCAGTTCGCGAGCGGCATCTGCCACTCCCAGCTCCACCAGATGCACGGCCCCCGGCCCGCCCCCCAGCTCCTGGGCCATGAGTCGACCGGTACGGTCGTGGCCGCCGGCAGCGAGGTCACGCACGTCAAGGAAGGCGACCGCGTCATGGTCACCTGGGTGCCGCGGAGCCCCGACCTGGGTCGCCGCCCGGACCCCATCTCCCTCCAGCTCGAGGACGGGTCCACCGCCATCTCCCAGGGCGTCTTCACCTGGGCCGATCACACCATCGCCGACGAGCAGTACATCGTCTCCATGCCCGAGGACGTCCGCACCGACGTCACCGCCATCATTGGCTGCGCCGTCATGACCGGTTCCGGCGCCGCTTACCACACCGCCGGCGTGAAGCAGGGCGAAAGCGTCGCCGTCTTCGGCGTGGGGGGCGTGGGCCTCTCCGCGATCGTCGCTGCCGCTGTCGTCGGCGCCGACCCCATCATCGCGGTCGACCTGAACGAGGAGAAGCTGGAGTTCGCCAAGAAGTTCGGCGCCACCATCGGCGTCAACGCCTCGGACGGCGACGCCGTCGAGCAGGTCCGCGCCCTCACCACCAGCGACACCGAGTTCGACTTCATGGGCCGGCCTCTCGCCGGCGTCGACTACGCCTTCGACTGCATCGGCGTGAAGCAGACGATGGAGCAGATCCTGCCCGCCGCCCGTCCCGGTGTGATGGGCGTTCGCACCGGCGGCACTGCCGTCCTCGTCGGCGTTCCCCAGACGAACGTCGAGATCGACGCGCGCGACTTACTCATCAACGAGAAGAAGTACATCGGCAGCATCGGTGGCTCCTGCCGCCCCGACCGCGACTTCCCGATGTTCATCCGCTGGTACAAGGAAGGCGACCTCGACCTCGACGCGCTCGTGACCGCCAGCTACGAGCTCGACCAGATCAACGAAGCCACCGACGCCCTTGCCGCCGGCCACATCTCGGGTCGCTCCATCATTCAACTGTAGCGGAAGCCGACCTCAGCGCAGCTTCCGCACGGGAAGCCAGATCAGCAGGGCGATCCCGGCTACCCCGCCGGCGGCCGCGCTCGCCACGATGCTCGCCTGTGGCCCGATCAGGCTGGTGACCAGCCCGGTCTGCGCGTACCCGATCGGCGCGGATGCCACGAACATCAGCGAGTAGACGCCCATCACGCGTCCCATCACGGCTTCGTCGGTTTGCTCCTGGAGCAGCGCCAGGCTCAGGTTCGTGAAGATGGCGGCGGGCGGCCCGATGGCGAGCAGGGCCGCGACCGTCAGCCAGGGCGTTTCGCTCAACCCGAACAGCACCAGCAAGGGGGCGCCAACGATGGGCGAGAGCGCCAGCAACAGCCCTCGCCTGGGAAGGGGTCGCAGGGTCATGAGCGCCGAGCTGATGATCATTCCCGCCCCGAACGTCCCGAAGAGGATGCCCACCCAGCGGTCCTCCAGCATCAGGACGTCCTCGACGACCAGGAGCATGTTCACCGTGAGGGGACCGGCATAGAAGATGCCGGGCATCGCCGCCAGAGCCAGCAGTCCGACGATGTTGCGGGAGCGGCGTACGTAGCGCAGCCCTTCCATCAGCTCGCTCCGGACGTCGTGGCGCTCCGCCACTCGCGGCTCGTAGCGGCCGAGCGTCAAGAACAGCAGCGCTCCCAGCGCCAGCAGGCCGGTCTCCAGCGCGAAGGCGGCGGTCAGCCCGGCGTCTCCGCCGACGAAGCCTCCGAGCGCCGGCCCCGCGAACTGCCCTGCGGCGAGGAAGCCCACGTTCCCCAGAATCACGGCGTTCTGGAGCTGCGGCCGGGTGACCATCTGGGGCAGGACGCCCTGGCGCGCCGGCTGCTCGAAGGCCGCGACCGCCCCGACTCCCGCCGAGAGGGCGAACACCGGCCACACGATCGCCACTTCGGCGGCCGAGAGCACCACGTACACGGCCGAGACCGTCGCCGCCACCGCGGTTGCGCGGAACAGCAGCAGGCGCGGTTCGACTCGGTCCGCGACGACCCCGCCGAGCAGCGTCAGGAACACGCCCGGCAGCGTCTGGATGATGAGCGCCCCGGCGATCACGGCCGCCCGCTCGTCCGGCTCCACCCGGTCGCGGATGAAGAGCGGCACCGTCACGATCTGGATCCCGACGCCGAGCGCCGTCACCACCGACGCGGTCAGCCACGCCCGGTAGTCGCGGCTGGCGAACGGATTGCGGGGGCCGGTCTCGGGGGCGGCCTCCGCGCTCACGCTTCCTCCGGCAACTGCCCGCGAAGCTCTTCGGCGAGCGCGTCCAGCGTGGCCCGTGGCGTCGGCGGCGGAAGCTCCGTGTAGGGGCGAAAAAGCGTGTCACCGGTCTGGCGCGGCATCACGTGCAGGTGCAGATGAAACACTTCCTGGCCCGCCGCTTCGCCCGTCGACTGCCAGACGTTGAGGCCATCGGGGGCGAACGCGCGCGCAACACCCCTTGCTACCCGCGTTGTCCCGGCCATCAAGGCGGCGCCGGTGTGGTCGTCGAGCTCCAGGATGTCGGCGATGTGTGCCCGGGGGACCACGAGAACGTGGCCCGGGTTGGGCTGGCGCAGGTCCATGAACGCCATCGCGAGGGAATCCTCCCAGACGACGCTGGCGGGCTCCGTCCCCGCAACGATGGCGCAGAACACACACTCGTCGGCCATCCGTACAGTCTCGCACGCCGGCGGGGTATCCTCCCGGGCGCCATGAGCGCGCCCATCGTCATCGCCCACGCCGCTGCCGCGGGCGAGGCCCCGGCAAACACCCTCGCGGGCGTGCGCGCCTCCCTCGCGAGCGCCGCCGCCATGGAGATCGACCTCCACCTCTGCGCCGACGGTATCCCCGTCCTCCTCCACGACCACACCCTCGACCGTACGACGAACCTCTCGGGCCCCGTCGCCGACGTGCCCCTCGCGGACCTCGCCTCCGCCGACGCCGGCGAGGGGGAGCCCGTCCCCTCGCTCGACCAGGTCCTCGACCTCGTCGCCGGCCGCATCGCCGTCATGTGCGAGCTCAAGGTCGCGCCCGACCAACCCGAGGAGGGCCCTGCCCTCCTCGACGCCACGCTCGCGGTGATCCGCCGCCACGGCGCCGAGTCCTGGACCGCCCTCCACTCCTTCGACCATGACCTCGTGGAGCGGGCCCGCGCCCTCGCTCCCGAGATCGACGCGGCTTTCATCGTCGCGCCGATGGGCGGCGCCGGACTCAAAACCCTCTGTGCGCGAGCTGCGGCACACGGAGTTGGCGCCATCTCCCTCTTCCACGCCGTTGTCGGGCCGCACGCCACGGACGCCACCCGTGACCATGGGCTGCAGCTCTGGGCCTGGACGGCCGACACCCCCGCCGACTGGACTCGCCTCGCCGATGCGGGCGTCGACGGCATCATCACGAACCAGCCCGCCGCTCTCCAGGGCTGGCGCGAGTCGCAGGCCTCCCCCTGACCGCCCGCCCGCGGGGCCGTTCGCAGACAACACAGGGGTTCACCCTTATGATCGTGCGCCGTGCGGGCGGCTTCCGGCCGCCCAGTCTTCCGAAGGATTGTTCATGAAGGAGATCGACTACCTGGCGCCCTCCTCGCTCGGCGAGGCGTACGCCGCCCTCCAGAACGGCAAGACCTCGGCCTTCCTCGCTGGCGGTACCGACATCATCGTCCAGCTCCGCGAGGGCCGGAAACAGGTCGACCAACTCATCGACGTCAAGCACATCCCCGAGCTCACGAGCTACGCCTGGACCGACGACGGCGGTCTTGAGATCGGAGCCTCCGTTCCGTTCGCCGAGATCTACGAGGACGACGAGATCGTCCGCCGCCTGCCCTGCGTGATCGACTGCGCGACGCTCGTCGGCGGCATCCAGATCCAGAGCCGGGCCTGCTTCGGCGGCAACATCGGTAACAGCGGCCCCGCCGCCGACACCGTCCCCGCCCTCATCGCGCTGGGCGCAACGCTCACCCTCGGCTCTGCCGGTGGCACGCGGGAACTGGCGCTCGAGGACTTCTTCACCGGCCCCGGCCAGAACGTGCTCGAGCCCGGTGAGCTGATCATCAAGATCAACATCCCGCCGCAGCCCGCCAACTCGGGTGCCTTCTTCCACCGCTTCATCCCCCGCAACGAGATGGACATCGCCGTCGTCAACGTCGGCGCCCGCATCGACCTCGACGCCAGCGGGGAGCGCATCGAAGGCGCGCGCATTTCGGTCGGGGCCGTCGCCCCGGTGCCCCTCTACGTCGCGGCCGCCGGTGACGCCCTCGTCGGCGAGACGCCGACCGAGGACACGTTCGCACGCGCCGCCGACATCGCCGCCGACGCCGCCACGCCCATCACCGACATGCGCGGCTCCATCGCCCAGCGGGTCCATCTCACTCGCGTCCTCACCTACCGCGCCCTCGACCGGGCGCTCGAACGAGCCCGGGAGGCCTAGCTCATGCCCCGTCGCACCCACATCCAGACCACCCTCAACGGCGAGGAGATCGACTTCCTCTGCGAGCCCCGCCAGAGCCTGCTCGAGGTCCTGCGCGACGAGCTCGGCCTGACCGGCACCAAGGAAGGCTGCAACAACGGCAACTGCGGCGCCTGCAGCGTCCTCATGGACGGCCGCGTCGTGAACTCCTGCTGCGTCCTCGGCGTCGAAGCCGAGGGCTCCGAGGTCGTTACCATCGAGGGCGTTGCCGAAGGCGACACCCTGCACCCGCTCCAGCAGTGCTTCCTCGAAGAGGCGGCGCTCCAGTGTGGCGTCTGCACCCCCGGGTTCATCGTCGCCGCCAAGGCCCTGCTCGACAGCGAGCCGGATGCCGACGAGGCCCGCGTCCGCCACTGGCTGGCCGGCAACCTCTGCCGCTGCACCGGCTACGACAAGATCGTCCGCGCCGTCCTCAAGGCGTCCGAGATGGAGGAGGTCTCCGCATGACAACCACCGAGAAGCCCGACTACAAAGTCATCGGCACCCGTCCCATCCGCCCCGACGGCGTCGAGAAGGTCACGGGCAAGGCGCTCTACGGCGCCGACATCCACCTTCCCGACCTCGTCCAGGGCGCGGTCCTGCGCAGCCCCCACGCGCACGCCCGCATCCTCTCCATCGATACGAGCGCGGCCGAGGCCATGCCCGGCGTCCTCGCGGTGGTGACCCATAGCGACCTGCCTGTCGTCGCCGACAAGGTCCTCGACATGGGCGAAGGCGCCTCGACCGCCTCCGACATGAGCAAGAACGTGCTCGCCGCCGACAAGGCACTCTACCGCGGCCACGCCATCGCCGGCGTCGCCGCGACCAACGTGCACGACGCCCTGACCGCTATTGAGGCGATCAAGGTCGAGTACGAGGTGCTCACGCCCGTCCTCAACGTGCAGGACGCGATGCGCGACGACGCTCCCCTGCTCGATGAGAGCCGCCATACCAGGACTCCCTCCGGCGAGGAGTCCGAGGACGCCAGCAACGTCGCTGCCCACAACCGCTTCGAGGGTGGCGATGTCGAGGCGGCCTACGCCGAGGCCGACGTCGTCGTCGAGCGCGAGTTCGACACGAAGATGGTCCACCAGGGCTACATCGAGCCCCACAACGGCACCGCCAACTGGAACTCCGACGGCACGCTTACCGTCTGGACGAGCACGCAGGGCGCGTTCGCCGTCCGCGGCGCGCTCGCCGAGTTGCTCCAGCTCCCCGTCTCCCGCATCCGAGTCATCCCGATGGAGATTGGCGGCGGCTTCGGCGGGAAGATCGGTGTCTACCTGGAGCCGGTCGCGGCGCTGCTCTCCCGCAAGTGCGGCCGCCCCGTCCAGCTCACCATGGACCGCACCGACGTCTTCCAGGCCACCGGCCCCACCAGCGGCGGCCACATGAAGGGCAAGCTCGCCGTCAAGGACGGCAAGATCACCGCCGCCGAGGTCAGCCTCGCCTTCGAGGCGGGCGCCTTCCCCGGCTCGCCCGTCATGGCCGGCGCCATGTGCATGCTCTCCCCCTACGAGGTGGAGAACTTCAAGGTCGACGCCTACGACGTGGTCGTGAACAAGCCGAAGGTGGCCGCCTACCGCGCCCCCGGCGCGCCCAACGCCTCCTTCTGCGTCGAGCAGCTCATCGATGAGCTCGCCCGCGAGACCGGAGCGGACCCGCTCCAGTTCCGCCTGAGCAACAGCGCCCGCGAGGGCACCCGCATGATCACCGGCGTCGCCCACCCCCGCATCGGGCAGGAGGAGACGGTCCAGGCCGCGCAGGCCTCCGACCATTACAACTCCCCGATCGAGGGGCCGAACCGCGGCCGCGGCGTTGCCGGCGGCTTCTGGTTCAACGCCGGCATGCAGTCGTCCGTCGTCGCCTCGGTGAACCCCGACGGCACGGTCAACCTCATCGAGGGTTCGACCGACATCGGCGGAACTCGCGCCTCGCTCGCCATGCAGCTCGCCGAGACCCTCGGCATCGAGTACGACAGCGTCCGCCCCACCGTCGTCGACACCGACTCCGTCGGCCACAACGACGTGACCGGCGGCTCGCGCACCGCCTACGCCAGCGGCCAGGCCGTGTACGAGGCCGGTCTCGATATTCAGCAGCAGATGGTCGCCCGCGCGGCCCAGCTCTGGGAGTGCGAGGCCGAGGATGTCGAGTACGCCGACGGCGCGCTCCGGCACACCTCCGACAGCGAGAAGACGATGACCTTCGCCGAGCTGGCGGGGAAGCAAATGGAGACCGGCGGCCCGCTCCAGGGTCGCGGCAGCGTCGTTGCGCGCAGCCCCGGCGCCGCCTTCGGCGTCCACGTCGTCGATGTCGAGGTCGACCCCGACACCGGCAAGGTCGACATCCTCCGCTACACGATTGCCCAGGACGTGGGCACGGCCGTGCATCCCGCCTACGTTGAGGGCCAGATGCAGGGCGGTGTCGTCCAGGGCATCGGCTGGGCGCTCAACGAGGAGTACTACTACGGCGAGGACGGGCGCATGGAAAACGCCTCCTTCCTCGACTACCGCATGCCCACCAGCCTCGACCTCCCGATGATCGACACGATCATCGTCGAGGTTCCCAATCCCGGGCACCCCTTCGGCGTCCGCGGGGTGGGCGAGGTGCCGATCGTGCCGCCGCTGGCGGCCATCGCCAACGCCGTCCACGATGCCACCGGGCATCGCTTCACGGAGCTGCCCATCTCCCCGCGCCGCGTGGTGGAGGAGCTCCACAACCTGCAGTAGTCCGGTGGCGACGGTTCTCATACCGTCGCCGCTGCGCTCGCTCTGCGCCGGCGCCGCGACCCTCGAGGTCGCGGGCGCCACGCTCGGCGAGGTGCTCCGCGCCATCGACGTTCGCTGCCCCGGCTTCTACGAACGCGCCGTCGAGGGCGGGCAGGTGCGCCCCGAACTCTCGATTGCCCTGAACGGCCACGCCTTCCGCTACGGCCTCACCGAGCCCATCGCCCCCAACGACGAGGTCACCATCGTCCCGGCGATAGGCGGGGGTTAGACCCCTACAGCTCCGCCCAGGTCCGCCCGCGCTTCAGGTCCACCTTGAGCGGCACCTTGAGCTCGATGCTCGCCGGCATCACCTCCGCCAGCAGCGTCCCCACCTCGTCCGCCTCGTCCGACGGGCCCTCGAAGATCAGCTCGTCGTGGACCTGCAGGATCATGCGGCTGCGCAGCTCGCGCTCCCGCGCCGCCTCCGCGATCCGGATCATCGCCACCTTGATGATGTCCGCCGCCGTCCCCTGAATCGGCATGTTGATCGCCTCGCGCTCGGCCGCGCTCCGCACCTGGAAGTTCGTGCTGTGGATGGCGGGCAGGTACCGCCGCCGCCCGAACAGCGTCTCCGCGTACCCCTGCTGCTTCGTCGTCGACAGCACGTGCTCCTGCCACGCCTTGATGCCCGGGAAGTTGGCGTAGTAGCCGTCGATAAACGCCTCCGCCTCCTCCCGCGTCATCCCCGTGCGGTCGCTCAGCCCGAACGACCCCATCCCGTAGGCGATGCCGAAGTTGACCATCTTCGCGGTGTCGCGCATCTGCCGGGTTACGTCCGCCGCCTCCACTCCGTAGACGCTCGCCGCCGTCGCCTGGTGGATGTCCGCGTCCGCCAGGAACGCGTCGATGAGCCCCGTGTCCTCCGTGATGTGGGCCAGCACCCGCAGCTCAATCTGGGAGTAGTCGGCCGCCACGTAGACGGGGTCGTCGTACCCCTCGGGCACGAACGCGCGCCGGATGTCGCGCCCCATCTCCGTGCGCACGGGGATGTTCTGCAGGTTCGGGTTGGTGCTGCTCAGCCGCCCCGTCGCCGCCACCGTCTGCTGGAAGTCCGTGTGGATGCGCCCGTCCTCCGGCGAGACCGCCCCCGGCAGCGCGTCGAGGTAGGTCGACTTCAGCTTGGTGAGCTGCCGGTACTCGAAGATCTTGTCAATGATCGGGTGCGACTCCCGCAGTCCCTCCAGCGCCCGCTGATCCGTGCTGTACCCCTGCTTCGTCCGGCGCGTTGGCGGCAGCTCCAGCTCCCGGAAGAGGATGTCGCTGAGCTGCTGCGGGCTGCCGATGTTGAACTCGTGCCCGACGTGTTCGTGGACCTCCCGCTCCGCCGCCTCGATGTCGCCGATGAGCCCGTCCGAGATCTCCCGCAGGACGCCGGTGTCGATGCCGACCCCCACCGTCTCCATCTCCGCCAGCACGGGCATGAGCGGCAGCTCCATCTCCTCGTACAGCTCCCACTGACCCCGCTCCCGCAGCTGCGCTTCCAGCCCCGGCAGCACCTGCAGCAGCAGGTCGACCTGCTGGCACGCCAGCTCCCCAGCCGACTCGGGGTCGACCTGCGCCAGCGGCGTCGCCTTCCGCCCCGTGCCCGTCAGCGCCTTCAACGGACGCAACTCCACCCCGAGCCGTTCGTTCACGAGGTTCTCCAGCGCCTGCGAGGTCTCCCCCAGCAGGAACGCCATCAGGCTCGCCTCGTGCGTGACCCCCCGAAGCGGCATCCCCGCGCGCGAGAACTGGTGGAGCAGGTACTTCGCCCCGTACGCCGTCTTCGGCAGCGACGCGTCCGATAGCAGCGGCCCGAGCACGTCCCGGACGGCCTCGATCGTGAGCTGCTCGCTCGGACTATCGAGGCGTGGTGCGTGCCCGATCGGCACGTACCACGCTCGCCCCGGCTCTGTCGCGAACGACAACCCCAGCAGCAGCGGATGCGCCGTGTCCCCCGTCGTCGAAAGCGCCCCCAGCGCGAATCCGCCGGAGCCGCGCAGCGTCCCTGCCAGCGCTCGTAGCCCTGCCTCGTCCGTGACGTTCGCGTACTCGCCCGGCTCCGCCTCCTCGGCGGCGGGCTCTTCCACCCCGTCGCCGTCGGCCTCCGGCAGCCGGTCGATGAGGCTGCGGAACTCCAGCTCGCGGAAGAACGCCACCACCTTCTCGCGGTCGTAGTCGGTCGCCTCGCAGGCGTCGAAGTCGAAGCCGCACTCCACGTCCGTCCGGATCGTGACCAGCTCCTTGCTCTCCAGCGCCTCCTCCCGCTTCCCCTCCAGCTTCCCCCGTACCGACTTCGACGAGATCTCGTCGATGCGCGCGAAGATCTCCTCGACCGGCCCGAACTGCCGGATCAGGTTCGCCGCCGTCTTGTCGCCGACCCCCTTGATGCCCGGGATGTTGTCGCTCGTGTCGCCCCGCAGCGCCTTGAAGTCGGTCATGAAGGGCGGGCTGAAACCCCAGCGCTCGCTCGCGGCCTTTGTGTCGTACACGACGGTGTCGCGCTGGTAGGGGCGGAACATGAAGAGGTTGAGGTTCGGCCGGATGAGCTGCACGAGGTCCGTGTCGAGCGTGACGATCCACGTGTCGATGCCCTCGGCGGCCGTCTTCGTCGCGATCGTCCCCGCCACGTCGTCCGCCTCGAAGCCCGGCGCCTCGTACACGGGGATCGCGAACGCATCGAGCATCTCGCGCACGCGCGCCATCTGCGGCAGCAGGTCCTCCGGCGTCTCCCGGCGAGTGGCCTTGTAGTCCTCGCGCGCCTCGTGCCGGAATGTCTTGCCCTTCGCGTCCCAGGCCGCGCAGATGTGCGTCGGCGAGAGCTGGTCGAACACCCGCAGCAGCGACTCCGCGTACCCGTAGGTCGCGAACGTGAGCTCGCCCTTGCTGCTCATCATCGGGTTGGGCACCGAGCCCAGCGCGAAGAACGCGCGGTAGAGAATTCCGTGCGAGTCGAGGATCACGAGGCGCGGCTTCGCGCCGTTGCCAGCCACGCCGCGATTATAGGTGCCCCTCTTCCAGGCGGGCCCGCAATCCCCGCCCGGCTATACTTCCCGCACTCTCGCGATGGAGCGCCCGATGGCCCGTCCCGTCCTCCGCACCGCCCTCTGCGACCTGCTCGGCATCGAGTACCCCTTCATCCTCGCCGGCATGGGTCCGGTCGCCGGCGGCATCGTCGGACCGGTCGCCACCGCCGAGCTCGCCGCCGCCGTCTCGAACGGAGGCGGACTCGGCGTCCTCGGGGGCAGCGGCTACGGTCCCGAGCGCCTGCGCGAGGAGATCAACAAGATCCGCGGCCTGACGGACAAACCCTTCGGCGTCGACCTCCTCCTCCCCGCCAACTACATGGGCGAGGCCGCCAACAGGCCGCCCCCCGCCGACCCCCGCGAGCTCGTCCCCGCCGAGGTCCGCGACGGCCTCAAGGCCATCCTCGCCGACCTCGACGTTCCCTGGCTCGAGGCCCCGCCCGTCGAGACCGAGACGCGCCCCACCCTCCAGGGCCGTGGCGGCGGGATGTCCGACGCGCAGATGGAGGTCGTCATCGAGGAGAAGGTGCCGGTCTTCGCCGCCGGGCTCGGGAGCCCCGCGCCCTGGATCGACCGCCTCCACGCCAACGGCACCGTCGTCCTCTCCCTCGTCGGCAACGTGAAGAACGCGGAGCGCGTCGCCCACGCCGGCGTCGACGCCGTCGTCACGCAGGGCACCGAGGCGGGCGGCCACACCGGCCGCATCGGCACGCTCCCTCTCGTGGTGCAGGCGATCGAGGCTATCGACCCCGTCCCCGTCATCGCCGCGGGCGGTGTCGGCAGTGGCCGCGGCATGGCCGCCATGCTCGCCGCCGGAGCCGCGGGCGTCTGGGTGGGCACCGCCTTCCTGGTCTCCGAGGAGGCGAACCAGCCCCCCGCCCAGCTCAAGCGCATCCTCGCCGCCACCGAGGAAGACACGAAGATCACGCGCCTCTACAGCGGCAAGACCATGCGCAACATCCGCAACCCCCTCATCGACGCCTGGGAGTCGAGCGGCATCCGCGCCCTGCCCATGGGAATCCAGGGCATCGTCATCCGCGATGTCGCCCACTCCCTCCGCCAGGCCGGACGCGAGGACCTGCTCATGAACGCCGCCGGTCAGATCGCGGGCATGCTCAACGAGGTCCGCCCCGCCTCCGTCATCATGGAGGAGATCATCGGCGAGACGGTCGAGATCCTGAGCGACCGCCTCCCCGCCACCGTCACCGCCCGCGTGGAGGCCTGACCATGCCCGATGGACCGCTCGCGAACGTCCGCGTCCTCGAATTCACCGACGAGATCGGGGCCTACTGCGGCAAGCTCTTCGCCGATCTCGGCGCCGACGTCATCAAGATCGAGCCCCCCGGCGGCGAGAGCCAGCGCCACGCCCCGCCCTTCCTCGACGGCGAGCCCGGACCCGACGCCAGCATCGCCTTCTGGGCCCAGAACACCTCGAAGCGTTCCCTCGCGCTCAACCTGCACGACGAAGCTCATCTTGCCCGCGCCCGCGAGCTCGCCCTCACCGCCGACATCATCATCGAGGACCACTTGCCCGGCTCGATGGCCTCCGTCGGCCTCGGGTACGACGACCTCCGGGGCGAACGCCCAGACCTCGTCTACACGTCGGTGACCGGCTTCGGCCAGACCGGCCCCCACGCGAACTACGCCTACAGCGACATCGTCGGCCAGGCGATGGGCGGCGTCATGACGCTCGCCGGCCAGCCCGAGGACCCGCCCAACCTCATCTACGGCAACCAGGGCAACATCTGCGCCAGCATCCAGGCCGCCCAGGGGACACTCGTCGCGCTCCACCACGCCGAGCGCACCGGCCAGGGCCAGCACGTCGACGTCTCCGTGCAGGAGTCCCTCTCCCTGCCGATGGAGACGGCCATGATGATGTGGGACTTCCAGAAGACCAATCGCGTGCGCACCGGCCCCCTCGGCCTCCTCCGCATGCCCATCCCCGGCGTCGGCGTGTACGAGACGAAGGCCGGCTACGTGATGGCCTACATCACCGCCCCCGGTGGCGCCGACTTCCCCGAGGTGGTCGCCTGGATGGACGACGCCGGCTTCGAGCACGACCTCCACGACGAGGCCTACACCGAGCTCGTCCACGGCATGAACCTCCGCTTCCTCGCCCAGGTCCTCTCCGACCCCGACTCGGCCGCCGATGCCGCCGGGCAGCTCGAGCACATCAACCAGGTCTTCGCGGACTTCCTCGCGACCATGACCGCCCTCGAGGCGTACGAGGAAGGCCAGAAGCGCCGCCTCCTCGTCGGACTCGTCTCGACCCCCCGCGACCTGGTCGAGAACCGCCAGCTGCGCGACCGCGACTGGTACCAGCCCCTCGCCGTCGACTCGCGCGAGGTCGAGTTCCCCGGCCCGCCCTACCGCCTCTCCGCCTCCCCCGCGACCGTGTGGTCGCCGCCCGCCCTGGGCCAGCACGACGACGCCGCCTGGCACGCGGCCCCCGCCCGCCCCGTCACCTCCCCCAGCCGCCCCGGCCGCGCCCTCGAAGGCGTGCGCGTCGCCGACTTCTCCTGGTTCGGGGCCGGACCCATCGCCGGCCAGACCCTCGCCTCCTTCGGCGCCGAGGTCGTCCGCGTCGAGTCCGAGGCGCGTATCGACTCCCTCCGCATCGTCGAGCCCGTCGCCCTCAACGAGGACGGCTCGAAGATGAGCGACACCTACAACGCCTCCGGCTACTTCAACAACTTCAATGCCGGCAAGCTCAGCTTCCTCCTCGACCTGAACTCCGAGCGCGGCCAGGAGATCGCCTACCGTCTCGTCGAGCGCTCCGACATCTTCCTGACCAACTTCACGCCGCGTGTGCTGGAGAAGTGGAACCTCCTCTACGAGCACGTCTCCGCCGCCAACCCGCGCATCGTCGCGGGGTACGCGCCCATGCAGGGCATGACCGGCCCCCACCGCGACTTCCTCGGCTTCGGCGCCGTCCTCACGCCCATCACCGGCATCAGCGAGCTGTCCGGCTTCCCCCACCACCCACCCATCGGCATCGGTACGAACTACCCCGACTACGTGGTGAACCCCGGACACCTCGCCTTCGCCCTGCTCGCCGCCCTCCGCCACCGTGACATCACGGGCGAGGGCCAGCTCGTCGAGATGCCCCAGATCGAGTCGGTCGTGAACGCGCTCGCCCCCGCCATCCTCGACTACACCGCCAACGGCGTCGTCCAGACCCGCACCGGCAACCGCAGCCCCGTCGCCGCCCCCCACGGCGTTTTCCGCTGCGTTGACGACCCCACCTCCGAGGGCTCCGAGGACCGCTGGATCGCCATCGCCTGCCACACCGACGACCACTGGGCTGCCACCTGCGACGCGTTCGGCCAGGTCGGGTCCGCCAGCGACCCGCGCTTCGCCACCCACCAGGCCCGCAAGGCGAACGAGGACGCCCTCGAAACCCTCGTCAGCCTCTGGACCGCCGACCGCCGGGCCGAGGACGTCATGGCCGACCTCCAGGCGCGCGGCGTTCCCGCCGGCGTCGTCCAGAACGCCCAGGACATCCTCGACAAGGATCCCCACATGCGGGAGCGCGCCTACTACCAGTACGTCGACCATCCCGAGACGGGCCGCAGTGCCTACGACGGCCCCTGCGCTCGCCTCAGCGAGACGCCCGGCTTCCACCAGTGGGCCGCGCCGCTCTTCGGCCAGCACACCGACGAGGTCTGCCGCCGCATCCTCGAGCTCAGCGACGAAGAGGTCACCGCGCTCCTGGTCGAGGGCGTCCTGGCCTAGCAGCCGCCCCTACTCCCGCCCCCGCGTATCATCACCGCTCGCACTCACTCTGCGGGCCCGAGCCCGCCAAATCTGATCACGCACGGAGACGAACGCCATGGGACTGCGCACGCCGGCCGAATACCTCGAATCGCTCAAGGACGGTCGCACCGTCTACTACCGCGGCGAGCGCGTCGATGACGTGACCACCCACCCCGTCATCTCCAAGGCCGCGAAGCACGCCTGCGTCGACTACGAGATGGCCGAGGAGCCCGAGTTCAAGGACCTCACCATCATCGACGACGAGGACGAGCCCTACGCCCGCTACTTCAAGGTCCCGAAGAGCAACGACGACCTGCTCAAGCGCTCACAGCTCATCGAGGCCTCCACCGCCCGCGGCAAGACCCTCGTCCCGCTCGTGAAGGAGATCGGGAGCGACGCGCTCTTCGGCCTCATGCGCATCACCCGCGCCGTCGACCAGGCCCGCGAGACCTCCTACCGTGCCCGCGTCGACGAGTTCTACCGCCACTGCCGCGATAACGACCTGACCATGTCCGTCGCCCAGACCGACGTGAAGGGCGACCGCTCCGCCGGCCCCGGCGGCCAGCCCCACCCCGACTACTACCTGCGCATCGTCGACCGCCGCCCCGACGGCATCGTCGTGCGCGGCGCCAAGACCCACACCAGCTGCACGACCAACGTCAACGAGGTCATCGTGCTCCCCACCCGCGCCATGTCCGAGGCCGACGCCGACTACGCCGTCGCCTTCGCCGTGCCGCCCGACACGCCCGGCCTCAAGCTCGTCGCCAGTCCCTACGGCGGCTGGGCCAAGAACAGCTTCGAGAACCCCCTCAGCGCCGACCGCAAGATGATGGAGACGACCACCATCTTCGACGACGTGTTCGTGCCCAACGAGCGCGTCTTCCTCGCCGGCGAGCACGAGTTCGCCGCCCCCCTCGCCCTCGGCTTCGTCGAGTACCACCGCTTCACGGCGGTTTCCTACAAGCTCCCCCTCGTCGATGCCCTCGTCGGCGCCGGCCAGCTCATGGCCGACATGAACGGCATCACCCGCGCCGGACACATCCGCGAGAAGCTCGTCTGGCTCGTCAGCTACGCCGAGACCGTCCGCGCCCTCATCGAGATGGCCGCCGCCCGCGGCGCTCCCGACGAGGAGGGCATCTACGCCCCCGACGCCATGACCACGAACATCGCCAAGTACCACTTCGCCCACCACTACCACGAAGCCCTGCAGCACGTGCAGGACATCGCCGGCGGCTCGCTCGTCACCGCCCCCGGCCTCGAGGACTTCGAGAGCGCCGATACCGGCGACCTGCTGCGCCACTACCTCGGCGGGCGCGAGGGCGTCGACGGCGAGGCGCGCATGCGCGCCATGAACATGGTCAGCGACCTCACGACCGGCGACTTCGGCGGCTATCATGCGGTCCTGGCCATCCACGCCGAGGGTTCGCTCGAAGCGGAGAAGCTCATGATCGCGCGCGCCTACGACGGTCGCCGCACCCTCAACTACGCGAAGCAGCTCGCCGGTATCGACTAGTGGCCGCGACGCTCCTCCTGACGCGCGAGCAGATTCAGGAGGGCGTCGGTGCGCTCGCCGCGCAGGTGGCGGATGGCTTCCCCGAGGGCGAGATTCCGATCGTCTGCGTCGATACGGCCGCGTGCCGGTTCTCCGGTGACCTCGCCGCCCTGCTCGAACGCGATCACGGGCGCGCCTGCCGCATCACCCACGTCCGCCCGAAGGACCCCGACCCCATCCCCGCCCATGTCCTGCGGGACTACAACCTCGTCGTCGACACCCTCTTCGACACGGGCCGGACCTTCCAGCTCCTCGAAGCCATTCCGGGGATGCGCACCACCCTCTGCGTGAAGGCCGACATCGACCCGAGGCTGTGGCGCCTGCCCGACTGGTGGGCCTACCTTGTGCCCAACGTCTACATCCATGGCTACGGCCTCGACGACTCCGACGGGCTCAGCCGCGATCTCGACGATATCCTCACCGACGAGCCGGTCCCCACCGGCGCGACCGTCGTGTCGCGCATCGAGGTCAAGGCCCCCATCTAGACCGCGTCGCGGCGCTCCCCACCCCTCCCCTGCCCGGTTACACTGCCCCCGTGGCCAGCCTCGAGATTCCGCTGTTCCCGTTGCGCGCGGTGCTCTTTCCGGGGCACGAGCTGCCCCTCCAGATCTTCGAGGAGCGCTATAAGACGATGACCCGCGAGCTCCTTGAGAGCGGCGGCGTCTTCGGCGTCATCCTCATCAAGCACGGGCGCGAGGTTGGCGGCTCCGCCGTCCCCTACGACGTCGGCACGACCGCCGCCATCGAGGAGCACCGCGAGCTCCCGGGCGGACGCTTCCAGCTCGACACCCGCGGCCGCGACCGCTTCCGGCTCGTGCGCATGCTCGAACCCCGCCCCTACCCCTACGGCGAGATCGAGTTCCTGGACGACGCCTACGATCCCGCCGACGCGCAGCTCCAGGCCGCCTTCGAGACCGCCCGCGCTACCTTCCCCGTCTACCTTCGCCTCGCCCTCGCCCTTTCCGACCAGTGGGCCCGCGACCTGAGCTTGCCGCGCGAGCCGCACCGCTTCGTCAACACCGTTGCCCCCTGGCTCCAGGTCGACGAAGAGGGCAAGCAGCGCCTGCTGGAGCTGGAGTCGGCCGCCGACCGCCTCGGCCAGCTGGCCGAGCAGCTCGACGGCCTCATCGCCCGCATCCGCGAGCAGGTCGACACCCACCACCGCCAGCGGTTCGCCAGCCTGAGTGCCATCAGCTAGAGCGTTCCCGCGCGCACTTCGCGCCCACCCCGGCGTCGCGGCGCTCTGGGGCTCGGTGCTGGCCGCTGCCGTGACCCTGGCCGTCTTCGCCGCCCTCAACGACCGCCTTCCCGGCGACCTCTCCGCTACCCGCACGGTCCAGGACTGGCCCTTCCCCGGCCAGCCCTTCGCCGACATCCTCCGCTTCCTCAGCGGAACCGAGTTCGTGGTCACGATCGGCGCCGTCCTCGCCGTAGCGGCCTGGCTGGCCGGACACCGCCGCCCCGCGCTCGCCCTTGCCGCCGGCCTTGCGGTGATGGTCCTGCTGCAGTTCGGCGTGAAGGAGATCGTCGACCGGCCCCGTCCCGCGCCCGACCTTGTCGACCTGCGCTCCGGGTTCACCAGTCCCAGCTTTCCCTCCGGCCACACCATGAGCCCAAGCTACCTGTACGGGTTCCTCGCCGCCGCCGCCTTCGCCATGCCCTTCACCGGAAGAGTGCGGATCGCCTTCACCGGGTTCGCCGTCGCCTTCCTCGCACTCGGTGGGCTGGCTAATGTCTGGCTTGGCGTTCACTGGGCCAGCGATGTCGTGGGCGGCTACCTCTGGGCGGCCGCCGTCCTCGTCCCCACCGCCTGGATCGCCTTCCGCAACCGTCTGTAGCCCTCCCTCGCGTACACTCCGCACTCGTGGAAGTTGATGTCGCCCTCAGGGCGGCCGCCGCCATTGCCGGAGCCGCTGCGCTCGGTCAGATCATCTCCCGCCGCTTCCCCATCCCCCTGCCCCTCTTCCTGCTCGCCGCCGGCCTCCTGCTCGGCCGCGACGGCCTGAACATCGTCCGCTCGCACGAGCTCGAGGATCTCATCCGCATCGTCGTCGTCCTCGCCGTTGCCCTCATCGTCTTCGAGGGCGGCACGGCGCTGCGCCTTGCCTCCCTCCGCACCCTCGCGCCGGTCGTCCGCAACATCATCGTGCTCGGGCTCCTCGTGACCCCCACGGTCGGCGCCTTCGCCGCCTGGGTCTTCCTCGATTTCGACTGGCGCATGGCCTTCCTCTTCGGCGCCCTCGTAAGCGTCACCGGACCGAGCGTGCTCACCCCCCTCCTGCGCTCCATCCGCGTCGACGACCGCCTCCGCGACATCCTTGCCAGCGAGGGCGTCATCATCGACCCGTTCGGCGCTCTCCTCACGCTGTTCCTCCTCGAGATCGTCCTCGCCGACACGCTCCACGTCGCCGGACCCACCTGGTGGGTGATCGAGCGCCTGCTCATCGGGCTGGCGGTAGGTGCGGGAGGCGCGTTCCTCGTCTGGCTGCTGTCGCGCACCGTGAAGCGGCTCGGTGGCCGCGAGATGGCCCTGTTCGTGATCGGCGCCGCCGTTGCCGCCTTCGCCGTGGCCGAGTCGCTCGCCCACGAGTCCGGGCTTGTGGCGATGGTCCTGATGGCCATCGCCATCGGGAACATCCGGCTCCCCCAGCGTGAGCGCGTCGACGACCTGCAGGAATCGGTCACGGTCTGGCTTATCGCCAGCGTCTACGTGCTCCTCGCCGCGGGCATCAGCATCGACGACCTCACCGGCCTCTGGCCCGAGGGACTCATCGTCGTCGCCATCCTCGCCCTTGTCGGACGCCCGCTCCTCATCGCCCTCGCCAGCATCCGCTCGGGCCTCAACTGGCGCGAACAGGCCTTCCTCTCCGCGGTCGCCCCCCGTGGCGTGGTCGCCGCCTCCCTCGCCGGGGTCGTCGCCGTCGAAGCGAGCTCCCTCGTGGGGAGCGACGCCTCCCGCCTCGTGGCGATGGTCTTCGTCGTCATCCTCCTCACCATCGGAATACAATCCGCCTATGCGGGAGCTCTCGCGCGACTCCTCCGGGTCCAGCCAATGACCACCGTCGTCGCCGGCGCAGGCGAGGTCGGGAGGCGTGTCGCGACCCTGATCGCGGGCTCGGGCGAGCCCGTCCTCGTCGTCGAAACCGACGAGGAAGCGGTCATGCAGGCGCGCGAGGAAGGGCTTGAGGTCCTCATCGGGGACATCTCCGACACGGCCGTCCTTGAGAGGGTCCGCCTCAACGAGGCGAAGGCCCTCCTCCTCGCCACCCCCGACGATGCCCGCAACCTGCTGGCCGCCCAGCTCGCCCGTTCGAAGTTCAACTGCGAATCCGTCTTCGTCCGCGTGAACGACGTCGCCAACGTCGAGGCCTTCCAGAAGCTCGGTGTCGTGCCCGTGAGCCAGTCCGAGGCGGTTGCGTCCGAGCTCGCCCGCATGGTCGCCGGTCCGATGTTCCAGGACGTGCTCGCCCAGGTTGCCGACGACGTCACCGTTGCCCGCGTCGTCGTGACCTCCGCCGCGGCGCAGCGCGAGATTCAGGCCATACCGGAGCTTCGCGGAACCCTCGTCGTGCTCGTCACGCGCGGGGGTGACTCCGTCATCCCCAACGGGCGCACCGAGCTGCGCCTCGGCGACATCGTCACCATCTTTGGCAGCCTCCAGGATCTCGCCGCCGCCCGCGGGGGCCTGTCCGTCGTCCCCGAGCCCGAGCCGATTATCTCGTAGCAGCGCCCGCCGGAAGTCGCTACGATCGAAGCGTGAGGTTCCTGCTCCTCCTGTTGCTTCCTGGCCTTGTGGCCCTGATAGGACTGGTGCTGCGCACCTGGATCGCGATGCGCATGGCCGAGCGCAACCGCGTCGTGGACGCCACCGTCACGGATGTCCGCTCCTCGCCTGCCGAGCCCGGGGAAGCAGCCTCCCGCCCTCGTGGCCGCTTGCGTCGCGAGCCCCCTCCCTGCGGCCGCCACAACCTGCACCTGCTCTTCCGGCTCGTCGGTGGTGAGGACAGCTGCCGTCACTGCGCCGCCATCGAGCGCGCCCGCTACGAGGCCGATGCCGCCGCGGCCGTCGATGCCGCCGAGCAGGCCCTGCGCAACGACCGCTCCTAGAGTCCTAGCGCGCAGCGACCGCTGACAGCCGCGCCCGCTCCACTTCGCCCGGTAGCGCCTCCAGGACCGTATCGATGTCCGGCTGCGTGGTGCCCTCTCCCAGGCTGAAACGCACACTTCCCGCCGCCCGCCGGATGGGCACGCCCATGGCCAGCAGCACGTGCGATGGCTCCCACATCGCGTTCGAGCAGGCGCTCCCGGTGCTCGCTGCGATTCCGCGCGCGTCCAGGCGCGCCACCAGGTCGTCCCCCTCGATGCCTTCGAACGAGATGTTCAGGTTGTTCGGCAGGCAGTTCTCCTGGCAGCCGTTCGTCTCCGCGTCCGGAACCGCCGCCAGCACGCCCTCGCGCAGCCGTTCGCGCAGGCCCCGTACGCGCGCCGATCGCTCCGCGACGTTCGTGCTCGCAAGCTCCAGCGCCTTCGCCGTTCCAGCGATGCCGGCCACGTTCTCGGTGCCGGCGCGCTTCTGCATCTCCTGGCCGCCGCCCAGCAGGAGCGCGTGGAACGGTGTGGCCCGCCGCAGGAACAGCACGCCGCTTCCCTTCGGTCCCCCGAACTTGTGCGACGACAGGCTCAGCGCATCGACCCCCAGCGCCTGCACGTCAAGGGGGGTCCAGCCCGCCGCCTGCACGGCGTCGGTGTGCAGCATCACGCGGTGGCGCTGACGCACCGCGTACTCGCGCAGGATGCCCGCCAGCTCGGCGATCGGCTCGATCGTTCCGACCTCGTTGTTCGCCAGCATCACGCTCGCCAGCACCGTGTCGGGGCGAAGCGCCCGCTCGAACTCCGCCGGGCTGACGTGCCCGAATCCGTCACACCCGAGCGTCGTCACCTCGAACCCGATCTCCTCGAGGAACTGGGCCGCGTGCAATCCCGCGTGGTGCTCGATCGCGGTGGTGACCACGTGTGAGCCGGCGCCCGCCCGGCGCATCGCGTAGGCGATGCCGACCATCGCCGTATTGATTGCCTCCGTGCCCCCGCTCGTGAAGAGCACTTCGGAGTTTCTCGCGTTCAGGCAGCTCGCAACGGAATCGCGTGCGTCATCCACCGCCTGCTGCGCGATCCGTCCCGCCTCGTAGTGGCCGCTCGGGTTGCCGAACCGCTCGCCGAGGAAGGGCAGCATCGCCTCGCGCGCCTCCGGTCGGAGGGGCGTCGTGGCGGCGTGATCGAGGTAGACCATGCGACTCAGCCTAGCAGAGCCCCGCCTCCCGTTCGCCGGCGCGGGCGCCTCAGAACTCGTAGTAGAGCCCGAACTGCCCAGCCCCGATTGGCGCATCCGGCCCCGACGACGAGATGGCCACCACTCCCAGCACCAGCACCATGAACCCGAATCCGACCAGGCACGACACCACCACCTGCAACGGCTCCGCCCCGGTTGCCGCCTGCACCGCGTAGATCATCGCCACCAGCAGGAGGGCCAGTGGCATCAGCGCGAACACCGGGTACAGCACCGGCAGGAACATCCCCATCGAGAGCGCCAGCGGCGCCGCCGCATAGCCCATCGTTCGCACGATCGCCAGCAGGTCTACCTGGACGCGGAAGAACTGCACCATCAGCACGTAGATGAGGAGCGCCGCTGTCCCGTACATCGCCGCCAGGAACAGTGAACCCAGCAGGAACGAGTTGATGAACGCATTGGGGGGCGTGTAGTTGGCGCCCTCCCAGTGCAGCCAGGCGCCAAGGCCCGCGAGCAGGCAGGCTCCGCCCGCCACGATCAGCGCCGAACCGAGCTCCCGCTCGTCGTCGCGCACTTCCTCGAAGACCCCCGTATCGAGAAACACCATGCGCACGAGCCGCTCCAGCACGACCTTTCCGGGTCGCGGATCGATGCCGGTGACCCGGTCTGCTGCCCGCTGCAGGGCGCTGGAGAGGAAGTTCAGGAACTTCAGGCGCTTCTACCCCCTCGCTCGCGCAGCCCCTCTCTGAAGCGAACGCGAAGGATCGGTCGGGGGAAGTATCCCCACCGGACGGCTTCGCACTCTAGCACAGGCCCTCCCTGCTGCTCAGGACGCCGCGAGCGGGCGCTTGCGGGGCATGCCGGGCCGTCTCGGATACCGCGCCTGCGTCGCCCCCACTTTCCGGAAGAGCAGGACGCGCATCTGGCCCGCGATTCCGCCTCGCATCCCTTCCGTGCCCGCATGCTCGCAGCTGAGCGCTGCCAGGGCCGCCCCTGCCTCCGCAAGCTCCGCCTCCCCCTTCGATCCCTTTACCGCGGCGATCGTTCCGCCGGTGGCCGCAAGGGGAGCCGTGTACTCCAGCAGCTCCGGCAGGGGCGCGACCGCGCGCGCGATCACGAGGTCCGCACGTTCCCGCAGCGTCCCCCGACCGGCTTCCTCCGCCCGCTCTCCGTGCACCCTCGCGTTCCCCAGCCCCAGCGCCTCCGCCATCTCCCCCAGGAGGTCCGCCCGCTTGCGCCGCGCCTCCACCAGGTGGACCTCCACCTCCGGCGCGACGGCGGCGATCACGAGTCCGGGAAAGCCGCCTCCGCTCCCCACGTCCACTACCATCCCCGCTTCCGGAGACCCCGATAGCCGGTACGCCTCGAGCGACTCCGCGTAGTGTCGCGCGATCGCCTCGTCGCCCTTCACGGTCGTCGTCTGGACGGGCGAGTCCGCCAGCAACCGGGCGTGGCGACGCAGCAGCGGCAGCCAGCGCTCCGGCTCGCCCAGGTCCGGGAAGAGTTCGGGCAGGGATTCCCACGCTAGCATTGCGAAAAGCCCGGGTTTGGGCGGGAATGCGCCGGTTCGTTGCGCACGTGCATGGTACGATCCTCCCATGAGTAATCAGCCGGGGGCCAGTGCCTCGATAACGCTAGGCGAGGCGCTTGAGGAATACCTCGGAACGCTCTCGCCGGAAGCCCATAACAACGCTTCTCCATTCGTCCGCCGCTATGTCGAACACGCCGGCCATGAGACCGCCGTCGCCGCCCTCACGGGCGCCCGCGTCGAGTCCTACGCCGAGTCGCAGATCCAGATATCGGACCCTGCCGCTCCCAAGCGGGTGGCCGCCCTCAAGGCCTGGTTCCAGTACCTGAAGAAGCGGAGCTATGTCGAGAAGAACTACGGCGTGCACATCCGCCTGCGCCGTTCCGCCGGTCGAGCGACCGTAGCCCACGCCGTCAACGAAGCGCCCATCGAGATGACCGCCGAGGGCATCACCAACCTGCAGCAGGAGCTCGACAAGCTCGAAGACGACGTGCCTGCCCTCGTGAAGGCCATCTCCCTCGCCCGCGAGGACAAGGACTTCCGGGAGAACGCGCCCCTCGAGGCCGCCCGCGAAGCGCTCGCCTTCAACGAGACCCGCCGCCGCGAGATCAACGCAACCCTGCGCCGCGCTGTCGCCGTCGACGAGGGCAACTCGGCTGACGATCGCTCGACCATCGGTTCGACCGTCCAGGTCACGCGCCTCGATAACGAGCGTGACATCGAGTACAAGCTCGTCAGCGCGCGCGAGGCCAACGCCGCCGACCGCAAGATCTCGGTCGAGTCCCCCGTCGGCAAGGAGCTCCTCGGCCGCCGCCCCGGCGACGAGGTCAGCGTCTCCGTGCCGTCCGGTGTCATCCAGTTCCGCGTGACCGGCGTCAGCAACTCCTGACGCCCAGCCCCCGTCGGGCCCCTAGCAGCAGTCGTCCTTGTAGCCGCAGCGCCTGCAAACCGCCAGGCGCGATCCCTTGATGGCCGACAACGGTCCCAGGCAGCGCGGGCACGTCTGCAGCGGGATGTTTGACACGGTTCCCCTCGCGCAGCGCCGGTCGTCAAGAACGGTCCGGCTGCTTGAGCGAGTATACATTTTCGCCCTCGCCTCGACGATCGGCGGCACATGCCCTGCCCGCGGCGCGATCCGCCCCTCGCCCTTCGCGGGATTGAGGGTTCAGGGCTACAATGCGCTTCGCCTGTAACGGCCCCGCGATGCCGGGCCGTACCCAAGACTTTCACAGCGAGGGCAAAATGACTTCGAACCAGTACTGGTGGCCTGATCAGCTGAACCTGAAGGCTCTCCGCCAGAACTCCCCCTTGTCCGACCCGATGGGCGATGACTTTGACTACGCTGAGGCGGTTGCGACGCTCGATGTCGAGGCGCTCAAGCAGGACATCGAAGAGGTCATGACGACCTCCCAGGACTGGTG
>JAJEIT010000055.1 GCA_022827945.1 Dehalococcoidia bacterium | reverse complement strand
GTTCGTCGCGCAGGGAGGCGTCCACGACGGGGCTTGGGGTCTCCTCGACGAGCTTCTGGTGGCGGCGCTGGACGGAGCAGTCCCGCTCGCCGAGGTGGACGGCATGGCCGTGCGCGTCTGCAAGCACCTGGACCTCGACGTGGTGGGCGTTCGCGACGTAGCGCTCGACGAAGAGGCGGTCGTCGCCGAAGGCGGCGGCGGTCTGGCGGCGGGCGGCCTCGATCGCGGCACCGAGGTCGTCGGGGGTCAGGACGACGCGCATGCCGAGGCCGCCGCCCCCGCCGCGGGCCTTGAGCATGAGGGGGAAGCCGACCTCGCGGGCGGCGTCGGCGAACTCGGCATCGGTCGCGCCCTCGGCACCGGGGGCGACGGGCACGTCGTTGGCGACTGCGAGGTCGCGCGCGGCGACCTTGTCGCCGAGCAGCGTCAGGGTCTCCGGGGAGGGGCCGACGAACACAAGGCCGGCATCGGCGCAGGCGCGGGCGAAGTCGGGGCGCTCGCTGAGGAGGCCGTAGCCGGGGTGGACGGCCTCGCAGCCGGTGTCTTTCGCCGCGGCGACAACGGCATCGATGTCGAGGTAGGTGTCGGCGGCGGCGTGGCCTTCGAGCAGCACGACCTCGTCGGCGAGACGGGCGGCGAGGCTGTGGCGGTCGGGCACGGAGGCCGCGAGAACGGCGCGCACACCGAGCGTTCGCAGGGTGCGGATGATGCGCACGGCGATCTCGCCGCGGTTCGCCACGAGGACGGCTTCGAACACGGGAGCATTGTAGGGGCGGGGCCGGGATAGCCCGGGCTATTGCGCGAGGGCATCCCTCTGCGAGAGCGCCTTCCTCCCGAAGCCCTCGACCGCTTCAAGGGTCTCGCGCACGTCGTCCCAGGTGGTGGTGTGATTGATGATGCACATCCTGAGCGCGAACGTCCCGTGCAGCATCGTGGAGGACATGAAGGCGGGATCGTCCCAGAACATCTGCGCGAGCACGGTGCGGTTGACCTCCTCCAGGGCCGCCTCATCGAGGAGGCCGCCGCCTGGATTGACGCGGAAGCACGCGATCCCCAGGACCGGAGCGCTGAGGGATTCGAGGACCGGACTGGCGTCGACGTAGTCGTGGGCGCGGGCGGCGAGCTCCATCCCGTTCTCGACGGCTTCGCGGAAGGCGACCATGCCGAAGGTCTGGACGGACATCCAGACTTTCAGGGCGCGGGCGGAGCGGCTCAACTGCAGGCCGATGTCCGCGAAGTTGGGGTGATCGGCTCCCCATACCGTGTCCTGGAGGATGTCGTGCGGCATGTGGAAGGCGTCGCTGAGCGTCTCCCTGTCCTTCACCAGCAGGCAGCCGGCCTCGTACGGCTGGAAGAACCATTTGTGGGCATCAAGCCCTACCGAATCGGCGCGCTCGATGCCGCGCAGGAGTTGTTTGCCCTGCTCGGTCACGACCGCGAACCCGCCGTAGGCGGCATCCACGTGAAGCCATAGGCCTGCGGCTTCGCAGAAGTCCGCCAGGTCCTCGAGAGGGTCGATGGAGCCGGTGCTGGAGGTACCGGCATTGGCGCAGACGGCGATAGGGTTCAGCCCGGCAGCGCGGTCGGCGGCGACAGCATTGGAGAGCGCCTCCATGTCGAGTTGGAAGCTGCTGTCGCTCGGAATCTTGCGGATGTGGTCGCGGCGGATGCCGACGATCACGGCCGCGCGGGGGAGGGCGCTGTGGCTCTGGTCGCTCATGTAGACGGTGGCTCGTTCGGGGTGGCCGGCGGCCTCGCGGGCGGCGACGAAGGCGTCGACGCTGGCGGCCGAGCCACCGCTGGTGAAGAGCCCGCCCGCCCCCTCGGGGTATCCGAGCCAGCGCCTGAACCAGTCGATGACGACGAGCTCGACCTGGCTGGGGCCGCTCGCGACGAGCCACGTGCACTGGTTGAACAGGTAGCCCGCAGCGAGGAAGTCGGCGACGACGCCGGGCCAGGTGGGCGAGGTGGGGATAAAACCGAAGAAGCGAGGGTGATCGAGGCGCGCGCTGAAGGGGAGCACGTCCCGCGCGAGCCTGTCGAGCACCTCGGAAGCGGGATTGGGGCCCTCGGGGGGATCCTCGGCGAGGTGGGACTCGAGAACCTTCCGGAACTCGCCATCCCAGGCCTGCTCGGAAGGGAGGCTCTCAATGCGGTCCACGACGAGGTCGAGGGCCTTGCGCCCGAGCTCCAGCATTTGCTCGTGCGACATCTGCAGTCCGTTGGTCAGCGAGCTTTCGACACTTGCCTCCCTTTCATCGTGGGAGGTGGAGGCAGCCGCCTTGCCGCTCTCCGGTCCTTCGGGCATCTGCCTTCCTCCAGCCGCCGCCTCCATCGCGAAACGGGCGGGCGGCGAGTCTAGCACGCAAGAGTTGCGCATCCCGGAGGCGCGAGCGCGACGCTCGCGCCCTACATGCGGAAGACGCCCCAGTCGGTCTCGGGGATCGGGGCGTTGAGAGCGGCGGAGATGCCCATGGAGAGGACGCGGCGGGTGTCGAGCGGGTCGATGACGCCGTCGTCCCAGAGGCGGGCGCTGCTGAAGTACGGGGAGCCCTCACGCTCGTAGGTTTCGAGCGTGGGGGCCATGAAGGCGCGCTGCTCCTCCTCGCTCAGCTCCTCGCCCCGGTCGAGGCGGACCTGGAGGAGAACGTTGGCTGCCTGCTCGCCGCCCATGACGCTGATGCGGGCGTTGGGCCACATCCAGAGCTGGCGGGGCGAGTAGGCGCGTCCGGCCATGGCGTAGTTGCCGGCGCCGAAGCTGCCGCCGATGACGACCGTGAACTTGGGAACGGCGACGCTGGCGACGGCGGTGACCATCTTGGCGCCGTCGCGTGCGATGCCGGCGTTCTCGTACTGGCGGCCGACCATGAAGCCGGTGATGTTCTGGAGGAAGACGAGGGGGACACGGCGCTGGCCGCAGAGCTCGACGAAGTGGGCGCCTTTGAGGGCGCTCTCGCCGAAGAGGATGCCGTTGTTGGCGATGATGCCGACGGGGAAGCCGGTGATGCGGGCGAAACCGCAGACGAGGGTCGTGCCGTAGCGCGCCTTGAACTCGTGGAAGCGGGAGCCGTCGACGAGGCGAGCGATGACCTCGCGCACGTCGTAGGTGCGGCCGTAGTCGGGCGGGACGACGCCGTACAGCTCCTCCGGGTCATGGAGGGGCGGGGCGGCGTCGGGCACCTCCCAGGGCGGGGTCTTGGTGGCGGGGATGCTGGCGATGATGCTGCGGACGGTGCGGAGGGCGTCCTCGTCGTCCTCGGCGAAGTGGTCGGCGACGCCGCTGATGCGGGTGTGGACGTCGGCGCCGCCGAGCTCCTCGGCGGTCGTCTCCTCCCCGGTGGCGGCCTTCACGAGGGGCGGCCCGCCGAGGAAGATCGTGCCGGTGCCACGGACGATGACCGTCTCGTCGCTCATGGCGGGGACGTAGGCGCCCCCGGCCGTGCAGGAGCCCATGACGGCGGCGACCTGGTAGATGCCCTTCGCGCTGAGGTTGGCCTGGTTGTAGAAGATGCGGCCGAAGTGGTCGCGGTCGGGGAAGACATCGTGCTGAAGGGGGAGGAAGGCGCCGCCGGAGTCGACGAGGTAGATGCAGGCGAGGTGGTTCTGCTCGGCAATCTCCTGGGCGCGGAGGTGCTTGCGCACGGTGAGCGGGTAGTAGGAGCCGCCCTTCACGGTGGCGTCGTTGGCGATGATGACGCACTCGCGGCCGCTGACGCGTCCGATGCCGGTGACGATGCCGGCGGCGGGCACGTCGTCGTCGTAAACGCCGTCGGCGGCGAGGGGGCTCAGCTCGAGGAAAGCGCCGTCGGGGTCGATGAGGCGCTGGATGCGCTCGCGCGCGAGGAGCTTGCCACGGGCGTGGTGGCGCTCGACGTAGCGCTGGCCGCCCGCCTGTTCGACGCGCGCGAGGCGGTCGCGGAGGTCGTCGACGAGGGCGAGGTTGGCCTCGCGGTTCTCCCGGTAGCGATCGTCGAGGACGTCGACGCGGGTGGGGAGCAGGGGGAGGTCGTCGAGGGCCATGGGCGGAAGGGTACGCGGGAGAGGGGCAGGGTTGCGAGGGGCAGTGCTAGCCGAGGAAGGCCGTGACGAGAGCCGTGACGGCGGTGGCAACCAAGAGGACGGTGACGAGCCGGCGGAACACACGCTCGTTGACGCGCCCTGCGAACACCGCGCCGACGGCGGTGCCGACGGCGACGCCGGGGATGGCAGCGCCCACGGAGAGGCCGATGTCGGCGTCGAGGCTGCCGGTGGCGGCATAGAGGACGATAGCGACCGCGCCTGTCGCCATGAGGAAGAACGATCCGGTCGCGCGGAAGGGGTCGGGGGCGAGTTGCCGCGCCTGGAGGTAGAGGATGACGGGCGGGCCGGCGGCGCTGGTGCTGGTGCGCAGGAAGCCGCCCGCGACGCCCGCGGCGGCGGCGATGGCGGTGTTGCCACCGATGGTGAGACCGCGGGCAAGGGCGAGCGTCCCGCTAAGCACGGCGAGGGCTATTAGCACCTGGATCACCGTCGGATCGACGGCGAGGAGCACGAGCAACCCCAGCGGCATCCCGACGAAGGACGCGACGAAGAGGATGCCGACCGTGCGCCAGGCGACGGCGTGCCGGAGCCTCCAGACCACCGCCGTGGCCGAGAGCATGGCGAGGATGTTGACGATGATGACGGTCTCCTCGGGGTCGATGAAGAGAACGAGGAGGGGGGCGAGGACGAGGGCGAAGCCGAAGCCGGCCACGTTCTGGGGGAGGGCCGCCACGGCTCCGAGGACACTGATGAGTACGAGGTCGAGGGGGCTCATGGGGACGTCCCGGCGCGGTTGACGGGGCGGCGGTGGGCGGGGAAGCTCCGCGCATGGACGTCGCGAACGAGATCATGGTGCGGGGGATCGTGGTGGGGGTCTTCGCCGAGAACTGCTGGGTGGTAGGGAACCGCCGCACGGGTGAGGCGATCTGCATCGATCCGGGGGACCAGCCGGACGAGGTGCTGGCGCTGGCGAAGGACATGGGGGTGACGATCAAGGCGATCGCGAACTCGCACGCGCATGTCGACCACATTCTGGGGGTTCGCGGGGTACAGGCGGCGACGGGAGCATCGTTCCTGCTGCACCAGAGCGACCTCGACCTGCTGCGGAACGGGTGGCAGGGGGCGGTGTCGAGCTTCGGCATCGACGAGTCGCAGGCGCCGCCGGACCCGAACGGCTTCGTCACGAACGGGGACGACGTGGAGGTGGCGGGGCTGAAGCTGAAGGCGATCGCGACGCCCGGCCACACGCCGGGCAGCGTCAGCTACTACGCCGACGGCCTGCTCTTCAGCGGAGACACGCTCTTCCGGGGTTCCATCGGGCGCACGGACCTGCCGGGCGGGGACTTCGACGAGGAGATGCGCAGCATCACGAACGAGCTGCTGACGCTGCCGGAGGAGACGATCGTGCTGCCGGGCCACATGCAGGAGACGACGGTGGCGTTCGAGCGGGACCACAACCCGTTCGTGCAGGACTGGCTGCGGCGGCAGCGCGAGGCGGCGGGGGAGTAGCGTTCCGCAACCTGCCTGTAACATCGGACGGGTAGGGTGGATGCGCGGAACCGTCCGCGGGACGAGACGATGAACGAGTCAGCGAGCTATGTGATCTCGGCGTGCCGCGAGAACGACGTGAAGTTCGTGCGGCTCTGGTTCACGGACATTGTGGGGACGCTGAAGAGCTTCCAGATCACGGTCGGAGAGCTTGAGAACGCGCTCGAAGAGGGGATGGGGTTCGACGGCTCGAGCATCGAGGGGTTCGCCCGAATCGACGAGTCGGACATGCTCGCGCGCCCCGATCCAGCGACGTTCCAGCTGGTGCCGTGGCGTCCGCGCGAGCAGGGCGTTGCGCGCATGTTCTGCGACATCTACCGGCCCGACGGCGAGCCCTTCGAGGGCGATCCGCGCGGGGTGCTTCGCCGCCAGCTGGAGCGGGCGAAGGCGCTCGGCTACACCTTCTACGTGAGCCCCGAGCTCGAGTACTTCTACTTCGAGGACCAGGAGAGCACGGTCCCGCTGGACAAGGGCGGGTACTTCGACCAGATCGCGGACAAGGGATCGGACCTGCGCCGGGACACGGTGCTGACGCTGAGCGCGATGGGGATCGAGGTGGAGTCGAGCCATCACGAGGTGGCGCCCAGCCAGCACGAGATTGCGCTGCGCTACACGGACGCGCTGACGATGGCGGACAACGCCATGACCTATCGCGCGGTGGTGAAGGAGATCGCAGCCTCGAACGACGTGTACGCGACCTTCATGCCGAAGCCGCTGGAGGACGAGAACGGCAGCGGCATGCACGTGCACCAGTCGCTGTTCAAGGGAGAGCGGAACGCGTTCTTCGACGAGGACGACGTGTACCACCTGAGCGCGCTGGCGAAGGGGTACGTGGCGGGGCTCCTGGCCCATGCGCGCGCGATGACGCTCGTGACGAACCAGTGGGTGAACAGCTACAAGCGGCTGCAGCCGGGCTTCGAGGCGCCGGTGTACCTGAGCTGGGCGCGGCGGAACCGGAGCGACCTCGTGCGTATCCCCGAGTACTCACCGGGTGACGAGGTGCATACCCGCATCGAGTACCGCTCGCCGGACCCGGCGTGCAACCCGTACCTGGCGTTCGCGGTGATGCTGGCGGCGGGGCTCGACGGGATCGAGCAGGAACGCGCGCTGCCGCCTCCGGTCGAGGAGAACGTGTTCGAGATGTCGGACGGGGAGCGCGCGGACCTGGGGATCGCGACGCTTCCGGGGAACCTGCGGGAGGCGATCGACGCGGCAGCGGAGTCGAAGCTGCTGCGCGAGGCGCTGGGCGAGCACGTCTTCGAGACGCTGCTGAAGAACAAGCGCATCGAGTGGGAGCGCTACCAGCGCCATGTCTCGGACTTCGAGCTCTCGGAGTACCTGCCGCTGCTCTAGGACGAGGCGGCGACGGCGAGGCCGGCGGCCTCGTCGATGCTCACGCTGCGGTCGCAAGCGGTGACGCCGTAGTGTCGGAGGAGGGCGACGCACTCCTCTTCCCAGGCGCCGGGAACGCGGAAGACGGCGATGGCAGAGGCAGGTTCGAGGCCGGCATCGAGGCAGCCACGGATGACGCCACGGGCGATCAGGTCGGCGCGGGTGTTGTTGACCACGTTCATGATGACGGCGATGCGCTCGATTCCCGGCTGGCCGAGCAGGAGGCAGGTGAGCGCGGCGACCTTGCGCACGCTGGGGTTGCCGCCGATTTCGCAGTAGTTGGCGGGCTGGCCGCCGTGGGCGCGGACGGCGTCGAAGGCGGTGAGACTGGCGCCGCCGCCGCCGATGAGAAGGGCAAGCGACCCATCGAACTGGACGACGCGGCCGGCGACGCCACGGTGGTCGGAGCGGTCGATGCGGGCGGCCTCAAGCTCAAGCTCGCTGGCTTCGCGGTCGCTGCGGGCGGAGGGGTCGATGCCGAGCTCGCGGACGGTCTGGTCCTGGCGGAAGAGAGCATCGTCGTCGAATTCGACGCGCGCATCGAGGGCGACCCAGCGGCCGTCGTCGGTGCGGGCGAGGGGGTTGATCTCGGCGAGGAGCAGGTCGTGTTCGGTGAAGAGCCTCCAGAGACGGCCGAGGATGCCGGTCAGCTCGACGAGCTCGCGCCCGGAGAGGCCGAGAGAGGCGACGGCCTCCTTCAGGCGGAAGTCCTGGGTGGGCGCGAGGGCGGAGAGGGGGATGCGGGCGGCCGCGGCTGCGGCGTCCTCGACATCGACGCCCCCGGCGATGGAGGCGACGGCGGCAGGTCCGCGCGAACGGTCGTCGTAGACAATGCCGAGATAGCGCTCGGCTTCGATCGACAGGGCCTCCTCGATGAGGAGGCCCTCGACGGGCTGGTCAGAGACGCGGGTGTCGAGGACTGCACGGGCCGCATCCTCGACCTCAGCGGGGCCTTCGACGAGGCGAACGGCGCCCGCTTTCGCGCGGCCACCGGAGCGCACCTGGCCCTTGACGGCAACACGGGGCCCCAGCTCAGCCGCTGCGAGCACGGACTCGGCGGGCGTCCCGGCGAGGAGCCCGCGAGGCGTCTCGAGGCCGGCGCCCCGGAAGAGCGCCTTGGCCTCGTGCTCGAAGAGACGCACGGGCGGGTTCCCGGCTAGTCCTCGTAGTCGCCGCCACCACCGAGCCCACGGCGAGGCGGGGGCGGCGGAGCGGGAGGCACGCCGCTGTCGGGGGTGCTGCGGCGGGTCCAGCCGCGGCTGGCGCCCCCGCGGCTGCCACCGCCGCGGTTGATCTCGCGCTGCTGCTCGGGCTGACGCCCACCACCCTCGCGGTTGCCGCCGCTGCGGGGCCGGCGCCGGCGACGGCGACGGGGAGCGCCATCGCCACGGTCATCTCCACGGTCGTCGCCGCGGTCCTCGGGACGGTCGTCGGGCTGCTCCTCGGCGGCAACGGGCTCAACGCCGTCGTAGTCGAGGCCCTCGTCGAGGTCGTCCTCGACGGCGCCGTTCAACTCGGTGGAAGGCGCTTCATCCTCCGGCTCGCGCTCGGGGCGGCGGGGACGCGGGGGACGGGACTCCGGGCCGCGATCGCGTGGTCGGTCACGATCACGATCGCGGTCCCGACCGCGGTCACGGTCACGATCCCGGTCGCGGGGGCCACGGTCGCGGTCGCGGCCACGGCCACGGGGGCGATCGCGGTCACGGCCACGGTCCCTGCCGCGATCGCGATCGCGCGGGCGGTCGTCCGTCTCGGAGGGGGCGCCAACACGGCCGCTGCGGGCGGTGAGGTTGACGCGCCCGAGCGAGTCGATCTCGGTGACGGTGACGGTGAGCTCATCGCCCACGGAGACCACGTCCTCGACGCGCTCGACACGCTCCTCGCTGAGCTCGGAGATGTGCACGAGGCCGTCCTTGCCGGGAAGGATCTCGACGAAGGCGCCGAAGTTGAGGATGCGGGTGACGGGGCCGGTGTAGGTCTCGCCGACGCCGATCTCCTTGGTGAGGCCCTCGATCATGCGGATCGCGATGTCGGCAGCGTCACCCTCGACGGCGGAGACGAAGATGGTGCCGTCCTCCTGGATGTCGACGTTGGCGCCGCCGGAGTCCTCCTGGATCTTGCGGATGACGCGGCCGCCGGGGCCGATCACCGTGCCGATCTGCTCCTGGTCGATCTTGATGATGTAGACCTTCGGGGCGTGCTCGGAGACGGACTCGCGCGGCTTCTCGATGACCTCGGACATGCGCTCGAGCAGGAAGATGCGGGCGTCGCGGGCCTGGGCAAGGGCTGTCTCGAGCAGCTCGCGAGAGACGCCGCCGATCTTGATGTCCATCTGCAGGGCGGTGATGCCCTCTTCCGTGCCGGCGACCTTGAAGTCCATGTCGCCCATGAAGTCTTCCTGGCCGGCGATGTCGGTGAGGACGGCGTACTCGCCGTCGTCGCCCATGATCAGGCCCATGGCGATGCCGGCGACGGGGGCGGAGAGGGGCACGCCTGCGTCCATGAGGGCGAGGGTGCTGCCGCAGACGCTGGCCATGGAGGTCGAGCCGTTGGAGGAAAGCACCTCGCTCACGAGGCGGAGGGCGTAGGGGAACTCCGTCTCGGGCGGGATGACGGGAAGGAGGGCGCGCTCGGCGAGGGCGCCGTGCCCGATCTCGCGGCGGCCGGCGCCGCGCATGGGGCGCGCCTCGCCGACGGAGTAGGGCGGGAAGTTGTAGTGGTGCATGTAGCGCTTGGACTCGTCCGGGGAGAGCGTGTCGAGCTTCTGCGCCATGTTCATGCCGCCGAGGGTGGCGATGGTGAGCACCTGGGTCTCGCCGCGCTTGAAGAGGCCGGAGCCGTGCGTGCGAGGAAGCGTGCCGACGTGGATGTCGAGCGGGCGAATCTCCGTCGTTTCCCGGTCGTCGGCGCGGCGGCCATCGCTGAGGATGCGGTCGCGCATGGCCTTCTTGATGACGGCGTAGAGGGCGTCGCCGATGTCGCGCTTCTCGAAGCGATCCTCGAACTGCTCGGTGAGCTCGGCGCGAATGCGCTTGTTCTCCTCGCTGCGCTCGCTGGCGGCGTTCGCCACGATCTCGTCGAGGCGGTCGGCGAGGGCGTCGTGGACGGCCTCGATGGCCTCCTCGTTGTCGACGGCGGGCGTGTAGTCCTTCTTGACGGGGGCGGCGTCGGCGGCAATCTCCTCGATGAGGCCGTTGATGGCGGAGTTCGCCTCCATGGCGATCTCCATCGCCTCGATGACGGCTTCCTCGGGCACCTCGGTGGCGCCCGCCTCGACCATCATGACGGCGTCCTTCGTGCCGGCGACGATGAGGTCGAGGTCGCCCTCGGCGGCCTCGGCAAAGGTCGGGTTGACGACGTACTCGCCGTCGATGCGGCCAACGCGGACGCTGCTGACGGGCCCGTTGAAGGGAATGTCGCTGATGCTGAGTGCGGCGCTGGCGCCGACGGTGATGAGGGTGTCGGGCTGGTGCTCGCGGTCGGAGGAGAGCGTCGTGGCGACGATCTGGATCTCGTTGCGGAAGCCCTTGGGGAAGAGGGGGCGGATGGAGCGGTCGGTGAGGCGCATGGCGAGGATGCCATCGGAGGAGGGGCGACCTTCGCGGCGGGGGAAGCCGCCGGGGATCTTGCCCACCGCGTAGAGGCGCTCTTCGTAGTCGACGGTGAGGGGGAAGAAGTCGATGCCCTCGCGGGGGTCGGCCATGCAGGCCGTGACGAGGACGACGGTATCGCCCTGGCGCACGGTGACGGCGCCGTTGGCGAGGCCGGCGAGGGCGCCATGCTGGATGAGCAGGGGCTTGCCGCCGATCTCGACTTCGTAGGTACGGATGCTGGATTCGGTTGCTGTCATGTCTCTCTTCACACTTTCTCTTGCGGCATCGGCCGCGGTGTCGGGTCGGTTCGGGAGGGCTCAGTGGCAGGCTGCCGCCCAGCGCGGGGGCAAGGCCGGGGGAAAGAGGGCGGGCTAGCGGCGCAGCCCGAGGCGCCCGATGAGCGCGCGGTACCTGTTGACATCCCGCTTGTTGAGGTAGCGCAACAGCCTGCGACGCTGCCCGACGAGCTTCAGCAGCCCGCGGCGCGTGTGGTAGTCGTGCTTGTGCTCCTGCAGGTGCGCGGTCAGGTACTTGATGCGCTCGGTAAGGAGCGCCACCTGTACTTCAGGGGAGCCGGTATCGCCTTCGTTCTGGGCGTACTCCCGGATCAGGGCCTCTTTCGTTTCCTGGGCCAGCAAACTTGCTCGTTCGACTTCCTTTACCTGTCTTCAAGAGGGAAAGTAGCACGAGGGGGAGGTACCGGCAATTTGCCCACACTGGTCCTGCTGAGCGGTTTGCCCGGTTCGGGCAAGACCACGTTCGCGGCGCAGCTTGCGCCGCGACTGGACGCCTGCGTGCTCGAAAGCGACCTCGTGCGCCGGGAGCTGTTCCCGAAGCGGCGGTACACGCACAAGGAGAGCGGAGCCGTGTTCGCCGAGGTGCGGAAGCGGGCGGAGCAAGGGCTGGAGGAGGGCCGCGACGTAATCATCGACGCGACGAACCTGCGCGAGCGCGAGCGGCACGGGTTTCTGGAGCTGGCGGAGCGGCGGGGGGCGCCCGTGGTGGCGGTGCGGCTGACGGCGCCGGACGCCGTCGTGCGGGAGCGGCTCTCGGGGCCGCGCGAGGGCGCCTCCGAAGCGAACATCGGGGTGTACAACCGCATGCGAGGCGAGGAGGAGCCGTTCGGGGGGCCGTGCGTACAGGTGGATTCGCGATACTGTGTGGAGGCGAGCGTTGCCCTGGCGGCGGCGCTCTGCCGGAGAGGCAGTCGGGGAGACGCATGAGAGGCGAGCAGCCGTTCATCCTGTTGCGGGCCCGTGTGAAGGACGACCGCGCAACGTTCTCGGCGTGGTTCCGCTCGCAGCACCTGCGCGAAGTGGGGAAGATCCCGGGGATCGCGAGCGTGCACTGGGGGGAGACGCGGGAAGGGACGATGCTGGGCGTGTACTGCTTCGAGGACGCGCGCGCGATGCAGGGATCCTTCGGGAGCGCGGAGGCGGCATACGCGCGGGGGATGTGGGCGAGCTGGTCGGACAAGCTGGACGAGTTCTCGGTGGAGATGCACTTCGCGCTGACGCCGCCGACGATGACGCTCTCGGTGAACTAGGCCGCGGAACGGCGACGAAGGCAACGGCTAAAGCGCTAGCACAGTGGGATATTTTCTCCTACTGCTGTAGGCTCAGGCTATGCAGCGGGAGCGTGGGCGACGGCTAGGCTTGGCGCTCGCGACGCTGGCGGCGGCGGCAGGGCTGACGGCGGGGGTGGTGACTGGCCCGGGCGGGACAGCGCAGGCGCAGCCGGCCCCGCCGGGAACGTTCTTCGGTGACGTGACCGCAGCGGACGGCGATGTGGACGGGGGGCTGGACGTCGTCGCCTACATCGACGGCATCGTCTGCAGCGAGGCGGACACTCCTCAGACAATTCGCGAGGACGGCGTCACGAGCTATCGCGTGGAGGTTCTGTCGGCGGAGGCCAGGACGGGGTGCGGCGCCGAGGAGGCGGTGGTGCGGTTCCAGATCGGTGACCGGTTCGCCGAGGAGACGGGCTCCTGGCGGGCGGGGCCGCAAGAGCTCCCACTGACACTGCCGGCCGCTCCGCCCGAGCCCGTCGAGCCAGAGGAGACAACCTCGAATCCCGAGGAACCAGTGGAGCCGGTCGAGCCGGAGGAGGGCGAGACCACGGACGAGACGACGGACCCCGAGGAGCCGGTGGAGCCCACGGAAGACGAGGAGACGACCGAGACCGACGAGACCACGGAAACCGAAGAAACAACGGAGACCGAAGAGACCACTGAAGACGAGGACACGACCGAGACGGAAGAGACAACGGAAGCCGAGGAGACGACGGAGACCGCTGAAGAGACTCCGACCGCGGCGGCCACCGAAGCGGCCGAGCCAACGGAAGCTGCGACCCCGACGCCGACTGCGGTGGCGACAGAGGCGCCGACACCGACGGCCACCGCGACACCGGTCGCAACCGAGCCGCCCGCCACCGAGCCCCCGCCCGCGACGGAAGCGCCCACGCCGGAGACGGCGGACACGCCCGCTGCTCCAGCCCCCGAGGAAGCGGTATCCGGTGACGGCGGCCCGGGCGCGGGCACGACGGCCATCATCGTGGTGCTGTCGGTCATCGCGGGGCTGGCGGCGATCAGCGCCGGGGTCTTCACGTGGCTCGGCAGGCCTCCCGCTGCAGGCGGCACTACCGCCGGTGGCGGGGCCACGGCTGGTCGTGGCTTCGTCATCGGAACGGGCCCTGGCATCAGGTGGACGGAGCTCTGGGACAACATTCGGTCAAGAATCCGGCGACCATAAGTTCCTTCAACCGTATACTTGGCGTCGGTGGGAGCGATCCTGCGGGGTGCACGGAGAGCGTCGTGCGCAGTTGGCGGCTAACACGCGGAGTCCTGGTCCTGACCGTAGCGGTCCTTGTGAGCGTTGCCTGCGCCAGCGGCGGGCCTGACCTTCCGGAGCCGACGCCGGAACCGACACCCGAGCCGACGCCCACACCAGTGAGAACACCGGTCGCGCCGGCGGCCACGATCCCGGCGCCCCCGGAACGCCCCACACCGGAGGCCACCCCGGAGCCGGGGCCGTACGACGGCGAGCTGGCGTCGATGCGTATCCCTTCACTGGGGGTGGAGGCGGCGATCGAGCCGATCGGGCTGGTGGAGGGACGCAACAAGCTCGACGTGCCCGAGTGGAACAACATCGGCTGGTACTACATCTACGACAAGCCCGGATTCGGGACGAGCTCCCTCTACTCGGCGCACAAGGATTACTGGCCCAACAAGAAGGGTCCGTTCTACGCCCTGACGGAGCTGCAGACAGGCGACCAGATCGTGGTCGTGATGGATGACGGCCGCGAGTACGTGTACGAGGTGTTTTTCCAGCGGCGCTACACCAGGGAGAACATTCCGATGTACGACCTGATCTGGCCGCACAAGGCGCGGAGTGCGGAGTTGCTGCGCCCCGAGGGCGAGGAGTGGATCACGCTGTACACCTGCGGTGGTGACTTCGTGGAAAGGACCGAAGGCGGGGCGGGGTACTACCTCCACCGGGACGTGGTGATCGGCAGGCTCGTCGAAACGATCCCGCCGCCGGCGGTAGGGACACTCGAAGGGGACCAGCGGTAAGCTGGCAACCATGCTGGGGCTCAGGGAACGCGCCATCGGCCACGCAAGAACAGCGGCGGGGGCGTGGGTGCTGGCAGCCCTGGTTGCCCTCTCGGGAGCGGGCTGCGCGGCCATCGACGTACCGGTCGAACCCGAGCAGATCCGGGAGACACCTGCGGCGGCACGGACCGCAACGCCCACGGCAGCTCCCACCGAGTCGCCCACCGTGGCGGCTGCGGAACAGGCGACACCAACGCCGGAGGCGACACCGTACGATGGGGAACTGGCCCTGATGCGCATCCCCTCCCTGGGAGTGGAAGCGGCGATCGAGGCGATCGGGAAAATTCCGGGAGCCAACAAGCTTGACGTCCCCCAGCCCCGGAACGTGGGCTGGTACCACATCTACGACAAGCCGGGGTTCGGAACGAGCTCGCTCTTCTCCGCCCACAAGGACTGGCATCCCAACATCCGGGGGCCGTTCTACGCGCTCACCGACCTCGAGACGGGTGACCTGGTGATCGTGGTCATGGATGACGGCCGCGAGTACGTGTACGAGGTGTTCTTCCAGCGGCGCTACGTGACCGGGGAGATGCCCATGGCCGACCTGATCAGTCCGCATGAGGCGGAAAACGAGGAGCTGCTGCGCCCGGCAGACGAAGAGTGGGTGACGCTCATCACGTGCGGAGGCGACTTCATTCCGACGGAGGACGACGGGTCGGGGTACTACGTGCATCGCGACGTCGTGATCGCGAGGCTGGTGGAGACGAAGCCGGGAGATGCCGTGCAGGCGGCGGACGGCAGCGAGTAGCGGCCGCGAACTCGAGCGCGGAAGGAACGGCCTACCAGAAGTTCAGGTAGTTCGCGGGATCGAGGTACTGGCCGTTGTAGCGGATCTCGAAGTGGAGGTGCTCGCCGGTGCTAAAGCCGGTGGAGCCGGAAATCCCGAGGATGGTCTCGCCCTTCCTCACCGACTGACCCCAGGTCACGATGATCTCGCGGAAGTGCGAGTAGAGCGTCTCCCAGCCATCGCCGCAATCGACGATGACGTAGTAGCCATAGCTGTAGGTGAGCCACTCGACGCGCGACACCCAGCCGTCGCAGGCGGCGTAGACCGATGAGGCGGGTTGCGATCCGAGGGCCAGGTCGATACCTGTGTGGATGCGGCCACCCCCGCGGTCCGTCCCAAAGAGGTCGCTGACGAAGTCCCAGGAGGCCAGGGGCAGACCGAACCGGCCCGGCGAGACCGGCGGCGGAGGCGTGATGGCCCATCCGTCGGGGCTTCGCCGGGGCGGCGGCTTGAGCCGGGCGTTGGGGAGAAGGATGTAATCGCCCGGATTGATGTCATCGCTGCTGAGGAGGTTGTTGGGTCGGTGGTCGAGGACGTCCTGGACGGTGACATCAAGGTGCCTCTCGATGATGCCGCTCAGCGTCTCGCCATGGCCGACGAGGTAGAGGATGCCGTGGACGCTGCCAAGGGGAACGAGAATCTCCTGGCCGACGGGGATGTAGTCGCCTTCGACCACCTCGGCGTTGTTGAGCAGGATGTTGTCGACGGTGGTGTTGTAGGTCTCGGCGATCTCGCCGAGCGTGTCGCCCCCGCGAACCTCGTAGATGACGTAGGGCTCCTCGGGGTCGATCTGGTCGGTGAGCGCCCGAATGTCGTAGCCGGCATCCTGGCCGGCGGCGGTGGCGCGGCCGACGCCGTAGGACATGGTCTCTCCTTCCGCCACGTTCTCGGTGGGGCGGAGGGGAACCTGGGGGGTTGCGAGTGCGGCCCTGAGGGGGGACTCGACCGTGACATGGCTGACGCCCGGGCGGAGGAAGGACTCACCCGTGGGCGCGATGGCGCGCACGCCCGAGAGGGGAGCGGGCGGGATGCTGAAGAGCTGGGCGGTCTCCGTGTCGGAGACGAGCCGGGCGGTGAGAAGCGCCGCCAGCGCGGCGAGACCGATCAGCAGCAGGTGGAGGCTGGCGCGAAGGGGGAGGTGGCCGTGAGCGTGGGAGCGGGCGCGAGAAGCAGAGCGCCCATGCAGGAGGCCCAGGAGCCAATCCCTCAGCAAGGTCTCCAGTCCCTTCGTGGTGTCGGGGAGTGACATGCCCTCACGCCGACGATTGCGTCGAATGCTAAGACCTAAAGTGCCGCAATCGGCTGTGAAAGGCAAGGATTGGCCAGGGTTCTCGCCCCTCTAGACCTCGGTGCGGAGGCTGGCAAGGAACTCTTCGTTGGTGTCGGTCCGGCCCAGCCGTTCGAGCAAGCGCTCCGTCGCCTCGAGGGAGTTGGGGGAGTTCTGCGAGATCATGGCGGTCATGCGGCGGACCAGCCAGACGCCCTTGAGCGTGCTCTCGTCGAGGAGAAGCTCCTCGCGCCGGGTGGAGCTGGCCTGGATGTCGATCGCCGGATAGAAGCGGCGCTCGGCGAGCTTGCGATCGAGCCGCAGCTCCATGTTTCCGGTGCCCTTGAACTCCTCGAAGATGACCTCGTCCATGCGGCTGCCGGTATCGATGAGGCAGGTAGCGATAACCGTGAGAGAGCCGCCCTCCTCGCACTTGCGGGCGGCGCCGAAAAGGCGCTTGGGCGGGTAGAGGGCGACGGGGTCGACGCCGCCGGTGAGGGTGCGGCCACTGGGAGGCAGGGCGAGGTTGTAGGCACGCGTGGCGCGCGTGATGGAGTCCATGAGGATGACGACGTCCTGGCCGCCCTCCACGAGCCGCTTCGCGCGCTCGAAGGCCATCTCGGCGACGCGGGTGTGATCCTCGACGGGCTCGTCGAAGGTGCTGCTGGCGACCTCGCCGCGCACGCTGCGGCGCATGTCGGTGACCTCTTCGGGACGCTCGCCGATGAGCACGACCATGAGGTGGACGTCGGGGTGGTTGGTGGTGATGCCGTTCGCGATGTTCTGGAGCAGCATCGTCTTGCCCGCCTTGGGCGGAGAGACGATGAGGGCGCGCTGGCCGCGGCCAATGGGCGCGATCAGGTCGATGAGGCGGTGGGTCAGGTTGTCGGGGGTGGTTTCGAGGACGAGCTGTTCCTTGGGGAAGACCGCCGTCAGGTTCTCGAAGAAGGGGCGCCGCTTTGCCGCCTCGGGGTCCAGCCCGTTAACGGCCTCGACCTTGAGCAGGCCGTAGTACTTCTCGTTGTCGCGCGGGGCGCGAATCTGGCCGGTGACGTAGTCGCCGGGGCGGAGCGCGAAGCGGCGCAGGTTGGACTGGGAGACGTAGATGTCGTGGGGACCGGGCAGGAGGGACTCGCCGCGAAGGAAGCCGTAGTTCCCGTCGTCGGAGACCTCGAGGAAGCCACCGGAGAAGAGGTTGCCGCGGCGCTCGGCCTGAGTCTGGAGCAAGCGGAAGATGAGGTCGCGCTTGCGCAGGGTGGAGGCGTTGCTGACGCCGAGGTCGCGGGCGAGCTGAATGAGCTCGCCACGGGTGTTGCCCTCGAGCTCGGAGATGTTGAGCGTGGGGACGGCGTCCTCTCGCTCGGAGGGAACGGTGGCTTCTTCAGCCGGCGGGGATTCTGGTGCGCGTGTGATGGCAACGATCCTGTTGCCCGCTGCGAGCGGTGCTCGTCAGGTACGGGCGAGATGGGGTTGCGGAGAAACCTCGACTCTGAGGTGTGCCTGGTGAGCGCATCGGCAGGATGCCGGGCTTCGTTCCAGTGCAAATTCAGAATACGAGAGCTTTGGAAACGGGGCAAGTAGGGGTCTGGCTTTGCGCGGAGCCGGAGGCGCGCCTACGATCGGCGTCCATGGCTACGAAGCAATCAGCGATGAAGCGCTGGCGGCAGTCGCTCAAGCGCCGCTCCCGGAACCGGCCCAACCGGTCCGAGTCGCGGACGGCGGTGCGCGCGGCGCGCGAGGCCGCGGCTGCGGGCGACGGCGATGCCTACCGCGAGGCGCTGAGTCACGCGTACTCGGTGCTGGACCGAGCAGCGCGGAAGGGCGCCATCCCCACGGGGCGCGCCGACCGCACGAAGCGCCGGCTGGCGGCGCTGCGTCCCGAGTAACCCCTCTCCCGGAACCGGCCCGGAGGACGGCGTGAGCACGCAGCTGCGACACGCCGGATTTGTGATCGACACCCAGGGAGCGGGCCCGTGACCGCGCAGAGTGGCGGCCGCCCGACGGTGGATGTGGTCATCCCCTGCTACAACGAGGTCTCGGTGCTGCGCGAGAGCGTGGAGCGAACGCTCGCCCTGTTCGACGCCCATCCCCGATACGACTGGCGCCTGGTGATCGCGGACAACGGCTCGAACGACGGGACGAGCGAGCTGGCGCGCGAGCTGGACACGCAGCACGAACGCGTGCGCGCGCTCGTGCTGACCATCAAGGGCCGCGGAATCGCCCTGCGGGAGGCGTGGCTGGGCAGCGAGGCGGACGTAGTCACCTACATGGACGTCGACCTGAGCACGGACCTGGCTCACCTTCCGGAGCTGGTCGGGATGGTGACGGAACGCGGCTACGACGTCGTGAGCGGCTCGCGGCTGGCGCGCGGGTCGGCGACGGAGCGTTCCCTTAAGCGGGAAGTGATCTCGCGGAGCTACGTGCTCATCATCCGGGCGTTCTTCCCGCGGTTGCGGATCACGGACGCGCAGTGCGGGTTCAAGGCGGTGAGCCGGCAGGCCGTGGACGCGGTCGTGCCGGGGATCGAGGACCGCGCCTGGTTCTTCGATACGGAGCTCCTGATCCGGGCGCGGCAACAGGGGTTTCGGGTGGGAGAACTGCCGGTTCGGTGGGTGGAGGATCCGGACACGAAGGTGCACATCATCAGCACGGCGCTGGAGGATCTGCGGGGGCTGGTGAGGCTCCGTTTCGGGCTGCGCCTGTAACGAAAGCGGGCGCCGTTCAAGATGCGCCTGCGGGTGGCCCTCAGGTTTGACCACCTAGGGGGGGCGGGGTATAACTCGCTTGCTACAGGATTCACAAAGTCGCCACGGCCAAACCTGGGCCGCTGGCACGGAACAGCGAGGGCGCGGGGCCGTGGAAGTTGGCGAATTCCTTGAACTGGTGTTCGTGTTCATCACGATGTTCCTGGGCCTGGGAATCATGGTCTTGTTCGGCAAGTGGTGGGAGCGCTAGCCCATGGCTGTTGAACAACCCACTCAACCGACGCTCGGCGACCAGATCTACGACAAGCTCTTCCACAACTACGTGTGGCGGTCGATCTTCCGTACGGGTTACCCGAACACGCCGCGCAACCAGATGCTGGTGGTCGCGACGAACGTGTTCCTGCACCTGCACCCCACCCGCATCCACCGCACGCACGTAAAGATCACGCACACCTACTGCCTCGGCGGGCTCACCTTCTTCATGTTCCTGGGCCTGACGGTGACGGGCATCCTGCTGATGTTCTATTACGTGCCCAGCGTGGACCGGGCGTACCTGGACATCCAGAACATCCAGACGAACGTGCAGTTCGGGCAGTTGATGCGGAACATGCACCGCTGGATGGCGCACGCGATGGTGATCCTCGTGTTCCTGCACATGCTGCGGGTGTTCTATACGGGGGCCTACAAGCCGCCGCGCGAATTCAACTGGGTCGTGGGCGTGGTCCTGCTGGTGCTTACCTTCCTCCTGAGCTTCACCGGCTACCTGCTGCCGTGGGACCAGCTGGCCTTCTGGGCAATCACGGTGGGCACGAACATCGCCGGTTCGGCGCCGGTGCTGGGCCCGAAGACGCGCTTCTGGCTGCTCGGCGGCTTCGAGGTGGGTCCGGACGCGCTGATTCGCTTCTATACGCTGCACGTCATCGGCCTGCCCCTGCTGGCGGCAATCTTCATGGCCGTGCATTTCTGGCGGATTCGCCGGGATGGCGGCCTGGCGCGGCCGCTGTAGAGGCGGGGTGAGCTAACGCATGGCTACCGTCGTCGTCGCCCGGCCGGCCGCCCGACCCACTCCTCGCGCTCGCGATGAAGAGGTACTGGTCTGGCCCGACCTTGTCTTCGTCGAGTTCATCTCGGCGATGCTGTTCACGGTCCTGCTGTTCGTGCTCTCGTACGTGATGAACGCGCCCCTCCTGGACGAGGCGAACGCGAACGTCACGAACGACCCGGCGAAGGCGCCCTGGTACCTGCTGAACCTGCAGGAGCTGCTGCTGCACATGAACGCGGCCCTGGCCGGCATCGTGGTGCCGACGGTGTGGCTGATCGTGCTGATGGTCTTCCCCTACTTCGACCGCTCCACGGACGGACAGGGGCGGTGGTTCGCCGACGTGAACTCGGTGAAGAACACCGTGGTCTCATTCAACGTGGGCATGTGGGGCACGCTGGCGCTCATCATCTGGAATTCGGGCAAAGCGGCGCTCTGGGCCAAGGACTGGTTCGGTTTCTCGGGCGGCAGCACCCTCGCGTTCCTGGAGCGCTCGGCGGCGCTGAAGGACCCGTCGGTGGTCCCCTGGCCCGGGTGGGCGGACTCGATTCCCTACCTGTGGTTCAACCTGAAAATCCTGGACGAGGGTCCGGGCGCGGGTGTGACCACCTTCCAGAAGATCGACCTGCCCACGCTGCTGGTGGACATCGGCATCCCGACGGGATTCATGGTCGGGTTCTCGTGCCTACTCATCTTCTTCTTCTGGAGGATCAACTGGGTGCATACGCGCCGGGACGCGTTGATCACGCTGATGAGCGGGTTTGTGGGCGTCTTCCTTATGCTGACGGTTATCGGAACGGCCTTCCGCGGGCCCGGCCAGGACCTGATCTGGCCGTGGGACCTGCGCACGCTCGAAGGCATCCCGGGGCAGGAGTAGGGAGCGGATGGCAGCGCAACGAGTAGAGCAAGCACGGCAGGCGGAGGCGCGCAAGGTCTCGCGGCGCTCGTTCATGCGGGTGAGCGCGTTCGCCGGCCTGACGCTCGCGCTGGGCGCGTTCAGCGCGTTCTTCCTGGGCTTCTTCAACCTGCGCAGCCCGCAGGGCTTCGGGCGGCCGGTGACGGTCCCCAAGATCCAGATCCCGGAGCCGGGCGCCGAGCCCGTCCGCATCACCGAGGGCAAGTTCTGGCTGGTGAACCTGGACGGCAACGAAGGCGACGTGCTCGACCAGGGAGGCACCGGCGGCCTGCTGGCGCTCTACTGGAAGTGCCCCCATCTCGGCTGCACCGTCCCCTGGCGCGGGGACTTCGACGGAGCCGAGGTGGCCTTCCCCGGCATCCAGGGGTGGTTCCGCTGCCCCTGCCATGGCTCAACCTATTCGCGCGCGGGCGTGCGGGTCTTCGGACCGGCGCCTCGCCCGCTGGACACGTTCCTGCTGACGTCCAATCCCGACGGCTCGGTCACCGTGAACACGCGCGGCCTGACGCTCGGTGGCGGGGCGGTTCCCAATCCGAAGCGGGCGGTTCCCTACAGTGGCTAGCCGGCAGCGGAGGACCCGTTGAACACGCAGCGCCAAATCTTCCTGATCGTGGTGCTGCTGTTCATCAGCGTGGCGGGTTGCGCCGCGTACACCGCGATCGACCTGCCCATCCGCGCCGAGCGGCAGGCGGACTTCTTTGAGGCCGAGTCGATCGAGCGCGGCGCGCTGCTCTATGCGAACAACTGCCGCACCTGCCACGGCATCCGGGGCGAGGGCGGCGTCGGCCTGACGCTGAACAAGGCCGCGTTCCGGAACCAGGAGCCGCTGGTGCTCTCGCAGAACCAGGACCTGATCAGGCGCACGCTGACCTGCGGGCGGGCGGGCACGCTGATGCCGGCCTGGCTCGATTCGAACGGCGGCAGCCTGACCGCGAACCAGATCGAGCACCTCGTGCGGCTGCTGACGGCGCCGCTTGAGGGGGAAACGTTCGACGCGAACGGCAATCCGACGAACCACGGCTGGCTGGCGGCGGTTGAGTTCGCCCACAACCTGAACCACGAGTCGTCGGCCTCGGTGACGGGGGACACGCTGCCCCTGATCGCGGCGGCTCACGGAATTGGGGCGGACGAGGTCGAGGGCGCCATCCTCATCGCCGAGCTGAACGGCCTGACGTACGCAGTCGATGGCAGCGGGAACTTCTACCTGCCGTACTCCGGCGACGACGAAGCCCTGATGCTGAACCCGAACGCGGACAACATCGCGACGGGGTTGCTGCCGGGCGACACCCTGCGCCTGCCGGAAGGCGCCGCCTACCGCGTGAGCGCCGGAGACACACTGGGGAGCATCGCGGAGCGGCATGGCATCACGCCCGCGCAGATCCGCTCGCTGAACCCGCTCCTGCTCTCGATCGTGGGGGACATCGCCGACGACACCCCGCTGACAGGCGAGCGCAAGCTGCTCCTGCCGAACGGCACGGCCTACACCGCACAGGCGGGCGACACGCTGGCTTCCATCGCAGACGCGCACGACATCCCCGTGCTGGCGCTCGCGGAAGACAACGGGCTCGCCGAGGACGCCGCCGTCGCGGAAGGCACGGAACTCGCGCTTCGCGACGGCACGGGTTACATCGTGCAGTTCGGCGACACCGTTCTCTCCATCGCCAGCGCCCATGGCCTGGGCGAAAGCACGCTGCGGTCGCTCAACGAGCTGGGCGCAGGCGAAGAAGTCTCGACCGAAGTCTGGATCGCGCTGCCGACGATCAACGCCTACGTCGTGGCAGGCGCCGACCTGGCCCAGGTGGCTTCGGGCTACGGCAACGTGACCGCGGCCTCGCTGGGTGAGGCGAACGGTTTGGCGGCCGACGCGGTGGTGCCCATCGGCAAGTCGCTCCACTTCCCGGCCGACGCCTGGGGGGCGGCGCCATCCGACGAGATCAACCCGGGCACGGCCTGCGTCGAGCACGTCGTTTCGACGAGCGCCTTCAACACCATCAGCGGGGCCGACCCAATCGTCATCGACGAGCCGAACGCGGTTTCGAGCGACGTGCTCATCCTCGCCAACGACAACGACTGGACGGTGGTGGCCGACGGTGAAGCCGGCGAGCCGAACCGGACAGGCGTGAAGGTGGCCGTGGGAACGACGGTGACCTTCGAGAACGTGGTGGGGCTGCACAACATTGAGATCGACGGTGTGCAGCAAGGCGAGGACTTTGAAGGCGTAGGCGTCACGCGGACGTTCACGTTCGATGTGCCGGGCGAGTACCGCATCACCTGCAGCTACCACCCGGATATGCTGACCGTGGTGTTCGTCACCGAGTAGGGCCCTCACCCGAAATTGACGCTCCGAAGGGGCGTGCCTACGATCCGAACCCGACCGGAACTTCGTCGACACAGGAGGGACTGAGATGGCGGCGCAGACGGGAAAACGGTATCTCTGCCCGAAGTGCGGCTCTGAGTTCATCGTGACGAAGGGCGGCGACGGCGACCTGAAGTGCGGCGACACGCCGCTCGAGCAGAAGAAGTAACGGGGGACATTCGATGGCCGTACAGCTGGGGAAGCGCTACAAGGACGAGGACACCGGCATCGAGGTGCTGGTGATCAAGCCGGGCGACTGCGACCTGAAGGTCGACGAGCGCGAGATGGAGCTGATGCAGCCGAAGGTCTTGCCCTCGGCCGACTAGCGACCTGCACCAACGGAGACGACCAGGACGGGGCCCGCGCGGCCCCGTTCTGCTAGGCGGAGCAATCAGGCGAGGGAAACGGGTGAGATTCGAGCAGCTGGTCGAGAACCGCATCCTGGAAGCGATCGAGGAGGGCGTGTTCGCGGGGCTCCCGGGGGAGGGGGCGCCGCTCCAGCTGCGCGACGCGGACCGCCTGGCGGGCGACCTGTGGCTCGCGCACCACGTCCTCGGCAACGCGGGGGCGCTGCCGGAGTGGCTTGAGCTCGCGCGCACGATCGAGGACGACAGGAGGCGGCTGGCGGCGATCGAGGGGGAGCACGAGGTGCTCGTCGAACGGGCGCGGTCGACGGGGGAGTGGCGGCGGCTGGCGCCGCTCATCGCCGAGCGCAGGCGGGAGTTCGCGGCGGCGGCGCGCTCGCTGCGGGCGAAGCAGGACCGCTACAACATGGAGTCGCCGGGGTTCCTGAACGAGCGCCCGGCTATCTGGGTGGAGGAGCGGCTGCGGCTGCTGGACGCGCGCGTACGGGAAGCGCGGGGCGGCGGGGGAAGCTGACCCCGCAGCTTTCGCGAGCGGGCGGCGGGTGGTACCGTGAGCGCTCGCCGTCCGGACGGGCGGCAGTCGCACCCGAAGGGTGGTGAGCCAGCAACGTGGCTGAAATCATCATCGGCGAGGATGAGCCATTCGAGTCTGCACTGAAGCGCTTCAACAAGCGCGTGCAGCAGGACGGCATCCTCTCGGAGACGCGCAAGCGCCAGCACTACGAAAAGCCGAGCGTGAAGCGCAAGAAGAAGGAAGCAGCGCGCCTGCGGAAGCTGCGGAAGAAGCAGCTTCGGGCGGAAGCGCGAGCCCGCTCGGGCCGGTAACCCTCTTCCCGTGGCAGAGCTGAAGGAGCGCATCCAGAGCGACCTGCGCGCGGCCATGCTCGCGAGAGACGAGCCGCGCAAGGCTGCCCTGCGCATGCTGACGGCGGCGATCAAGAACGCGGAGATTGAGGCGGGCGACGACCTCGCCGAGGGCGACCTGCTGGTCGTCGTGCAGCGGCAGGTGAAGCAGCGGCGGGAGAGCATCGAGGAGTTCCGCAAGGGCGGCCGCGACGACCTGGTGGAGCGCGAGGAAGCGGAGCTGGAGGCGTTCGCGGGCTACCTGCCCGAGGAAGCGAGCCGCGAGGAGATCGAGGAGGCGGCACGGGCCACGATCGAAGAGACGGGCGCCTCCGGGCCGCGCGACATCGGCAAGGTGATGCCGGTGCTGGTCAAGCGCTTCCAGGGGCGGGCCGACGGCCGCGCCATCAGCGAGATCGTACGAGGGTTGTTGGGCTAGGCTCGCGCTTCCTCGGGCAGTGGCTGGGGCGCTCGGGGCTCGATGCCACGTTCCGCGCACACTTCCAGGTACGCATCAATGGACACCCGGAACTCCCGCTTGATGCCCTCGACGTCGGTCGCCCAAGCGTCAGCAATCGAGTAGGAACCGCTGTTGATGACGTGGGCGTACAGCACTTCAGCATCGTCGTCGTACACGACTTCGCCAACGTAGCCCTTGTACTCCAGCATCACTCCGCTCCTGTCCGCTCAATGAATCTTACCAAGCGTCGGACGGCGGGTCGCTGCATCTCCGGGCGGGGGTGAGGCTTGTGCACCACCATGACCTCATCCCCCATGCTTATGGCCACACGAGAACCAGCCCTCTCCTCCAATTCAGCGTTGAGAGCCAGGAGAAGGGACTCAACTTCCTCCCAGCGGATATCCGGGGGCGTGGGCGCAGACCGCATCCGCTCCAGGGTTCGACGATGTCGCCTCCGCAGGCTCGGCATTGCTCCCTTTTAGCCGGCCTCTTCATCAGGGAACCCCAGCTCGCGGCGCACGAGCGCGCCGATGACCTCGGCGGCACTCGTTCCCGGCTCGGCGCCGGCCACGAGCGAGCTCTTGGTAAGGGCGAATGCGAACTCATGCTCGGGGTCGGCGAAGCCGATGGCGCCGCCGGCGCCCGGGTGGCCGAAGGTGCTGGTGCGGGGACCCATGGCGGTGATCGGGCCGGTCTGGAAGTAGCCCAGCGCCTTGCGCACGGGCTGCTGGATGACCATGTCGACGTCGTCGGTCTGGAAGCGGGTGGCGGTGCGGACGCGCTCCTCGGGGAGGATGCGGACGCCGACGAGCTCGCCGCCGTTGCCCAGCGCGGCGTACATGCGGGCGAGGGAACGCGCGCTCATGAGCCCGCCGTGGGCGGGGAGGGCAGCACGGCGGACGAGCGGGTTGTTGTAGGGCTCGGCGACGATGCCGACGGCGGGGGGGATGGCGCGCACGATGAGCGCGTCGGGCGGGGCGGGCGGGAGGTCGGGGCGGGGACCGTCGACGAGCGTGGCGACGCGCGGCTCGGTGGCGTCGTCGACGCCCATGTGGATGCCGTCGAGGCCGAGGGGGGCGCAGATCTCGTCCTGGACGAACTGGTTGATGGGCCGGCCGTCGGCGCGCCGGATTATCTCGCCGAGGATCCAGCCGAAGGTGTAAGCGTGGTAGCCGGTACGGGCGCCGGGCTCCCAGAGGGGCTCAAGGGCGGCGATGGCGTCGCACATGTAGTCCCAGTCGGACATGAGCTCGGGGGTGACGCCGTCGGGCATCTGGGGGACGCCGGCGCGGTGGGTGAGCGCGTGTCGAATGGTGGCGTACTGCTTGCCGCGCTGGGCGAACTCGGGCCACCAGGCGGCAATGGGCTCGTCGTAGGCGATGACCCCGCGGTCCACCAGCATGTGGATCGCGGTCGCGGTCACGCCCTTGGTGCACGAAAACGACGTGAAGAGCGTGCCGCCATCGACGGGGCGGCCGGATTCAACGTCGGCCAGACCGGCCCAGGTATCGACGACGAGTTCTCCGTGGTGGTAGGCCGCAACCTGCAGACCCGACTCGACGCCACTGGCGATAAGCCCCTCGAGAGCCGTCCTGACTACGTCGTTGATGTCCGCCATTTCGGTCCACCCTTCAGGGGAGAAGCTGGCCGGCTCCGGGGCCGGCTCGAGGCGTAACGATACCGGCTCGCGGGACGCCACGGCGGCGGGGAGTTGGGGGTGGCTCTGCTATCATCCGGGGCTACCTCATGCTGCGCCGCCGCCCTGATCCGGTCGTTACGCGCGGGGGCGCGACTGCCTTTGGCGTGATCATCGCCATCGGCGCCATCGCGCTGGCGATACCGCTGCTTCCCGGAGAGAGCGCCCCCAACGAGGGCGACATCGCCCCGCGCGCCTTCGCGGCCGTGCGCGAGAGCGAATACGTCTCGGAGGAGCTGACGCGGGCAGCTAGGGACGAGGCGGAGGCCACCGTCGAGCCAGTGATGGCTGCGCTGGAGGAGGTGCCGGGGCGGCAGCTGGCGCTGCTGGACACGCTGTTCGAGGAGGTGGCGCGGCTACGGCTGCGTTCCGGACTCTCCTCGGATGAGCGGCTGGAGGCGCTCGGTGAGTCGCCGGGAGGCATCGGCCTGGGACAGGCAATCCGGTCGACGCTGCTGACGCTCAACCTTCGGGACCTGGAGGACCTGCGCCAGTCATCCGGGGAGGGCGTGCGCGCGATCCTGAACTCGCCCCTTCGCGAGGAGGACAAGCGCAACCGCATCGAGGCGTATCTGCTGGTGGGGAGCGTGCCGTCGTTCCAGAACGGGGAGGGGGCGCTGCGCGAACTGCTCGAGGCATTCGTCACGCCGACGGTGGCGCTCGACGAGGAGACGACGCAGGGGCTCCGGGAGGAGGCGCGGGCGGCGGTGGAGCCGGTGGTGGTGACCTACTCCACGGGCGAGGTGATCGTGGAGGAGGGGCAGGAACTGGACGCCGCCGTCATCGAAGCGCTGCGGGAGACGGGTGTCATCCGGGAAGGGTTCGACTACTACGACCTGGGAGCGGGACTGCTGATGGGAGCGGCGCTGGGGACGGTGCTGGGGGTCTACCTCTACCGGCTGCAGCCGTTCGAGCGGCCGGCCGAGCGCCGCGGGTTGATGACGCTGCTGGCGGTGCTGGGAACGCTCATCGCCGTGCGGGTGGCGCTGCCGGAGCTGCTCCCCGACACCGAGGGGCGGTTCTTTGCGTACGCGGTGCCAGTGGGGGCGGCCGCGCTGATCGTGTCGTCGGTGTCGGCGCCGCGGTTCGGGGCGATGGTGGCGGTGGTGGTAGCGCTCTACGCCGGGTTCATCGCGGCCACGGCCCCTTCCCTGGCGGGGGCGGCCTTCACGAGCGCCCTTGAGCCGCTGGAGCTGGTCATCGCGTACGCGGCAGGGGGGCTGGCGGGGGCAGCGGCCATGCAGCGAACGGAGCGGCTGGGCCGGTTCGCTATCGCGGGCATCGCCGTCGCAGCGGCAACGGGGGCGATCCTGCTGGCGTTCTGGCTGCTGACGGAGCAGCGAGAGACGGAGGGGCTGGGCTGGCTGGCACTGGCGGCGGGCATCGCGGGGGGCGGCTCGGCTGTTATCGGGCTGGGTCTGTACGTGTTCCTCTCGATGGCGCTGCGGGTGACGACGAGGATGCAGCTCATGGAGCTGGCGCAGGCGGGCCACCCGATCCTGCGTGAGCTGCAGGAGAAGGCGCCGGGCACGTTCCACCACAGCATGCTGGTGGGCACCCTGGCGGAGCAGGCGGCGAATCGCATCGGGGCCGACTCCCTGCTGGTGCGAGCCGGGGCGTACTACCACGACATCGGCAAGATGCAGCGTCCCGAGTATTTCGTGGAGAACAACATCGACCGCGGGGTGAGCCCGCACGACAGCATCGCCCCGGAGGCGAGCGCCCGGATCATCCTGGGGCACGTGCTGGACGGGATGGACCTCGCGCGCCGAAGGCGGGTGCCTGCGCTCGTGGGGGACTTCATTGCGCAGCACCACGGCACGCGACTGGTCGACTTCTTCTATCGCAAGGCGCTGGAGCGGGGCGACGTGGACGAGGAGGAGTTCCGCTACGCCGGTCCGCGGCCGCAGGCGAAGGAGCAGGCGATCGTGATGCTGGCGGACTCCTGCGAGGCGCTCGTGCGGGCGACCCAGCCCGAGACCCATGAAGCGATCGACGAGCTCGTGAACGGCGTGTTCGCCGAGCGTCTCGGCGAGGGACAGATGGACGAGTGCGACATCACGATGCACGAGCTGCAGGTGGTCGCGGCGAGCTTCCGGAGCACGCTGCGGGCGGTCTACCACCCTCGCATCGAGTACCCGGACGCGCCCGCTCCGAGCGACCCGGTGGAGGCTGAGGGGTAGGGCGGCCGGGGGGTTCACGGGGCGCTGCTATACTGCGGTCGGGCACCCACAGGCCGACGATCGAGGACCGATGCGCTTCGCCATCGTGCGTTTCCCGGGGACCTGGAGCGACCGCGACACCGAGCACGTGCTCGCGAACGTGCTCGGGCAGGAAGCGGAGATCGTCTGGCACCGCGAGACCTCGCTGGCGGGGTACGACGCGGTGGTGCTGCCGGGCGGCTTCTCCTACGGGGACTACCTGCGCTGCGGGGCGATTGCGCGCTTCTCGCCGATCATGGAGGAGGTGGTGCGGGCGGCGGAGGACGGCCTGCCGGTGATCGGGATCTGCAACGGCTTCCAGGTGCTGTGCGAGAGCGGCCTGCTGCCGGGGGCGCTAATCCGCAACCGCAGCCTGCGCTTCCGCTGCGAGTGGACGCACCTGCGCCGCGGGGGGGAGGGGTCGCCGTGGACGGCGGGCATCGGCGAGGGCGAGGTGCTGCGTATTCCCATCAGCCACGGCGAGGGGAATTACCAGGCAGACCGCGCGACGCTCGACGAGCTGGAGTCGGCGGGCCGGGTGGTATTCCGCTACTGCGACGAGCGCGGCGAGGTGACGCCGGACTCGAACCCGAACGGGAGCGCGCGCAACATCGCGGGCATCCGCAACGAGGCCGGCAACGTCCTGGGGATGATGCCCCACCCCGAACGGGCGGGCGAAGAGCTGACGGGCGGGGCGGACGGGAACCGCATCTGGCAGTCGGTGATCGAGGCCGCGGCCGGCGTCGCGGTCTGAGAGGAGCACGACCATGACGTCAATGAGCCCGGACTATCCGGTTCAACTGGAGATTGACCCCGCGGCTTCGCAGAACCGCCTAAAGGTGTTCCTCCGGCCGATCCTGACGATTCCGCACTGGATCGCCATCTACATCCTGGGGATCGTGGCATTCCTGGTCTGGCTGGTGGCGTCGCTCTCGATCGTGGTTCTCGCGCGCTACCCCGCGGGATTGCTCCGGTTCTCAATCGGAGTGGCCCGGTGGGCCACACGTGTGTCTGCCTACGGTGGCGTGCTGGGAAGCGACGAGTCCAACACCTACTTCTGGGTGACAGGCGGGTTCCTGACGGACAAGTACCCGCCGTTCACGCTGGGCGAGGCGCCCGACTATCCGGTGCGCCTGATTGTCGAAGAGCAGGTGGAGGGACGGAACCGGCTTACGGGCTTCTTCCCAATCCGAGTCATCCTGGCGATTCCCCACTACATCGTCCTCATGATCCTCGGCATCTTCGTAACGCTGGCAACGATCGTGGCGTGGCTCGGAGGGACGGTGCTGGGACAGTTGCCCGACTGGCTGCACGACTTCATCGCCGGGTACACGCGCTGGAACACCCGAGTGGCCGCCTATACCGCGCTGCTCGTGGACGAGTACCCGCCGTTCAGCCTGAACTAGGAACGGAGGCCACGGGCCGCCGACCGAAAGGAGCTCGTCATGACGGTTGAGGCACCTGCGTATCCGGTTCAATTCGAGGTCGACGACGTGGCGCCACAGGGGCGGTTGTCGATCCTGTTCCGGTGGCTGCTGGTGATCCCGCACGTGATCATCCTGTCGTTGCTGGGGATTGCGGTGGGGATCGTCATCATGCTGGCGTGGTTCGCGATCGTGTTCGCCGGGCGCTTTCCGGAGGCGCTCGTGCGTTTCACGATCGGGTACGCGCGCTGGGCGGCGCGGGCCAACGCCTACGGCAGCCTGCTGACAGGAGCGTACCCGCCCTTCTCCATGGACGAGGAGCCGGACTATCCGGTGCGGCTCCTCGTGCCGGAACGGACGACCGGGCGGGGCCGGCTGACGACGTTCTTCCGCTGCCTCCTCCTGATCCCGCACGAGATCGTGCTGTACTTCCTCGGCATCGTTGCCATGTTCGTGGGCTTCGCGGCATGGCTGGCCGGAGTCGTGCTGGGGCGCGTGCCCGGCGGTCTGCACAACTTCCTGGTGGGGTACACCCGCTGGACGGAGCGGGCGAGCGCATACGCGTACCTGCTGGTCGACGACTACCCGCCGTTCAGCTTCGAGTAGGGGCGGCGGGCTCGCGGGCTGGAGAGCCCGTAGGCCCGAACTGCAAGGCGTGACGTTGGGGACGGGCGAGATTCCCTCCGAAGCGACGATTGTGCTGGCCAGCCGCAGCCAGCGGCTCTCCGGGCACATCCTCGAGCTGGCGCTGTTCGGGCTGACGCTGGGGATCGGGTGGGCGTTCTGGTTCGCGAGCGCGGGCCGCGACGGACAGACGCCGGCGAAGCGGCTGCTGGGGATGCGCGTCGTCGATGGCGAGGGGCGACCGGCGAGCCTGCGGCGGATGCTCGTCCGGGACGTGGGGCTCAAGGTGCTGTTCTTCGTGCTCCTCGACCTGCTGTTGCTCTCGATGGAGGTCGAGGGCGGACTCAACCTCGCCCTCGCCGGGGTGGGCGCCTGGCTCGTGGCGGCGCTCTGGTGCGTGTGGGACGGGAACCGCCAGTGCCTCTGGGACAAGGTGGCGGGAACGCGCGTCGAGGTGACCTCGTGACGGCACGGGCGCGTGAGATAGCGGGGCGGTAGCATCGGGGCGTGGCGGTCGAGCAGGAGGCGCTGGACGCGGTCGCGCTGAGCCGCGACGAGTACGACCTCCTCGTCGCGCGGCTGGGGCGGGAACCGAACGAGGTCGAGCTGGGGATGTTCGGCTCGCTGTGGAGCGAGCACTGCGGCTACAAGAACAGCCGGCCCCTGCTGCGCCGCCTGCCGAGCGGGGGCGATCGCGTACTGACCCGCGTGGGCGAGGAGAACGCGGGCGCAATCGACATCGGCGACGGCTGGGCGGTGGTAATGAAGGTCGAGTCGCACAACCACCCTTCGGCGATCGAGCCCTACGAGGGGGCGGCGACGGGGGTGGGGGGGATCGTGCGGGACATCTTCGCGATGGGGGCGTACCCGATCGCGCTGCTGGACTCGCTCCGCTTCGGGCCGCTCGACGAGGGGAACAACCGCTACCTGTTCGAGGGGGTCGTGGGGGGCATCGGGGGGTACGGGAACTGCCTCGGCATCCCCACGGTGGGGGGCGAGGTGGTGGTCGGGGGGCCGTACAACGGCAATCCGCTCGTGAACGCAATGTGCGTGGGGCTCGTGCGGGCGGACGGGATCGTGAGCGCGAGGGCGAGCGGCGAGGGGAACGCGCTGCTGCTGGTGGGGGCGGACACGGGCCGGGACGGTATCCACGGGGCGAGCGGGCTGGCGAGCCGCACCGATCCGGAGGCGCGCTTCGAGGAGATGCGTCCGGCGGTGCAGGTGGGCAACCCGTTCCTGGAGAAGATGCTGATGGAAGCGTGTTTCGAGCTCGCCTCGGAGCACCGCGACTGGATCGTGGGGCTGCAGGACCTGGGGGCGGCGGGGCTCGCGAGCTCGGTGCTCGAGTGCTGCGCGCGGGGCGACGCAGGAGCGGTGCTCGACCTGGAGCGCGTCCCGCGGCGCGAATCGGGAATGACGCCGTACGAGGTGATGCTCTCGGAGAGCCAGGAACGAATGCTCGTCATCGCGAAGCGGGAGCACGTTGAGGACGTGGAGGCGCTGTTCGAGCGCTGGGAGGTGGATTGCATCGAGATCGGGCAGGTGACGGACGGGGACGAGGTGGTGCTGCGGGAGGACGGGGTGGAGGTCGGCCGCGTGCCGGTCGAGGTGGCGACAGAGGCGCCGGCGTACACGCGCGACGGCCAGCGCAGCATCGACGCGCTGGCGCGCAGCCAGGCCAACCCGGGGGCCTTCCCGGACCTGCGTCCCGAGGCGGCGACGGAAGCGCTCGTGGCGCTGCTCGCGCGGCCGAACCTCGCGAGCAAGGCGGAAGTGTTCCGGCAGTACGACCACCAGGTGCTCACGAACACGGTGGTGGCGCCGGGGGGCGACGCAGCCGTGCTACGCGTGCCGGGCACGACCCGAGGCATCTCCGTGGCGACTGACGGGAACGGCCGCTACTGCCAGCTCGACGCGCACAACGGCGGCGCGATCGCGGTGGCGGAGGCGGCGCGGAACGTGGTCTGCACCGGGGCGCGGCCGGTGGCGGTGACGGACTGCCTCAACTTCGGCGCGCCCGAGAACCTCGAGGTGTACGCGACGCTGGCGGGGGCGGTGGACGGGATCGCCGCCGCCTGCGAGGCGTTCGGGACACCGGTCGTGAGCGGCAACGTCAGCCTCTACAACGAGAGCGGCGGGGCTCCGGTCTGGCCGACGCCGGTCATCGGCATGCTGGGCGTGCTGGAGAACGTCAACGCGCACCTCGGGGCGGCGTTCGAGCGGGCGGGGGTGGAGGTCTGGCTGCTCGGCGGGACGGTCGAGCAGCCGGCGCGGACGCTCGCGGGGAGCGAGTACCTGGAGGCAGTCCACGGGGCCGTCATCGGGACGCCGACGGTCGACCTGGAGGCGGAGGGGCGGCTGCACGACCTCGTGCTGGGCGCGAACGACGCGGGCCTCCTGCTGAGCGCGCACGACTGCAGCGACGGCGGCCTCGCGGTGGCGCTGGCGGAGTGCTGCCTGCTCGGCGACCACGGCTTCGCGGGGGAGGTCGAGGTGGAGGGGCGGATCGACGCGGCGCTGTTCGGGGAGGGGCAGGGACGCATCATCGTGAGCGCGCGTCCGGAGGCGGGGGAGCGGCTGGCGGCCCTGGCCGAGGAAGCGGGAGTACCGGCCACGCGGTTGGGCGTCACGACGGACGAGGGCGTGCTGCGCTTCGGACCGGTCGACGCGGACCTCGACGCGGTTCGCGAGGCGTGGGAGTCCGGGCTCGGCCTTTAGCCGCCGAGGGCGTTCGCGATCTCGTCTTCGTTCAGGTCGGGGCCGACGGCGGCGCAGTGCATGCGGTCGTTCACGAAGAGGTCCGTGGCCACTGAGCGCACCTGGGAGGCGTCGACCGCTTCGAGCCCGGCGACGAAGTCGTCGATGGTCTCGACCTCGCCCTTCGTGAGCAGGTGCTCGCCGTGGCGCTGGCCGAGGGAGAAGGCCGTCTCGAGGGAGAGGCGGAAGCGGCCGATGGCGTGGTCCTTGGCGCGCCGCAGTTCGTCCTCGGGGACGGGCTCGTCGACGAGCTTCCGGAGCTCGTCGAGGCAGACGCCGATCGTCTCGGAGAGCTTCTCGCGGTCGACGCCGGCGGAGACGGTGAAGACGCCGGCATCGGCGAGGTAGCCGTAGCTTGAGTGGACGGAGTAGGCGAGGCCGCGGCGCTCGCGCACCTCGGTGAAGAGGCGCGAGGACATGCCCGAGCCGAGGATGTCGTTGAGGATACGGAGGGCGAAGCGGCGGGGGTCGTCGCGACCGAAGAGGGGCATGCCGAGCATGACGCTGCACTGGTCGATGTCGCGCGAGTCGATGCTGACGCGGGCGCCGGTGGTGCCGGGGTCGTAGGGAGTGACGGCGGGAAGGGAACCGCCGGCGACCTCGGCGAAGCGGGGTTCGGCCAGCTCCAGCACCTGCTCGTGGGTGCAGTTCCCGGAGACCGAGAGGACCATGTTCGGGCCGAGGTACCAGCCCTCCATGTGCTCGATAAAGTCGGGGCGGTTCATGCCGCCGACGAGCTCGACGCTGCCGCCGACATCCCAGCCGCAAGGCTGCTCGCCGTAGACGGAGACGCCGAGGAGGCGTCCCACCCAGCTCCCGGGGTTGTCGTGGTTTCGCTTCAGCTCCTGCTGGACGACCGTGCGCTCGCGGTCGATCTCCTCCTGCGAGAGAGTGGAGTGGAGGAGCATGTCCGCGGTTATGTCGATTGCAGTTTCCAGGCGGTCGTAGGGGACGATGTTCCAGTAGCAGGTGTATTCCTTGTTCGTGTAGGCGTTGAGGGTGCCGCCGGCGCCCTCGATCTCCTCGGCGATCATGTTGGCGCGGGGGCGGCGTTCGGTTCCCTTGAAGATCATGTGCTCAAGGAAGTGGGTGATGCCGTTCAGGCGCTGGGGCTCGGAGCGGGAGCCGACGCCGACGAAGAGGCTGACGGTCGCGGCCTGGGTGGTGGGCACGGGGGTTGTGACGACACGCAGGCCGTGGGGGAGCGTGGTCGTCTGCCAGGTAACGGCCATGGGGTAGCCTCTCGTTCTGCGGCGGGTTGGGCGTATTCTACGGTCGCCCGCAGGACGGGCCGCGACTGGCGGGGTTGTATCCGTGGGCGAACTCACACTGAGACCGAACTGGACGACGGCGGCGGGAGCGCTCGAAGGGGTGCTCGCGGCCGAGGGGCTCGAGCTGCCGCGCCACGCGGTCATGGGACTGACGGGTCACGCCTGGCACCTGTGCCTCGTCTGTGAGGGCGGGATCACCGCGCTGCCGAGCGGCCCGCACGACCTCGACTGGGGGGCGATGGTCGAGCGGTACGCGCGCACGGGGCTGGAGTGGGAGCGGTTCGGACGGCGGGAGCAGGGCGAAGAGCTGGAGGCGGCCAGGGCGGAGGCGCTGGAATGGGCGCGGGAACGGCTTGACGAGGGCATCCCCCTCATCGGATTCGACCTGCAGGTGCATGAGTTCGCAATCGTGACGGGCTACGACGGCGAGCGCGACGGGTTCCTCGTCGAGTCGGCGGTGTCAGAGGAGATGGGGAGCTTCGCGCAGTGGGACGAGTGGCCCTCGCTGGGAATCATCGAGCTGTTCGCGCCCGTGGGGCCGAGCGACCTCGACCCGGAGCTGGCGGTGCTGGGGTCGCTGCGGACGGCAGTGGACATGCTCCGGGGGGCGGGTGGTGGAAGCGACCAGCCGCGCGGGACGCCGGCGCTCGAAGCGTGGGCGGATGCGCTCGATGGGGATGGGGAGGTGGACCGGGCGGGGAACGCCTACACGCTCGCGGTGCTGCAGGCGGCGCGGACCGACGGGGCGGCGTTCCTGCACGACCTGTCGGAGTCGGTCCCGCCGCTGGCCGAGCCGCTGGGGCGCGCGGAGCGGGCGGTGCGCGACCTCACACAGACGCTCTCACCGCTCCTGACGCTGTTCCCGTTCCCGGCGGGCGGACACGGAAACGTCGCGAATCCGGGGCTGCGGGAGGCGGCAGCGAACGCGCTGCGGCGCGCAGCGGGGCACGAGCGGCGGGCGGCGGAGGCGATCACGGAAGCGTTCATGCGGATGGGGGCCGTGTAGCCCGGTGGTGAGCTGGATCATCGAGGGGGAGCTGGCCGTGAGCCCGCGCCCCGGGTACGTCCCGGGGGAGGAGGGGGCAGTGCCGCTGGCCGCGGTGGAGGCGTGGGTCGCCAGGACCCGGGAGGCGGGGGTGCGGTCGGTCATCTGCCTGCTGGGCGACGACCAGTTGCCGCTCTACGCAGCGGCGCTGCCGGAGGGGCTGCTGGCGCGCTACCGCACCTCGGGATTCGAGGTCGCCCACCACGGTGTTCGCGACGGGATGGCGGAACCGTTCACGCGAGCGCAGCTCGACGACGCGTGGGCGTCGTTCCGGCGGCTGCCGAAGCCGGTGCTGGTGCACTGCAGCGCGGGGCACGACCGCACCGGTCGGGTGGTGCGTCACATCCTGGGGAGGCTGGAAGGGGAGCGGGGACGCTAGCCGCCGCTAGTTGGGGTTCGGAAGCCGCGACCACTCGTCCTGGCGCTCGAAGAGGAGGTCGTGCATCTCCCAGAACTTGCCCTGCTCCCCGGCGCACTCGGCCGCGACGTGGACGGTGGGGGCGTTGGGGTGGAGCTGGGTGATGGGGAAATGGAGGAAGACGAGCGCCACGTCGTCGCCGATCTGCGGCTCGATCTCAGGCAACGTGTTGAGGTACCAGCGCAGGCAGAAGGGACACTGGAAATCGCTGAACTCGACGATGACGACGGCGGCGTCGGGGCTGCCCTTGATGGCGGCGTTCGTGAAGTCTGGAGCCCGGTCGAGGATGGCGAAGGCGGGCGGTTCCCGGTTGGCGAGCACCCGGATGGTGTCGGAGTACTCGTCGAGAGAGGTGGGGCTGCCCGCGAGTTCGGCGGCGATGACCTCGGTGAAGACGACAGACGGCTGTGCCCCCGAGATGTATTTGTTGTTCACGAAGAAGGCGGGCGTGCCGTTCACGCCGAGGTCGAGCCCTCGCTGGAGCTGGTCGCCGACGACCTGCAGCTTCGACGTGTCGCTGAGGCACTCGGCGAAGCCCTCGACGTCGAGGCCGAGCGCAGCGGCGTAGCCCTCGAGCGTGCCGCGGAGCGTAACCGGCTCGGCCGGGGCGGCGGGCTGGGGGGCCGCCTCCAGGTCATCGACAGCCGTGGCGAGGGAATCGACCGCCTCGGCCATCGCCTCGAGAGCGGGGCCAATGGGCTCGGCGGGCGGCGGGTCGTCGTCGAGCAGGACGATTGTGACGACGATGGCGGCGGCGCCGATGAGGACCGCAACCGGGGTCAGGAAATAGGGCCAGATCGGAGGGCGAACGGCCCTCCGAGGGGCCTGCGCGGGAGCCCCGGGAACCGGTTCCGCCGGCTGCTCCTCGGGGGGATAGCTCTCGGGGTCGGCAGGGGGCTGCGTCATCGGGCCATCCTAGCGGGGAGGGAAGGTTAGGGGCGAACGGGGCGGGTCAGGCACCGCGGGCGCGGAGCACGGCCAGCGTCAGCTCCTCGACGGTGGCGATGTCGGGATCGTCGGTGAGGGCTTCGTCGACCCAGCGGCGGGCTTCCGTGCGGGCGTAGCCGAGCGCCGCGATCGCCTCGGCGGCGTCCAGGGAGACGCGGTCGCGGCGGAGGCTGTCGAGGTCGACGGGACTGTCGAGGCCGCCGTCCTGGAGGGCGGCCTCGGCGACGACCTTGCCGCGGAGGGTGGCGATGATCTTCCCGGCGACGCGGGGACCGATGCCGGGCAGGCGCGTGAGCACCGCCTGGTCCTCCTGCTCGATGGCGCGGGCGAGGGTGCTGACGGACACGGTCATGGCCTTGACGGCCTTGGTCGGGCCCAGCCCCTCGACGGTCGTGAACTTGCGGAAGAAGTCGCGCTCGGGGCGGCGGAGGAAGCCGACAAGGAGGGGCACGGGGACGTTGGCGGTGGCGTGGTAGAGGACGTGCAGGGCGATCGCGGGGTCGGGCTCGCCTTCGCCGGCGGAGTCGATGGTCTCCTGGATCTCGGGCCAGAGGAAGGCGGGGACGAGCACCTCGTAGCGGACACCGGAGACGTCGATCTCGACGCTGAGCTCGCCGACGTCCGTGTGGGTGAGAGTTCCGGAGAGGTGGGTGATCACGGGGCGATCTTACGCCGCCGCGACGCCGGGCCGGAGCGCGGGTAGGCTGAGGGCCGTGCCGGAACTGCCGGAAGTCGAGACGATCAGGCGCGACCTGGAGCCACTGGTGGTGGGGCGGACGGTGGCGGCGGTGGAGGTCGATCCGGGGACGATCGACCTGCTGACGGACTTCCCTATCGACGGACTGCGGGCGGGGCTGGTGGGGCGGCGGTTCGTGTCGCTGGGGCGGCGGGGGAAGTATCTGCTGTTCGGCATGGACGACGGGCGTACGTTCGTGACGCACCTGCGCATGACGGGGCGGCTGGTGTGGCGGAAGGCGGGCGACCCGGCGATCGAGTACGAGCGGGGACGCATCGCGCTCGACGGAGGGCACGAGCTGCGCTGGAGCGACCTGCGCAAATTCGGTACCTGGGACCTCGTGGACGACCCGGCGGAGGTGGTGGGGAAGCTGGGGCCGGAGCCGCTGGACGAGGCGTTCACGGCGGCGTTCCTGCGGAAGCTGCTGGCGGGGCGGACGGCGCCGGTGAAGGCGGTGCTGCTCGACCAGCGGCGGATCGCGGGGCTGGGGAACATCTACGTGGACGAGGCGCTCTTCCAGGCGCGCGTCCGGCCGGACACGGCGGCGGGGGAGGTGTCGCGGGGGGCGGTGGCGCGGCTGCACGTGGCCTGTCGCGAGGTGCTCGAACGCGGCATCGAGAATCGCGGGGCGAGCTTCAGCGACTACGTCGACGCGCAGGGCGACCCGGGGCGGCAGCACATGTACGTGCAGGTGTTCCGGCGCGATGGGAAACCGTGCTACACGTGCGGGACGGAGATCGCGCGGTCGGTAGTGGGGGGACGGGGGACGCACTTCTGTCCGCGCTGCCAGCGCCGGCCGCGCAGGCGGCGTTCCGCCAGCGGCTAGAATGCCGGCATGGCGGAAACGTCGTACGTCGCGGGGCTGACCGAGATCAGGTTCCTCGAAGAGTACGAGCGCACGGTCCTGAGCAAGCCGCAGATGGTGGCGGACGCCGCCCTGAAGGCGCTGGCGTTCGCGCCGCCGTACGAGCGCCCGGCGCTCGTGGGGATGCTGGCGGAGCAGCTCGTCGAGGCGGCCCTGAGGTTGACAGCGGTGTTCGAGGCGCTGGACGACCGTCGGCTCTCGATCGCGCAACAGCTGCGGGGGCCGCTGCCGGGGGTGGAGGCGTGGGTGGCGCTGGCGCAGCTCGCGGCCACGGCAGAGCCGGAGGGCGTCGTGCGGCGGCTGGCGCTGGACGAGGGAGCTGTAGAGAGCGCCACACAGCTCCGGGGGCTGCCGATCCCGGAGTGGCTTCCTGCGCTGATCGAGGCGAGCACGGCAGCGGATTCGCTGGCGATGCCGGCGCCCATCGACCAGCTCGCGGTCACGGGGACGAACGCGGAGGGGGAGCGCCTGGAGGTGCGGCTGGCGGCGGGCGAGAACGACACGGTCGCGATGGCGGACCTGATCGCGGACCTCTGCTCGGTGGCGCGCGGGTTCCTGGGGGCGTACCTGCGGGCGCGACGGTCGCTGGGGCAGCGGGTGTGAGCGAGGTCCAGCCGCTCGCGCCCGGCAGGCGCGACGCCATCACCGACGTGCGGGGCGTGCGCGTCGGGCAGTGGACCTCGCGACGGCAGGCCACGGGCTGCACGGTCATCCTGTGCGAGGAGAGCACGCTGGCGGCGGTGGACGTGCGGGGCGGGGCGCCGGCGACGCACGAGACGGACGCGCTCGCGGGCGAGAACGCCGTCCGCCGCTGCCACGCGGTCGTGCTGACGGGGGGCTCGGCCTTCGGGCTGGCGAGCACGGCGGGAGTCGCGCGCTGGCTGGCGGTGCGGGGGGTCGGCGTGGAGACGAGCGCGGGACCGGTCCCGATCGTCGTGGGAGCGGCTATCTACGACCTGCCTACGGGCCGCAACGCCCATCCGGGGGCGGACGAGGGAGAACGGGCGGCGGCGCGGGCGACGGGCGGGGCGGTCGCGCAGGGGAGCGTGGGGGCGGGGACGGGCGCGACGGTCGCCAAGCTGCTGGGCGTCGAGCGGGGGCTAAAGGGGGGAGTGGGGACGGCGAGCCTGGTGGGACCGCGGGGGCTGGTGGTGGGGGCGCTGGCCGTGACGAACGCCGTGGGGGCGATCGTCGACCCCGAGACGGGAGCGCTGGTGGCGGGGCCGCGGGGGGAGAAACCGGGAGAGATGCGCACACCGGAGCAGGCGGTGGTCGAGCGGAAGGGCGAGGAGGAATCGCCAAGGGAGAACACGACGGTCGTGTGCGTCGCGACGAACGCCGACATCGAGCACATCGGCGTCCAGCGGCTCGCCGTCCACGGCCAGGACGGGCTGGCGCGGTCGATCGTTCCCGCGCACACCCTCGGCGACGGCGACACCGTCTTCGCGCTGACAACCGGCGAGGTCGCGACGGAACCGCACGACCTGACGACGCTGGGGCTAATGGCCATGCTCACGGTCGAGCGGGCGGTCGTGCGCAGCGTCGAGCTGGCGGAGGGGCTGGCGGGGGTGCCGTCAGCGCGGGAGTGGCGCGAAGGTTCAGACAAGAGGGGTTGACAAGCGTTTCCGGGGTAGCGACGATCCCGCGTGCCGCCGATCCGTTCGCGGACGGCGAGCCTTGAAGGACAAGACCACGCACGCTCAAGTCCGCCTGGACCCGCAGGGCCGGTACGGATGGCGAGCCGCGGCCAGCAGGCATACCTGGCTTCCGGTTCTACCGTTCCGCGCCCTGCCGAACCCGGCAAGGGCGTTTTTCGTGGCACTGACGCGAGCGGGAGGGAACCGATGGGACGCCTTTCGATCCACAGGCTGGCTGAATGGAAGCGCGAGGGCCGTCGCTTCGCGATGCTGACGGCGTACGACTACGCGATGGCGCGGCTGGTCGAGCAGGCGGGCGCGCCGGTGATCCTGGTCGGGGACTCGCTCGGCACGGTGATGCTGGGCCACGACTCGACGGTCCCGGTCACGATGGACGACATGCTGCACCACACGAAGGCGGTGGTTCGCGGCACGGAGCGCTGCCTGGTGGTGGCGGACATGCCCTTCATGAGCTACCAGGCGAACCCCGACGAGGCGGTCGCGAACGCCGGACGTCTGCTGCAGGCCGGCGCGGGAGCGGTGAAGCTCGAGGGCGGCAGCGAGATGGCGCCGCTCGTGCGGCGGATGGTGTCGGCGGGCATCCCGGTCATGGGGCACCTGGGCCTGACGCCACAGTCGGTGAACCAGTTCGGCGGGCACAAGGTGCAGGGCAAGACGCCGGCCGCAGCGGCGCGCATCATCGGCGATGCGCGGGCGCTGGAGGAGGCGGGGGCGTTCGCGATCGTGCTGGAGACAGTGCCGGCCCCGCTCGCGAAGATGGTGACGGAGCGCATCGGCGTCCCGACCATCGGCATCGGCGCGGGGGTGGACTGCGACGGCCAGGTGCAGGTGCTGCACGATCTGCTGGGGCTGTTCGACGACCAGCGCCAGTTCCGCCACGCAAAGCGCTACGCCGTGCTCGGCGAGGCGATCCGCGGGGCCATCCGCGACTACGTGGCGGAGGTCGAGGAGGGCGCGTTCCCGACCGAGGAAGAGAGCTTCCCGATGGCCGAGGAGACGCTGACCGAGCTGCGCCAGGGCGCGGGCACGCCCGCCTGATACTCCCGCCGCGGGGTCACGCATGGAGATCCTGAAGACCCCCGAGGAAATGCGTGCCTGGCGACGGGCGCTTCCGGTCAGCCTCGGCCTGACGCCCACGATGGGCTACCTGCACGAGGGACACCTGTCGCTCGTGCGGCGGTCGCTGGCGGAGAACGAGGCGTCGGTCGCGAGCATCTTCGTGAACCCCACCCAGTTCGGGCCGAACGAGGACTTCGACCGCTATCCGCGCGACGAGGAGGGCGACCTGCGCCAGTTGCGGGAGCTCGGCGTGGACGCGGTCTACCTGCCGTCGGTCGAGACTATGTACCCGGAGGGGTACCAGACGTACGTGACGGTCGAGGGCCTGTCGCAGGGGCTGGAGGGGCGCTCGCGGCCGGTGCACTTCCGCGGGGTGGCGACGGTCGTGACGAAGCTGTTGATCGCGGTGGGCCCGGACCGCGCCTACTTCGGGAAGAAGGACGCCCAGCAGCTACGGGTCATCCGGCGGCTGGCGCGGGACCTCGACCTCCCCACCGAGATCGTCGGGTGCGACACGGTGCGGGAGGAGGGCGGGCTGGCGATGAGCAGCCGCAACGCCTACCTCTCGCGGGAGCAGCGGGCGGCGGCGTTGGTGCTCTCGCGGGCACTGGCGGAGGCGGAGGCGCGATTCGCCGAGGGTGTGCGCTCGGCCGAAGTGCTGCGCGTGATAGTGAGCGGAACGGTGGGGGCAGAGCCCCAGGGGGAGCTGGATTATGTTTCGGTGGCGGACTCTGAGACGCTGGCCGAGATCGAGGGGGACATCGAGGGGGTGGCGCTGCTGTCGCTGGCCGCGCGCTTCGGGCCGGTACGGCTGATCGACAACGTGACGCTGGGCGAGGGCGCGTAGGGCGCGCTGCTACACTGGCGGGCATGGTTTCCGTGGCCTCCCCTTCCCAGGGCGCGTTCAAGCTGAGCTCCGACTTCCAGCCCACGGGCGACCAGCCGCAGGCAATCGACACACTCGTCGAGGGGTTGCAGCGGGGGGATCGCTACCAGACGCTGCTGGGAGCGACGGGCTCCGGGAAGACGTTCACCATCGCAAACGTGGTGCAGGCGGTGGGGCGGCCGACGCTCGTGCTGGCCCACAACAAGACGCTGGCGGCGCAGCTCTGCGCGGAGCTGAAGGAGTTCTTCCCGGAAAACTCGGTCGAGTACTTCGTCAGCTACTACGACTACTACCAGCCAGAGGCGTACATCCCGCGGAGCGACACGTACATCGCCAAGGACGCGGACATCAACGACGAGATCGACAAGCTGCGGCACGCAGCCACGCGGTCGCTGTTCACGCGGCGCGACGTGATCATCGTGGCGAGCGTGAGCTGCATCTACGGCCTTGGGGAGCCCTCCGGCTATGAGGAGTTCATCCTCAGGATGAAGGTGGGGGAGCAGCTGGAACGTCGCGACGTGCTGCGGCGGATGGTCGAGATGCAGTACGAGCGGAACGACCAGAACGTGGTGCGGGGGCGCTTCCGCATGCGGGGCGACTCGCTCACGATCCTGCCGAGCTACGAGGAGCTGGCGGTCCGCATCGACTTCTGGGACAACGAGGTGGAGCGCATCAGCGAGCTCGACCCGCTGACCGGGGAGATCGTGGCCGAGCGGGAGGCGGTCGAGATCTTCCCGGCGAAGCACTTCGTGACGAGCAAGGACAACCTCGAAGACGCGCTCAAGGCGATCGAGACGGAGCTGCAGGACCAGCTCGCGTTCCTGAAGGAGCAGGGGAAGATCCTGGAGGCGGCGCGGCTGGAGGAGCGCACCCATTACGACCTGGAGACGCTGCGGGAAACGGGCTATTGCGCCGGCATCGAGAACTACTCGCGGCACCTGCAGGTGCGTCCGGCGGGGTCGACGCCGTGGTGCCTGCTCGACTACTTCCCGGACGACTGGCTGCTGGTGGTGGACGAGTCGCACATCACGCTGCCGCAGGTGCAGGGGCAGTTCTACGGGGATCGGTCGCGCAAGGAGACGCTGGTCGAGTTCGGGTTCCGGCTGCCGAGCGCGCTCGACAACAGGCCGCTGACGTTCGAGGAGTTCGACCAGCACATCAACCAGACGATCTTCGTGAGCGCGACGCCGGCGCAGTACGAGCTGGACCAGTCGACGCAGGTGGCGGAGCAGGTGATCCGTCCGACGGGCGTACTCGACCCGGTGGTGGAGGTGCGCTCGACGGACGGGCAGATCGACGACCTGCTGGCGGAGATCAATGCGACGACGGCGAAGGGGCAGCGTGTGCTGGTCACGACGCTGACGAAGAAGATGGCGGAGGACCTGGCGGACTACCTCACGGAGATGGGGGTGAAGACGCACTACCTGCACTCGGAAGTGCAGACGCTCGACCGGGTGGAGATCCTGCGGGACCTGCGGCTGGGGGTGTACGACGTGGTGGTGGGGATCAACCTGCTGCGGGAGGGGCTGGACCTGCCCGAGGTGTCGCTCGTGGCGATCCTCGATGCCGACAAGGAGGGGTACCTGCGCTCGAACCGGTCGCTGATCCAGACGATCGGGCGGGCGGCGCGGCACATCGAGGGGCGCGTCGTGATGTACGCGGACCATGTGACGGCGAGCATGCGCACGGCGATCGACGAGACGGAGCGGCGGCGCGGCATCCAGGACAGCTACAACCGCGAGCACGGGCTGGAGGCGGCGACGATCACGAAGGCGATCCGGGACATCACGGACCATGTGCGGGAGGTGGCGGAGGAGCCGGCGGAGTACGACGCGGACGTTCCCGCGGGGATGGCGCCGGACGACCTGCTGCGGATGATCAAGGAGCTGGAGCGGGAGATGAAGGGGGCGGCGAAGAACCTCGAGTTCGAGAAGGCGGCGGCGCTGCGCGACCGGATCGTGGAGCTGCGGCGCGAGCTGGTGGGGTCGGACAGCGAGGAGCTGGAGGCGTTCGCGGAGGTGGCGGGCCGGAGCGGGCCGGTGCGCTACGGGCGCAGCCAGGCGGGGGGGCGCAACCGGCGGCGGCGCTTCAAGCGGGGGTAGGCGGCGGGGCCGCAGGGCCGCACGGGATCGCGGTCGGGGCGTAGGCTTTGGGAAAGCAGCCACGAGGGGGTTCCCCACATGCCCAGCCGCCGAGCATCCATCGCCCTGACAGCCGAAGAGCAGGAGCAGTTCCTGGACGAGGGCTGGACGTTACAGGTGGCCACGAACGGCCCGGGCGGCTTCCCCCACCTGGCGCCGATGTGGTACGTGATGATCGACGGCGTCATCCACTTCACGACGTTCGGGAAGAGCCAGAAAATCCTGAACCTCCAGCGTGACCCGAAGATCTCGGTGATGCTAGAGACGGGCGAGGCCTACGAGGAGCTGCGGGGGCTCGTGATTCGGGGCACCGCCGAGGTGGATACCGATGTGCAGACGACCGCGACTGTCATGTCGGTCGTGGCGAACAAGTACCGGGGGCTTCCGATCCCGACGGAGACGCCGGAGGCGGCCCTGCCGGCGGCGGCGAAGCGAGTGACGGTGCGCATCCGGCCGGAGCGCATCTACAGCTGGGACCACGGGAAGCTGGGCGGTCGCTACTAGATCCGACCCTCCAGGCGCGTGTGCGCCCAGTGCGTGATCGCCACGGCGAGGGCGTCAGCGGCGTCGGAGGGGCTGGGCTGCTCGGCCATGCGGAGCTCCATCGCCACCATCTTGGCGATCTGCGCCTTGTCACTCTGGCCGTAGCCGCCCACCTGGTTCTTGATGACGGCGGGGGCGTACTCGTGCACCTCAAGGGCGGAGTCGGCGAGGGCGAGGATGGCGGCGGCGCGCGCGTGACCGAGGGCGAGGGCCGTGCGTGCGTTCGAGCCGACGAAGGAGGCCTCGACCGCGCCGACCTCCGGCGACCACTGGGCGAACACCTTGCGCAGGCCGTCGCGGATGAGGACGAGGCGGCGGGCGAGGCTGTCGACGGAGCGGGTGCGGACGACGCCGTGGGCGACGTGGCGGCAGTGGTCGCCGTCGACGTCGACGATGCCGTAGCCGGTCGCGTTCAGGCCCGGGTCGATGCCTGCGATTCGCATGCCCGCACTCTACGACGGCGGGCAGGAGAGCGCCGAGGGGCGGGTGGCGCTATCCGGCGTACTGGGCGAGGAGATCCTCGTCGAAGTCGGCGTTGGAGTAGACGCGCTGCACGTCCTCGAGCTCCTCGAGGCCATCGAGGAGGCGGAGGGTCTGGGCCGCGGGGCCCTTCTCGAGGGCGATGGTGGAGGTGGGGACCATAGAGAGGTCGGCGTGGTCGATGGTGTAGCCCGCCTCCGTGAGCGCCACACGGACGGCTTCGAGGTCTCCGGGGGCGGTCTGGATCTCGACGGAGCCGTCGGAGGTTTCGAGGTCGTCGGCGCCGGCCTCGATCGCGACGAGGGCGATCTCGTCCTCGTCGTGGCCGTCGATGGGCACGGACAACGCGCCGCGGGACTTGAACTGCCAGGCGACGGAGCCGTTCTCGCCGAGGCTGCCGCCCACGCTGGTGAACTCGTGGCGGATGGCGGCGACCGTGCGGTTGCGGTTGTCCGTGACGGCGGTCACGAGGACGGCGGCGCCGCCGGGGCCGTAACCCTCGTAGCTGACCTCGATCAGCTGGTCGCCGTCGGCGCCGCCGGTGGCCTTCGCGATGGCGCGCGTGATGTTGTCGTTGGGCATGTTGGCGGCCTTCGCGCGCTGGACGGCGAGGCGCAACTTGAAGTTCGCGTCGGGGTCGGGGCCGCCGGCCCTGGCGGCGAGTTGGAGCTCCTTGGCAAGCTTGGTGAAGAGGGCGCCGCGTTTGTTATCGGCGGCGGCTTTCTTGCGCTTGATGGTCGACCATTTCGAGTGGCCAGACATGGGACTGTCCTCCGGATTTGGTCAGCTTCGAGTGTAGCGCAACGCCTGCGCGCTATTCGTTCCAGGCAGCATTGAAGCGCTCGCCGAGGGCGTCGATGACGTGGTGGTCGGTGAAGTTGGCCTGGAGCGGGCTGACGCTCACGTACTTGTGCATGATCGCCCAGATGTCGGTGCCGGGGGGCGGGTCGAGGGGGGTGGGCTCGAAGGGTCCGCGGGTGAGGAAGCCCTTCGACTCGCCCTGGACCTCGAGGTGGAAGTAGCCCCGTCGCGCGACGCGCGTCACGAGGATGCCCTTGATCTCCTCGAAGGGGACGAGGGGGATGTTCACGTTGAGGAAGATGGACTTCGGCAGCCGGCCCTCGATCTCCTCGCGGCAGAAGATGGCGGCGACGCGTTCGGCGGCGTCCCAGTCGACCTCGGCGCGGGGGTCCATCGCGTACGAGATGGCGAGCGAGGTGATGCCGCGATAGTGACCCTGGAGGGCGGCGCCGACGGTGCCGCTGGCGGTGAGATCGTTGCCGATGTTGGCGCCCCGGTTGATGCCGGAGACGAGCAGGTCGGGCTCTTCGTCGAGGACGCCGTTGAGGCCGACGATGACGGCCGAAGCGGGGGAGCCGTTGACGTGCCAGGCATCGACGCCGGGCACGGGCGGATCCTCGATGGGGATCCAGTTCAGCTCCTGGCGGAGCGTGAGGCTGCCGCCGACGGCGCTCTGGTTCTTGCTGGGCGCGACGACGGTGACGTCGCAGTCGAGGGAGCGACAGGCGCGGGCGAGCGCCCAGAGTCCGGGGGACTCGTAGCCGTCATCGTTGCTGATGAGGATGCGCCTCGGCATCGCCGAAGGATGCTACGCGACGGGCAGGTTAGCGGCTCCGAAGCGCGCTAGTCGGTGGGCCTGTTGAACCACTCGTCGAGGGTCTGGCGGATGCCGGGCCCCATGATCTCGAAGGTCATGCCGACGTCGTTCGTGACGAAGGCGGAACCGGGGCCCAGGTCCCAGATGGTCATGCCCAGCGCCTGGAGGCGCTCGGCCTCGGCGCGAACGTCGTCGACGATGTAGCCGACGTGGTGGAGACGGGGCCCGTCGTCGGCCGCGAAGAAGCCGCTGCCGTGGCCGCTCACCAGCTCGATGTAGGGCGGCCCCTGGCGGGTATAGACGGCCTGCATCTCGTCGGTGGTGGGGCCTCGAGGGGTATCCATCTTCCGCGTCATGGACCAGATGGAGGTCCAGTCCGCGTTGAGGGCGGGGCCGAGCTGGTCCATCGCGGCCTGCAAGTCGGGGACGGCCATGGCGAAGTGAAAGATCTCGTCCGAGGGGATGTCGTGGGCGTTGATGATGGCGTCGGGCCTCATATGTTCCTCCCGGGCTATTCCTGGTAGACGATGTCGCCGGTCGAGTGGGAGCCCTCGGTGAAGCCGAGCCCAGGCGGATCCCAGACCTCGTCGACGCGAACGACGCGGTCCATGTCGTGGATGACGACGCGGTCGGAGAACTTCCAGACGCCGTCGCGGCGCTCGAAGCGGTCGACGTAGCGCCCGCCCCAGCGGTAGTCGGTGTCGGGCTCGCCGTTCTCGCCGGGGGCGCGGTGGTTGGCCTGGGCGTAGGCCTCGCCTTTCGCCGTGTCGCCGTCGATCTCGACCCAGACGTTGGTGGTGACGTGCTGGGTCATCTTGAAGCGCGAGAGCCCGACCATCACGTTCTTCACGAAGTCGTCGCGTATCTCGCGATTGCGGGTGGTGATGTGGGCGTCCTCATGGAAGCAGGAGCGCAACAGCTCAGGGTCGAGGCGGTCGACACCGCGGGCGTAGCGGAAGTAGAGGTTGCGCAACTCGATCTCGTCGAGCGCGCGCTGGAGGGCGGCCTGGTCGAGTTCCGGCATGGGTGACTCCTTCCGGGGGGCTACACGGCGCGGATCCCGTCGATGACGAGAGACACGGCGCGGAACACAAGGACCGCGCCGATGAGGCGGGCGAGGGCGCCGACGACGGGCGCGGAGCGGCCGGAGAGTGCGAACACGCCCGCAGCCACGGCGGCCGTTACGAGGAGGACCGCGAGCACCGCCTGGGGCTCTCCCTTGTCGGCGGAGCGGGTGAGCACGGCGGCAAAGGCGGCCGGGCTCGCGAGGAGCGGGAAGGCGAAGGGGAAGAGGGCGCCCTTCCGGCCGGGCTCGACCGGGTAGGAGAGTGGTCCGAAGAGGATGAAGGCGGCGCCGGTGACGGCCATCACGATGCCGGCGGAGATGCGGAAGGTCTCCGGCTCGAGGTCGAGGGCATCGAGGAAGGCGTCGGCGGCGAAGGTGGCGGCGAGGAGGAGGGCGGCGCCGGCGAGGAAGGCGACGAGGGCCACCCGGGGATTGAGGCGGCCTTCGACGGCCCGGTTCATCGTCGAGAGGACCGCCGGCGGGTTAATCGAGGCGAAGACGAGGAGGATGGTGATCCCGAGTCCGCTCATGGTCTGTCCTCCTCGGCGGCAAGGATAGCCCCTGTGAGGGCGAGGCCGGAGAGGGCGTGCTGCTGGTCGTCCATGCGCGTGATGCCGTCGCGGAACCAGGCGCCGGCGGCGAGGGCCGGACTGGGCCATGCGGCGGCGCCTTCGTCCGAGACCTGGCGGCTGGCGAGGATGCCAGCCCCGCAGATGGCGCGTTCGGCCAGCTTCGGTTCGAGATCGGCAAGCCGGTCGTCGGTGCTAGCGAGGCGCCACATCGAGGTGAGCCCTTCGACCCACGTCCCGAGGCCGGCGGCGCGTGTGAGGCGCCCGTGGAATGGCTCGTTGATGACGCCCCCGGTGCGTTGCGACTCGACCCGGATGAGGAAGCCGAAGCGCTCGGCGAGCTTGCGTGCGTACTCGATGTGGTGCTCCTTCAGGGGCCAGTCCCCCATCTCGGACAGGCTGTAGGCGGCCCACTGGTCGGGCCAGGGAGGGAAGTCGAGTCCCTCGACCTCGTCGCGGTGGAGGGCGAGGTAGTCGGCGATGCGCCAGGATGGCTCGTCCCAGCCGTCGTTGGGGAAGTGGCGGTGCATCTGGGCCAGGGCCCAGAGGGCCTCGCCGGTGGCGTAGCGCGAGCGGACGGAGGGGTCGGGCTTGCCCGTGCCGGGATCCCAGAAGTTGAGCATGGCGCCGTCGGGGAGCTGCATCACGACGAGGAAGCGGGCGAGCTGCTTCATGAGGTCGTCGAAGATGGGGTCGTCGGTGGCGAGTCGGCGCTGGGTCAGGCCGGCGAGCATGAGCGAGCTCGCGCCGAGCTTCACGCGGCCGGTATCGGGGTTGCGGAGGGCGACCCAGTCGTCGCGTTCGATGAGGTTGGCCTGCATCCAGGCCGTGCCGAGGTCGGCGGCGTGCAGGCGCGACCGGTCGCCGAGGGCCACGGCCTGGTAGAGGGACATGGTGACGCCGGCGTGGCGGACGACGTTGTAGTCCCCGGAGATGCCGTCGGTGCGGGCGTCGTACTCGTAGACGTAGCGACCGTCGGCGTACTGGGCGACCTCGATCCAGGCCGCGGAAGCGGAGGCGAAGGCTTGAAGCGAGGCGGGCGTGATCTCGGGGCACCGCTGGGGGGCGGCGACGGTGACCCGCAGCAGCCCCAGACCCACCACGCAGATGGCGAGGGTCGCCGTGACGGCGATTCTCACGCGGGCGCGCTTTCGGCCTGGAAATTGAGCCGGTGGCCGGGGACGGGCCAGTCATCGAACGCCACGAGCTGGCCCATGCTGCCCATGGTCACGTAGAGCGTGCGCAGGTCGGGGCCGGCGAAGCAGGCGTTGGTGGTGACGCGATCGGGGAGGGGCTCGTGCCAGACGGTCGCGCCGTCGGGGTAGATGGAGGTGATACCGCCGTTGATGATGGTGGCGACGAGGATGTTGCCGTCGCCGTCGACGCACATGGAGTCGCACATGGCGTAGTTGTAGGGCGGGGCGCCGGGGACGGTGGCGACGACGCGGCGGTCGCCGATCTCGCCCGGGGCGGTGATGTCGAAGCCCCAGAGGCGGCCGGTGGGAGTCTCTGCGACGTAGAGCGTGCGCTCGTCGGGGCTGAGGCCGATGCCGTTCGGGGCCTCCAGGGGGAAGATGATCTCGCGGATGAAGTCGCCCTTCGGCGAGGCGTAGAAGACGCCGGTGATATCGCGCTGGCGGCCGTAGCGCTTGCCGTGGTCGGTGAAGTAGAAGTTGCCCTCGCGGTCGAAGACGAGGTCGTTGGGGCCCTTGAGGGGCTCGCCGTCGCACTCGGAGTAGATGGTGGTGACCTCGGAGCCGTCGGCGCTGACGCGCTGGATCTGGCCACCGATGTAGCCCTCCTCGGGGCGCGGGCCGGGCGAGATCATGCGCTGGCCGCTGGAGGTGCGGCTCTCGGACCACTGGAAGCCGCCGTTCTGCGTGACGTAGATGGCGCCGTCGGGGCCGATGGCGGCGCCGTTGGGGCCGCCGCCCGTGGTCGCGAAGGTCTCCTTGCGGGAGCCGTCGGGCGAGACGCGGGTGAGCGTGCCGGCGCGGATCTCGGTGTAGAGGATGTCACCACCGGGCAGTTCCAGCGGCCCTTCGGCGAACTCGATATCGGTGGCGACGACGCGGTATTCCATGGGTGCTCCTTTGGCGGCTGCGCCCCAAGGGCGCCCGACGCTAGCCGACGGCGCCCTCGGCGCGAAGGGCGGCGATGCGCTCGGCATCGTAGCCGATGGAGGCGAGCACCTCGTCGGTGTGCTCGCCGTTGACGGGCGCGCCACGCTCGACGCGTCCGGGCGTGTCGCTGAGCTTGGGGCCGACGCCGACTTGCTGGACCGGTCCCGCCGGGGTGTCGATGGTCACGATCATGTCGCGGGCGACGTTGTGGGGGTCGGTGACGATGTTCTCCTGCTCGAGGACGGGGGCGGCGCAGATGTCGTGTTCGGACATGATCGCCATCCACTCATCGGCGGTCTTCGTGGCGAAGGCGGCCTCGAAGCGCTCGCGCATGGCGGGCCAGGCGGACTCGTCGTGCTGCCTCCCCAGGAACTCCTCGGCGCCGAGGGTGCGGCAGAGGGCGTCGTAGAAGTGGGGTTCGATGCTGCCGATGGAGAACCAGCGGCCGTCGCTGCACTGGTAGGTGTCGTACCAGGGGCGGGCGCCGGTGAGGAAGCCTTCGCCGGGGCGGAGGGGCGTGCCGGTCGAGAAGAAGCCGGTCATGGCGCTGGTCATGAGGGAGAGGACGCCATCGCTCATGGCGATGTCTACCGTCTGGCCCCGGCCGGTGTGCTCGCGGGCGAGGAGGGCGGCGCAGATGGCGAAGGCGGCCATGAGCCCGCCGCCGGCGAAGTCGGCGAGCAGGTTCACGGGGATGGCGGGGGGAGTTCCGGGGCGGCCGATGACGCCGAGGGCGCCTCCGATGGAGATGTAGTTGATGTCGTGGCCGACGAGGTTGCTGTAGGGCCCCGTCTGGCCGAAGCCGGAGAGGGAGCAGTAGACGATGCGGGGATTGATGGCGGAGAGCGTCTCGTAGTCGACGCCGAGGCGGTTGACGACACCGGGGCGAAAGCCCTCGAGAACGACGTCGGCTCCTCTCACGAGCTCGTAAAAGACCTCGCGGGCGGCCTCGTTCTTGAGGTTCAGGGCGATGGAGCGCTTGCCGCGGCCGAGGGCGTTGTAGGCGGCCGCGCGCTTCGCCGCCTCGGGGTCGGCGGCGGGGCCGGCGAGCTTCGCGTTGGCGCCGGGGACGGCCTCGACGAGGGTGACGTCGGCGCCGAAGTCGGCGAGGAGCATCGAGCAGTAGGGACCGGGAGCGAGGCGGGAGAGGTCGAGGACCTTGATGCCTTCGAGAGCCATGGCCATGGGGAATCTCCAGTGGTCGGTGATTGGGGATCGGTGATCGGTGCGTAATCGTAGCAGCGGCGGCGGCTGCGGGCCGGAGGAAGGCCTCCCCGCTAGCGCCATCGGGAGGCGCGGCTAGAATGCGGAGGCCCGCGATCGCCGAGGGAGCGCGCGGGCGTATTTCGGCGGCGCGGCGCGCGCGGGAGCTTCAATGAGCGTCCTTCTCGACGAGAACACGCGACTGATGGTTCAGGGGATCGGCACGGAAGGCGCGAACCACATGCGCCGGTCGATCGCCTACGGGACGAACGTGGTGGCGGCGGTGCATCCGCGGCGCGGCGGCGAGGAGCAGGACGGGGTTCCCATCTTCCCGACGGTGGATACGGCAGTGCGGGAGACGGGCGCGAACGTGAGCATCATCTTCGTGCCAGCGCCCTTCGCGGCGGACGCGATCCTGGAGGCGGCGTCCTCGGCCGTGCCCCTGGCTGTCTGCATCACGGAGGGCATCCCCGTGATGGACATGGTGCGCGTGAAGCAGGCCCTGAAAGAGGGCCCGACGATGCTCATCGGGCCGAACTGTCCGGGCGTGATCACGCCGGGGACGCAGACGCGCGTGGGCATCATGCCGGGCGACGTGTTCCTGCCGGGCCGCGTCGGCGTGGTGAGCCGCTCGGGAACGCTGGTGTACGAGGTGGTGGCGCAGCTGACGGCCGAAGGACTCGGACAGAGCACCTGCATCGGCGTGGGCGGCGACCCGATCATCGGGACGCCGCAGATCGAAGCGATCAGGATGCTGAACGAAGATCCGGATACGGACGCGATCGTGATGGTGGGCGAGATAGGCGGAAGCGCGGAGCAGGAGGCGGCGGCCTACATCCAGGATCACGTGCGCAAGCCGGTCGTGGCGTTCATCGCGGGGGCGACGGCGCCTCCGGGGCGGCGGATGGGTCACGCGGGCGCGATCATCTCCGGCGAGGACGGCAAGGCCGAGAACAAGAAGGCCGCGCTTCGCGCGGCGGGCGCGGTCGTTTCGGACTCGCCGGCGGAGATCGGCGCGACAATGAAGCGGCTGCTGGGCTAGCAGCCCCGCTTCTCTCCGGCCCCTTCCCACTTGCTATGCGCCCCTGTCCCGTGAGGCCTCTTGACGTATTTCTGTATTTCCGCAAATCTGGAATGGGCGGGAACCTGCCTGTGGGAGACACGCCATGGCGAAGCCAGTCGAGAAGAAGCGGCTCACCCTGGACCTTGACGCCCCCCTTCAGCGACGTCTGAAGGCAGTCGCCGCCCTGAAGGGCGTCAGCATGCGCGAGTACTGCCAGACCGCCATCGAGAGGGAGTTGGCCGAGGACGAGTCGGGAAATGCGCCTGGTCGGCCCTCAGTGTCGGGAGCGGCCGAGCAGTTCGCCCGGATGCGGAAAGAGATCTTCGGCGACCGCGTTCTGCCGGGGAACTCCGTCGACCTGATTCGCGAGGGACGTGAGATGCGGGACGCGCAGATCGAGCAGACGCGCAGGCCCAAGGGCCGTGAGTGAATTCGTCGTCGTCGATGCAAGCCTGGCGCTGAAGTGGCTCCTGGAGGAGGACGACTCCGACCAGGCGCAGGCCCTGCTGGAGTCCTGGGGCCGCGAGGACAGACGTCCGTCGGCTCCGCACCTCCTGCCAGCGGAGGTGACTAATGCCCTTCACCAGCAAGTCGTGAAGGGTGAACTGACCGTGCCGGGGGCCGTGAAGCTCATCGATGACCTGAATTCACTGGTTGACCTGCACCCCCTGCCTCAGCTCCATAGTCGGGCACTCGAACTGGCAAGCGAACTCGGCCAGGGTGCGGCCTACGACTGTCACTACCTAGCGCTGGCGGAGTCCCTGGGCTGCGAGCTGTGGACGGCCGATGACCGATTCCACCGGGCCGCAAGCCCGGCGTTCCCGTTCGTGCATGCGCTGAGCGAGGTGGAAAGCCCCGGCTAGCGCTCGTCGAAATGCAGGTCGCTGTGGGCGCCGTCACAAAACGGCTTGTTGTTAGAGGCGCCGCAGCGACAGAGCGTGCGGCGGTTCTGGACCTCCCAGGGCGTGCCGTCGGCGCTCTCGACGTTGACGCCACCGCGTACCCAGAGGGGGCCGCCCGGGACGACCGCGATCTCGGCGTCGAGGGAGGGCTCGACGAGCCCGTTCTCGCCTGCGGGGACGATGGCGAGGCGGCCGGTGGGGCAGCGGCCCACCATGGCAGTGACACGCTCGCGGGCCTCGTCGCCCTCTTCGTCGATGAGGTCCCAGGCGTTGGTCGTCTTCGTGCCGCAGAAACCGGCGCCGATGCAGACCGACTCGTCGTCGAGCATGACGCCGGCGGCGCCCTCGATGCGGTTGGCGCGGTCGGCCATGGGACGCCGGTCGGCGGTCTCGGCCTCGGGCCAGGGCTCGCTGGCGTGTGAGCCGTCGCAGTAGGGCTTGTCGCTGGAGCGGCCACAGCGGCAGAGGGCGTAGAGATCGCGAGACTCGTCAATCTCGCGGAGCACGTGCCAGTCGACGTTCTCGCCGTTGAGTGTCTGGACGGGAGCCATCTCCTTCAGCGGAACACCGCCGGAGACGACGTAGGGACCGCCGTTCATGACCTGGATGCGCATCTCGTCTGCCATGTCAGCCCTCCTCGCCGCGTGCCCGCGGCGGCGTGGGGATGGTACAGGAACGGGAGAGGCGGAAGATCGGCGGCGCCCTACCGGCGACGCCGCGTCATCCAGATAGCGTTCGCGACCGCGATGCCGGCAGCGACAAGCCAGAGGAGGGTGCCGATGCCCGGGTTCTGCGAGAGGCCGATACCAAGTCCGAGGAAGAAGACGACGGCAGCCACCGCGAAGATGAGCAGGTGGAGCGCCATCCTCACCAGCTTCACGCGGGCGCCTCGAGCGCGCTCATGGCCATCGTGTCCGGGCAGCTGACACCGGCGGAGACGATGTACTGCATGGCCTGGGCCGAGCTCCAGTCCGTCACCTCGATGTCCTCGAGGGGGAGCTGGACGAGCCAGCCGGACTGGGGCATGGGCGTCGAGGGCATATAGACGACGCCGACCTTCTTGCCCGCGTCCGCTTCGATGAAACCCATCAGGAAGCCGACGGACCACACGCCCTTGCGGGGGTATTCGATGCGGACAACGGTGTCGAAGCCAGTCGGGGCCCTGGCTCCGGGATCAGAGCCGGGCAGGAGCTTCTTGGTGGTGCTGTAGACCGCGCCGACGCCCGGCAGGGCGGTGATGCCCCGCTCGATGAGGTAACCCGGCGTGCGGAAGAGAAGGGTCGAACTGAGGGCGCCGACGATGAAGAGCGCCACGATGATGATGGCGAAACTGAGGCCCGGGATCTCCTCGCCGGCGATGGCGGAGATGATGGGTTGGAGCAGGCCGTCCATCGTCTGGAAGGCGAACTGGATGAGCCAGAAGGTGACCATGAGGGGAAGCAGGAGCACGGCTCCCCGCGTGACTTTCCTGGTGAAGCCGCGACCGAGTCGCTGGTGAACGGCGGGAGTCTCTGTTGCCATGGTCATGGAACACCTCCGCATGCCCCGCGGGCCTGCCCGCCGATTCTATTCGGCCAGAGAGGGCGTGCCGTGGGGAGGGAGGGTCAATATGGCGGGAGAAAACGCCGCGGAAAGGCCCTCCGGTCTCGCAATGGCGAGCGGGGCCTCGGTCGGGCACGCTGGAACGAAGGAGGTGCGACGGTTCGACTTCCTTTCGTTAAGAAGTAGCCAAATGCATAAGCACATTGCTAATATTCGCTGGAAGGGCTTGGTGGCAGTCCTGGAGGGCTTCTCGACGATGCCTGCACTACTGACAAAGCTGGGGTTCGCCCTGGCCGGCGTTTTCGCACTTCTCATCTGGATTGCCGGGGGCAATTCCGCAGCCGCGGCAGACGCCGGCTGCCAGGTCACGGCCGAGGCTACTTACGACAGCACCGTAGCAGCGGCACGCGGGACCTCAGTACCCAACGTTCGGCTGAGCACGCCGCTCTCCATCGAGATTACGTGTGACCTCCCGACCGAAGTCGACCTGCGGCTGCCGGGAGGAGGCAGCTCCGGGCACGTCGTGGACGGTGAGGCGCCACTGCGCCTGACGGGCGAGCGCGCCTACCTGTGCTACGGCCAGGACTCGAGTGTCGAAGTGGCCTCGGAGTCGCTCGGATGGTCAGAGTCGATTCCGATCAGCAACATCAACGGCATTCCCCAGTGCGACGTGATGCTCCGGGACGGGGCTACGTGGGTGGAGTGGACGGGGCCGCGCCTCGAACTGCGCGAGGCGTTCGCCGGGCGGGCGCTCGGCTGGGTGAACTGGGAGCGCGGCCCAGACGGCACCGTCCCCGGTCTGTCCGTCTGGTCGTTCGCAGAGGGACACATCCTGCCCACGCGAGCCTGGGGCGCGGGAGTGGCCCCGCTTCTGGGCGGCCTGACGCACTTCTCGCCGGGAGGGAAGTACCTGATCGTCTCCGACACCGAACGGGCCTGGACGTTCCCCCGACCACCGACGGTCCAGTCGGTCTTCGAGGACGCCCAGATCGTCTCGTTCTACGGATTCCCTGGTGTGCCGGCGATGGGCGTCCTGGGACACGGAACGCCGGCGGAGGTCGCCAACGAGGTGGCTCGCTGGGCGGCGCGGTACGACCAGCTCAACGGCCCGCGGGAGGTGATCCCCGCCTTCCACCTGATCACGGGCGTGGCCCAGGCGTACCCGACACTGGATGGCACCTGGCTCGGGCGGCTGGACCACGAGCGCATCGCCGAGTACGTGGAGGCGGCCCGGGAGCGGGACATGATCCTCTTCCTGGACGTGCAGATCGGCTGGAGCGACCCGCTGACGGAAGTGAAGCTGCTGGAGGAGTTCCTGCGCGAGCCGTTCGTGCACATGGCGCTCGACCCCGAGTTCGCGACCGAACACCTGGGCGTGAGGCCGGGCCTCGCCATCGGCGGGATCAGCGCGCAGCACGTGAACGAGGTGCAGCACTACCTGGCCACACTGGTGGAGGAGGAGGGTATCCCTCCGAAGATCCTGATGGTCCACCAGTTCGCCGCGAGAATGCTGCGCGACCGTGACATGGTCGAAGACGTGGAGGGCGTCGAGGTGTCGATCGACATGGACGGCTTCGGCACCGCCGCCCTGAAGCTGCGGCACTACGACTGGTACGCACTCACGGCACCGTCGGAGCGGCCGGCGCTGAAGCTGTTCTTCGACCAGGACACGCCGGTGATGACCCCGGAGCAGGTGCAGGCCATCGAGCAGGTGCCGGACCTCATCATGTACCAGTAGGCGCGGCGCGGCACGCGGTATGGCACAAATGCACTACCTTCGGACCGCCCGCGACGTATGATCAGGCTATGAGCGACTCCCCGACCGAGGGCAGCGCGCGGTTGCTGGTCCAGTGTCCGGACCGGCCCGGAATCGTGGCCGCCGTCTCGGATTACCTGTACCGGCACGGCGCCAACATCCTGCAAGGCGATCAGCACTCAAACGGCGGGGAGAGCCCACAGTTCTTCCTGCGCGTCGAGTACGACCTCGAGGGGCTGACCACGCCCGCGGCGGAGGTGGCCGCGGGATTCGGGTCCGCGGTCGCCAGCAAGTTCGACATGCAGTGGCGCGTCTCCTACAGCGCCGACCGGCCGCGCATCGCCATCCTCTGCACACGCGAGCCCAACTGCGTGCTGGACCTGCTGTGGCGGGCGCGGACGGAAGAGCTCGAGGCGGACATTGCCATGGTGATCTCCAACCGTGAGACCCTGCGGCCGCTGGCGGAGCGGTTCAACGTGCCGTTCGAGCACCTGCCGGTGACGCGAGAGACGAAGGTCGAGCAGGAGAAGGCAATGCTCGACCTCCTGCGCGGCCGCGTCGACCTCGTGGTGCTCGCGCGCTACATGCAGATCCTGACTCCGATGTTCCTGGGCGAATACCCGCAGAAGGTCATCAATATCCACCACTCGTTCCTGCCGGCGTTCGCGGGCGCCGACCCGTACGGGCAGGCGGAGAAGCGGGGGGTCAAGATCATCGGGGCGACGGCGCACTACGCGACGGCGGAGCTGGACGCCGGGCCCATCATCGAGCAGGACGTCGTGCGGGTGACGCACCGGAACGCACGGGCGGACCTCATGCGGCTTGGCCGGGAAGTGGAGCGGACGGTGCTGGCGCGAGCAGTCCGCTGGCACGTCGAGGATCGCGTCCTCGTGTACGACAACAAGACGGTGGTGTTCCACTAGCGGCGGGAGGGGGGAGGCGCGCCAACGCGCTCCCAGGGAATGGACCGGTTCGCCTACTCCAACAGCACGCCAACTTTTTCCAGTGCTTCGCTCACAACCTGTCGAGGGGCTCGACACTCGAAGCGAGCCCCCCTTGCTCGCCAGTCAAGGCTACGCAGCTGGTCGGCGAGAATAACGCCGGTGACGGGGATGTTCGTGGGAAGCGCGACCTCGAAGGGATAGCCCCTGACCCGAGAGGTGATCGGGCAGCAGAGGGCCAGGCTGGTTACTTCGTTGTAGGACTCCGGACTCAAGACGAGGGCCGGCCTATGGCCGGCCTGCTCGTGCCCGGCTTGCGGTGTGAAGCTGAGCCAGACTATGTCACCGCGGGCGGGGACATAGTCTCGGTCTACCACTCCTCGCGACCAACAGCCGGCCCTGCATCCTGCTCCGGGTGGAGGGCGCCGGGGTCGACCTGCGCGAGCATCGTTGCCAGGTCGTAGGGCCGCTTGCGCAGGATCACCTCGTCACCTTCCGCAACGATCTCTATGGTCGAGCCTTCCCGGACGCCCCACTGCTCCGCGATTGGCTTCGGGATGCGTACCGCGAGGCTCGTGCCCCACCTGGAGACATGTGACTCGGCTCCCATGCCAACATCCCTCCCTCGGAGATATATTATATATCCTGGGGCCGGGAAATGGCAGCCGGGGAGGTACAGGTGGCGACGGTGCTGGTGCTGGGGGCCTCGGGGTACGTGGGCAGCCATCTCGTGCCCCGGCTCGTCGAGGAGGGGCACGCGGTACGGGCGGCGGGGAGACAGCGGGAAACGCTCGAAGCGCGCGAGTGGGAGGGGGTGGAAGTGGTGCAGGCGGACGCGCTCGACACCGAGTCCCTCGACAACGCCTTCGAGGGCGTCGGCCTCGTCTACTACCTGGTCCACTCGATGGCCTCGGGAACGGACTTTCCGGAGCGCGACCGGCGGGCGGCGGAGAACACGCGCCGGGCGGCCGAGGCGGCGGGGGTGAGCCGCCTCGTCTACCTGGGCGGGCTGCAGCCCCGCGGGGCGGCGTCCGCGCACCTCGCCTCGCGCCGCGAGACTGGAGACGTCCTGCGCGGGGGCGCCGTGGACGTGACGGAGGTTCGCGCGGGCATCGTGGTGGGGCCGGGCTCGGCGGCGTTCGAGGTCATCCGGGACCTCGTCTACCACCTGCCGGTGATGGTGACACCGCGCTGGGTGCGGTCGCTGACCCAGCCCATCGCCCTGGACGACCTGATCGAGTACCTCGTGCGCCTGCCGGAAACGGAGCCGCCCGGGAGCCACGTGTACGACGCAGGCGGCCCCGAGGTGGTGCGATACCAGGATCTGCTCACGCGCTTCGCGAAGGCCGTGGGGCGGCGGCTGGCCATCGTCCCGGTGTCGGTGCTCAGCCCACGGCTCTCCTCCTACTGGCTCGACCTCGTAACGGCGGTGCCATCGAGCGTCGCCCGGCCGCTCATCGACGGCCTGCGACACGACCTCGTGGTCGATCCGGAGACGGACCTGCAGGCACGCATCCCGATCGAGCTGCACACCTACGAAGAAGCGGTCCGCGCCGCCCTCGAGGCCGAGCGGACGGCAGAGCTGCCGGCGCGGTGGACCGAGGGGTCGTTCGCCATGCGCGACCACCGGGCCGACATCTCGTTTTACAGCCGCGGGGAGCGCGTCGAGCGGACCTGCGGCGCGTCGCCGGAGGCGGTGTGGGGCGTAGTCTCGGCGATCGGCGGGTCGAACGGGTGGTACTACGGGAACTGGCTCTGGAACCTGCGCGGGCTGCTGGATCGCCTGGTGGGGGGCGTTGGGAGGCGGCGGGGGCGCCGGCACCCGACGGAGATCCGGACGGGCGACGCGCTCGACTTCTGGCGGGTCGTGGGGGTGGAGCCGGGGCGGCGTCTCACGCTGCTCGCGGAGATGAAGCTGCCCGGCATCGCCATCCTCGAGTTCGAAGTGACCCCCGAAGGGGCGGGGTCGCGCATCGTGACGGGGGCGCACTTCCACCCGGCGGGGGCGGCGGGGCTGCTCTACTGGTACGCGCTCTGGCCCATCCACAAGCGCATCTTCGCGGGCCTTACGGACGCGATCGTGGCGAGGGCCGCAAGGGACCAGGTGGTGGGGGGTTGATCAGGCTGAGACTTCGCGGGTAAGGGAGCGCTCGTAGGCGCTGAGGAGCGAGAGCAGGATCTCTTCGACCTGGCTGCGCCGCCAGTGGCGCACGCGTCGCTCCTCGGGGGGTTCGCCGGCCCCGGTGGCGACGCGGGCCACCACCTGCCAGGAGGAGCGCTCGCCTCCTCCGCGGTCGACGAGCTCGAAGGCGGCGCGTTGGACCGCGCCGACGGTGATGCCGAAGGGGGCCGAGTCGCCGAGCGGTTCGATGGCGATGGGGAATGCCTCGCCGTAAACGTGGCGGATGTCCTCGATGCACTCGCCGGCCCAGCGGTGGATGTTGGCGAGGACGCGGCGCTGGGAGTCGAAGTCGTGGGAGCGGGAAAGGAAACCGGACTCGCGCCGCTCGACCCAGCCTTCGTGGAGGCTTCGAACGCGCGCCTCGAAGGGCGTTCCGTCCACAGCCTCACCTCCTGGAGTAGGGGTTGTTCTCGTGTCGCGGGGGATATGGGAGAGGGGCCGGGCGCGGGTTGCGCCCGGCCCCTCAGCCGGGGGACGTGGGAGGCTAAAGCGCCTCGTCTCCGCGTTCGCGGGTGCGGACGCGAACGGCATCCTCCACGTTCGAGATGAAGACCTTGCCGTCGCCGATCTCGCCGGAACTGGCGTTATCGAGAACAGCGTCCACGACAGCGTCGGCCTTGTCGTCGGCGACCACAAGGGTGAGGAACACCTTGGAGAGGTACTCCACACGGTACTCGCGACCGCGCCACTGCTCGGTGATGCCACGCTGTTTGCCGTGGCCCTTGACCTCCCAGACGGTGATGCCGCCGGAGAAGCCGAGCTCGTCGAGCGCGTCCTTTACGGGTTCGAGTGCGCTCGGCCGGATGATGGCTTCGATCTTTTTCACCGGGAACTCCTTTCCGGACTCAGGGTCGGATGCGGGATGTGGCCTGCGCTCACCTGCCGCCTCCGCCGATCTCGGCGGCACCGAAGATGCCAGAGCCAGAAGGACCGAAGTCCGGGTAGGCATCGACGCCGTGCTCGATCAGGTCGAGGCCGCGCATCTCTTCTTCCTCGCTCACGCGGAGTCCCACGGTGAACTTGATAGCGAAGAAGAGAATACCGCCCGTCACAGCCGTCCAGCCGACGATGGCCGCGATGCCGATGAGCTGCATCAGCAGCTGCTCGCCGCCGCCGCCCAGGAAGAGGCCGTAGTGCTGCGGATTGGCGTAGCCGGCTGCTTCCATTCCGGCCTGGGATGAGAAGAGGCCGACGGCGATGACGCCCCAGATGCCGGCGAAGGCATGCACGGAGACGGCGCCGACGGGATCGTCGATGCGGAACCTGGCATCCAGGAGTTGCACGCCGTAGTACATGACCAGCGCGCCGATGGCGCCGATGACGACCGATGCCCACGGGTCGACCGTGGCCGTGCCGGCCGTGATGGCCACGAGGCCGGCGAGGATTCCGTTGATGGTGAGGCCGGCGTCGTAACGGCCCGTGCGGAAGCGCGACCAGAGCATCGCCGTGATGCCGCCGGCGCCTGCCGCCAACGTCGTGGTCACGGCGACACTCGCGGCGAGGGCTGCGCCGCCACCCGAGAGCCCGAGCGTGGAGCCCGGGTTGAACCCGTACCAGCCGAACCAGAGGATGAACATGCCGATCGTGGCGATCGAGATGTTGTGGCCGGGGATGGCCCTTACTTCGCCGTTGGGGCCGTACTTGCCGAGGCGCGCGCCCACGGCGATAGCGCCCATGAGACCGGTGATGCCGCCCACGGTGTGGACGATGCCCGAGCCTGCGAAGTCGACGTAGCCGTTGCCCAGCCAGATGTCGTCCGTGAAGGCGCCCATCCACGTGGTCCCGTCCCAGCCCCAGTGGACCACCACGGGGTAGATGAAGCCGGTGACGACGACCGTGTAGATGAGGTAGGCCGAGTACTTGGTGCGTCCCGCCAGGGCGCCGGCCACGATCGTGGCGGCGGCTGCGGCGAATGCGAACTGGAAGAACCAGTCGGCGTGGCCATAGCCCGCTTCGGCAAGCTGGTTCAAGCCGAAGTTGCCGAGCCCGATGAACTCGTTCGAAGCATCGCTGACGCCGTAGGCGAAAGCCCAGCCGACGAGCCAGAAGGAGATGCCTCCCACGCAGGCGTCGATCATGTTCTTCATCAGGATGTTCGCCGTCTCCTTGGAGCGGACGAAGCCCGCCGTGAGCATGGCGAAACCGGCCTGCATGAAGAACACGAGGAAGCCGGCGATCAGCAACCAGGCGGTGTCGACCGCGCTGATGATGTCAGCGAGGTCCTCGGCGCCGTCCTGGGCGGAGACCACGGAAATGATGCCGAGCGCGAGCAGGCCGCCTGCAAGCATGGCGGTCGGCCGGCGCAGGGCCGGTAGGGCACGTTTCATGCAATCCTCCTCGATGCCCCCGGATGGGGCGAAACGTTCGCGAGGGAAGCTATGACCGGTTGGTTTCTCGCAGATTGCAGGCATGTTTCCGGCACGTTTCGAAACACAACGTTCACGCCGGCAGGTTTTACCGCTGGTCCGCGAGGGGCTCGTATCCGGGGTGGACCTCGCGGCTCGAACGGCATCAGGCCCGCTGCCAATGGGAAATCGGGTGCGTGCGAGATTTCACAAGCTGCGCGAGCGTGCTACGCTGGCGGGCGCAGCGGCGCATGGCTGGCCCTGCCCCGCTCCATCCATTCCCGACCTGTCTGTCAGAAGGAGTTGGCGTCAGCGTGAACATAGTCGTCTGCGTCAAGCAGATCCCCGATCCGGAGACGCCGGCCTCGCAATTCGCCGTCGATGAAGCGGCGAAGCGCGTGATTCCCGCGCAGGGCATCGCGCCGGTGGTGAACCCCTACGACCCCCAGGCCACGGAGGCGGCGCTGCGCCTGAAGGACGCCGCCGGCGAGGGCAAGATCACGGTCATCAGCCTCGGCGAGGACTCGGCGCGCGACGCCATCAAGCACGCCCTCGCGATGGGCGCCGACGAAGGCGTCCTGCTGAGCGACCCCGACTTCGAGAACATCGATAACTTCCAGACCGCGACCGCGCTGTCACGCGCCATCGAAAAGATCGGCGACGTGGACCTCGTCCTGATGGGGCGCGCCTCGGCCGACTGGGACATGGGCGTCGCCCCGCTGGGCGTGGCCGAGCAGCTCGGCATCCCCTGCGTGACGATCGCGAAGTCGATGGAGCTGGACGGCGACACGCTCACGGTCGAGCGGGTGCTGGACGACGGCTTTCAGACGGTCGAGGTGGACCTTCCCGCGGTCGTCTCGATCTCGAACGAGTTCGGCGAGCCGCGCTACCCGCAGCTGCGCCAGATCATGCTCGCGGCCAAGAAGACCGTGCAGGTCTGGTCGGCGGACGATCTGGAGCTCGAAGACGACGAGGCCGGCGAGGACAACCGCTGGCTGGGCCTTGAAGCGCTCTACATCCCGCAGGTGGAGAGCAACGTCGAGATCATCGAGGGCGACTCCCCCGAGGAGCAGGCCCAGAACCTCGCGCGGAAGCTGCGCGAGGCCAAGCTCATCTAGAGGAACGACGATGCCAGGAACCCTCATCATTGCCGAGGCGGCCGACGGCGCCGTCGCTCCCCACTCCTTCGAACTGCTGGCGGCCGGGCGCGCCCTGGCCGACCAGGGCGGCGGCGCGGTCAGCGCCCTCGTCGCGGGCGACGAATCGCTCGCCCAGTCCCTCTTCGAGCACGGTGCCGACGCCGTCTACCTCGCTCCGGCGGGCTCGCTCGATCCGGGCTACGCCGAGACCGGCGCGGGCGCGGCCCTTGCCGCGTGCGAGGCGGCGGACGCCGACATCGTGCTCATCGGGCAGACGAGCATTGGTCGCGACCTCGGTCCCCTCATGGCCTTCCGCCTGAACACGGCCGTAGCCATGGAGTGCGTCGCCCTCACGCTCGATGGCGGACGCCTGCGGGCGACGCGCAGCTGCTACGGCGGCAACGCCAACGCGGAAGTCACCTGGCGAGGCGACGTGCAGATTGCAACGCTCAAGCCGAAGGCGTGGGATGCTCTCGCGCCGGACGCCGGGCGCAGCGGTTCCGTGACGTCCATCGATGCGACCGGCGAGCAGCGCGTGCGCGTCGTCTCCACCGAGGCGGCGGAGGCGACGGGCATCCGGCTGGAGGACGCCGAAGTGGTGGTCTCCGGCGGGCGCGGTCTGGGCGACCCCTCGGCATTCGAGCTGATGGAGGAGCTCTCCGGGCTGCTCGGCGGGGCGACCGGCGCGAGCCGGGCGGCCTGCGACCTCGGCTGGTACCCGCCCGCGCAGCAGGTTGGGCTGACCGGCAAGACGGTCACGCCGAACCTGTACATCGCGGTCGCCATCAGCGGCGCGAGCCAGCACATGGCGGGCATGTCGGGTTCGAAGAACATCGTGGCCGTTAACCGCGATCCCGACTGCAACATGGTGCAGGTGTCGCGCTTCGCCGTGGTCGAGGACTACAAGAAGGTCGTCCCTGCCCTGATCGAGGCGATCAAGGCGCTCGACTAGGGCGCTTCCTCTTCCTCCGCTTCCTCCTCCGAGCCGCCCGGGTTGAGGGCGGCGAGGACGAGGTCGCGCGCGAGGGGGGCGGCGAACGGGCGCCCTTCCTCGGCGTTGTCGAAGACGACGGCGGCCAGCGCGGCGGGAACGTCGCGGGGCGAGTAGGCGACGAAGAGCACGTGCGCCTGGTCCTCCGCTTCCTCCGCAGTTCCCGACTTGCCGCCGAAGTCGTCGTAACCGGCGTCCGCGAACACCCACCCGGCGGTGCCGCGCGTCCCGGTCACCAGCTCGAGGCCGGCACGCAGGTGCGCGGCGTCTCCTGGCTCGAGGGGCAGCGCACCCCGATCCAGCGGTGCGACGCCGGCGAGGACGGTTGGCGTTCTCAGCTCGCTCTTGAGGAAGGCGCTGTAGGCGTTGGCGAGCTGCAGGGGCGTGACGAGCAGGTCGCCCTGGCCGATGCCGAGGTTCACGGCGTCGCCGGGGAACCAGGGCTCGCCCCTGACGGCCTGCTTCCAGGCGGCGTCGGGCACGAGGCCGGAGTCCTCGTAGAGGCCCTCGACGCCGGTCGCGGCGCCGAAGCCGAAGGCGCGGGCCATATCGGCGAGGGCTCCGGGCGCCTCGTTGTAGAGGGTGAGGGCGATTTCGTAGAAGACCGGGTTGCAGGAGCGCATCAGGCCCTCGGCGATGCTCAGCTCTCCCTGTTCGCCCTCCCAGTTGCGCCGGGGCGGGTCGACGCCGTACCAGACGGCGCCGCAGAAGAGACGGTCCGCGGGGTTGAAAGCGCCCTGCGCGAGGCCGGCCGCGCCGGTCACCAGCTTGAAGGTTGAGCCGGCGGAGTAGAGACCGTGGGTGGCGCGGTCGTTGAGGGGGTCGTCCTCACTGCCGGTGAACTCTTCGAGCGCAGGCTGGAGGCCGAGCTCGAACGCGTTCGGGTCGAACGAGGGCGAGCTGTTGAGGGCAAGGATGGCGTTCGTGCGCGGGTCGAGGATCACGGCGGCGCCACGCAGCCCCCCCAGTCCTTCGTGGGCGGCGCGCAGGAGGGTGGAGTCGAGCGTCGTGTGGACGTCTTCGCCGGGAACGTAGGTGCGCTCGAAGAGGACGACGGGCTCCTCGCCGCCGGTAACCACGAGGCGTGCGCCCATGCGGCCGGCGAGCACGTCGTTCATCGCAGCCTCGATGCCGACGGCGCCGACGCGATCGCCGGGGAGGAGGCCGGAGTCGGGGCGGGCGGCGATCTCCTCGGCGGTGTACTCACGGGTGTAGCCGACGACGTGGGCGGCGGCGGGGCCGAGGGGGTGGACGCGGCGCTCCTCGAACCAGAGGACGGCGCCGGGAACGGCTTCGACGAAGCGGGCGGCCTCCTCGACGCGGGAGTCGGGCACGGTGCCGAGGGGTACGCGGTGGCGCTGGCCGAGGGGGCTGTCGAAGGCCCTCGCCACCTCTTCCTCCTCGAAGCCGAAGGACACGAAGGCCGCGGTGACGGATTCCTCGTCGAACACGCGGCTGCGGTCGAGGCCGATCATGCGGACGTCCAGGGTGATGGCGAGGGGCTCGCCGTTGCGGTCGTAGATGGCGCCCCGGGCGGGCCGCCGGACCTCGCCGTGCAGTTCCCGTCCGGGGGTCAGGGCCGGATGCATGACCGCGGGCGTCCAGGCGATGCGCGGGGAGCCCAGCTGTGAAGAAACGAAGGGGACGGCGGTGGCATACTCCAGCGTGCCAAAATAGCTTGTCTCGAGGCGGACGCGGAAGGTGACGCGCTGAGCATCTTCACCAGCAACGGACACAGTTATGGCCGTGGCGCCCACCTCCTGGCGGAAGCCCGCGTAGGCTTCGGCGAAGGCGGCCAGGGGCAAGCCTGCCCGCGTGGCGCTGTCGAGGAGGTCGTACATCGCGGGAACGTCACCCGCCTCCCAGGCTTCGGCGAAGCGCTGGGCGACAGCCAGGGGCGTCTCCGGCGTCGGCGTGGGGGCGACCGTGGCGGTCGGGAGCGGGGGTGGGGGCTCTCCGTCGCCCACGAGGGCTCGGATTCCGCCGGCCGCGGCGCCAGCGATGACGCCAAGGACGACAGACGCCAGGAGGAACCTGCGTAGAGTCATGCAGCCCTCGCGTCTGTTTCCCGCCTTCGTGATTGTATCAGCGCTCCTTGTGGCCGCCTGCAATGGCGGCGGGGAGACGGATGAACCGCCCGGCCCGGAGGTGACGCGCCCGGATTCGCAGGGCCCGACGCGGGAACTGCGCCTGGGGCTCGGCCTGCAGCCCTGGGAGGACACGCGCACTGCCCACGTCGACAGCTTCGCGACGGCGGGGCGGCACGCGGAGCTGGTGAGCATCGCGCGGGTGCCGCCCTGGGAGGATTTCTTCCCCGGAGCGGAGGTCTCGGAAGAGACGCACGCGCTCATGCGGCTCGAACGGGACCTGCTGCGGCAGTACGACCTCTCGCTCCTTTTCGCCATCGATCCGACCGACGGGGCGGTCCAGCGCACGCGCGTTGCGGGATTGCCCGAGGGCGGCGATCCCGAGGCGGGATTCCTGCGGGAGGACGTGCAGGAGGCGCTCGTCGCCTACGCCATCTACATCGCCACCAACTACGAGCCCGAGTACCTGGCGGTGGGCGTCGAGATCAACATGCTGCGGGCGCGGGCGCCGGGCCAGTTCGTAGGTTTCCTGAACGCGTACGCGAGGGTCTACGACGCCGTGAAGTCGATCCGGCCCGAGACGAAGGTGTTCCCCACGTTCCAGCTCGAGGACCTGCTGGGGAAGCTCACGCAGGAGCATCCGCCGCAGTGGGACGCGATCGACGCGTTCCGGGGGCGCATCGACGCCCTCGCGTTCTCGACCTACCCCTACCTCTCCTCAAGCATCCGGCTCGTGCGGGAGATTCCCGAGGACTACTACACGCAGCTGCGGGAGCGCTTCACGGGCGAGATCCTGATCAGCGAGGCGGGCTACGCCTCGGCCACGATCGAGGGGCACTCGTGGGTCGGCTCGGAGCGGGAGCAGGAGGAGTTCCTGACGCTGCTGCTGGAGCACGCAGAGGCGAACGGCTTCAGCGCCGTGGTGTGGGGGGCGGAGCGTGACCCGGCGCAGAGCCGCCAGGGGGGCGCGGCCGTGCTCAACGACGTCGGGCTGCGCTACAGCGACGGGTCCGACAAGCTGGCCTGGGTGGTATGGCAGGAGTGGGCGCGGCGGCCGTTGCCCGCGTCGCTCGAAGGGAACTAGCGGGGAACGGAGCTAGCGCGCGTCCGGATCGTCATTGCCGGGAGTGCGGATGGGAGGAGGTTCGGCGTCGCCGTCGGGCGTGTCTCCCTGGCCGAGCTCCTCGGCGATCTGGAGGCGGTCGAGAAATTCGCGGCGGGTGATGATGCCGATCATGCGCCCCTCGTCGATGACGGGGAGCTGGTTGAGGCGGCGCTGGGCGAGGAGGGGCATGACGTCGGCGGCGGGGGCGTCGGCGGCGATGGTCACCACGTCGGCGCGCGGGGTCATGATGCGCTGGGCGGGGGTGGTGGCCCACTCGCTGCGGGGCACGCGCCCAAGGTCGCTGACGGTGAGGATGCCGACCACGTAGTCGTCGTTGGCGACGACGACGGAACGCTCGCCACCGCCAATCATGTGCTCGTCGACGACCGCCTGGATGGACGTGCCGGGGGTGACTTCGACGAAGGTGCGGTGCATCAGGTCGCGGGCGGTCAGGCGGTTGATGACGGTGTCGACGCGGATGCTGTTGGCTTCGCCCCGAGCCGCGCCGAGCAGGAACCAGCCGATCATGATCGCCCAGATCCCGGCCACCCACTGGCCGAGGAACAGGAAGACGGCGCCGCTTGCAATGACGGCCCAGCCGAACATCTCGCCGGTGCCGGCGGCGATGCGGGTCGCCTTGCGGAAACTGCGGGTGCGCTTCCAGGCGATGGCGCGGAGGACGCGTCCGCCGTCGAGGGGGAAGCCGGGGAGGATGTTGAAGACCGCCAGGATGAGGTTGACGAAGGCGAGGTATTCGAACATCGCGCCGAAGGGCGCGCTTCCTCCACCGGCAAGGCGTGAGGCGCCGAAGATGAGGAGCGCGATGACGAGGCTGGCGGCGGGTCCGGCGGCGGCGATAAAGAACTCCTCGCCGGCGGAGCGAGGCTGGCGGTCGAGGTGCGAGACGCCGCCGAAGATGAAGAGCGTGATGCGGGGCACCTCGAGGCCGCGGCGGATGGCGACCACGGCGTGGGCGAGCTCGTGGAGAAGCACGGTGACGAAGACGAGGACGGCTGCCGCGGCGCCAAGAAGCCAGTAACCGGCCACGCTCCCCTCGTACCGATCGGGGAAGAATCCGGCGGCGAGCAGGTAGGTGACGATCCCCAGGATGAGGAACCAGGAAGGGTGTATCTCGATGGCGATGCCACCGATTGTGGCAATGCGCAGACCGCGGCCGGGCATGGTCCTACGGTAGGGCACGGGGGCAGCCGGCGCCATGACGCGGCAGCAACGGCCTGCTTGCGGCAGCGGGCCGGTGGCCGGTAGCGTGAACGAATGGCCAGGGTTGCGCTCTTCGTGCCGTGCTACATGGCGGCGCTGCGCCCCGATGACGGGGGCCACGCGCGGCGCGTGCTCGAACGGCTCGGCGACGAGGTGCAGACGATCGTGGGGCCGTGCTGCGGGCAGCCCGCCTTCAACAGCGGCTACCGTTCGGAGGCGAAGAGCGTGGGCCGCGCCCTGCTGCGAGCGGCGCGGGGACACGAGACAATCGTGATCCCGTCGGGGTCGTGCGCCAGCATGGTGAAGCACTACCTGCCGGGGCTGTGGGCGGGCCCGCGTGGGGCGAGCATCGAGCGCATGAGCGAGTGCTTCGTCGAGTTCGGCGCCTACGTGGCCGCCCACCCGAACGTGGCGGCGCTGCCGCTGCGCCTGTCGGGAGCGGTCACCTACCACGACTCGTGCCACGGCCGTCGCGAGCTGGGGCTGACGGAGGGGGCGGTGGGGCTGCTCGAACAGGTCGAGGGGCTGGACGTGCGCCGGCTTGCCTACGAGGACGAGTGCTGCGGGTTCGGCGGGACTTTCACCGTGAAGGAGCCGGAGGTGTCGGTGGCGATGGCGCGGGCGAAGCTGGAGGACGTGGCCTCGCGGGGCGTGCGGGTGCTCGTCTCGGGGGACCTGTCCTGCCTCGCGCACCTGGAGGCGACGGCGCGGGCTACGGACCAGTCACTGGAGACCTGGACGCTCGCCGAGCTCCTCGACAGGGCGCTGGCGTGAGTCCCTTCCGCGCGCGGGCGCGAGCCGAGATCGAGGCGGGCCCGCCTGCGGCCACGCTCTCGCCGATCCTGCGGAAGCTGGTGGCGGACAGCCGGGACCAGCTCACAACGGCGAGCCCGTCCGATGCGCGGGCGCGGGCGCAGGCGGCGCGCAGCTACGCCGTCGACCACCTCGACGAGCTGCAGGAACAGCTCAGGGAGTCGTGCGCACGGCAGGACATCGGGTACCACCGCGCGGCCACCGCCGAGGAGGCGGTGGCGCTCGTGACGCAGCTGCTGGGCGACGCGCGCCGTGTCGCGAAGTCGAAGTCGATGGTGGCGGAGGAGGTGGGGCTGACGCACGCCCTTCGCGTGCGGGGCAAGGAGGTGTTGGAGACGGACATCGGGGAGTACATCGTCGACATCGAGGGGCGGGGCCCGAGCCACATCACGGCGCCGGCGCTGCACCTGAACCGGGCCCGCATCCGCGATCTGCTGGCGGGGGCGGGAGCGGACGTGCCCGACGACGATCCCGTGCGCCTCTCGCGGGCGGTGCGGGACGTGGTCGCGGAGTTCTTCGGGGAGGTGGACGCGGGCATCACGGGGGCGAACGCGGTCGTCGCCAACAGCGGACGCATCGTGATCGTCGAGAACGAGGGGAACGTCTCGCTGGGCGTGAGCCGCCCGCGCCTGCACATCGCGATCACGGGCATGGAGAAGGTCGTGGCGGACGAGGAGGCGGCGCTGGCCGTACTACAGGTGCTGGCGCCGAGCGCGACCGCGCAGCCGCTGACCGCCTACACGCACTTCCTGGGGGCTCCGGAGGACGGCAAGGAGCGCCACCTCGTCGTCGTCGACAACGGGCGCTCGGAGATCCTGGCGGACGAACGCTATCGCGACGTGCTGCGCTGCATCCGCTGCGGCGCCTGCATGAACGCGTGCCCCGTCTACACGGCGGCGGGCGGGCTCTCGTACGGGTCGCCCTACATGGGGCCGATCGGGGCGGTTGTCTCGCCGCTGCTCTGGCGCGACGGCCGTCACGCCGACCTGCCGTCGGCCTCGAGCCTGTGCGGGCGCTGTACGGAGGTCTGCCCGGTCGGCATTCCCCTGCACCGGATGCTGCTCGACCTGCGGGCGGGTGAGGCGGAGAACGGCGGGTCGCGGGTCGAGAAGGCGGCGTGGAAGTCGTGGGCGGCGGCGTTCGCGGGACGGCAGGGGCGGGCGGCGAGCTGGCTGGCGCGGCTGGGGCTGCGGGCGGGCGGACGCCTGCCGGGCCTCCCCGTCGGCGGTGCGCGACCGATCCCGGCGGCGAGCCCATCGCGAGACCCGGCCATGCTCGTCCCCCTCGACAGCATCGAACTCGAGCTGGCCCCAGAACCGGAACCGCTCGCCGAGGACGTGGTCGCCGCGTTCCGGGAGCGGGCGTCGGTCGTCGGGGCGGTCGTGGCCGACGAGGCGGAGCCGGAGGAGGGCGACCGGCGCGTCCGGGCGACGGCGGCGGTGGCCTCGACCGGGGGCGTGCTGCTGACGGGTGAGGCAGCGGCGCGGGGCGCGCTCATGGATGCCCGCCGCATCGTGGTCGACGTGGAGGAGGCGAGCGTGGTGCGGTTCCCGCAAGAGCTCGGGCCGGCGCTCGCGGGGGATGGCGACGCGCTCATCCTGACGGGCGCGAGCCGCACGGCCGACATCGAGAAGCGCATCGTGCGCGGCATCCACGGACCCGAGGCGCTCGTGGTCGTGGTGGGGAGCGGGACAACCGGGACATAGGGCAGGAGAGGTGGCGGCGGTCCCGTCCACGCTTCAGACTGGCCGCTCACATCGACTGAAACGAGCCAGGAGGCATGGCATGGACGCACGGGATCTGCTCCGCAGCCAGTACGGATTCGCGCAGGACAACCTGGAGGCCGCGATCGAGCGGTGCTCGCCGGAGTTGCTCACGAAGACGATCGAGGGGTCGCTGACGAACCCGATCGGGGCGACCTACGCGCACACGGTGATCACGCAAGACCTGATCCTCGTGCGGGGGCTGATGGGGCAGGAGCCGGTCTATCACTCGAGCGGAATCGGCGAGCGGGTCGGGTTCGAGTTGCCGGACAGCCCGGTGATCTCGCAGGACTACACGACCAGCCTGAGCTTCGAGCTGGGGCCGCTGCGCGAATACGCGGCGGCGGTGCGGGCGGCGGTCGACGGGTACCTGGAGTCGGCCTCCGACGAAGATCTGGAGGCGGAAGTGCCGTTCGGGCCGACGCCCCGGCCGAAACTGTGGGTGTTCGGCACCCTCGGGGTCTGGCACGTGTCCTCCCACCAGGGCGAGATTGCGGCCCTGATGGGGCTGGAGGGCGAGAAGGGGCAGAGCCTCTAGGGCATCCCTGTCGCCCGGCGCCTAGAAGCGGACGAAGTCGGCGCTGCTCCGGAACATCACGCTGATGCGGGGTCCGGCCTGCTGCGTCTTGGGGACGCAGTGCTCCCAGTGGAGCTGGCAGGCGCCACCCATCACGAGGAGGTCGCCCCAGCCGGCGGAGAACGTCTGCGAGGGGCCGCCGCCGTGGGGCCGCACGAGGAAGCGTCGCGAATCCCCGAGGGAGAGGGTGGCGACGAGCGCCCGGCCCCGCCGGTCGCGACGGGCCTTATCGCGGTGCCAGGCGACGCTGTCGCGGCCGTCGCGGTAGAGGGCAAGAGCGACGAGGTCGAACGTGGCGCCGTAGCGATCACCGAGGGCGTCCGCGATCTCGCGGATGACGGGATGGCCGGGGCCGTCGCGGGGGATGGAGGCGGTGAGGCGGGGCACGTCGACCATGCGGTCGTACATGACGCGCCTGTGGCCGTGCCAGCGGGTGTCGTCGTGCAGGGCGTCGAAGACGGCCTGATGCCCGGTAAGGAAGCCCTGCGCGTGATCGATCCAGGAGTCGTAGGCGAGCTCGGTGCGCTCGATACCCGCGAGCGTGGGGTCGAAGGACGGTCCCTCGTTCCCGAGGAGGGTTGGCTGGAGGACAGGATGGCTGGACATACTCCCACCGTACAAGAACGTACGTTCTATTTCAAGCGGAACGCCTTGCCCGGCCTGCGCGGTAGACTCCGGCGATGCGCATCGGCCTGATCTCGGACACGCACATCCCGGAGTCCCGCGCGGAACTGTGGCCGCAAGCCTTCGACGCCTTCCGGGGGGTCGACGCCATCCTCCACGCGGGCGACATCCACGAGGTGTGGCTGCTCGACGAGCTGGCGGAGGTGGCGCCCCTGTGGGCGGCTCGCGGCAACGGCGAAGACGGCTCGGGAGGCCGTCCCGTGCAGCCGGAGCACCCGCTCCTGCAGGAGGCCTGGGCGCTGGAGTTCGAGGGCGTGTCCGTCGGGCTCGTGCACGACATGCCCGTGCCCGAGATGCCTCCCCACCTGACGGTCGAGCGGGCGATGGAGCGCTACTTCGGGAGGGCCGACCTGGACGTCGTGGTCTACGGCCACTCGCACGTGGAGGCGGTGGACGAGGTGGGCGGGGTGCTGTGCGTGAATCCGGGGTCGCCCACGTACCCGCACAATCTGAACACGCAGCTCGGCACGATCGGGTTCCTCGACATCGAGGGCGGGCGGGCGGAGGCGTCCATCTGGCAGCTCACGGAGACAGGGACCGAGCCGTTCGACTGGACGCGCTGGCGGCGGCCGAAGCGACAGCGATAGGCGCTCGCACGGCGCGCTATACTCCCACCGGAACTTCCACTGGTTCCGGGTTGGTAGCCAATTGGCAGAATTGGCAGGTTCGTCAGAGGCGGTTCGTAGCCCGGTAGCGTCATCGGCGCCGATGCGCTGGCTGTACATGGCGCTCGGGAGCCTGCTCGTCGGGATCGGCGTGCTGGGGGTCTTCCTGCCGCTGCTGCCGCACACGATCTTCTTCCTGCTGGCGGCGGCCTGCTACGCGCGCGGGTCGGAGCGGGCGCACGCCTGGCTCATGACGAACCGGTTCTTCGGGCGGTACCTGCGCAACTACAGCGAACGCCGCGGCGCAACCCCGGGGACGAAGGCCGTCACGATCGCGATGCTCTGGATCGGCCTGGCGATCTCGGCCTGGCTCATTCCCCCGCAGGTCTGGATCTACGCCATCCTCGCCGCCGTGGGCGTGGGCGTCACGACCTACGTGCTGAGCCTGCACACCCTGCGCGACTGAGGCCCACGACCCGCGACCTTCGCTAGTTCTCCTCGCCGGTTCCGGCCGTGGTCGTCGTCGTCGTGACCGGCGAGAGATCGTCTTCGTCGTCGTCGTCGTCCGGATCGCCGCCCGAGAGCAGGGTCGCCGGATCGATGATGATGTTCTGCCCCGAGGGGATGAGTGCGATATCGAGGTCCGGCGCGAGCTTGTCGATGGCGAGGTACTGGATGACCTGCGCGGTCAGCGAGGCGTCGAGCAGGACGTTTGCATCGGCCTGCGCCTGGGCGCGGAGGCGGATGGCCTCGGCGTTACCGCGGGCGCGCTCGATCTCGGCGTTGGCATCACCCTCGGCGCGGGCCTCGACAGCGCGGGCTTCACCCTTGGCGCGCTCCTCGGCCTGGATGGCCTCGGCCTTCGCCTGCTCGATGCGCTCCTCTTCGCGGAGGGCGTTCTGGGCCGCGATCTGCTTCTCCTCGATCGAGCGCTTGAAGTCGGCGTTGAAGTCGACGTTGTCGATCAGGAGGTCCTGCACCGTGACCGAGAAGTCCCGGAGGTCGGCGGCGAGCGCAGCGCGAACGTTCTCGCGAATCGTCTCGCGGTTGGGGGCGATGTCGACGGTGTTGTACTTGACCGTCTCGGCCTTGAAGTACTGGTTGATGCGGGGTTCGACGAGGATGTCGAACCAGTTGGGGCCGACGGTTCGGTAGAGGAACTCAACGGCGCCGGGATCGACCTGGTAGTTGACGGTGGTGGAGATGATCACGTCCTGGGTCTCGGCCGAGAACCCGCTGACGTTGTCGAAGCGGGCGCGCTGAACGCGGATGCTCTCGGTGCGAATCTCCTGCCAGGGACCGATGAACTGGAGACCCTCGCCGCGGCTCCCGACGATCTCACCGAACTGGTAGACGACGGCGACGTGGCCGGCCTCGATCTGCTTGAGCGAGGAGAGGGCCGTGTGGGCGCCCGCCCAGATCACGAACACGATGATGGAGAGCACGATGACGATGAGGCCACGGTCGGCCTCGGGACTCCCGGGCTCGGCCTCGCTGCGCATCGCCCGTCCGAACAGGAAGGCGACGCCGCAGAGCACGATGGCGACGGCAATGCTGACAAACCAGACCATGACTTCTCCCGGGACGCTGGTGACTGCGGAAGAGTGTACGGGGGCGGGGGCTTAGGCGGGGCGGGGGTTTACCGGTTCCTGCCGTTAGCCGTTGGCTGTTGGGCCCGCCAGCCAGCCCGCAGCGGCAAGGCCCCCGAGCTACACCCGCGCCCAGTCGTTCGTGCTGAAGATGTCCTCTTCGAGAGGGCTGCGCTGACCAAGGGCAAGGCGGTGGCCGCCGACGGCGCCGATCATGGCAGCGTTGTCGGTGCAGAGCGAGGGCGGGGGGATGCGGACGGGGACGGGGCTGCGGGCCTGCATCTCCTCGCGCAGGCGGCCGTTGGCGGCGACGCCACCCGCGAGCAGCACCTCGGCGACGTCGAGCTCGCGGGCGAGGCGCGAGACCTTGCCCGTGAGCACGTCGACGACCGCCTCCTGGAACTCCCACGCGATCTCGGCGGGCGAGGCGCGCTCGTCGCGGACGGCGTGGAGGACGGCGGTCTTGAGGCCGCTGAAGCTGAAGTCGCAGGTGCCACGCAGCCAGGCGCGAGGGAGGCTCAGGGCGGAGGCGCCAGCGGTCGCCGCGAGCTTCGAGATGGCGGGACCGCCGGGGAAGGGGAGGCCGAGCAGGCGTCCTGACTTGTCGAAGGCCTCGCCGGCGGCGTCGTCGAGGGTGCCGCCGAGGCGCTCGTACCGGCCGTGCTCGCGCATGAGGATGAGGTCGGTGTGGCCGCCGGAGACGACGAGGCAGAGGGCGGGGAAGGCGGGCGGGGGGCCTTCGACGAGCCAGTTCGCGTAGACGTGGCCCTCGAGGTGGTTCACGCCGAGGAAGGGCAGGTCGCGCCCGAAGGCGATCGCCTTGCCCGTGCTGTAGCCAACGAGGAGCGCGCCCGCGAGACCGGGGCCGCGGGTGGCGCACACAGCGTCGATGTCGTCGAGGGTGCAGCCCGCCTCGGAGAACGCCTCGCGGACGACGGGGGCGATCTGGCGCAGGTGCTCGCGGCTGGCGACCTCGGGCACTATGCCGCCGTACTTCGCGTGCAGGTCGACCTGGCTGGCGACGATCGTGCTGTGGATGGTCGTGCCGCCTTCGATGAGGGCGGCCGCAGTCTCGTCGCAGGATGACTCGATGGCGAGCACGAGCATGGCCCTGCGATCGTAAGACACAGCCCGCGGGAGGGGCCACGGGGCCGGCCTGCGAGGCCGTAGAATGCGCCCGCGGAGGCGACGATGGCGGTCACGGTGAAGCTGTTCCCGACGCTCCAGAACCTCTCGAAGTCGAAGCTCGAGACGTTCGAGCTGGACTGGCGCGAGGGGCTGACGGCGAAGGCGATCCTCGAGGACGAGGGGTTCAACGAGCGCGACCAGGAGGCCGTGCTGGCCGTCATCAACGACGAGCAGTCCCAGCTCGACACGCCCATCGCCGACGGAGACGCCGTCGAGCTGCGCATCAACATGCAGGGCGGCTGACCCGGTGCCCGACCGCGACCTCGACTACGCCCACGCGCACGAGCTGGCGGCGCTGGTGCGCTCCGGAGAGCTCTCGCCGGTGGCGCTCATGGAGCGCTCGCTGGCCCGGATCGAGGCGCTCAACCCGACGCTGAACGCCTTCGTGGAGGTAGACGCAGAGGGGGCGTTGCGGGAGGCAGAGACGGTCGCGGAGCGGCTGGCGGGGGGCGAGCAGGGGGGACCGTTCGCGGGGCTGCCGCTGGGGGTGAAGGACCTCGAGAACGCGGCCGGCTTCGTAACGACGAAGGGCTCGCGGCTCTACCGCGACAACCGCGTGGACTTCGACGACGCGCTCGTGGCGCGCCTGAAGGCGGCGGGCGCGATCGTGGTTGGGAAGACGAACACGCCCGAGTTCGGGCACATCCCCTTCACCGACAACGAGCTGTTCGGGGCCACGCGTAACCCGTGGAACCTGGAGCGCACGCCGGGCGGGTCGAGCGGCGGGTCATCGGCGGCGCTGGCCTCGGGGATGGTGCCGCTCGCCACGGCGAGCGACGGTGGGGGGTCGATCCGCATTCCCGCGTGCTACACGGGCCTGTACGGACTGAAACCGTCGCAGGGACGGACACCGATCGCGCCCCGACCGATGCCGACGTGGCTCAGCATCAGCTGCTACGGGCCGCTGACGCGCTGTGTTCGCGACGCGGCCATCTACCTCGACGTCGTGGCCGGACCGGACCCCCGCGACCCGGAGTCGCTCCCGGCGCCGGATGTCTCCTACGCGGAGACGCTGGAGGAGCCGCTGCCGAAGCTGCGTGTCGCCTTCAACGAGACGCTGGGCGTGACGCGCGTGCAGCGGGACGTGCTGCGCGAGGTGCGGACAGCGGCCGAAGCGTTCGCGAACATGGGGCACGAGGTCGTCGAGACCGACGACACGATCCCGGAGATGGGGGGCTGGTGGGCGCGCGTCTCGGCCTTCCAGTCGCTGGGGCAGGAGTGGGACAACTTCTCGACGCGCCACGACGGGTTCACCGCTCGCTACGTGCGCCAGCTCGACCGCGCCCTGGAGGTGGGACCGTCCGACTTCCAGGAGTTCCTGCGGCGTCGCGGGGAGCTGGTCTCCTGGACGGCGGGTCTCTTCGACGACTACGACCTGCTGCTGACGCCCACGCTCCCCACCGAGGCGTTCGCGCCCGCCGGTCCCATCCCGCGCGAGATCGAGGGGCAGCAGGCGAACGCCATCGCTTACACCTACCCGTTCAACTTCACGGGTCACCCGGCGGCCTCGGTGCCGGCGGGCCTGACCGACGCTGGTCTGCCGTGCGGGCTACAGATCGTCGGTCCCCGCCACCGCGACGACCTGGTCCTGCGCGCCTCGTACGCCTACGAGCAGGCCCGCCCCTTCCCGGCGCTGCCGCGCGAACTTCGCAGCGGCCCGCCGTACGGATAGCCCCGTGACCCTGAAGTACCTCACCTTCAACCAGGCACTCCTCGCGGTTGGGATTCTGGGCCTGACCCTCGCCCTGACGAGCGGGGAGGGGAACAGCTTCGCGATTGCCGCCTCGCTCCTGGTCGACAACGGCCCGTCCATAGGCGTGCCCGTGATCCTGCTGGTGGTGTCGTTCGCCCTCCCGCTGATCATTCTCGCCATCGCCCTTGGGCGAGTGTCGATGGCCGCTTCGGCAGGCGAGGCGGACGAGCCGCTCACCTACGCGGAGACGCGCATCGCCATCGCGCTGACGGGGCTCAGCCTTGTGGCGTCCTTCGCTCCGCAACTGGTCACGGCGAACGCCCTGGCCGGCTGGGACGAGTCGACCGACTCGTCCACCTTCCTGGGGATCGCGCTCGTCACCCTGGTCGCCATTCTCGGTACTGCCCTTCGCGACAGGCGTCGGGAACCGGGGCCGTTCGGTATGCCCCAGGTGCTGCGGTGCGTCGCCCTCATCGCGCTGGTGATCGCTGCTGCATCCGCCCCTGCCGTCAGCCGCATACTCGTCGCTGGAAGCGCGGACGCCCCCGAGCTCATCTCAAGGAATAGCGCTCTCGCCTTTCACCTCTATGGGATCGCGGCGGTCGCAGTCATTCTCATGATCCTCCTGGCGGTGCGGATCAAGAGCCGCCTAGGGACGCGGGCGGCGATCGCCATCGCTGCCCTTCTCCTAGCCATTTCCGCAAGCGTGCACCTCGCCTACACCCTCACCGTGGGGCTCGCACTGGTGGCTCTCGTGGCCACCAGCCACTTCGGCGGCAGGGCGGAGGACAGCGCGGCAGCACCCGTGCAAAACCGTGCGTTGCTCGCCGGCCTGGGCGTCCTGGGGCTCATCATCAGCGCCTCCTCAACCAAGTACGTCATCTCCCTCTACCACGCCTGCGCGGAGTTCGACGCCTCCCTGTACCTGTGGCCGACCCTTGCGCTGGTAGCGGCGGTCCTGTTCAGCTTCGGGCTGGTGGGCGCCGGCCTTGTTGGCGTCAGAGGGTGGAAGCGGCGGGCGGTGGCTGACGACGGCGCAGAGAGCCCCTGGGGGGAGTGACTCAGACCCCCGCGTAGCTGTGGAGGCCGGTGATCCAGAGGTTCACGCCGAAGTAGGTGAAGAGCAGCAGCGCGAACATCGCGACCAGCCACCACATGGGGTCGGGCCGCCAGTTGCGGTGGAACCGCCTGGGGATGATCCAACGGATGATGGGCGCGCCGGCGACTGAGCCCTCGCCGACGCGGGCGTGGAAGTAGGCGGCCAGGGCGAGCAGGACGACGAGGGCGCTTGTCTCCTTCGGATCCCAGCCCCAGTAGCGACCCCAGGCGCTGTTCGCCCACCATGCGCCCAGGGCGATGCCCAGCGCCAGCAGGGGGAACCCCACGAGCACGGCCCGGTGCGCGAGGTCCCCGGCGGCCTCACCGCCGGGGAGGGAGGCGAACCGCCGCCTGCCCTCGCCACCCTGCACCAGGTAGATCACGGCCGCGCTGAACGCCACCGTCAGCACCGCGTAGGAGATCATCATCACACTCACATGAAGCGTGAGCAGGTCGGCGTTCTGGAGGGCGGGAATGAGGGGAATGACCTCGTCCGGGAACAGCGTGGCAATCGCCAGCATGACCGTCACGATGGGGAGCGCGACCACACCGAAGCGCCGCCCACCCGCCGTTCGCTCGAACGCGAGCCACGCCACAGCCACGCCCCAGCCAAACGCTACCGTGTACTCGTACAGGTTCGAGAGTGGTGTGTGCTCAACCGCCACCCAGCGCACCACGATTGACCCCGTCAGCGCCAGGGCCGTTAGCGCCGCGAAGGTGGTTGCGAGGCGGCCGAGGCCGGGGTTGGGAGTGCCGGTCGCGCCCGAGAGGGTGACGGTCCCGGCGGATGTCTGGGCGCTCAGGTGTCGCAGGGACAGGGAAGCGCTGGCGACGTACGCGAGGTAGGTCGCGGATGCAATTCCGGCGAACGCGAGACCGGTCCAGAACAGGTAGCTCGCAAGCTCGATCATCGCCTTGGATTATATCGCCGGGCTCTGCCACGTTTCTTGCGGGAGCGAAGCCGGAGCGCCCGTAGAATGCGCCCGTCGCGGCGCTCGCCGCAGGAAGGGACCATATGACAGCGACCGGCAAGGCCCACTTCGGCGTGAACGTGCCGCAGATCAAGCGCACCTGGGCGGAGGCGAGCGAAGCGGCCCACGAGTTCGAGTCGCTCGGCTTCGACTCGATCTGGGTGAACGACCACCTCTACGGGCCGCAGTCGCCTCAGATTCCGATCCTGGAGGCGTGGACGGCGGTGGCGGGGCTGGCGGCGATCACGGAGCGGGTCGAGATTGGCACGCTCGTGACTCCCGCGGGGATGCGCAACCCGGCGCACCTGGGGAAGGTCATCGCGACGGCCGACGAGATCGCGGGCGGGCGCGTCATCCCCGGGCTGGGCGGCGGCTGGATGGAGCGCGAGTTCACCGATTTCGGGATGCCCTTCCTGCCCACGCGCGAGCGGCTGCGGCAACTCGAGGAGACGGTCGTGCTGCTGAAGCGGATGTGGAGCGAAGAGGAGCCGGTCACCTACGAGGGGAAGCACGTGCGCGTCGAGAACCTCGTGTGCGAGCCGAAGCCGCCGCGGACGCCTCCCATCCTCATCGGGGGCGCGGGCGAG